>JAXDOD010000168.1:0-99078 GCA_034669045.1 Alphaproteobacteria bacterium
CGCTTCTTATGGTAGTCGACGAAGTAATGCAGGTACGCAGCCTTGTTGGCGTTGATGCGGCGCACCGCCTCGCGCACCGCGCGGTTGAAGGCGCCGTAGGTCTCGGCGTCGACGCGGTCGGAGGCGACTTCGGTGCCGTGATAGAAGGCCGAGCAGATCACCCGGCAGCCCTTCTTCTCGGCGAGGCTGATGTAGGGCTCGGTCAGGGTGGTGGCCTCGATCTCGCCCTTCATCATCAGGTTGAAGCGGTTGCGCGACCCGGTCGGGCAGCGGCACAGGTTGATCTGGTCGCGCGGCAGGAAGCCTTCCAGCATGTGCAGCGCGAGATAATGGGTGCCGGCATAGAACGGCACGCCGACGCGACGGCCGGCAAGCTGCTGGGGCGTATAGACCGGCGAATCCGGACGCACCACCAGCGCCCCGTAGGTCACGATGCCGCGACGCCCGACCTGGCGGCTGCCGACCGCGGTGGCGCCGACGCGGCAGTAGTTGCCCCATTCGCAGGCGTTGTACATGTCGGCCTTGCCCTGCTCGAACAGGGTGCCGTGGCTGACGAAGGGATCGGCGCCTTTCACGTCGGTGAGCGAGGTGTCGGCGGTCTTGATGCCGGCCTCGTCGCGCTCGGCCCATTCGACGACGACGCCTTCCTTCTCGAACAGGCCTTCATCATAGGCCACGAGTTCCGGCAGTCCCTGGAACGGCGAGGTGGTTTCCAAGACCAGTTTTCTCATGGATCGATTTCCCTGTTTCGAGGCTGGTGGCGAGCCGGTAGAGGCGCGACCGCAGCCAAAAATATCGTTGAAAGTCCAGATTATCGATTTTATGGGAGCTGGCCAACCGGCAGTTCCACATGGCGCTGATCTCCGGCTGTCCCTCGATGTTTCGATCTTCGGCGCGGGCGATCATGCGGCCAAGGCTGCGCACAGGCCGCGCCGTCGCAAGGCTTCACCCGGGCGCGCGTGAGGACGAGATCCTTCCCGTCGACGGTCCTGCGGCCCGCTCTCCGTCCGCTTTACCGTCTTCATAAGGGGCCGGCCGGGCTCCTTTGGGGCCGGAAAAATCGTGTACTATGCGCGCAACGACAAATTGACGCAGCGCGCAGTCAAGCGTGCCGCTCGCAAGACAGGGAGAATTCCATGCGTTGGCAGGGCAAGCTCGCCGTCGTGCTCGTCGCCATGGCCGCGGCAGCGGCTTCTCATTCCGTTCAGTCCCAGGAAGTCGGGAAACTGCTGGCGCCCAAGGACCAGGTGACCGCCATCCGGGCCGGGCGCCTGTTCGATCCCAGATCAGGAACCATGCTCGCCAACCAGGTGGTGCTGATCAAAGGCGATCGCATCACCGCGGTCGGCGCCACCGTGCAGATCCCTCCCGGCGCGAACGTGATCGATCTGAGTTCCGCCACCGTGCTGCCCGGCATGATCGACACCCATGTCCATCTGAACACCGCCGGACCCACCACGCCGGCGCAACGCGCGCTGCGCGCGCTCGCGAACGCTCAGATCGATCTCGACGCCGGCTTCACCACCGTGCTCGACATGGACTCGCGCGGCGGCTTCAACACCGTCGATCTGCGCGATGCGATCAATTCCGGCATCGTCATGGGGCCGCGGATGCAGGTCGTCGGCCAGTCCATCAATCAGAGGGCGACCAACTATTATCCGGATCCGTCGACCGGGCGCTACTACAACTCATATACCGAAAACAAGAACGTCAATTCGCCCTGGCTTGCCCGCACCGCCGTGCGCGAGGCCAAGCTGCATGGCGTCGACTGGATCAAGATCTACACGACGCAGGATTTCATCGGCCCGGTGCACATGTGGAAGCCGGACGGCAACCTGGTCAACAGCCCATCGCTGACGCTCGAGGAGGTCATGGCGATCGTGGATGAAGCGCACCGGCTGGGCCTGAAGGTGGCTTGCCACACCTACGGCGGAGAAGGGATGACGAGCTGCCTGACCGCGGGCGTCGATGCTCCCAATCATCTGCTGGAGCTGGATGACGCGGGTGTCCGTATCCTGCAGCAGAAGAAGCTTCCGTTTGTGCCGACGGTGGACGACCTCGTCGCCCTCGAACGCGCCGACCTGCGCGACACCGGCGGCAGGAACTCGCGCCTGAAACTCCTGGAACAGGCAGTGAGGAGAGCGGTGGCGGGGGGCGTTCCGATCGTATTCGGCAGCGGCGCCACGTCGGAGCGGATTCCGCACGGCAAGCAGGCCGATCAATTCAAGTACTATGCGAAATGGGGCATGACTCCGACCCAGGCCTTGCAGACCGCCTACCTCCCCGCCGCCCAGATGCTCAACTACGACTGGGACACCCAGATCGGGAGCATCGAAACAGGAAAGTTCGCGGATATCATCGCGGTCGCGGGCGACCCGATCGCGGACGTCAATGAAATGGAACGCGTCAGGTTCGTGATGAAGGGCGGCGTGATCGTGCGAAACGACCTGGCCGCCGGCCCGCGCGCGCCGTGAACGTACTCCTGATCGGGGTCGCGCCACCGGGTCGCAAATCCAAGTTTTTGCTGATAAGGATGACCAGCGCCGTCCGTGCGGCCGATCATCATCCTGGAGGGAGCCCGTGAGACACCTGGCACTGACAATGAGCGCCTTCACCCTGCTCCTTGTCGCCGCAAGCGCGGCCATGGAGCAACCGGTCGTTCCCAAGCAGAAGCCGGGTCCCAAAAGCGTGGAAGTGAGAGGGACTTATCCGCCGGAACGGATCAACGAAGACGTCGAGGAGCAGGCGAAGAAGTGGCAGCAGACGCACGCCGATCCGGCGCTGCGCGTGCCGTTCTTCAAGATTTCCTATGCCAGGAATGTGAACGAATTTGCCGCGCTGCGCCGGTACTCGGTCATGCTGCTCACGGTCCTGTCCCAGAAATCGGAAGAGTTGCCGATCAAGAATGTCTACGTTCGCGCGAACGGCAAGGATGTCTCCCTCACGAAGGTCTCGAACTGGCGCAGCGACGTCGCCAAGGACATGCTCGCCTACAAAGTCTATGGACCCTATCGCGAAGACGGATTTTACATCATTCCGACCGGAATGATGATGCGCGACGGCCAGATGCTGGTCGATTTTGCCGTCAACAGGAACGGTCTCGTCATGCTGCAGTTGCCGGGCACCGCCGCACCGGAAGCCACCAAGAATTTCAAGAATCTCGATCCCGACCCGAATTCGAAGCCTGACCTCAAGGCGCTGCAAGCCTACATTCAGTACAAATTTCCAGGGTTTCCGGTGCCCAAGTCCCTGCCTTGATCGCAGCCAGGCTTGCGGGAGTGAAAAGTCCGCAGCTTGGGAGCCGCGCTTGCTCCTTCATCACGCGCTTTCTTTCCCGTTAGTCTGTCGTGGTCCGATCCACAGCACCTCGTTGCCGTCGTCGCGGACCACGATCATGGCTGACGCGATGGCATGCTGCTCGGTGCCGTCGGACGCGCCGACCTTGAGCGAATAGGTTTCGCCCGCCTCGAACGCATCGACGACGTCGGTATAGGGCGGCTCCTCGAGCGCCAGCCCGATGGCAGTGGCGAATGCGTGCTCCGTCACCGGGTGCGGACGGTAGGGGCGGATCGCCGCCGCAACCACGCTCGCAATGTCGCGGACGCGGGTGCCGGGGCGGATCGAGCGCAGCGCCAGTTGCAGGCCCTCGTCCGCCTTGGCGGCGGCCGCGATCGGACGTCGCGAGAAATGCGCGAAGCCCTCGGCCCAGTAGTTGAAGCGGCGGATCGCGACATAGACCTGCAAGGGGTCCACGGGCCGATCGATCAGGCCCTCGAATGGCCGCAGCACGCGGCCTGCGTCGGTACTGAACAGCGTGCGCACGTCCTGCGCGCCGCGTACGATTGCGCTGCGCTCCCCGGCCAGGACCGCCGTGGTGACGCCGGCGCCGCCGCGGTGCGCGCCCGCGATCGCCGTGATCGCGGCGTCCAGGATGGCGCAGGCTTCGCCGATGGACGCAAGCTCGCGCGGCGACTTGCGGCGCATCAGCCGCCACGCATGCGGCGTCGCATCGGGCAGGGCGTCGCCGCCTCTGATGGTGCCGAGAATGTTCTGCCGCAGCGCGGTGGGCATGTAGCCGGCGCCGATCGAGAGCGTGCCTTCGGGGCCTTGCTGCTCGTCGCCCGCGGCCCATGGTCCGATGACCTTGCCGTCGCCCAGCGGCGCGATCTCCTCGATCCAGGTCAACGGCCGCGCGGCGTCCAGCATGTTCGGACCGCCGCCGACGAGCAGCCCTTCATCGCCGTTGCGCGTGAGCAGCGCGACGGCCGCATCGAGCTTCGGCACCAGGTTGGTGAAATAGGCGAGCTCGGCATGGTGGCGGCTGTCGCCATAGACGATCGCCCGCTTCGCGGCCGGAAACGTCTGCCACAGGGTATCGATGCGCAGGAAGAATTCGCCCTTCGGCATGCGCTCGGCCTGCCAGTCGGCGGGCCCGATCAGGAGGGTCGGATGAACGGTGTACATGGCGATGACGCTAGAGCACATTTGGTTTCTTTGAAACTGAATGTGCTCCAGCTTTTTGCGTTGGTCGCATGTCGGACGGAAAACCGGATCCCATTATCCTGGAAATGCTTCACGCCGTGACCCAGGCCAGCGAGGCTTTCTTGGCCGTCAGCGGTTCTGCGCCGTTGGCGGTCATGACCACCGGCTCGCCGCAGAGCAAATAGCCCGTCTCCGGCAGGTATTGGTTGGGATGGATCATGAACAGCATGTCGGGTTCGAGCACGGTCATATTGTCGAGCGCGACGTCGCCCGGGCGCACCGAGCCGAAGCCGAGGCCATGGCCGCGGCGGCGGATGTGCGGCGGACGGCAGTATTCGCCGTAGCCCTGCGCCTCCAGCACCGCGTTGATGGCGGCGCAGACCGCCGACATGGTCGTGCCCGGCACCGCCGCGGCGATGCCGGCGTTCATCGCGTCCACGACCAGTTGGTATTTGTGCCTGAGTTCGTTGGGGGGCAGGCCGAGCACCACGGTGCGGCAGATCTGCGCGAGCTGGCCGCGCACGCTCGGCGTGATCTCGGCGAGAAGGATATCGCCGTATTGCAGCCGCCGCCCGGTCGAGGGCTGCACGGCACGATTATGCGGGTTGGCGCAGAGCATCAGGAAATTGTCGTCGGCGCCGAGCGACTTCATGAACAGCTTCAGTTCGCTCGCAAGCTCGTCCTCGCTCATGCCCGGACGCGTGATCTCGATGAGCCGCTGGTAGCCGCGCTCGGCGATGTGGGCGGCCTCGCGCGCGTTGGCGATTTCCTCGTCGGTCTTGGTACGCGCCGCATCGAACACGATGGCGTCGGCGAACTGCGCATCGGGCAGCGCCGAGGCGATGCGGACCGCGATCTGCGAGGGCAATGCGCGCAGGCCGGCGACGCCGATCGATTGCGTCGGCAGCGCCTCGCGGCGGATCAGCGTCAAGAGTTCCTCCGCCACGTTGTCCGTTCCGCTCACGCGCGCGACCGGGCAGCACTCCGCCGCGCGCTCGGCGTCCCAGGACGGCGCGACCACGAGCCGCGATTCCCCGTCCGGGCGCAGCATGACGGCGGCGGCGCCGAGCGACTTGAAGCCCGAGATCACCATCACGGAATTGGGCTTCTCGATGAAATGCCCGCCGTCGTGCAGGCCGACCAGCAGGTCGAGCTTCTGCTCCTTCATGCGGCGGCAGATGGCGGCGAGGCGGTCGTGGAAGTTCATGTGGAATCCGCTAGCACAATGGTCCTGACACGCATTGCATGTTCGGCGCCTCGGGGTGAGGGCGGAACGTGCATCTCGCATGTCGCCGTCAAAACTCTTCCAGGCCGCCGGAATCGCCGAGGTCGGTGTCGTCGAACAGCTCCGCCAGCGGCCGCTGCTTGCTCACCATGCCCTGCAGGTGCACGTAACGCTGGATCGTTTCGAGGTTCTTGCGGTTGGCGGGCGTCAGCCCATATTGCCACGGATCGCGGCCCAGCAGCTCTTCCTGTTCCTCCACGGCGGTACGCACCCAGGCGAGCGGGACCATGCGCGGGTTCTGCACCCGGCGATAGGCCATCTGCTTTGACGCTTCGAACGCCTTGACCAGGTTGGTCGTCACCCACGGATATTTGTCGACGATCTCCTGGCGAACCGTGGTCACGTGCATGATCGGGAAAATTCCTGTCGCGCGATAATATTCGATCTCGATCGCCTTGTAGTCGGGAAACAGGCGCGCGATGCGCTTGTCGCCCAGCGTGAACGGCCGCGGGATGGTGGGCGAGATCATCGCCGGGATGTCGCCATCGGCCAGCATGTCGGAGAGCGACTTGGGACTCGTCTTCATCTCGATCCTGAGCCCGGCCGGCGCGTCGAAGGCGATGTCCTCGCTGCGCTCGACGATCCAGGTGTTCTGCCGGTGCGGCACGCCGTAATGCTCCTCCAGGATGCCGCGCATCCAGATGTTGCCCGCCGGCATGAAATTGCTGCCGCCGATCCGCTGGCCGATCAGGTCCTTCGGCGACTTGATGCCGGCCCCGGCGTTGACGAAGACGAATCCGTGCCGGAAGCGGCGGTGCAGGAACACCGGGATCGCGGTGATCGGATGGTTCTGGTCGCGTGCGATGAAATAGGCGCCGACATTCTCCTCGCAGACGTCGAATTCGGTCTTGCGGGCGAGCCGCCAGTGCCGCTCGCGCGGTCCCATGTCGGTGAGGAAGATGAGCTCCAGTCCGGCGGCCTCGACCAGTCCCTCCTTGAGCGGGCGGACGATGTCGTAATCCCCGCTGGCGACGGTCAGGCGAAGCTTGGCCATCCACGATTCCTCATTCTGGTCTGTAGGGCGGGCGAAGGCGCAGCAACGTCAGTGTCGACATGACTGTAGCGCAATTCCGCGGCGCCCAGGCTCATGACGATCCGGCGCTGCGTCAACCGGGCTTGCGCCCCGATCTTAGCCGCTCCCGCTGCTGTCGTGTGGCGGTCTCGTTGAGCGTCAAATCCTCCCGCAGCACCACGCCGTAGTGCTCGAGCGCCGCTTCCCGGGAAATGAGATCTTCGCGCACGTCGGAGCGCACCAGCGCGGGCTCGCGCTCCAGCGGATCGCCCCAGCCGCCGCCGCCGCCGGTGCGCACGATCACCTCGGCCAGAGGCGGCGCCGGGATGTGGCTGCCCGACACCGGCTTGAAGTCATTTTCCTGGGGCAGCCGCATGAGATAGCCGCCGGGTTCGCCGGCACTGCCACCCCACAGGCCCCAGGGCGGGCACCGGGTGCGCCGTGTCGAGTCGAAATTCCAGCGGCCGTCGATCAGGTTGCGCACCCGCATGTCGATGCCGAGGCCGCCGCGATGCAGGCCGTGGCCGCAGGAATCCCGGCGCAGGCCGCGGCTCTCCACCAGCACTGGGCATTTGAGCTCGATGCCCTCGATCGAGCCGTTGCGCACGTCGCCCTGACAGACCGACACGGTGCCCGGTTCGCCATCCTCGAATGGCCGGCCGCCCCAGCCGCCGCCCTCGATGCTCTGCACCACGAAGCGGCGCTTGGTTTTGGGGTGCAGGCCGAAGAACACCACCGAGCCGCCCAGGAGCCCGTGATGGCCGGCGGGCACGCGGTCGCGCATTGCCGGCGCCAGCGCCTTGACGATGGTGTCCACGACCATGGGCACCACCGCGCTCCAGGACGCCATCGGGGCGGGGAAGCGCGCCATCATGATGCTGCCTTCCGGGATGATTACGTCCAGCGCGCGGAACGAGCCTTCGTTGACGGGATCGAGCGGCCCGGTGAGCGCCTTGTAGGCGACGCGGGCGCCGGCCAGCGTGCGCGAGTTGATGGCGGCGCGGCGCTCCTTCGAGCAGCCGGACAGGTCGATGGTCATCTGGCCCTTGGCGATCGTGATTTTTGCGTGCAGCGGCACCGGCTCGCCCTTGAGGATGCCGTCGTCGTCCATCGCAGACGACGCCTCGTAGACGCCGTCGGGAAGCTGCGCCACCACGTTGCGGCACTTGGTCTCGGTCTCGCCGAAGATGCGGTCGATGGCGGCGAGGATCGTCGCCTTGCCGTACTTGTCGAACAGCTCGTCCATGCGCCGCGCCGCCAGCCGGCAGGCCGCCATCTGCGATTTCATGTCGCCGAGCGAGGATTCCGGAAAGCGGATGTTGTCCTTGAGCACGCGATAGATCTGCTCCTCGAGCTTGCCCTTGTTGTAGATCTTGATCTGGTCGAGCTGCAGCCCTTCGAACCAGGGATCGACCACCGAGGCGCCGGCGCCGAAGCCGGTGGACGAGCCGCCGATGTCGATCCAGTGGGCGCGCACCATCGCGAACATCAGCAGCTCGCCCTTGTAGAAATAGGGCATGTAGATGACGACGTTGTTGAGGTGCTGGCCGGCGACCGCCTGGTGGTTGGTGATGATGACGTCGCCGGGCGCGAAACCCTCGGCGCCGTAGCGCTTCATGCCGTCGACGATGAGCACGCCGAGATCGGCGACGAAGTGCGAGACGCCGCCGACGTTCTGCGAGATGAGCTGGCCCTTGGTGTCGATCAGGGCGGTGCAGAAGTCGCGCACCTCGTAGATCATCATGTTGTAGGAGGTGCGCTGCAGGTCGGCGGCCATCTCGTTGGCCACGGCGGGAAGCGCGTTGCGGATGACTTCCAGCGTGACCGGATCCAGCGCGGGGTGCTTTGCGCGGTTTTTGCTGTTGCGCTTTGAGGCGCCGGATTTGACTTTTTTCGCCATCACGCGGCTCCTGGGAAATCTTGTAGGGTGGGCAAAGGCGCCGCACCGACTTTGCGATTTCGGCACGGTGTGGCACGCCTTTGCCCACGCGTCTGCACACAAGACACGCGTGGGCAAATGCGCGCGGCCGAGCGCGAGGAGAGGGCGGTGGTGCGCGCCTTTGCCCACCCTACGAGCGCCACGGGCGTCGCCATCACGCGCCTCCGACCTTGATGATGAGCTCGCCCGATGGCGCGACCCGGCAGTCGTCCTTGCGGAACAGCACCGTCGTGGTGCCGAGCTCCTGCACGATCGCGGGACCGGTGATGCGCGCGCCCGCCGCGAGCGCGTCGCGCTGATACACCGGGCAGCGCACCGGCTTCTTCGCATCGGAGAAATAGACCTCGCGCTGGCGTGCGGGCATCGCTGCGCGCGCCTTGCCGAGCCGCGGGAAACGCAGCTTGGCGCGCTTGCCGATGATGCCGAGCCGCATGTTGACCATCTCGACCGGCTCGTCCGCGGAATGGTGGGCGTAGCGATGCTCATAGAGCTTGTCGAAGGCGGTGCGGATGGCCTGGCGGTTGCCGGCCTTGAGTTGCGCGACCGTGACCGGCACCGACAGCGTGAACTCCTGGCCGACGTAGCGCAGATCAAGCTGGATCTGCTCCCCGGCGCCGCGAGTATGGCGCAGACTCGCGCGTGCCTCGGCGCGCATGTCCTCGTAGACGTTCACAAGCTCGGAGAAGTCGATGCTGGCGAGATCGGAGTAATAGGTCCGGATGAAGTCGTGGCGCTCGTCGGCGACCAGCATGCCGAGCGCGGAGAAATGCGAGGGAAACAGCGGCACGATCACGGTCGGGATGTGGAGCTCGCGCGCGATCGCGATCACGTGCAAGGGTCCCGCGCCGCCGGAGGCGACGAGCGCGAAGTCGCGCGGGTCGTAGCCCTTCTCGACCGACACTTCGCGCACCGCAAGCGACATCTTCGAGATCGCGATCTCGACGATCGCCTGCGCGGCCGCCACCGTCTCCATCTTCAGGGGCTTGCCGATCTTCTCGGCAATGCCGCGGGCCGCGCCGGGTGCGTCGAGCTTCATGGCCCCGCCGAGGAAATTGTCCGGGTCGAGCCGGCCCAGCACCACATTGGCGTCGGTGATGGTGGGCTCGGTGCCGCCGCCCATGTAGCAGATCGGACCCGGGTCGGCGCCCGCGCTCTGCGGCCCGACCTTGAGGGCACCGATGTCGTCGATCCAGGCGATCGAGCCGCCGCCGGCGCCCACCTCCACCACGTCGATCATCGGCAGCATCACCGGGTGTCCGGAGGCATAGCCGCCGACGTAATAGCCGGGCGCCAGCGTCGGCTCGCCGTCGCGCACCAGGCTCGCCTTGGCGGTGGTGCCGCCCATGTCGAAGGAGATCACGTTTTGCAAGCCCAGCGCCAGCCCGACCTGCGCCGAGGCGATGATGCCGCCCACCGGACCCGATTCCATCATGGCGACCGGCCGCTCGGTCGCGACCTCCGGCGGCATCACGCCGCCGTTCGAGCGCATGATCGAGAGATTGCCGCGAAAGCCGACCTCGCCCAGGCTCGACTTGAGGTTCTTCACGTAGCCGCCGACCTTCGGTCCGATATAGGCGTTCACCACCGTGGTCGACATGCGCTCGAACTCGCGATACTCGCGCAGGATCTCGTGCGAGAGCGAGAGGTATACGTCGGGCAGCGCCTTGCGGATCATGTCGCCGGCGATGCGTTCGTGCGCGGGATCGACATAGCTGTGCAGGAAGCAGACCGCCACCGCCTCGACGCCTTCCTCGGCGAGCGCGCGGCAGGCGTCCTCGACCGAAGCGCGCTGCAGCGGCTGGTGCACCTCGCCGGAGGAGAGCAGGCGCTCCTCGACCTCGCGCGTGCGCCGCCGCGACACCAGCGGGGTGTGCTTGCGGAACAGGAGATTGTAGGCCTCGGGCCGGTTGCCGCGACCGATGATGTAGACGTCGCGGGTGCCGCGGGTGACCAGCAGGCCGGTCTTGGCGCCCTTGCGTTCGATCAGCGTATTGATCGCGATGGTCGAGCCGTGGATCAGCTCGTCGATGGCGGCGGCCGCGAGGCCGCTCTTGTGCAGGCAGTCGATGATCCCCTGCACGAGCTGTGCGGGCGTCGTCAGGCTCTTGGCCTGTACGAAGGTCTGCGACGCCTCGTCGAAGCCGAGGAGGTCGGTAAACGTACCGCCGATGTCGATGGCGACGACGAGCACGCGGGCGCTCCCGGAGCGGTCAGGTCCGTTTCGTGGTCCGTTTCTTGGCAGCTTGGGAGGAGCCCCAGGCGGGCAAACGGCTTGGCGGGTTTAATAAATGAAGCGGGCGTGCCCGTCGAATCGCAAATGGGGGCGGCGAGCCCTCTCCGTCATTCTCGGGACGGCGCGCAACGCCGGGGCCCCGAATCCACAACCACCAGCTTTTCAATGGGGCAGTGCCGTGCGAATACGGCCGACCCGGTGATTTATGGATTCCGGCCTCGCGGGCTTCCCCGCGTCCGGGATGACGGAGAACATGGCGCGAGCAACCAAGCGGAAACGTGTGAAAGCGCGCCCGCACCTGCGGCTCGCGGCCGATATCGGCGGCACGTTCACCGACATCGCGGTGTTCGACGACCACAGCGGCGCGCTCACCTTCGGCAAGGTGCTGTCGACGCCGCAGCGCCTGGTCGAGGGCATCAACAAGGGCGTCGCCAAGGCGGGCAGCGATTACCGCTCGGCCGGGCTGTTCCTCCATGGCTCGACGGTGGCGATCAACGCCATCCTCGAGCGCACCGGTGCGCGGACCGCGCTGCTGATCACCGAAGGTTTCCGCGACATCTACGAGATCGGCCGCATCAACCGGCCGGACGCCTACAACCTGTTCTTCCGCAAGCACGTACCGCTGGTGGAGCGGGCGCTGCGCTTCGAGGTGAAGGAGCGCATCCTTGCCGACGGCGAGGTCGAGACGGCGCTCGACGAGGCGGAGATCGCGGCGCTCGGCGTCGAGCTGGAGCAGCGCGGGATGGAGGCCTGCGCGATCCTGTTCCTCAACTGCTATGCCAAGGCCGACCACGAGGCGCGCGCCAAGGCGATCCTGGAGGCGAACCACCCGACCATGTTCGTCTCGGCCTCGCACGAATTGTCGCAGGAATACCGCGAGTTCGAGCGCTGCTCGACCGTGGTCGCCAATGCCTATATCGGGCCGAAAGTGCGCCGCTACCTGGGCGAGATCGCCGAGCACATCCGCCGCGAGGGATTCGACGGCTCGTTCCTCATCGTGCAGTCGACCGGCGGCCTCTACGAGGCCAAGCAGGCGCAGAGCCAGTGCGTGCGGATGCTGGAATCGGGGCCGGCCGCCGGCGTCATCGGCACCCAGGCGCTCTGCCGGACGCTGCGCATCGACAATGCCATCGCCTTCGACATGGGCGGCACCACCGCCAAGGCCGGCGTCATCTACCAGGGCGAGGCGCTGACCACGGGCGCGGCGCTGATCGGCGGCTACGACCAGGCCTTGCCGGTGCAGATCGCCATGATGGACATCTTCGAGGTCGGCACCGGCGGCGGCTCGATCGCGCGCGTCGAGGAGGGCGGCTTGCGGGTCGGGCCGCAGAGCGCGGGGGCTGTGCCAGGGCCCGCCTGCTATGGGCTCGGCGGCAGCGAGCCCACGGTCACCGACGCCAACCTCGTGCTCGGCCGGCTCGGCGCCGACCGCTTCCTCGGCGGCGACATGCCGCTCGACGTGAAAGCGGCCGAACGCGCCATCGCGCGCGTGGCAAAGCCGCTCGGCCTGGACGTCACGGCGGCGGCCGACGGCATCCTGCGCATCGCCGCCACCACGATGTCCTATGCGGTCAAGGGCGTCACCACCGAGCGGGGCTTCGACGCCGGCGATTTCGCGCTCGTCGCCTATGGCGGCGCCGGACCCTTGCACGCCCTGGCGGTCGCGCGCGAGATCGGCATCCGCAAGGTGATCATCCCGGCGGCGCCGGGCGTGTTCTCGGCCTTCGGCATGCTGTTTTCGGACCTGCGCTATGATTTCGTGCGCACGTGGCTGACGCGGCTCGAGGAGGCGTCGTTTGAGCGGATCGAAAAGGTCTATCGCGCGCTCGAACGGCAAGGCCGCCAGGCGATTGCCGCAACGTCCGTGAAGCCGCGGGCGATCACGGTCAAGCGCGCCGCCGACATGCGCTATGTCGGGCAGGAGCACGCGGTCACGGTCGAGCTGCCGCACGCGGTGTTCGCCAAGCGCGACCGCAACGCGATCAAGCGCGCCTTCGACGCGATGCACGAACTGCGCTACGGCACCTCGGCGCCGCAGGAACGCGCCGAGATCGTCAGCCTGCGCTCGACCGTCAGCGGCGAGATGCGCAAGCCGCCGCAGGGCAAGATCAAGCGCGGGCGTGGTACGCCGGTCGCGGCGGCGGCGAGCGGCACGCGGCCGGTGTTCTTCAGCCAGTCCGGCGGGTTTCGCGCCGCGGCGACGTTTCGGCGCCCGGCGCTGCTCGCGGGCAACCGGATCAGGGGACCGGCGCTGATCGAGGAACACGCCTCGACCACGGTGCTGATGCCGGGCGACCGCTGCGAGGTCGATGCCTACGGCAACCTGGTGATCGCGGTCGACGGCGCCCGCTGACCCTCGTTGTAGCTCGGGTCGAGTTCTCTGCGCCGCCTCGGCATGAGGCTGAGAGCGAGAGAGCTACCTTCGCCGCTTGAGCTTCGCGGTCAATGAGAGACCGCCGGCGCCGCAGCATGGGCAGCTCATGGCGATGAGGATGTTCTGCTTCTCCTCGTGCGAGATGTCGGCGCGATCGAGCATGGTCATCGCCTGGGTCTGGAAAAGCGCGTGCAGGGAAAAATCGCCGGTGTGGGATTGTCCGTCCTCAGCCGATGGTTTCGCTGCATTGTTGATGAGGTCAGGCGGCGGCGGCGGCGCGGATGCGACCCGCTCGTGCGGCGCTTTCGTTTCGGTCACGCGCTTGCGAAAGCTTTTCATCGCGGCCCGCTATTTCCGGACGACGTTGATCATAGCGCCGATGTCGCCGCGCAGGAAGCACGCCATGTTGTGCTCAATGGCGGGGAGCGCGCGCTCCGCATAGACGTCGCAGAAGCCGCCGAGATGCGGGGTGATGATGAGGTTCTTGGTGGTCCAGAGCGGGCTGTCGGCGGGCAGCGGCTCCTCGTGGAACACGTCGAGCGCGGCGCCCGCGATCCGCCCGCTGTCGAGTGCCGCCACCAGCGCGGTCTCGTCGACGATGCCGCCGCGCGCAAAGTTGATGAAATAGCTCGTGGGCTTCATGGCGGCGAACTCGCGCGCGCCGATCAGCCCGCGGGTGTCCGGCGCATAGGGCACCAGCAGCACCAGATAGTCGAGCGTGCCGGCGACCGCGAGAAACTCGCCGCGCAGATACATGCGCTCGAAGCCGGCGACCTCGCGCCGCGTCGAACCAAAGCCGACCACCGTCATGCCGAGCGCCTTGCAGCGCGGCGCCAGCGCCTCCGCGATCAGGCCGACGCCGAAGATGCCGACGGTCTTGCGGTCGACCAGTTTGAGCGGCCAGCGCGTCCAGCTCCGCTGGTCCTGGCAGCGCAGGCTGTCGGGCAGCCGGCGGCTGAGCGCCAGCATCGCCAGGATGGCGGCCTCCGACACCGGCTCGCCGTGGATGCCGCGGATGTTGGTGATGACCACGTCGGGGCGGAGCGACGGCTGGTCGATCACGCCGTCGACGCCGGTGCCGAGCGCCTGCACCCATTTGAGCGCGCCGGCGTCGTGCAGCACCTCGTCCTTCATCATCGGGCCGAAGGTGATGAGCACGTCGGCGTCGCGCATGAACGGCGGCGCCTTCGCGTAGTGATCGACGACATCGATGTGCAGTCCGGGAAACCGCTGCGCCAGGCGCGACGCGTAGACATCGCGCACGTCCTTCGGCAGCGTGAGCAGGATGAGCAGGCGGGGCATCGATCGTCTTCCCGTTCAGCCTTGATTCGTGCGGCGCCTGCAAATTTGAAATTGAGCGCAATTCGTGCCGCGAGTCCCACCCTCCGCCCCAGGGGAGGGTGGCGCGAGCGTGCGCGAAGCCTATCCCGTGGTGACCGGGATGAGGCCGATCGGGAGCCGCGTGGACGCCGGCTCTATGCCATCCCGGCCTTCAGCCGCTCCGGCGTGAACGGCGCCTGGCGCAGCCGGATCCCGGTCGCGTCGAAGATCGCGTTGGCGATGGCGGCGGCGGTCGGGCGCGAGGACCCTTCGCCGGCGCCGGTCGGCGCGATGTCCGGACGGTCGATCAGGATGATGTCGATCGTCTCCGGCGCATCCGCCATGTCGACGGTCGGATAGGTCTTCCAGTCGACGCTGGTGACGGCCTTGTCGTCGAACTTCACCTCTTCCCAGATCGCGCGGCTCGTGCTCTGCACGATGTTGCCTTCGATGGTGAGGCGCACGAGATCGGGCGCGATGATCTGGCCGCAGTCATGCGCCACCGTGAAGCGCCGGGCCCACACCTTGCCGGTCGTGCGGTTCACCTCGACGTCGGCGACGATGGCGACGCTGGTGCCGCCGCGCGAGGCGTAGGCGATGCCTTGCCCGACATAGACGTCGCCGTTCACCTGCTTGCGCGCGCCCACGCGCGGCTTCCATCCGGTCTTCTCCGCCACCGCCTTGATCACCGCGATGTCGCGCATGTTCGTGAGATGACGCAGGCGGAACTCGACCGGATCGGTCCCGGTCGCGAGCGCAATCTCGTCCATGAAGGACTCGACCGCGAAGTGCGTCTGCGGTCCGCCCGGATCGCGCAGATGCGCGCTGCGCAGCGGCGAGGCGCGGTCGAGCAGCGGCGGAATGGTCGACGACGCCTTGCGCATCGCGGAAAAGCCGTAGGATTCGCCCGGCGGTCCGAACAGATGAACCGGCTTGAGCGGCCAATCCATGAGCTGTCCGGCGAGCGTATGCTCGGGCGAGCCTTCGTTGTTGAGCGTGTCGCGCTTGGAGAACGCCTTGGTCTCGAAGTGCCACGCGGTCACCTTGCCGTCCTTGTCGATGGCGGCGCGGGCGACGTGGATGGAGGCGGGAGCCTTGGGATCCCAGCCGGTGCCCTCGTGTCGCATGCCCTGGACGCGCACCGGCTTGCCGACCGCCTTCGACAGCACGGCGGCGTCCATCGCGGCGTCGCCGGCGTCGTTGCGGCCGTAGGAGCCCGGGCCGATCATCTGGACGGCTTTCACCTTCTCGACCGGGAGATCGAGCATCTTGGCGACGCCCTCGGCGCAGTAATGCGCCTTCTGCGAGCCGGTCCACACGGTTGCTCCGCCGTCGCGCACGTCGGCGACGCCGCAGGCCGGCGCCATGCCGGCATGCGACTGGAACGGCCATTCATAGGTCGCCTCGATGACCTTGGCCGCGCCCGCAAACGCCTGGTCGACGTCGCCGACATTGACCTCCTGGTCGCGCTTGACCACCGGTGCCTTGCGGATGTGGTCGTAAAGGCCGGCGTGCCCCGGGAAGGCGGGCTTGGATTGCGACCAGGTGATCTTCAGCCTGGTCGAGGCCCTGATGGCGTCCCATTCCTTCGGCGCCACCACGCCGACGAAACCCTTCTGCCAGACGACCTTCACGCCCGGGATGTCCTTCACGGACGCTTCGTCGATGGCGGTCGGCACCGCGCCCGCGACCGGCGGCCGGATCATGCGCCCGTGCAGCATCCCGGGCACCTTGACGTCCACCATGTATTCGAGCGTGCCGAGCACCTTCGGCGGCACGTCGCGCCGCCGGGTGCCGGCCTTGCCGACGGTCTTGTACTCGCTCGGCGACTTCGGCTTGGCTTTCGCCTTGATGGCGAGATCGTTGCCGACCTGCTTGTTCCACTCGAGCTGATGATCGAAGTATTGTCCCCCGATCAGCTCGCCATAGGACACCTTCTTGCCTGGGTCGTTCCGGTCGCTGACGACGCCGTCGTTGACCGTGAGCCGGTCCGCCGGCAGGCGAAGCCGCTCGGCCGCCATGTCGACGAGCACGCGCCGCGCTTCGGCGGCGGCCGTGCGCATTACCGCGCCGCCGCGGAAGATACCGGTCGAGCCCGAGGCGCCGCCCATGTTGATGGTGACGTCGCTGTGGCCCTGCACCATGCTCACGCGCTCCGGCGGCAGGTCGAGCTCCTCGGCGATCATCTTGATCCAGCCGATGTCGGTGCCCTGGCCCATGTCGACCTTGCCGATCCAGCCGACCGCGCTGCCGTCCTGGTTGATGCTGATGTAGGTGGCGAGCTGCTCGCCCTTGAGCGGCAGGCGGGAAGCCTGCGTGGCGGCCGCGGCCCGTGCCGCGATGCCCGGCAGTGCGACCGAGACCGTGAGCGCGCCGGCGCCGGCAATGAGTTCGCGGCGATTGATGTTCAGGTTCATGGCGGCCTCCCTCAAGCCTGCGCCGCGCGCTTGACGGCGCGCAGCACGGCGGTGTGCGTCCCGCAGCGGCACTTGATGCCGGCGAGCCCTTCGCGGATCTGCGCTTCCGACGGATGCGGGTTCTTTTCGAGCAGGGCGACCGAGGTCATGACCCAGCCGCTCAGGCAGTAGCCGCATTGCGGAACCTGTTCCTCGATGAAGGCGGCCTGCACCTTGTGCGGCTTCTCGGCGGTGCCGATGCCGTCGAGGGTCACGATCTTGCGGCCCGCGACCGCATCGACCGGCAGCGCGCAGGAACGCACCGGCTCGCCGTTGAGCAGCACCGTGCAGGCGCCGCACTGCGCCAGCCCGCAGCCGAAGCGCGGATTGCTCATCCCGAGATCGTCGCGCAAGGCGTAGAGCAGCGGCATGTCCGGCTCTGCTTCGATCGTGTGCGTGCGTCCGTTGACGTCGAGTTCGATGCGCTTGGCCACGTCATCCTCCTTGGCTTTGAGTCGAGGGCGCTGTTTGCCGTGGAATTGGTGCGGACTGGAAGAGCGTCTCCGCGAGACGCGAGACCCGCGCGATCCGGACGGGTCTCGATTGACCGAATTCTAGAGCATCATGCGCCGCGCCGGGACCCGCCGCAAGGCCGGCAGGTTCCCTGCGCCCCGCGGCGGACCAAGCTCTAGGCGACGACGGCGACCGCCTGGATCTCGAGCAGCGCGTTCGGGTTCGCCAGATGCGAGATCGCGATCGAGGCGCTGGCCGGGAAATCCTTGCCGAGAATTTCGCGCCTGATGGCCGTCATGCGCGGGTGATTGCGCGGATCGGTGATGAACACCGTCATGGTGACGAGGTCGGACAGCTTGCCGCCGGCCTGCGCCAAGGTGCGCTCGATGCTGGCGAACACTTCGCGCACCTGGGCGTCGAAGTCGCCGGCGAGCGATTTGCCCGACGGGTCGGCGGCACCCGTCATGCCGGCCAGCCAGATCGTTTTGCCGCCTTCGGTCACCACCGCAGCGGAATAGCCCGAGCGCTCCGCGCTGTCGCGCTTGACGAAGCGCTTGTTGACGGTCTGCGCCTTGGCCGGGGTGGCGGCGCCGAGCGCCGCGAAGCCGCCGAGCAGAGCGAGCTTGCTGAAGAATTCACGTCGCGGGGTCATCGTCATCGGTTCCTCCTCGTTGGCAACCTGGTTTTCAGTGATCTCGCAATGCGAGCACGCTGGAGTAGACTATCCAAAATGACGCCGGCGACAAATCGCTCAAACCCACGGCCGGTTCGGAGTAGTGTGACGGCCCGCCGTGGAGCACCAGCCATGACAGACCGCAACGACATCACGCGACGCACTTTGCTCGGTGGCGCCTCCGCCGCGGGCGCGGCCGGCGCGCTTGGAAGCATCGCCACCGGACAGGCGCAGATCGGAACGCCGCCGGGCACCACCGGCCAGGGCGGTTCCGGCGCGGAATTCCTGATCCGCGACGCCTACGTGATCAGCATGGATGCCGCGATCGGCGATCTGCCGCGCGGCGATATCCATGTGCGCGACGGCACCATCGCCGCCGTCGGCCAAAACCTCAGCGCGCCCGGCGCGCAACTGATCGACGCCAGAACCATGATCGCGTGCCCGGGCTTCATCGAGACCCATTGGCATATGTGGGGCGCGGTCGCGCGCAACATGGCGGGCGAGGAGGAGAAGACCGGTTATTTCCCGTTCAGCCGCGTGCTCGGTGCGCTGTTCAAGCCGGAGGACAACGCGCGTGGCGTGCGCCTCGCGCTCGCCGAGGCGATCTCGTCCGGCATCACCACGGTGCACAACTGGTCGCACAATCTGCTGTCGCCGGCCTATGCGGACGCGGAGCTTGCCGTGCATCGCGAGGTCGGCGCACGCGCGCGCTTTGCCTACGGCTATTCCCGCAACACCGGTCCGAACGAGACGCTTCCGCTCGACGACGTCGCGCGCGTGCATGGGCAGTATTTTGGCGGCGCGGCCGGGTTGCTGACGCTTGGCATCGCGTCGCGCGGACCGGAGAACAACACCATCGAGATCTGCAAAAAGGAATGGGAAGCCGCGCGCAGGCTCGGCATCGGCATCACGGCGCATTCCGGCACCAATCCGGGCCGGCGCGACAGCGTCCGCCGCATGGCTGACGCCGGCCTGCTCGGGCCGGACGTGGTGGTCGTGCACGCGACCAACACCAACCCGAGCGATTTCGATCTCCTGGCCAAGAGCGGGACGCCGGTGAGTCTCAGTCCCTTCACGGAATTGCGCACTGGCTTCGGGCTGCCGCCGACCGGCGAGATGCTGAAAGCCGGCGTGCCGATCAGTTTTTCGGTCGACACCACGCTGCTGTGCGGCAATGCGGACATGTTCGCGATCATGAAGGCGATCCAGAACGTCGAGAACGGGATCAAGCAGAGCGAATTTGCGCTGCCGCCGCGTAAGGTCCTGGAAACCGCGACGATGGGCGGCGCCAGGGCGCTCGGCATCGCCGATCGCGTGGGCTCGCTCACGCCCGGCAAGCGCGCCGATCTGCTGCTGGTGCGCACCACGGACATCAACATGCTGCCGCTGACCGAGCCGGTGCGCATGCTCGTGCAGTCGGCGCAGCCGGCGAATATCGCGCTGGTGATGGTCGACGGGCGCATCCTCAAGCGCGGCGCCGAGCTCACCACCACCGACGTCGAAAAACTCCTGGCCGATGCAACCGAGACGATTACGCGCGTGCGCGCGCAAGTGAAGATGTAGCGTTTCACACGGTGAAGGGGGGGGGCAGGTCGGGATGAGCTCGGAAAAAGGCATCCGCGAGGTCGGCTGGTTCGATTGCGCCGGCGGCGGCCAGATCGTGGTCGACAAAGGCATCGCCTATGTGGGGCACATGGCGGCGCCGCACGGCACCAGCATCGTCGACGTGCGCGATCCGAAGAACCCCAAGCGGCTGGCGTCGCTGGAGATGCCCACGGGCACCCATTCGCACAAGGCGCGGGTGTCCGACGGCATCATGGTGGTCAACCACGAGGCGTTTCCGCCGCAGGGCGCGCCGCCGGCCGGCTGGCGCGGCGGCTTCGGCGTCTATGACGTGAGCGAGCCGTCGAAGCCGCGCCCGATCACCCGCTGGGAAACCTCCGGCAGCGGCTGCCACCGTTACGATCTCGACGGCCACCTGCTGTTCACCTCGGCGACGCTCGACGGCTATCACGGCACCATCATGATGATCTTCGACCTCAAGGACCCGGCAAAGCCGCAGGAGGTCGGCCGCTGGTGGATGCCGGGCCAATGGACCGCCGGCGGCGAGACGCCGACCTGGAAGGGTTTTGCCCACCGCTGCCATCATCCGCTGCGGCACGGTGACCGGCTCTATGTCAGCTACTGGCAGGGTGGCTTCGTCATCCTCGACATCGCGGACATGTCGAAGCCGAAGTTCGTCTCCGGGCTCGACTGGTCGCCGCCGTTCCCGTCCCCGACCCACAGCGCGGTGCCGGTGCCGTTCGAGATCAACGGGCGGAAAATCCTGATGGTGGCCGACGAGGACGTGATGCCGCTGTTTCCGGGGCCGCCGGCGTTCCTGTGGATGGTCGACATCACGGTCGAGGAGCGCCCGGTGCCGTTCGCGAGTTTCCAGATCGACGCGCTCGACGGCTCGCCGCAGCCGACCATGACCGGCTGCCACCAGCCGGTCGAGAAGGTCACCGGGACCGAGATTCCCGCGGCCTGGTTCGCCAACGGGCTGCGCGTGATCGATATCGGCCGGCCGCGTGCCCCGCGCGAGGTCGCGCATTTCATGCCGGACCCGCCGCCGGAGTCGAAGCGGCTGTCGAGCAACGACGTCTTCGTCGACGAGCGCGGGCTGATCTACCTGCTCGATCGCGTGCGCGGGTTTCATATTTTGGAACGGATGTAGCAGTCAGGGCGCGCTCGCGGTCGCGAAATTCACAGAACTAATTCGGGTCGCAAAGATGCGGCATCGGCGGTCTGCTCCCTCCCCCCTTGCGGGGGAGGGTTGGGGAGAGGGGTGGTTCCGGACTCGATCTGTCTTGGGGTACCCCTCTCCCTGTCCCTCCCCCGCAAGGGGGGAGGGAACGCTGTGGCGTTGGTCATCGCAAAGCGAAAGTGGCGCGCGGGTGCGCAACTCGCTACGCGGCTGGAGTCCGCCAGCCGCGCGTCGAACTCGGTGGGGTCTCTCCCCCCTTTCAGGGGGAGGGAACGCTGTGGCGCCGGTCATCGCAAAGCACAATTTTTTGCGCGCGTAGGCGACTCAAAGGGAGCGCGAACAGAAGGAAAGCCGTCGCAAAAGCGCGGCTACCACTTCGCCACGAGCTCGGTCGCGAACGCCTCCTGCCAGGGCGCGTCGCCGGTGATCACGGCGTCGTAGGGCCGGATGTGGCGGTGCGAATGCGGATCGAGGCCGGGCGGCTTCTCGCCGCGCTCGACCGCGCGGATGGCGTCGAGCAGCAGCCGCCGCATGGTCACGATGGCCTTGTCGGAGGAGCCGAGGTGCTCCTTGGAGCGGTCGACGATCGGCCCCATGCCTTCCTGCAAGGCAAAGTCCTGGGTGTTGACGCCCTTGATGCCGGTGAAGGTTCGCGTCTTCTGGACCTGGCGGTCGATCAGGTAGTCGTTGCTGCGGTTGCGCCTGGGCTTGTAGGAGCCGGGCATGAGGTCGTCCTTGCCGCGCCCGGCATGGGTTTCCCATTCGGCGACGAAATCCGGCGTCAGCGGCACCGACTGGTCGCGGCCGCAAGTCCAGTTGTAGACGAAGGTGTGCTCGTCATCGATCGGCACCCAGATGTGGCCGTCGGACTTCGCCACGCGATGCACGTCCTTGTCGTCCTTGTGGGTGAACCACGACTCGAAGGCGCCGCGCATCTGCTGGTTCGGCATCACGTAATGGTAGACCCGCACGTAGCGCTGGTCTTCTCCCGTGTTGCGTGTGGAGATGTAGCGGTAGCCGTAGTCGGTCGTCTCCACCTCGATGCGCGGCGCGGTGTCGATGTTGCGCAGCACCTTCTTGTTGCCGAGATAGTTGTTGTGCGCGAAGGAGGCATGCGAGGTGTCGAGGCCGCCTTCGAGCGCCTGCAGGTAGTTGCATTCCTCGTAGGTCTTGGAGACGAAGGCGTGCGTCGACGGCGCGCGCGTCCATTCGAAGTCCGGCGGCGCCGGCATCTGCTCGCGCGGCCCGAGATATGCCCAGACCACGCCGCCGCGCTCGACGGTCGGGTAGGACTGGAGCCTGACCTTGTCCTTCATGGGGGCGCCGGCGGGCTCGGACGGCATGTCCACGCAGTTGCCGTCCACGTCGAACTTCCAGCCGTGGTAGGCGCAGCGCAGCCCGCATTCCTCGTTCCTTCCGAAGAACAGCGCCGCGCGGCGGTGCGGGCAATAGGCCTCGACCAGCCCGATGCGGCCGTTGGTGTCGCGGAAGGCGATCAGGTCCTCGCACAGGAGCCGCACCCGGACCGGCGGGCCGTCGCGCTCGGGAAGCTCGTCCGCAAGGAGCGCCGCCTGCCAGTAGCGGCGCATCAGCGTGCCGGCCGGAGTTCCGGGACCGACGCGGACCAGACGCTCGTTGTCTTCAGGCTTGAGCATATTTTTTGCACCTCGACGTGGACACAGGGAGCTTGTGGCTTCGACCGCAATGGTAGCGCACGCCGCGGCATTGGCAAATTCCTTCCGTCATGCTGGCTCCGCGCCGCGACGTCTTGCCAAGAACCGGCGTCCGGCTTACCAGCTAGGGCGGCACAGATGTGCGGTTGAGCGCCGATTTCCCAAGGAGAACAAGATGAAGCTTTGTCGCTATGACGAAGACCGGCTGGGCGTCGTGATCGGAAACATGGTGCACGACGTCACCGATGTGCAGGCCGAGATCAGGAAGGCGGCGCGATACGACATGAAGGGCGACGCTGTGATCGCGGCGCTGCCGACCTGGCGCGGGCGGCTCGAAGAGGCGGCCAAGAAGGCGCCCGGCAAGCCGGTGTCCTCGGTCAAGCTGCTGTCGCCGGTGGCGCGCCCCTCCAAGGCCATGGCCGCGCCGACCAATTACAAGAAGCACATCGAGGAAATGCGCGCGCGCACCGATATTCCGCGCGAGTCGCTCAACCGTCCGCCGAATATCGAGAAGGCCGGTATCTTCCTGAAGTCGAATTCTTCCATCGTCGGCCCGTCGGAAGGAATCCCGATCCGCTTCCCCGACCGCATCAACGAGGAAGAGATCGAGCTCGTCATCATCATCGGCAAGCAGGGAACGGATATCCCGAAGGACAAGGCGAAAGACTACATCGCGGGTTATACGCTCGGCCTCGACATGACCTGTCGCGGGCCCGAAGACCGCAGCTTCCGCAAGTCGATCGACGGCTATTCGGTGCTCGGCCCCTGGTTCGTCACCGCCGACGAGGTCCCCGATCCCGATGACGTCACGGTCACGGTGACCAACAACGGCGAGCTCAAGCAGACCGCCGAGACCAAGGACCTGATCTACGACATCGGCCGGCTGATCGAGTTCGCCTCGTCGTTCTACACGCTCTATCCGGGCGACGTGTATTATACCGGCACGCCGCAGGGGGTGTCCCCGGTCAAGCCGGGCGACGTGCTGCGCGGCAAGTGCGACCAGATCGGCGAGTTCGAGATCGCGGTGCGCGCGCACCCGGTATAAGTCGCCCGTAGCCCGCATGGAGCGAAGCGCGATGCGGGAGACACAGATCGCGGAGTTGCCAGGGTCCCGGAGTTCGCTTCGCTTCGTCCGGGCTGCGGCTTAGGAGGTTCATCATGATCAAGGTCAAACGTCTCGGCCACGCGACGCTGTCGACGCCGGACATCGATGCGATGGTCGACTATTACGGGCGGCTCCTGGGGCTCAGCGTCATCGACCGCAGCAAGGACCGCGTCTTCCTCGGCAGCAAGCAGGGGCTGGAGGCGATCGAGCTGGTCAAAGGCGAGCCCAACGACCTCAAGCGGCTCTCGTTCCAGATCGCGCCCGACAGCGACCTCGGTGACGTCGTCAAGGACCTCGCCAGGATGGGGCTCAAGGCCGAGCGCCGCAAGGATGTCTCCCCCGGCGTCGCCGAGGCCGTCACCTTCGAGGACCCCAAGGGCACGCCGCTCGACATCTATGCCGAGTACAAGTTCGCCAAGCGCGACGACACGCCCAACATGTTCAACATCCTCAAGCTCGGCCACGTCGCCTATCGCGTGCTCGACGTGCAGAAGATCGTGAAGTTCTATTGCGACGTGCTCGGCTTCCGGGTGTCGGACTGGCGCGGCGACTTCTTTGTGTTCATGCGCTGCAACACCGACCACCATACGCTCAACTTCATCATCGACGAGAAGCCGCAGCTCCACCACATCGCCTTCGAGGTGCTGGACTGGGCGGAGATCCACAGGGCGGTCGACTACCTCGCCCACAACAAGGTGCATCTGGTCTGGGGGCCGGGCCGCCATGTCATCGGCCACAACGTCGCGACCTATCATCGCAACGAGGACCTGACACGGGTCGAGATCTTCACCGAGATGGACCAGATGAAGGACGAGGAGCTGGGCTATTTCGACCCGCGCCCGTGGCACCAGGAATTCCCGCTCTATCCGAAGATGCACGGCCCCGAGACGCTGCGGAACTACTGGGGTTTTGGCTCCGAGCGGGTGATCCAGGGCTACCAGACCAACGAACTGCCGAAATACGAGGCGATCAGGGGCTAGCCACGCCTACGGCGGCGCGACGGCGACAGCTATTTGTGAGACGTGAGGCGTAGAGGCGTAGAGGCGTAGGGTGGGCAAAGGCGCGCAGCGCCGTGCCCACGCGGCTTTCGTGCAAGCTGTCGGAATTGAAGACGCGTGGGCACGCTTCGCTTTGCCCACCCTACGCCGCCTGCCATCGACATTCCGCGTGGGCACGGCGCGCCAAGATGCGAGCCTTTGCCCAGCCGACGGGTGCCGTCGTGCGAGTGACGCGTCGCGGTCGTCACCGGTCCAGCGTCGGATCGAGCACGATCTTGCCGGTCACCTCGCCCGATTCCATCAGCCGGTGCGCCTCGGCCGCGCGCGACAGCGGCAGCAGCTTCTCGATCTGCACCTTGATCTTGCCCTCGGCCGCGGCCGCGAAGCATTTCGGCAGGTCGGGCGGATGGTGGCCGGGCTGCCCGATGATCCTGATCTGGTTGTGATAGAGGTGCGAGAAATTGATGGTCACGTTCGGCCCGCCGTGGGCGCCGGCGGTGACCAGCCGGCCGCGGAAGCCGAGCGCCATGAACGCCTGCGGCAGCACTTTCGGATTGGCGATGTTGTCGTAGAGCACGTCGACGCCCTTGCCGCCGTTGAGCTTGATGGCTTCGGCTTGGATATCCTGCTTGTTGTAGTTGATGCCGAAGTCGGCACCGAGGTCGATTCCCTGCTGGACGCGATCGTCGGAGCCGGCGGCGGCGATCACCTTCGCGCCGATCAGGTTGCTGGCGATCTGGATGCCGGTGCGGCCGAGATTGCCGCCGGCGCCCATGATCAGCACGGTCTCGCCGCGTTGGAGCTGCGCGGTGTTGACCAGGAGGTTGTAGGCGGTGGGCGCATGGCGCATGACCACCGCGGCATCGTGGAAGTCGAGGCGTTCGGGCACTGCAACACACATGCAGGCGGGAACGCAGACCAGTTCGGCAAAACCGCCCGGCCGCTTGATGCCCATCATGCCTTTCGGGCCGCGGTAATCCGCGCAGTCCTCCGCGACCGGCTCGAGCGGCATGGTGCCGGCCGCCGCCACGCGCTGACCCACCTTCCAGCCCGTCACGCCGGGGCCGATGGCGTCCACGATGCCGGCGCAATCGACGCCGGGGATGAGCGGCAGCACCGGGTTGCGGCGCGCCTCCTTGCCGGCGCGCAGGCTGACGTCGAGCACGCGATTGACCGTCGCCGCATGAATCCTGATCCGGACTTCGCCGAGGCGGGGCGGCGGATCGGGCACGTCCTCGTAGGTGAGCACGTCGGGCGGGCCGAATTCATGGATCACGATCGCCTTCATGCGGCTCCTTGTCTCCCTGCGGACATGGCGGGATTTCGTCGCTCGAAAAACATTAGCGTGCCCTTGCGCCGCGCGAAAGGGCGGCCGAAAGATGCCTTGATGCGAACCGCAGGGCCGCTAATGTCGGCCGCAGGCTCGCCAAAGACATAGCAAGGGAAGGAAGGATCAATTCCAATGACCGTTTCCATGTACACGATATCGGTGCCGATCTTCGTCCAGTTCCTGACCGCTCAGTCCGGCCTCATCGACAAGGCCGTGGCGCATATCGAGGCCAAGCAGCTCGACCCCAACTTCTTCCTCAACATGCGGCTGTTCGCGGACATGTATCCCTACGTGCGCCAGGTGCAGCAGGCCTCGACCCACGCCGTGCGCGCCTGCAGCGCGCTCGCCGGCGTCGAGATGCCGAACATGCCCAATACCGAGGCGAGCTTCGCCGAGCTCAAGGCGCGTCTCGCCAAGGCGGTCGACTTCTGCAAGACCTTCAAGCCGGCACAGATCGACGGCACCGAGGCCAAGGAGATCACGCTCAAGCTCGGCTCCAACGAGCGCAAGTTCACCGGCCAGGCGCTGCTGCTCAACTTCATCCTGCCGAACTTCTATTTCCACTGCACCACCGCCTACGACATCCTGCGCCATTGCGGCGTCGAGCTCGGCAAGCGCGATTTCATGGGAGCCCCGCCGACGCTGTGACCCTCCCGGCGCGGCATCAGGCGCGGGTTGCGGCGGTTTGACGCCGTGCCAAGGTCGTTGCGCGCGTCTAAAGCGACGTGTCCGCGCGTGAGGGAGAACTCGAATGACGGTGGCGCATGGGACATTGCGCGCGCTTGCGGCCGGGTTGCTGCTGAGCGTGGCTTCGGCGGCCACCGCGCAGAGCGTCGACCAGTTCTACCGCGGCCGCAACCTGACCATCATGCTCGGGCATCCGCCCGGCGGCTCCTACGATTTCTATGCGCGGCTCGCCGGCAACCACATCAAGAAGCACATCCCCGGCAACCCGAACATCATCATCGAGCACCGTCCGGGCGGTGGCGGCATCCGCGCCGTCACCCAGTTCTACGGCCAATCGCCGCGCGACGGATCGGTGATCGGGCTGTTTCCGGAGGCGATCGCGCATGCGCAGGTCATGCAGCCGGAGATCAGCAAGTGGAACCTCGCCGAGATGGCCTACATCGGCTCCATCTCCAGCGTGAACCCGGTGATCGTGCGGCGCCGGGACGCGCCCGCCACGACCGTCGCCGAGATGAAGACGATCAGCTCCAACGCCGGCTGCAGCGGCCGCACCTCGCAGAGCTATCAGGTGATCGCCATCCTCAAGAACCTCGGCGGCTTCCAGTTCAAGACGGTCTGCGGTTATCCGGGCTCGGCCGAATACGTGATCGCGCTCGCGCGCGGCGAGATCGACATGGTGTCGAGCGCCTGGAACCAGTGGCGCAGCTCGCATTCGGGCGAGATCGCCGACGGCACCTTCGTGCCGGTGATCCAGTCCGGATTGCGGCGCAACCGCGAGATCCCGGACATCCCGCTCATGCAAGACGTGGTGGACGATCCGATCTCCAAGCGCGTGATCGAGTTCTATTCGGCGGCGTCCGCGATCGGCCGCGCTTTGCTGGCGCCGCCGCAGGTGCCGGACGAGCGGCTCGCCGCGCTGCGCACGGCATTCGACAAGACCATGGCCGATCCGGAATTCCTGCGCGAGGCCGAGCGCATCAAGGCCGAGGTCGATCCGACGCCGGGCGCCGTGGTGCAGAAGGACGCGCTCGCGATCCTCAATGCGCCGAAGGACATCATCGACCGCGCCAACAAGGCGATGGAGTGATGTTTGAGTAGCGTGGTCAAAGCGCGAAGCCGTGCCCACGCGGCCGTCGCTGCCTTACCGAAGCAAGACGCGCGGGCACGCTTCGCTTTGCCCACTTGGCCGGCTACGGATCGTCACCGCTACTGCAATCCCGCCGCTTTCAGATATTGCAGATCGACGAACCGCTCGGCCGCCGGCAGCGGCGTCTTGAGCTCGCCGGTCTGCCCCAGCAGCTCGATCACCTTGGCCATGCCGGCCATGTCGATCTCGGCCTGCTTGGGCATCACGCCGCGGTCGGGCTCGTAATAGAACGCGAGCATCGCGCGCGCCACATCGTCGGGCGCGCCGGTGGTCTCCACCACGATCTTCGCCACCTCGTCGCGGTTGGCGCGCTCGCGCATGAACCTGTAGGCGGCGCCGAAGGCGCGCGCGAAGCGTATCACCTTGTCCTTGTTGGCCTGCGCCCAGCTTCGCCGCGCGGCGATCACGTTGAACTGCAGGACCGGGATCACTTCCAGCGAGTCTCCGAGCTTGCTGTAGCCCTTCTGCATGAACACGATGTCGTCGGGCTGGCCGAGCGGCACCACGTCGCAGTCGCCGTCGGTCAGGCATTTGGCGCGCACCGGCGTGCCGACCAGCTCCCGGCTGCGGAAGTCCTTGACCCCGTGCCGGTCGAGCAGCATGCGGCTCGCGATCGTGATGGTATCGACCGGCAGCGACAGGCCGACCACCTTGCCGTTGAGCGCGCCGTAGCTCTTGATCTCGGGCTTGGCGATCAGGCTGAAGATGGTGTTGGCGGGCCCGCCGACCACGCCGACCGCGTCGGAACCTTGGAGGGCCAACTGGATCAGATAGGGCGTCGCGGTGTGGCTCACGTCGACGGTGCCCTTGTCGAGCTCCTCGATCTGGTACTGCACGCCGCGCAGGCCGACGACCTCGAGATCGATGCCTTCCCTGGCGAGGAACCCCTTGCGCTGTGCGATGTTGAGGCCGAGCGAGGACACGCTGCGGGCCGAATTGGCGATCTGGCCATAGCGCAGCGTGATCTTCTCCTGGGCCTGCGCGGCGGCGCAGAGCGACAGCCACGACACGGCGGCAGCCGCCGCCAGCAATGGACGCTTCATCCGCGTTCTCCTTGACTGTTGCAATGGTCCTGTTGGGTGGGAAATGAAGGAGTTCGTCAATCCCTCACATGGTCGCGGCATGGGCGCGCAGTTCGTCCTCGACAACGTCGGTGCCCCAGCCGGGGCCGGTCGGCAGCAGGAACTCACCATCCTTGATCACCGGCGGATGGGTCAAGAGCTTCGGCTTCCACGGCACCTCGTCCACGTCGTATTCCGAGATGCGCAGGTTGGGGATCACCGCGGCGAAGTGCGCGCAGATGATGGCGGAGAGCGGCCCGCTGAAATAATGCGACGCCACGTTGACCTCGTAAGCGTCGCACATCGCGGCCATGCGGATCGCTTCCGGCACGCCGTTGTACTGCGGATCGATGATGGCGACGTCGGCGCAGTGCGCCTCGAGATAGGGTTTCAGCGCGCGGCGTCCGAGGATGGTCTCCAGCGACGCGATGGGCGTCGTGGTCGACTGGCGGATCGCCGCCAGCGCCTGTGGCTCGTACATGTCCAGTTCGAGCCACATCAGGTCGAACGGCTCGACCTTGCGGGCGATGCGCCGGTAGCCTTCGGCCTTGTAGTTGAAGTTGGTATCGACCGCGATGCGCACGCCCGGCCCGGCGCCTTCGCGCAGCGCCGTGAGCTGTGCCAGCAGCGCGTCGAGCATGTCCTCCGGGAGGTTGAGCTCGGGATGACCCTCCCCGCGCGAGGAGCCCGGCGTGTACTGACGGCCGCCCTTGTCGTCGAACACCAGGAGATTGCATTTGATCGCCTTGAAGCCCTGGTCGCGCGCCTCGCGTGCGGCGGCCTTGAGGTCGCCGACGCTGCGTACCGCCGGGCGGTCGATCACCTTGCCGTCGAAATACTGCGCGCAGCGCGCGCGGATCACCCCGCAGCGCGACCAGTAGACCGGGATGCGCTCGCGCACGGCGCCGCCGAACAGCTCGTAGACGGGAACGCCGAGCGCCTTGCCCTTGATGTCGAGGCAGGCATTGAGCACCGCGCCGGCGGCGTTCTGGTTGAGCCCGCCCGGGGTGCTGCGCGTGACCGAATAGAGCAGGGCGTCGATCTTGCCGATCGCGCGCGGGTCCTGGCCCTCGAGCAGCTCGCCCATGCCGTGGATGGCGGCGCCGATGCCGTGCCGGCGATGCTCCTTGAACTCGGACCAGCCGGCGATCCCTTCGTCGGTGCTGACCTTCAGGAACGAATAGATTTCCCAACCACAATCGACGTGGAACTGTTCGAGCTTGACGATCTTCATGCGACGTCCTCTGCGATCCCATGCCGCATGCCCCGTCCGGCGGATGGGCGGCGGGCCCGGGTCCCCGGCGCCACGTTAACGCCAATGTCGCGCGCATCAAACGTCACATTGCCTTGGCGGGTGCCAGCGACTAGCTTCGTAAAGGGGAGCAGGCGAGCCGGGAGGACGCGATGAACGTCCATCGTCGAATTCAACATCTGTGCAGGCTTGCGCTCCTCAGCCTCGGCGCCGCGCTGCTGCTCCAGCCCGTCACTCCGGCGCTCTCGCAGGCGACCCGCCTCTCCGACATTGCCGCCTACCAGGGTCCCGACCGCCAGAAGCGTCTGGTCGAGGGTGCCAAGAAGGAAGGCGAGCTGATGTTCTATTCCTCGATCCCGGTCGAGGACATCGCCGTGCTCACCGCCACCTTCGACAAGAAATACGGCGTCAAGACCAAGGTCTGGCGCGCCGATTCCGAGAGCGTCCTGCAGCGCGTCGTGAACGAGGCCAAGGCGCGCCGCTACGACGTCGACGTCGTCGCGAGCTCGAGTTCCGGGATCGAGCCGCTGCACCGCGAGCGGCTCCTGAACGAGGTCAAGTCGCCCTATCTCGACGATCTCATTCCGCAGTCGATCGCGCCGCACCGGGAATGGGCTTCGGTCTACCTCAACACCATCGTGCAGGCCTACAACACCAACCTGGTGAAGAAGGAGGCGCTGCCCAAGACCTACCGCGACCTGCTCCGCCCCGAATGGAAGGGCAAGCTCGGCATCGAGGCGGAGGACTTCGACTGGTTCGCGCAGGTCGTGATGGGCCTCGGTGAAGCGCAGGGATTGAAGCTCTTCCGCGACATGGTGGCGACGAACGGCATTTCGGTGCGCAAGGGCCACACCCTCCTGGCCAACCTGGTCGCCGCCGGCGAGGTGCCGCTCGCGCTCACGGTCTACGGCTTCTCGGCCGAGCAGCTCAGGCAGAAGGGCGCGCCCTTCGACTGGTTCATCATTCCGCCGCTCATTGCCCGCCCGACCGCCGCGGGGGTGGCGAAAAACGCGCCGCATCCGCATGCCGCCGTGCTGTTCTACGACTTCCTGCTCGGCGACGCGCAGCCGATCCTGGCGGCGCGCAACTTCGTGTCGCCGAGCCGGAAGGTCGATTCGCCCTTCACCAAGGGTCCGCTCGAACTCATCGAGTCCGCCGAAATGATCGAGAACGCGCAGAAGTGGCAGGACCTTTACAATAAGGTCATCGTCCTGCCGACGCGGTGATGCTCTCCTCCCGTGTCCCGGGTCCGCTCCGCTGATCCGGGACCGTGCCGCATAGGGGTTGGCAACAATTTCAGGTCTGCAGCGCATCACGTCCCCGGCTGTCCTTTCGTGAATCGTCCACCGTCCGCTCGACGGGCTCCGGCCTGCGAACAGAAAGAACCGCATGATCATCGACTTCCACGTGCACGTGCTTCCGCCCGAGGACATCGACGCGTTCGCCGCCACGCAGTTCCACCGCAACATCGGCGCTCCCGACAGGCACCCGCCGAACACGATCGAGAACGCGCTCGAAGCCGCGAAGATCGGCGGCGTCGACATCACCGTGATCTCGAACCCGCTCCACAATATGCGCGAGATGGACCGCAAGCAGCAGCTCGAGCGCTGCCGGCGCCAGAACCGCTTCAACGCCGCGTGCCAGGCGAAATATCCCTCGATCGTCGGCATGGCCTCGACCGTGCCCTACGGCGGCGACGAGTTCTTGCGCGAGTTCGAGCGCGCGATCAAACAGGACGGGCTCAAGGGCGCCTGGATCACGTCGAGCCTGCAAGGCCAATACCCGGACGACGACGAGGCGATGCCGTTCTTCCAGCTTGCGCAGGAGCTCGACGTGCCGGTGGTGGTCCATCCGCCGTCGGTCGGCTTCGGCGAGGAGCGCATGCGCGACTATCGGCTGGCCTCGAGCATCGGGCGACCGATGGACGGCGCGCTCGCGATCGCGCGGCTGATCGTGCGCGGCGTGTTCGAGAAATTCCCCGACCTCAAGCTCGTCGGCACTCATCTCGGCGGCGGCATCTGCGAGATGATCGGACGCATGAACTATGCCTACCGGCTGCAGGAGGAGGCGTTCTTCCTCGGCTCCTACGCGCCGATGCTGATCAAGCACGAGCCGCTGCACTATCTCAAGATGATGTACCTGGAATCGACCTGCTACCATCCCCCGGCGGCGCGCTGCGCGATCGACACCGTCGGGGTGGATCACTTCCTGTTCGGGACCGACTCGCCGCCGCTGTTCGTGCTCAAGCGGGAGGGCGTCGATCTCATCAACAAGCTCGGCCTGACGCCGGAGGAGAAGAACAAGGTCTATTACGAGAACGCGAAGACGCTTCTAAAGCTTTGACCGGCCCGGGCCTCCCTCCCCGCCGTTCGCTTCGCGATTCGGAGGAGGGGGAGCGCAGCGAGCAACCGGCTGAAGCGCTGGAGTGCATCCGGTTCGAGTTGACCCGCGGCCTCATCCGCTCATTCCCGCGCAAGCGGGAATCCAGGAATCGCCTGCTCTGATGACGCGATCTCTTGCGCTGCGTCCCCGCTTGCGCGGGGACGAGCCGAAGGTGGACCGGTCCAACATGAGCGGGACCTGCGTTAGCTCAGCGTTCCGCGCGCTGATCGGTGCGGATGAGCAGCTTCTGCACGCGCCAGTTCAGGATTTCGGCGACGTAGATTTCGTTTTCCGACGGGCACGCGATCTGGTGGACCCAGCCGAACTGCTTGAGCTGCTTGCCCGACTTGCCCATCCAGCCGAGCACCTTGCCGTCCATCGCCACCTTGTAGATGCGGCCCGGCATGGCATCGGAGATGAACATCACCTGGTTGGGTCCGGGGGTGATGCAGATCGCCCAGGGCGCGCCCGGCGTCTGCGTGCCGCCGCTGGTGAGATAGTTGGTGAGGTTCGGCATGTTGCCGATCGCCGGCGTGGCGTCGGGCGGGGGCGGGATGTCGATGGTGAACTTGCTCTTGAAGTTGCCCTCGGTGTCGAACACCTGCACGCGCCGGTTGCCGCGGTCGCCCACATAGATGTTGTCGTTGTTGTCGGAGGCGATGGTGTGCAGGGTGTCGAACTCGCCGTCGCCCTTGCCCTTCTTGCCCCAGGATTTGACCCAGTCGCCGTCCTTGCTCACCTTGGCGACGCGCGAATTGATGTAGCCGTCGCTGATATAGGCGTTGCCGGCCTTGTCCCAGGCCACGTCGGTCGGCTGGCGGAAGCGCCCGTCGATCGCCGGCAGCGGCGGATTGGGCCGCTCGTGCGGATGCGCCTCGCTGTCGGAGGCTTCGGACTTGCGCCCGAACACCATCTGCACGCGGCCCGCAGGGTTCATCTTCACGATCATGTCCGAGCCCTTGTCGGTGGCCCAGATGTTGTCGTCCTTGTCGATCCGCACGGTGTGCGCGAAGGCCCAGGCATAGAGGTTCTTGCCGACTTCGCGGATGAAGTTGCCGTCGCGATCGAATTCCAGGATCTGCGAGGCGGTTGCCCCGAACGCATTGGCGACGGAGCCGCCGCGCGAATAGACGTAGATGTTGCCCCTCGAATTCACCGCCACGCCCGAGGCCTCGCCCAGGTGCATGTCGGGCGGAAGCTTGATGAAGTTTGCAACCGAGTCGAACGCAAGCTCGGGCGCCGACGTCGACTGCGCGAATGCGGACGGGCTCATCAGCACGAACAGCCCGGCGATCCATCGTTTCATGGTAACCTCCCTGAGTGGCGGGTGCGGCGATGTTGTCGGATGGCTGGTCTATGGTCCCGCCGATGCGCCAGTATACAAACAGGCCGTCATGCAACACAATCGGCGGCAAAGCCGATCGGCGCGGGGAGGATGCATGCTCAGGATGGGTGCGGTGCTGGCGTTGCTCGTGCTTGCGGTCGCTCCCGCGCGCGCCCAGTCGGCCGCCGAATTCTACAAGGGCAAGCAGGTCAGCGTGATCGTCGGCTACGGCACCGGCGGCGGTTACGACGTCTATGGACGGCTGATGGCGCGGCACCTGGGCCGCCACATCCCGGGCAATCCCAATGTGGTGCTGCAGAACATGCCCGGCGCGGGCTCGCTGCGCGCGGTCAATTTTCTCTATAACAATGCGCCGAAGGACGGCACCGCGATCGCCATCTTCGCGCGCGACATGCCGCTCCTCGGCATCATCGGCCATAACCAGAACGTCCGCTTCGATCCGCGCAAGCTGACTTGGCTCGGCTCCTCGTCGAGCTATGCCAACGACGCCTATTTCCTGTTCGTGCGCAAGGATGCGCCGGTGAAGTCGATCGCCGACGCGCGCCGGCCGGGAGGTTCGCCGATCGTGCTCGGCGGCACCGCTGAGGGCGCGACCGGAAACGACGTCGCGACCGTGGTGCGCGATGCGCTCGGTCTCAATATCAAGCTCATCGCCGGCTATCCCGACAGCAATGCGCTGTTCCTGGCAGTCGACCGCAAGGAGCTCGACGGCCGCTTCGTCGGGCTCTCGGCGACCGGGTCCTCGCATCCCGAGTGGCTGGCGCCCGGCAGCGCCATGCAGACGCTCCTGCAGTTCGCGCGGGTGACACGCCACCCGCAATTTGCCGACGTGCCGACGGCGCGGGAGCTTGCGCCCGACGACCGGTCGCGCGCGCTGATCGCGCTCGCCGAATTGCCCTACCGGCTGTCGCGGCCGTTTGCGGCGCCTCCCGGTCTGCCGGACGATCGCGTGCGCGCGCTGCAGACGGCGTTCATGGCCGTGCATCAGGACCCCGCCTATCTGGAGGAAGCCGCCAAGATGAAGATCGACGTGAGCCCGATCGACGGCGCCGAGGTCTTGCGCGCCATCGAGGACATCGCGGGCGCGCCGGCGGACCTGCTCGACTACATCAAGAAGCTGCTCGCCGACAACAAGGGCGGCGGCTGAGACAACGCGAAAGGGGAGACGCCATGCCAGGCCATCGTTCACCTGCGAACATCAATACCGGGGGCAACACGCTCGGACGGCGCAGCTTCCTGGGCGCGTCGGTCGGCGCCGTCGCCGGCGGCCTTGCCGCACAACCGCTTCCGCTCCGCGCGCAGCCGGCGTCCGGCCGGGATTTCTTCCCCGGCTTCCGGCGCCAGACGGTCGAGACCAGCGGGACCACCATCAACCTGGTGGTCGGCGGCAGCGGACCGCCGGTGCTGCTCCTGCATGGATATCCGGCGACGCACCTGATGTGGCACAAGGTGGCCCCGGAGCTCGCGAAGGACCACACCGTGGTCGCGGCCGACCTGCGCGGCTATGGCGACAGCGGCCGCCCGCCGGATGGCGAAAACCACTTCGGCCATTCCAAGCGCGCCATGGCGGCGGACCAGGTCGAAGCGATGGCGAAGCTCGGCTTCGCAAAGTTCGCGGTCGCCGGGCACGACCGCGGCGGCCGCGTCGCGCATCGCATGGCGCTGGATCACCCCGACAAGGTCAGCAAGCTCGTGCTGATGGACATCATGCCGTCGTACTACACGTTCCAGAATGTCGACCGCAGGTTCGCCACCAACAACTGGTACTGGTTCTTCCTGCTGGAGCCGTCGCCGTTTCCGGAGACCCTGATCGCCAACAGCCTCGACACCTACCTCAAACGCTCGGTCGGGCGGCTGATGCCGAACATCATCACGCCGGAGATCTATGCGGAGTATTTCCGCTGCTTCAACAGTCCGGCGTCCATCCATGCCTATTGCGAAGACTATCGCGCCGGCGCCTCGATCGATCTCGTCCATGACGAGGCCGATCTGAACCGCAGGATCGCGTGTCCGACGTTGTATCTCTGGGGCGCCAAGGGAGGCCGCGGCCAGATCTCCGATCCGCTTGCGCTCTGGCGTGATCGCGCGACCGAGCTGACCGGCAAGGGTCTGCCCGGCGCCCACCACTTCGTCGAGGAGGCGCCCACCGAGACGCTGGCGGAACTGAGGAGGTTTTTCGCGGCTTGACGGCGGCGCCATCGCGCGTCGCCGCGCGGTGGCCGGCGCCCGCGGCGAAACAATTCCGGCCATCGCGCGTTGATCGCAGGATTGCCCGTCGGTACGGATTGCGCGGGAGACACGACGTGCTGCAGGTATATTCGGCCGAAGGCGGCACGCTCAAGGCGCTGTCGGAGCGGCCCGACCTGGCATCGCTCGGATCCGCGCATTGGATCGATCTCTACGAGCCGACGGAGGACGAGCAGCAGACCGTCGAGCGCGCCCTCGGCATCAAGCTGCAGGCTCCTGACGAGATCGAGCGGTTCTACATTTCCGATCAGCTCCGGTCCTCCGCCACCCAGGTCACGCTCAAGGCGCTGCTCCTCGCCGGCCTCGAGCGGCATTGTCCGACCCTGGTCCCGGTCACCTTCATCCGCAGCAAGGGCCCCCTGGTCACCATCAGCAGGGGCAGCGCGAACGGCCTCGCCTGGCTCGCCGCCGAGTGCGAAGAATGCGTCCCCGCCGACGCGAAGGACCTGTTCCCGGCCGTCCTCGACATGGTCGTCGATCATGCCATCAACGTGCTCGACAGCGTCGGCGATGAGCTCGACCGGGTGAACCGGGCGCTGTTCCAGCATCACACCTCGCCGCAGCGCCGACTGCGGCTCGGCGCATCGCCGCGCCTCCGCAACCGGCAGGTCGAGGTGATCCTCACCGAACTCGGCTATAGCCGCGAGGTGCTGGTGAAGCTGCGCCGCAGCGTGCTCAGCTTCCGGCGGCTGGTCGGGCTGATGCGCGAGCGCGTCACCGACGACACGATCGCCAAGAAGCTCGCGGCGTTCGAGCATGAATTGCTGTCGATCGCCGAGGCCGAAGTCGACCTGTCGAGCACCGCCGGGTTCATGCTCGACGGCGCCGTCGGCTATATCGGCATCCTGCAGACCAAGACCATCAACATCCTGACGATCGTCGGCGTGCTGCTCACGCCGCCGGTCCTGGTCGCGAGCGTCTACGGCATGAATTTCAAGGTCATGCCGGAATTGCAATGGCAATGGGGTTATCCCTGGGCGCTTGGGCTGATGGTGGCATCAGCCATCGGCATGTACGTCTTCGTGCGGGTACGGGGCTGGCTGTAATGGCACGCGAGGCCATTGAACAGGCGGCTCCCGAGCGCGTACTCTCATGCCAAGGCCGGGTAGGGAGTGAGACATGTCCAAGCGGTGGGCGGCGGTAACGCTCGCGCTGGCGGCGCTTGTGTCGCCGCAGGTCCGCGCCGATGCGGTCGCCGATTTCTACCGGGGCAAGCAGCTCAATCTCGTCGTCGGCTATGGCCCCGGCAGCAGCTACGATATCTACGCGCAGCTCGTGGGCCGCCGCCTCGGCCGCCACATTCCCGGGCATCCCGCCGTGGCGGTGCAGAACATGCCGGGGGCGGGCTCGCTGCGCGCCGCCAACTATCTCTACGCCGCCGCCCCCAAGGATGGCACCACGATCGGGCATTTTGCCCGCATTGTCCCGCTGCTGGGCATGGTGGGAACCAATCCGAACGTGCAGTTCGACGCCCGCCGCTTCGTCTGGCTCGGCTCCTTGTCGAGCTTCGCCAACGACGCCTATATCCTGATCGTGCGGGCGGACGCGCCGGCGAAGACCATCGAAGACGCCCGCCGCACCGGCGGCGATGCGCTGGTGCTCGGGAGCACCGCCGAAGGCGCGACCGGCAACGACGTGCCGATCATCCTGCGCGACACCATCGGCCTCAATGTCAAGAAGGTCGTCGGCTATCCCGACACCGCCGCGCTCTACCTCGCGCTCGAGCGCGGCGAGGTCCATGGCCGCACCGTCGACCTGTCCTCGCTTCGCACCGTCAAGCCCGAGTGGCTCAAGCCGAAGTCCGGCTTCCACGTGCTGGTGCAGTTCGGGCGCGCGACCCGGCATCCGGACCTGCCGAACGTCCCGACGGCGCGCGAACTGGCGCGCAACGAAGGCGCGCGTGCGCTGATCGAGCTGGCCGAGCTTCCCTACCGGCTGTCGCGCCCGTTCGCCGCGCCGCCCGGGGTTCCGGCGGACCGCGCCACCGCTCTGCAGGCGGCTTTCCTCGCCATGCAGGCCGACCCGCAATACCTGGAAGACGCGGCCAGGCTCAACGTCGACGTCAGCCCAGTCAGCGCCGATGACATCGTGCGCGCGCTCGACCGCATCGAGAAGGCGCCGCCGGCGCTGCTCGACTATCTGCGCAAGCTGTTCGCCGACAGCAGAAGCTGATCGGTACGGTTGCTGTCGCGGCCCGACCGAACGAGTCGCATGGCATTTCCCGCGGCGAGCGCCTAACATCGAGCGCGGGTTCCTGGTCAACGGGGGGAAAGGAATGCAGAGGCTGTTTGCGACGCTGGTCCTGGCGGTGGTTGCGTTGGTGCCGCCGGCGCGTGCCGACGACGTCGCCGACTTCTACAAGGGCAAGCGGATCAACCTGATCGTCAGCTACGGCACCGGCGGCGGCTACGACGTCTACGCGCGCGTGCTGGCGCGGCACATGAGCCGGCATATCCCGGGCAACCCGAGCATCATCATCCAGAACATGCCGGGCGCGGGTTCGCTGCGCGGCACCAATTTCCTCTACAACGTGGCGCCCAAGGACGGCACCACGTTCGGCACCTTCGCGCGCAACATGGCGCTCGTCGGCCAGATCAAGACCAACCAGAACGTCCAGTTCGATCCCGCCAAGTTCACCTGGCTCGGCTCCTCGTCGAGCCTTGCCAACGACGCCTACCTGCTGCTGGTGCGCAGCGACGCCAAGGTGAAGTCGGTCGACGACGCGCGCCGCCCGGGCGGGCCGCAGCTCATCCTCGGCAGCACGGCCGAGGGCGCTTCCAGCGACGCCATGGGCGTCCTGCTGCGCGAATGGCTGGGCTTCGCCAACATGAAGGTCATTCCCGGATATACCGATTCCGGGGTGCTGTTCCTGGCGATCGAGCGCGGCGAGATCGAGGGCCGCACCGTGGGGCTTTCCGCGGTGCGGGCGAACAAGCCGGACTGGCTCAAGCCGGGCGGGCTCGGACGGGTGCTGGTCGTGTTCGGCCGCGCCGACCGGTTCAAGGATTTCCCGGACGCGCCGACCGCGCGCGAGCTCGCCAGGAACGCGGAGGACCGCAACCTGATCGAGATCATCGAGATTCCCTATCTGCTGTCGCGCCCCTATGCGGCGCCGCCGGAGGTGCCGGCGGACCGCGCCAAGGCGCTGCAGGACGCGTTCGCGGCGACCCACAAGGATCCGGCCTATCTGGCCGAGGCGGAGAAGATCGGTATCGAGGTCAGCCCGATCAGCGGCGAGGAAATCCTGCGCCAGATCGACAAGATCGCGAAGACGCCGGCCGATCAACTCAAGCGGATCGAGAAGCTGATCACCGAAGGCGGGTAAGGGGTGGGCGTGGCGCGGTAAGCGCGCAGCACTACTGCGGCTCGATCCCGGCCGCCTTGGCGACCTTGGTCCACTTCTCCAACTCGTCCTTGATGAGCGCGGCGAACTCGGCCGGCGTGCCGCCGATCGGCTCGGCCCCGTCGGTGGCGAGTTTCTCCTTGACGTCCGGCGACTTGAGCGCCTTCACGGCCTCGGCGTGGATGCGCGCGATGATGTCGGCCGGCGTCCCCGCCGGCGCGGCCATGCCGTACCACTGCGTCGCCTCGTAGCCGGGCACGCCGGCTTCCGCGATCGGCAGGACGTTGGGCAGCGCCTCGCTATGCTTCCTGCTGGAGAGCCCGAGCGCGCGCACGTTGCCGGCGTCGATCTGCGGCCGTGCGGACAGCGCGGTCGAGAACATGCCGGTGATCTGGCCGCTCATGACGTCGGTCATGGCCGGCACCGTGCCGCGGTAGGGGATGTGCTGGACCTTGATGCCGGCCAGGCTCATCAGGAGCTCCATGCACATGTGCGGCGAGGTCCCGATGCCGGGCGTGCCGTAGGTCAATTCGCCGGGCTTGGTCTTGGCGAGCGCGATGAAGTCGGCGAGCGTCGTCACCGGCACCTTGGGATTGACGATCAGCACGTTGGGCGCCGAGGCGACCTGCATGATCGGCGCGAAATCCTTGACCGGATCGTAGGACACTTTCTTGTACAGCACCGAATTGAGCGACAGCGTGCTCGCCGTCATCAGGAACGTGTAGCCGTCGGGGGCCGCGCGCGCGACGCTTTCGATGCCGATCATGTTGCCGGCGCCGGGCCGGTTCTCGACGAAGAACTGCTGGCCGAAGGCACGCGAGAAATGATCGGCCAGCACGCGCGCCACGATGTCGGTGCCGCCGGCGGGCGGCGAGGGCACCACGATGCGCACCGGGCGGGCGGGCCAGGGTTGCGCAGCGGCTTGAGCCGTGAGCAGGCCGAGGCAAGTCAGGACGCAGACGACGATGCGCGACATCTGACTCTCTCCCTTGATCAGTTCGTCGCACCCAGGACCTTGCCGGCGCGTTGCACCGGCTTGGCTGCGATGAGGACGAAGGCGACCACGCAGGGCTCGGTGCCGCGGTTGATCCAGTTGTGGATCGTGCCGCGCTGCACCAGCACGTCGCCGGCCTTGAGATGCACCATCGTGCCGTCCATCTCCATGTCGATCTCGCCCGACATGACGATGGCATAGTCGATCGATTCGGTGCGGTGGTTGCGCGGCGTCACGCCCGGCCCGTATTCGACCAGGCGAAACACGGTGCCGTTCGGGTCGGTGGTGGCGACCGCGCGCGCGCCGCCGTCGGCCTCGGTATCGTTGTCGGTCGGGAACTCGCCGCTCGACCAGATCACGCAGCTCGCGTGGTTCGGCCGGCGCGAGATCACGTTCCGGGCGATCTCGTCGATCGCCACCACCGCCTTGCCGTTCCGGTCATGGCCGGTGACGACGCGCCTCACTCTCAGCGCCATTTTTGTTCCTCGCTCGATGCCGGCGGCAATTGTCGAAACCCGCCCCGCATGATGTACACTAATCCGCCACGTCCGCCGAGCAGCCACCGACACCGCGCCCAGGAGCCGCATGCACGACACCCCCGACGACGTCCATTGGCACGAGCCGAAAGCGGGCGAGAACGCCGGCCTCGGCAAGTTCCTGCGCAAGCCGATGCCCTACGACAGCTTCATGGAGGCGGAGGGCGTGCCGGTCTACCGCGGCATCGGCGTGCGCCGGGTGCAGGACCTGCCGATGGCGCCGTGGAAGCGGCTCGGCGGGCGCGGGACCTATATCCAGCTCTACGGCACCGAAGGTCTCTGGGGCATGTACGTGGTCGAGGTGCCCGGCGCCGGCGCGCTCGAGGTCGAGCGCCACCTCTACGAGAAGATCGTGCTGGTGGTCGAGGGCCGCGGCTCGACCGAGGTCTGGCAGGAGGGCCAGAGCAAGCGCCACACCTTCGAATGGCAGAAGGGCTCGCTGTTCACGATCCCGCTCAACGCCTTCCACCGCGTGATCAACGCGGCGTCGAGCCCCGCCATGCTGCTGTGCGGCACCTCGGCGCCGAACGTGATGAACCTGATCGACAATCCCGGCTTCGTCTTCAACTGCGCCCACAATTTCACCGACCGGTTCTCCGGCGCCGACGACTTCTTCAAGCCGCGCGACGACGTCGAGCCCGACCCGGTGCGCGGCCTGGCGATGCGGCGCACCAACCTGATCCCCGACGTGATCAACTGCGACCTGCCGCTCGACAACCGCCGCTCGCCCGGCTACCGGCGCGTCGAACCGCGGATGTCGGAGAACCGCTTCTATCAGTTCATCGGCCAGCACGAGACCGGCCGCTATGCCAAGGCGCACAAGCACCACTCGACCGCGGTGCTCATCTGCGTCGAAGGCAAAGGCTACACCTACACCTGGCCGGACGCCCTCGGCACCATGCCCTGGCAGGACGGCAAGGCCGACAAGATTCTCCGTCAGGACTACGAGCCGGTCGGCGTCGTGTCGGCGGCGCCGATGGCCGGCGACTGGTTCCACCAGCATTTCGGCATCAGCAAGGGCGCGCTGCGGCTGGTCGCCTGGCATGGCCCCAACAACCATCCGGCGCTCAAGCCCGGCCGCCCGGGCGAGAAGATGGCCGACATCTGGGCCATCGACATCAACAAGGGCGGCAACGCCATCCCCTATCACATGGAGGACCCCGCGATCCGGCGCGAGTTCGAGGCGACGCTGGCGCAGGAGGGCGTCGCGAGCCGCATGAACCCGGCCTTCTACGAGCGCCCGCCGGCCGAAGGCGAAGACGTGCCGCCGGATATGTGATTCTCGATGTCATCCCGGGGCGCCGCGACAGCGGCCTTCGGCCGCCTCCAGGAATGACGCGGAGAGATTTGCTGTATAATCGTTCAACAACATTGGGCGACGACAAGCACCGAGGACACGCCATGCACGACACCACCGATCAGGCCCATTGGCACGAGCCGAAAGCGGGCGAGAACGCCGGCCTCGGCAAGTTCCTGCGCAAGCCGATGCCCTACGACAGCTTCATGGAGGCGGAAGGCGTGCCGGTCCATCGCGCCATCGGCGTGCGCCGCGTCCAGGACCTGCCGATGACACCGTGGAAGCGGCTGGGCGGCAGCGGGACCTATATCCAGCTCTACGGGACGGAAGGGCTGTGGGGGATGTACGTGGTGCAGGTCCCCGGCGCCGGCGCGCTCAACGTCGAGCGCCACCTCTACGAGAAGGTCGTGCTGGTGGTCGAAGGTCGCGGCTCCACGGAAATCTGGCAGGACGGCCAGGCCAAGCCGCACACGTTCGAATGGCAGAAGGGATCGATGTTCGCGATCCCGCTCAACTGCTATCACCGGTTCGTCAATGCCGGGTCGAGCCCGGCGCTGCTGCTGTGCGGCACCTCGGCGCCGCAGGTGATGAACCTGATCGACAATCCCGGGTTCATCTTCAACTGCCCGCACAATTTCACCGACCGCTATTCGGGCGCCGAAGACTACTTCACCCCCAAGGATGACCTCGAGCCGGACCCGGTGCGCGGGCTGGCGATGCGGCGGACCAATCTCGTTCCCGACATCGTCAACACCGAGCTGCCGCTCGACAATCGCCGGTCGCCCGGCTATCGGCGGGTCGAGCCCTCGATGGCCGGCAACCGCTTCTATCTCTGGATCGGGCAGCACGAGAACGGGCGCTATTCCAAGGCCCACAAGCACGCCTCCGCGGCCGTGCTGATCTGCGTCAAGGGCAAGGGCTACACCTACACCTGGCCCGAGGGGCTCGGCATGACGCCCTGGAAGGACGGCCGCGCCGACAAGGTGATGCGCCAGGATTACGAGCCGGTCGGCATGGTCTCGGCCGCGCCGATGGCCGGCGACTGGTTCCACCAGCATTTCGGCACCAGCGCGGAGCCGCTGCGGCTCACCGCCTGGTTCGGCATCAACAACGCGCGTGCGCGCAAGGCCGGCATGCCCGGCGAGAAGATCATGGACTACGGCGCCATCGATCTCAGCAAGGGCGGCGGCGCCATTCCCTACCATTGGGAGGACCCTGCGCTGCGCAAGGAATACGAGGCGACGCTCCAGCGCGAGGGCGTCAAGAGCCGGATGAATCCGGAATTCTATGAACGGCCCCCGGCCGAAGGCGAAGAGGTCATGGGCAACGTGATGTGAGCTTGCGGCGCGCGCGGCGCGCCGCTAAGTCCCTCAACTGGATTACCCAACCGCAGGAAACGCCATGGATCTCCTCGCCGATCGCGGCCGCCTGGTGTCGCTCGAAGAGCTCAATACATCCCGGTTGCTGGCCCATGCCAGGAAGCAGGCGGTGCAACGCAATCTCGACGACATCCTGATCGCCGACGTGGATTCCCACCACTACGAGAACGAGTGCTACGACGAATTCCTGCCCTTCATCGAAAACGACGTCCTGCGCCAGCTCGTGCTCGCCGGCCGCGCCAAGGGCCGCCAGACGCTGATGCCGAGCCAGGTCAGCTTCCAGGACATGGGCGGACGCATCACGCGCTATCCGATGCGCTCGTCGGAGAAGACCGCGAAGGGCAGGAACCGCGACGTCGAATTAGGCCATCGCTGGATGGATGCGATGAGCGTCGACTATTCCTGCCTGTTCCCCACCATGCTGCTCGCCGTCGGCCTGCATCCCTCGGTCGAGATGGAGATCGAGCTCACCTGGGCCTACAACCGCTGGCTCACCGAGAAGGCGCTGCCGGAAAGCGGCGGACGCCTTTATTCGATGCTGTGCCTGCCGCTGTCCGATCCCGACGAGGCGCTGCGCCAGATCGAGACGTTCGGCGACCGCAAGCACGTGACCGGCTTCCTCGTGACCTCGGCGCGCACCATGCCGGTGCACCACAACGCCTGCATGAAGGTCTATCGCGCGGTCGAGGAGCGCGGGCTAGCGCTCGCGTTCCATTCCGCGGTCAACGTCGGCGAGCCGGTGTTCAAGAGCCTCAACCGTTTCGCCTCGGTGCATGCGCTCGGCTTTCCGTTCTTCAACATCCTGCATGTGACCAACTGGGTGACCAACGGGCTCGGCGAGCGTTTTCCCAAGCTGCCGGTGATCTGGATCGAAGGCGGGCTCGCCTGGGTGCCGTTCCTGATGCAGCGGCTCGATCACGAGTACAAGCTGCGCAGCTCCGAATATCCGCTGCTGAAGAAGCGGCCTTCCGACTACATGCGCGACATGTACTACGCCTCGCAGCCGATGGAGCGCGAGGACATGACCGCGCTCGAATGCACGTTTCGCATGATCAATGCGGAAACGCAGTTGATGTACGCCTCCGACTATCCGCACTGGGACTTCGACCTGCCGTCGACGGTGTGGGATTTGCCGTTCCTGTCCGAGAAGGGCAAGCACAATGTGCTGGGCGGCACCGCGGCGCGGCTGTTCAAGCTCTCCCCGCGCAACGAAAAACAGAAGGCCAACCTGCAACGCTTCGGCAACCTGGTCGCTTGACGGATGCCGACATAGAACGTGGTTTCTCCGCTCCTTCCCGCGCAAACGGGAATCCCGACCGGGTCCCCGCTTTCGCGCGGACGAGCGGTGGAACACTCCGCTGAAACGTCGCAACCAAGGACACGCCATGCACGACACACCCGAGCAGACCCACTGGCACGAGCCGAAAGCGGGCGAGAATGCCGGCCTCGGCAAGTTCCTGCGCAAGCCGATGCCCTACGACAGCTTCATGGAGGCGGAGGGCGTGCCGGTCTATCGCGGCATCGGCGTTCGGCGCGTGCAGGACCTGCCGATGGCGCCGTGGAAGCGGCTCGGCGGCCGCGGCAGCTACATCCAGCTCTACGGCACCGAAGGGCTGTGGGGCATGTACGTGGCCGAGGTGCCCGGCGCCGGCGCGCTCAACATCGAGCGCCACCTCTACGAGAAGGTGGTGCTGGTGGTCGAAGGCCGCGGCTCGACCGAGGTCTGGCAGGAAGGCAACGCCAAGCGCCACACCTTCGAATGGCAGAAGGGCTCGCTGTTCACGATCCCGCTCAACGCCTTCCACCGTTTCATCAACGCGGCGAGCTCGCCCGCGCTGCTGCTCTGCGGCACCTCGGCGCCGAACGTGATGAACCTGATCGACAACCCGGGCTTCATCTTCAACTGCCCGCACGCCTTCACCGAGCGGTTTTCCGGCGCCGACGACTTCTTCAAGCCGCGCGACGACGTCGAGCCAGACCCGATCCGCGGCCTGGCCATGCGCCGCACCAACTTCATTCCCGACATCGTCAACACCGATCTCCCGCTCGACAACCGGCGCTCGCCCGGCTACCGCAGGGTCGAACCGCAAATGGCCGGCAACCGCTTCTATGTCTGGATCGGCCAGCACGAGACCGGCCGCTATTCCAAGGCGCACAAGCACGCCTCCGCCGCCGTCCTCGTCTGCGTCAAGGGCAAGGGCTACACCTACACCTGGCCGGAGGCGCTCGGCACCCAGCCCTGGAAGAACGGCAAGGCCGACAAGATCCTGCGCCAGGACTACGAGCCGGTCGGCCTTGTCTCCGCGGCGCCGATGGCGGGCGACTGGTTCCACCAGCATTTCGGCGTCGGCAAGGAGGGCCTGCGCATCTCGGCCTGGCATGGCCCCAACAACCAGCGCGCCCGCAAGGCCGGCCGTCCGGGCGAGCAGCTCATGGACTACGGCGCCATCGACCTCAACAAGGGCGGCAGCGCCATCCCCTACCACCAGGAGGATCCTGCGATCCGCGCGGAGTTCGCGGAAGTGCTCGCGCGCGAAGGCGTCGCCAGCCGCATGAATCCGGAATTCTACGAGCGGCCGCCGTCCGAGGGCGACGTCGTGATGGGCGACGTGATGTGAGAGTCTCCTTTCGCTGACGTAGTTGGGTCGGGCGCGCCTTGCGAGACCCAGCGACCCCGTCGCACAATGGTTGGGTCTCGTGAAGAACTCGACCCAACCGACGATCCGCTTGAGTGGCCCATGCAACGCAGCGACCGACGCATTCTCACCACTCACGTCGGCAGTCTGCCGCGGCCGCCCGAGCTCGTCGACATGATGCAGGCGCGCGACGCCGGCAAGGCGTTCGATGCTGAGGCCTACGAGAAGTTGCTGCACCACGCGGTCGGGCAGATCGTCAACAAGCAGATCGCGCTCGGCATCGACGTCATCAGCGACGGCGAATACGGCAAGCCGAGCTTCGTCACCTACATGAACGAGCGCCTCGGCGGCTTCGAGGTCGACAAGGGCTCGGGCGCGCGCAGCCACTGGCTGCAATCGCGCGAGGCGCTCTCGTTCCCGGAGTTCTACAATGCCGCCGGGACGGGGCCGCCACGGCCCGACAACCTGATCTGCACCGGGCCGATCGTCTACAAGGGCCATGCGCAGTTCCAGCGCGACGTCCGGAACATCGGTTCGGCGTTCAGCTTCAGGACCGATCGCTACGGCGAGACGCCCGCGGGCGATTGCGACCGGCCGCTCGACACCTTCATGCCCTCGATCTCGCCCTCGAACCTCGAGGAGCGTCACAGGAACGCGTACTACAAGACCGAGGAGGAGTACCTGTTCGCGATCGCCGAGGCGATGCGCGAGGAATACTACGAGATCGTGCGGGGCGGCTTCATCCTGCAGATCGACGATCCGCGGCTAGTCTCCTATTACGCGCTGCATCCCGACCTGAGCGTGGCGCAATGCCGCCGCTGGGCCGAGATACGGGTCGAAGCCCTCAACCATGCGCTGCGCGGCATCCCGCCCGAGAAGATCCGGTTTCACACCTGCTACAGCATCAACATGGGTCCGCGCATCCACGACATGGAGCTCAAGGACGTCGTCGACATCATCTTGAAGGTCAACGCCGGCGCTTATTCATTCGAAGCCGCCAATCCGCGCCACGAGCATGAATGGAAGGTGTGGGAGGACGTCAAGCTGCCGGACGGCAAGATTCTCATTCCCGGGGTCATCACCCACTCGACCATCCTGGTCGAGCACCCGGAGCTGGTGGCGGAGCGCATCATGCGCTACGCCAAGGTCGTGGGCCGCGAGAACGTGATCGCCGGCTCCGACTGCGGCTTTGCCACCTTCGCCGGCGCCAAGGAGATTCACGCGAGCATCGTCTGGGCCAAGCTCAAGGCCCTGAGCGAAGGCGCCGAGATCGCGAGCCGGCGGCTGTGGGGAGGCTGAGGGCGCCCCTCAGTCCGCCTTGCCGGCGAGCAGCGGTCCGATCCGGCGCACGGCGACGCGGCGATTTTCCCGGTTGGCCTCTTGCGTCGGGACCTTGAGGTACTGCTTGCCGTAGCCCTGGGTGACCAGGTTTTCCGGCGGGATCTGGAAGTTGTTGGTGAGGATGAAGGCGACCGAGTCCGCCCGGCGATCGGACAGCGACAGGTTGTCGTCATCGCCGCCGATCCAGTCGGTATGGCCCTCGATCAGGAAGATCTCGTCCGGCTTGCGCGACAGGACGCGCATCATCACCTCGGCGACCTCCGCCAGCCGGTCGAACTGGTCGGGCGTGACCTCCCACGAGCCGGAAGAGAAGTTGATGGTGTTGATGTCGACGCGCCGCATGCGGTCGCGCAGCTCGACATTGTAGCGGACCTCCTCGAGCGAAAAGGCGCGCTCGAGCGGCACCAGCGGCGGCGCCTCGAGCGTCTCGTACAGCACGTCCGGCGAGGCGCCGTCGATGTCGACGATGTAGCGCTCGCGCGGCAGGTCGACCACCGGCGGCGCCATGTTGAGGAAGACGCTCGCCGCAACGGCGCCGGCGACGACGCCCGCTCCGATCAGGATCACTTCGCGGCCGCCGGAATCCCGGCGCGAACGCTTGATCAAGCGGCCGTTGGCATCGGTGACGTTGACGATCTGATAGTTGCCGCGCCGATAGCTCGTCGTCGTGTAGTTGCCCTGTTTGGAGACCTGGGCGGTCGGAGAAAAGCGCCGGAAACGCTCCCCGTCGTCGTTGCGGATGAAGGTGCGTCCGCCATCGCGCACGATCTGGCGATTGCCGGGTTCCTGGATGACGACGCGGCCGGCGGCGTCCTTGCGCTCGACGCGGCGCGCGCGCAACTGGTCGATATTCACCACGCCTTGTCCAGCCAGACCGCCCTGCGGGTTGGCGGGGACCTGTTTGCCGAACTGTTTCGGCTGGCTTGGCTGCACTCCGCCCGGCTGGTTGATGCCCCGCTGGCCGGCGGGATCCTGCTGAATGACCGGGGCTTGTTTGCCGAACTGGTTCGGCTGGCCCTGCTTCGGCGCGCCCGGCTGGTTGATCGGCGGCTGACCGCCCGGCACCTGTTGAATGCCGCCAGGCGCCTGTTTACCGAACTGGTTCGGCTGGCCCTGCTTCGGCACGCCCTGCTGGTTGATCCCGCGCTGGCCGGCGGGATCCTGCGGAACGACCGGCGCCTGTTTGCCGAACTGGTTCGGCTGGCCCTGCTTCGGCGCGCCCTGCTGGTTGATCGGCGGCTGACCGCCCGGCACCTGTTGAATGCCGCCAGGCGCCTGTTGAATGACGGGTGCTTGCTTGCCGATCTGCTTCTGCAGTCCGGGCGGCGCGCCCGGCGGCTGGCCCTGCTGGCCCTGGGGTGGCGCGTTGACGACGGGCGGCTGGTTGTTGAGCTGCCTCTGCTGACCTGGCGGCTGGCCTACTCCGCCGGGCTGGCCCTGGGCGCCGGGCTGCCCCTTCGGCGGCACGGCGGCCTTGGCCGGCGGCTGCTTGCCCTTGTTGTTCGGGTCGCCCGGGTCGGCCGCCTCGGCCACCACGATCGCGCCCTTGCGCGCGCCATAGGAGGCGTCGATGGCCGAGCTCCATTGCGGCAGGGCGAGCGCCGACAGCATCGTGCCGGCGAGGACGACGTAGCGGTATTTTGAGATCGTCTTCATGGTGTTGACGAACGGCCCGGACAAGTCACCCTCCTGATTAGCGTTGCCTGTGCAATCGCGCCCAATGGCGACATCTGTAGTTGCATATTGCGGCCGGACTTTGATTCGCAACCTTGAGCCCGAACGCTGAACGGGCGTTCAGGCTTGTTTCGCGTTGGTTCCCCAGCGCCGGTGCAGGAACCGCTCCCAGGGCGAGAACAGCAGCCGGTCGGCCAGCAGTCCGATCACGACGATCACCAGCATGACGCCGATCACCTGTTCCATGGCGTTGAGCTCGCGGCCATAGTGGAGCAGGTGCCCGAGCCCGAAGCCGGTCAGAATCGTGACGTAGATTTCCGCCGCCATCAGCGAGCGCCAGGCGAAGGCCCAGCCCTGCTTCATGCCGCTCACCAGGAACGGCAGCGAGGCCGGCAGGATCACGCGCGTCCACTGGTGGAATCCTTCCGAGCCCATGGTGCGCGCCGCGCGCGAGAAGATCGGCGGGATGGTGCGCGCGCCGTGGTCGGTCGCGATGATGACCGACCAGACCGTGCCCATGACCACGACGAACAGCATCGCGGTCTCGGTCTGGCCGAACCAGACCAGCGCCAGCGGCACCCAGCAGACGCTCGGCAGCGTCTGCAGCCCGAGCGCAAGCGACCCGAGCGTGTCTTCGAGCCATTGCGAGCGGCTGGTGAACAGGCCGAGCGGCAGCCCGATGACGACCCCGATCAGATAGCCGACCAGGAGCCGGCGCACCGTCACCAGCGTGGCGTCGATCAGGCTGCCGTCAAGCGTCGCGCTCCAGAGATAGTCGGCGACGCTCGCGGGCGAGGGCAGGATCACCGCCGACCAGCGGCCGCTCGCCGCCGCCAGCCACCAGATGGCCACGACGGAGCCGAAGAAGAGAACGATGTGCAGCGCGCGTTTCATTCGAAATCCGGCAGATGGTTCGTCATTCCGGGCTCGCGCACGCCGCGTGCGCCCCGGAATGGCGGCGGAACGGATGATCCAAATCGCGCTTCATGGCGCGGATGCGCCCCGGCCGGCTTCCTTCAGGGCCGCGGCGATCTCGGCGGCGAGCTCCGCCAGCCGGGGGCTGTTGATATCGCGCGCGCGCGGAAGCGCAATCTTGAACTCGCGGCCGATCCGCCCGGGCCGCGGCGACATCAGCACGACGCGGTCGCCCAGGCATACCGCCTCGCGCACGTCATGCGTGACGAACACGATGGTCTTGCCGCTCTCCGCCCAGATGCGCTGGATGTCGCCATAGAGGTGATCGCGGGTCATGGCATCGAGCGCCGCGAACGGCTCGTCCATCAGCAGCACCTGCGGGTCGGGAGCGAGCGCCCGCGCCAGCGCGGCGCGCTGCTTCATGCCGCCGGAGAGCTCATGGATGCTGGCGCGCGCAAAGCCTTCGAGGCCGACCAGCGCCAGATAGTCGTTGGTGATCGCGTGCCGCTCGCGGTTGCTGAGGTCGCGCCGCAGCTTGAGACCGAACATCACGTTGCCGAAGGTCGTCAGCCAGGGGAACAGGGCCGGCTCCTGGAACATCACCTGGCGCTGCGGGCCGGGACCCTCGACCGGAGCGCCGTCGGCCAGCACACGGCCGCCGTCCGGCTTGCTCAGGCCGGCCAGGATGTCGAGCAGCGTGGACTTGCCGCAGCCGCTCGGACCGACGAGGCAGACGAACTCGCCGTTGCCGATCTCGAGCGACACGTTGTCGAGGGCATGCACATGCGCCGAGCCGGTGCGATACCATTTGCTGATGCCTTCGACGACGAGCTTGGCCGCTCGCGAGCGAGTGCGGGCAGGAGCAGCCGGTCGCAGCATCAGGGCGTCTCGATCAGGCGGGACAGATCGGGTACGTCACGCAGGAAACCGGCTTTTTGGGCGTTTGTCACGTAGGTCTGGAAAACTTTAAGCGAGACTTCGGTCGTGATCGTGGTGCGCGCCCAGGCCCGGGCCACCAGCTCGGGCGACAGGTTTGATCGAAAGGCCGCGCGCATCTCGTCACGCAGCAGGCGCTGCGCCTCCGCCGGGTTTTGCCGGATCCAATCGGTCAGCTCGCGATGGGCGGCGACAAAGCGGCGCGCCAGCTCGCGCTTCTCGGCCAGAAATTTCACCCGCGCGACGAGGACAGTCGTCACGGCGTCGGTCTCCTCGACCAGCACCTTGCCGCCGGCCTCGAGCTCGAGCCGCGAGACCCAGGGCTCCACGGTCCACACCGCGTCGAGAGCCTTGCGCAAGAACAGCGTGAGCTGGTCCGGATTGGCCGTCGGCACGATCTGCACATCGCCGCCGGTCTGCGTGACCCGCAGGCCTCCCGCTACGAACCACGCGCGCGCGGTGACATCCTGGGTATTGCCGAGCTGCGGCGTTCCGACCCGCTTGCCGCGGAAGTCGGACGGCTGCTTGAGCTGGCTGTCGCCCTGCACGACCAGGGCGGAGCCGTTGTCCACGGCGCCGGCGACCACACGAATCTCGGCGCCGCGCGAGCGCACATAGGCGTTGAGCGCCGGGCTGGGGCCGACATAGGTCATGTCGATGCTGTCGGCGAAGATCGCCTCCATCGCGCTCGGGCCGGCATTGTAGGCGTACCATTCGATCTTGACCTTGGGCCCGAGGCGTTCCGCGAACCAGTCCTTGCCCTCGCGCGCGAGCCCGCGCGCCACCAGCGCCTGCACATGGGTGATGTTGGGGAAATGCCCGACCCGCAGCGTCTGTTGCGCGGTGTCCTGCGCGCGCGCCGCGGATGCGGCGACGAGCAACACCGCGCTCAGGCCGAGCCGCAAGGAACCCTGTGCCAGTCGCCGCATCGCCCGGGATATGCACCCGGGCGCAGACCGCTTCGTCATCGTCGCCACCTCGTGCCTATTCCAACCCGGGATCGTGGCTGTTGTCGATAGTGCCGGTGACGCAGCCGCGGAATGATCGTTGTGCTACTCAAGCCGCAGGGTCGTTGGTGCGCCTGAATGAGGCATCTGCAGTCCTGGCGTGTTTTGCAACAAATTGAACGAATTCAAGCTTGCCGGCCCCCGGTTCGATCGAGGCTATTCGGTTGAGGCTATGACGGCGTCTTCCCCTGAATGATCATCCCATATTAATTCACCCGCCGGTAGTTGGTTGCATGTGCGCCGGACCGGCCAAAATCGCTTCCACGTCAAGGTGAAGGCGGTTCCGGATCGGCGGTGCAGCACCGCCTGCGGGACACGGTCGCGGCTTGAATGCCCGTGCGGTCCGCAGGTTGCCGCCTCCGCGCCGATGTTCTAACCATGCTTGCGCAGGCCTGCCGCGGGAGACGGGTTGATGGAGCTGACCGAAGACGACGTGCTTGAAATCCTGAAACTGTTCGAGCAATCGAAGTTCGACTTCCTTCAACTGCAGCAGGGCGAGCGGAAGATCACCGTCAGCAAGGGCGGCTACGTCCCGGCCGGCGCGCCGGCTTCGCCGCAGACGCCGGTCGTCGCGCAAGCGCCCGCGGTTGCGCCGCAGTCCGCGTCAATGCCGCAGGCCGTGTCCGTCGACGCCGGGCTCGTCCCGGTCACCGCCCCCATGGTGGGAAAATTCTACGCCGCGGCGTCGCCGTCCGATCCGCCTTACGTGCAGCCGGGCACCCGCGTCGAGGTCGGCGCCACCGTCTGCCTGCTCGAAGTGATGAAGGTGTTCGCCAGCGTCAAGGCGGAAACCGCCGGCCTGATCGAGAAAATCCTGGTGACCAACGGCGAGTTCGTCGAGTTCGGCCAGCCGCTGTTCCTGTTGCGGCCGGACGGTCCGGCGTAACGCGGAGGAATTGCCATGGACGACATCCATTTCGTCGACACCACCATTCGCGACGGCCACCAGAGCCTGTGGGCCGAGCGCATGTCGACCGGCATGATGCTGCCGATCGCCAAGAACCTCGACGCGGCGGGCTTTCTCGCCATCGAGCTGCTGTCGGGCTCGCATATCAAGAAGGCGGTGCGCGAGCTGCGGGAGGATCCGTGGGAGCGCATCAAGCGCGTCTGCGCGCTCTGCCCGAACACGCCGATGCGGCTCATTGCCGGGCGCGTCAACACCTTCGGCTTCGATCCGCCCTGCATGTACGAGCTCTTCATCGAGCGCATGGCGGCCAATGGCATCCGCCAAGCGCGCATCTCGGAGCCGTGGAACGACCTGCCGGGCTGGACCTATCGCGTCGAGGTGGCGCGCAGGTTCGGGCTCGATCCGATCGTGAACCTGATCTACTCGGTCTCGCCCGTGCACACCGACGCGTATTACGCGGAGCGCTGCCGGCAGGCGGTGACGCTCAACCCGTTCCGGCTCTGCCTCAAGGATCCCGGCGGGCTGCTCACCCCCGAGCGCACGCGCACGCTGGTGCCGGTGGTGCTCGCCAACGCCGGCGGCATCCCGGTCGAGCTGCACAGCCATTGCACCACCGGCCTCGGTCCCCTGGTCGCGCTCGAAGCGGTCAAGCTCGGCATCCGGATCGTCAATACCGGCGTGCCGCCGCTCGCCGACGGCTCGGCGCTGCCCTCGGTCTACAACGTAGCGCGCAACCTGCGCGCGCTCGGCTACAGGACTGTGATCGACGAGGACGTGCTGCACCCGGTCACCGAGCATTTCAACGTCATCGCCAGGCGTGAGGGTTTCCCGCTCGGGGTGCCGGCCGAATACGACGAGGCGACCTATCAGCACCAGGTGCCGGGCGGCATGATCTCCAACCTCGGCCACCAGCTCCGCCAGGTCGGCAAGGAGGCGCAGCTCGCGCAGGCACTGGAGGAGACGAGCCGCGTGCGGGTCGAGTTCGGCTATCCGATCATGGTCACGCCGCTCTCGCAGTTCGTCGGCAGCCAGGCCGCGATCAACGTCATCGTCGGCGAGCGCTACAAGGAGGTGACCGACCAGGTCATCCGCTATGCGCTCGGCCATTTCGGCGAGGAAGCCGTCACCGCCATGGATCAGGAGGTGCGCGAAAAGATCCTCGACCGGCCGCGCGCCAAGGAGATCATGGCGCAGACGCGCGAGCATCCGAGCATCGATGACATGCGCCGCCAGCTCGGCGGCGCCGGCGTGTCCGACGAGGAACTGCTGCTGCGCTGGCTTCTCAACAAGGAGGACATCGCGGCGATGCGCGCCGCCGGACCCGCCAAGGACTACGTCACCACCCGCCACCCGCTGGTCAAGCTGATGGCCGATCTCACGCAGCGCGCCGACTGCAACCTGATCCAGGTGAGCAAGCCCGGCTTTGCGCTGACGCTGGAACGCAGGGTGGCGGGACAGTAACCTCGGTGGTGTCCTGCCAAAGCCGGTATCGAGCTCGGCGCTGTCTGCGCCGATGTTCGGTCTCCGCGAGGCGGCGACAGTAAAAGTCTGGATGGCGAACATGACGAGACGCATGGTCCTGATCGCATTCTCGGCAGTCCTCTGCGCGACTGCCGCCCCGGCCGCCGCGCAGGACAGCGTCGCCGACTTCTACCGCGGCAAGCAGGTGCGTTTCATCGTCGGCTCGGCCGTCGGCGGTGCCTACGATCTCTACGCGCGCGCCATCGCGCGTGTGATCGTCCATCACATCCCGGGCAACCCGACCGTGATCGTGCAGAACCAGCCAGCCGCCGGCGGCATGGTGATGACCAACCAGCTCTCCAGCCAGGGCCCGCGTGACGGCACCGCGATCGGCGTCCCGCTCAACGGCATCCCGACCGCGCCGATGCTGCAGGCCGGCGCGCAGTTCGATTCCTCGAAGCTGATCTGGCTCGGCAGCGCCAACCGGGAAGCCTATGTCGGTTTCGTCTGGCACACGGCGCCGGTGTCGAGCATCGCCGAGATGGCCACGACCGAGGTGGTGGTCGGCACCACCACGGCCGGCGCCACCATGGGCGACTTCCCGGCGCTGCTCAACGATCTGCTCGGCTACAAGTTCAAGGTCGTGCGCGGCTACCAGGGCACGCCGCAGATCAATCTCGCGATCGAGCGCGGCGAGATCCAGGGCAACGCCGGCGTCGGCTGGTCCTCGATCAAGATGCTCACGCAGGCCTGGATCGACGAGAAGAAGATCAAGCTTCTCGTGCAATACAATGCCGAGCCGTATGCGGAGCTTCCCGGCGTGCCGCTGGTGATGTCGCTCGCCAAGACCGACACCGACCGCCAGGCGATGCGGCTGCTGTTCGCGCGCACCGAATATGCGCGGCCCTATTTCCTGCCGCCCGACGTGCCGGCCGATCGCGTGGCGGCGCTGCGGCGCGCCTTCGACGCCACCATGAAGGACCCCGCGTTCCTCGCCGAGGCGGCCAAGCTCCAGCTCGAAATCTCTCCGATGAGCGGACAAGCCATGCAGGCGCTGGTCGGCGATCTCGCCCGGACGCCGCCGGAGATCGCGGCGCGCGTGCGCAACGCGCTGGAGGCGCCGGCCGGGAAGTAGTCCAGGCCGTCGCAGACGGTACGCGGACGCCGCAATCGGCCCGACCAGGCGATGCAACTGCTGCTGAAATTAATCGAAACCGATCCCGAAGACGTCGAGGCCGTGCTGACCGGCGATCATCGCGAACGCCGCAGACGCCGGATCAGTTGAGCAGCGCGCCTCAATCCATCAGCTTGAGGTGGCTGTTCTCCCGGAACACCCTCGACCAGCGCTCCGACTCGGCGCGGATGAACGCATCGAACTCGGCGGGCGTGCTGCTGACCGGATTGATACCGGCCTTTTCCAGCCGCTCCACGATCGCCGGGTCGGCATAGATCGCCGCGATCTCGCGCTGGATCTTCTCGACGATCGGCTGCGGCATGCCGGCCGGCCCGGTCAGACCGATCCAGGTCGAGCTTTCGTCGAGGCCCGGCAGGCCGGCGGCGACGCTGAGCGCCGGCAGATCGGGAAACAAAGCGAGCGGCCGGTTGGTGTATTTCGCCAGCGCCCGGTAATGGCCGCCCTGGATCAGCGGCATGCTGGTCCCGGTCGAGTCGAGCGCGAAGTCGACCGTGCCGGCGAGCACCGCCTGGCCGATCTCGGCCGAGCCCTTGAACGGGACGAGCTGTACGTCGATGCCGGCGGTCTTGGTGAACAGGAGGGCGCCGAGCCGCGACGTGATGGTGCCGGCGCCCATGTTCATCTTGCCCGGATTGGCTTTCGCCTTGTCGATCAGCTCCTTGACGGTCTTCGGCCCGTCGCTCGCGCGCACTACCAGGAGCGACATGTTCTTGGTCAGGAGCGTGATCAGCGAGAAATCCTTGAGCGGGTCATAGGGCAGGTTGTTCATGACCAGCGGGTTCATCACCATGGTCGTGTCCATCGGCGTGAACAGCGTGTAGCCGTCGGGCGCCGCGCGCGCGACCGCCTGCGCGGCCGGCGCGGTGTTGCCGCCGGCGCGGTTCTCGATCACGACCGGCTGGCCCCAGTGCTCGCTCATCTTGAGCCCGACGAAGCGCGCGATCAGGTCGGCAGGCCCGCCCGCGGGAAACGGCACCACGATGCGGACCGCCCGGTTCGGATAGGCCGCCGCGTCGGACACGCCTTGGGCGGCGGCCGGCGCGATCGCGGCGAGGCACGCGAGCACAATCGCCGTGCTCCTGACCGTGGCACCCATGTCGTTCCCGGGCCGCGCCATCACCGTGCCGTGCGCAGGCGCTGCAGCAGGTCCTGCGTCGGCCAGGAATCGGCCGGCATGCCGAGCTTGAGCTGCACGTCCTTGACGGCGTTGCGGCTCTTCAATCCGAGCACGCCGTCGATGCGGCCGACGTCGTAACCGCGGCGGGCGAGGATCTGCTGCAGCTCGCGGTTCTCATCGATGGTGAGCTTCGGGATGTTGGCGGCGCCGCGCGCCATCGCCGGCGCGCCGTCGAGCCGCGCCGCGTAATAGGCCGCGGTCAGCGAATACATCAGCGACGCGTTCCATTTCAGGTAGGCCTGGAAGTTGTCATAGGCGAGGAAGGCCGGGCCGAAGCGTCCCATCGGCAGCACCAGCGACGACTTCAGGCCGTCCGCCTGGAGCTGGCCGCCGGGCCGCGTCACGCCCCAGCTCGCCCATTGCGAGCGCGGGTGCTGGATCGTGAGGTCGGCCTCCTGCCACTTGAGGTTCTGCGGGACGCGCACCTCCTGCAGCCAAGGCTCGCCGCGCTTCCAGCCGAGATGCAGCAGATACTTGCCGGTCGAGCCGATGACGTCGGGAATGCTCTTGATCAGGTTGCGATGGCCGTCGCCATCGTAGTCGAGGGCGTGCGCCATGTATTCGGACGGCATGAACTGCGTATGCCCGAGCTCGCCCGCCCAGGAGCCGATCATCTCGTCCGCCCGCAGGTCGCCGCCCTGAATGAGGCGCAGCGCGTCGAGCAGGTGGCCGCGGAACATGTCCGGTCGCCGGCAGTCGTAGGCCAGCGTGGTGAGCGACTTGATCGAATGGTCCTTGCCCTGGCCGACGCCGAAATCGCTTTCCAGCCCCCAGTAGGCGGTGATCACGGCCGCCGGGACGCCGAACTCCTTCTCCTCGCGCGCAAACAGCGCTGCGTGCTGCTTCATCTTGGCGGCGCCTCCCGGCAGGCGGCCGCCGGCCAGCATCTTGTCGGACATTTCCAGGAAGGTCTGCGCGAAGAAGCGCTGCCCGCGGTCGATGCCGATGATGCGCTGGTCGAGGACCATGTAGGGCGAGGCGGCCGCCAGGGTGGCGGCCGAAATGCCCTGCGCGGCGGCCTCGCGCTTGAAGTCGGCGAGCCAGCGGTCGAAGTTGGCGGTGTTGCGGCAATTCTCCTGCGCCAGCGCGGCGATCGGCGCCGCCAGAAGCACCGCAGCCACGCTGCAAGCCAGTCCCATCCGTCGCATTGTCACCGTCCGTTGTTGTCGCGGCTATTGTTTCCCCGCAAGGCCGTGGCCGCAAGCGGCCCGGAGCAGACATGTTGTCTCGTGCAGGAAGGTCCCGCCGGCGCTCCTTGCTGGTCTTGCATCATCTCGCCTATCCTGCGGGGCAGGAGCAGGCCGGGTCGCAGTCGGGGCAGTGCGGCTAGGGACGACGGATTTTCGACAACATGATGACCGGTGACGGGATGACGCCTAGCTGCTGCGGCAGCGACCATTGGGAGACGAAAATGCGGATTGGTGCGTTGCTGGCTTTGACGATCACGGCTGGCCTCCTGCTCGGCGCCGGCGCCCAGGCCCAACCCCCGGCGCCGCCGCCGCCCCCGCCTGCCGCGCCCGAATACGGCTTGCCGATCTCCAGCGAGCAGGCCCGGGAGGCGGCCGCCGCGGCGCTCGCGGAGGCGAGGAAGAACGGCTGGCGCATGGCCGTCGCCGTGGTCGGGCCGGACGGCTACCTGGCCTATTTCGAGAAGATCGACGGCACCCAGAACGCGTCGGTCCTGCTGGCGCAGGCCAAGGCCCGTACCTCCGCGCTCTACCGCCGGCCCAGCAAGGTCTTTGCGGACCAGTTCGCCGCCGGCAATACCGGGTTCATGAGCTTCCCGGACGAGGCGCGCCCGATCGCGTCCGAGGGCGGCATCCCGATCGTGCTCAACGGCAAGCTTATCGGGGCCATCGGAGCGAGCGGCGGCACCGGCCAACAAGATGGCGTTGCCGCTGCCGCCGGCGCCGCTGCGGTGAAGTAAGTTTGGGCCGTCTGGTCCCGCATCGTTGGCCGCGGGCTTGAGGGCCGTGCGATCTTGCCGCGTCGAGGGCGCAGGGTGAACGCCCCGCGTCAGCGATCGAGTTGAAGGCAGAACCCTGGTAAGGCAAAGTGCATGAGAGCCGGCTCCATACATAACTGGAGAATTCTGGATACGCTGTCTGTCATCGCATAAGCGACCATTCGAAGGAACCCTCTGATGATCAAGATCACACCGGCACAGTTCTTTGCAGCAATGTGCGTGTTGGCGTTTCATGCGGGGCCCGCTCAGGCGCAGAATACCAGATCGTTCATCTCGGCAGGCGGAAGCGACGGCAACCCTTGTACCCGTGTCGCTCCGTGTCGAACATTGCAGATCGCTCACAACAACACCAATCCCGAGGGTGAGATCAATATGCTCGATCCCGCCGGCTACGGCGCCGTGACGATCACGAAGTCTATCAGCATCGTAAACGATGGCGTCGGCTCGGCGGGCATCCTGGTGCCGCCTGGGCAAACCGGAATTACGATCAACGGGGCCGGCGTGGTCGTGAACTTGCGAGGCCTCATCATTGAGGGCGCCGGAGCTGGTCAGACTGGAGTGAAGTTCACAAATGGCAAATCGCTGACTATCGAGAACTGTGTCGTTCGGGGCCACACATCAATCGGTATCCTGTTTCTTTCGACTACTACGAGCAACCTTTCCATCTTAAACACCCTAGTTTCCGATAACGCTGCTTCGGGGATCGGCGTCGCACCGACCGGCTCCAGCGTCACAGTAACTGCGGTGTTCAATCGGGTCGAAGTGCAAAACAACGGCGGTCATGGCATCTCTGTCGACGGCCCCGGTGCTACCGGGAATATCACCGCGGTCGTGGAAGAAAGTGTGGCCGCTCACAACGGAGATGTTGGCTTTCGCGTATCGTCGACTTCCGCAGTCGCCACCCTTTTGGTGAACCGTTCCGTTTCCATCAATAATGTTACAGGTTTGCGGGCGTCGAACGGTTCAGCAACTCTTCGCATCGGTCAATCTGTGGTGACGGGAAATGCTACCAGCTGGGACGCTGTGACCAGTGGAATCTTGCGTAGCTATGCTGACAACTACATCGACGGCAACTTCGACGGCAATCCCGCACCTACTTCCATCGTCAAAAAGTAGCAGCGCACTTCAACTTCCACGCCTCGATGAAGGTATTAAAACTATTTCTTAGTGGCGACGGTTGGCGCACGTAGCTGCTCACGGTCCCGCTGTTGAGCGAATACCGTTGACGCCGCAATCGTCACGAGGCGAAGAAGAATAGCTGGCGCATGGCGGTCGCCGTGGTCGGGCCGGACGGCTATCTGGTTTGCCGCCACGGCGGGTGCCAACGCGGTGAAGTGAGCTTGCGCCGCCCGCCGGCGGCATGGCTGGCCCGCTCGCGCGCCGCTGCGATTTTGCCGCGCCCGGCCGGGAAGAGCGCACGCGACAGTCCGCAACTATCTGATATTGTTCATGTTTCTAGCGCAAGCAGCGGGCTGGGCGTAGCCCCGGCAAAAACCCCGCAACCGAGACACTTTTCACGGTCTGGCGACGTATAATGCAGGGAACCAGGCGCAACGTTCGCCCGTTGCGTCCTCGACACATCGCCAGCCTGGGATTGGGCATGCCGCCTGCGACCTCCTCGCCAGTCATCCGCCATCTTCACGACCGCAATATCGCCGCGCGGCGCGCGCCCAACGACCCACGCACGGTCTGGATGCGCGCGTTCCGCAGCGTGCGCGCGGAAACCGAGCGGCGCGCGGCCAGGCTCGGCGCCGAAGACCAGGTCGTGCAGTCGATGGCGGACGCCAGCCCGACCAAATGGCATCGCGCGCATACCACGTGGTTCTTCGAGCAGTTCCTGCTGAACCTGCATCTGCCGGGCTATCGCGTCTTCGACGCCGACTTCGCCTTTCTGTTCAACTCCTATTACGTCGCGGCCGGACCGCGCCACGACCGCCCCAAGCGCGGCCTCCTGACCCGGCCCGACGGCGCCGAGGTCACGGCCTTCCGCGCCCATGTCGATGAGGCGGTCGAGCGGTTGCTGGCGGGCGTGGAGGAGGCGCGGCTCCCCGAGGTGCTGCGCATCCTGGAGATCGGTCTCCACCACGAGCAGCAGCATCAGGAACTCATCCTCACGGACATCCTGCACGCGTTCTCGCAGAACCCGATCGCGCCTGCCTATGACCCCGACTGGCGCCCGCCGGCCGCGCAGGCATCCGCGCGCGGCTTCGCCGATGTGCCGGCGGGGCTCCACACCCTCGGCTGCACCGGCGAGGGCTATGCCTTCGACAACGAGGGCCCGGCGCACCAGGTCTATCTGCGCCCGGTACGGATCGCGCGCGGCCTCGTCACCAACGCGCAATGGCTCGATTTCATCGCCGACGGCGGCTATGCGACGCCGTCGCTGTGGCTCTCCGACGGCTGGGCCACCGCCCAGGCGGAAGGCTGGGAGGCCCCCGGCTATTGGCGCAAGCACGACGGCGCGCAGTTCTCGCTCACGCTGGGCGGGCTGCGGCCGGTCGAGCCGGACGCGCCCGTCACCCACGTGAGCTACTACGAGGCCGATGCTTTCGCGCGCTGGTGCGGCAAGGACCTGCCGACCGAGGCGGAATGGGAGGTGGCCGCGCGGCAAAACCTGATCGACGACGCCTTCGGTATCGCCTGGCAGTGGACGCGCAGCGCCTATTCGCCCTATCCCGGCTTCCGCGCGGTGTCCGGCGCGCTCGGCGAATACAACGGCAAGTTCATGGTCAACCAGATGGTGCTGCGCGGCTCCTCGCATGCGACGCCGGACGGCCATGCGCGCGCGAGCTACCGCAATTTCTTCTATCCGTCGGCGCGCTGGCAGTTTTGCGGGCTGCGGCTTGCGGACTATGTCGACTGAAATCTCGAAGCGGCACCGGGAGGAACTCATGGCTATGCGTGCCCGAATTGCCCGTCACGAACCGAGGGCAGTGGAGTCAGAGTTCGCGCGCGACGCCATCGCGGGCCTGACGTCGCGGCCCAAGCATCTGTCGCCGAAATATTTCTACGACGAGATCGGCTCGCAACTGTTCGAGCAGATCACCGAGCTTCCCGAATACTACCCGACACGTTGCGAGCTCGCGATCCTGCGCGAGCACGCCGCCGACATGGCGAGCCTGCTGCCGCCCAAGACCGCGCTGGTCGAGTTCGGCAGCGGCTCGACCCGCAAGGTGCGCACCCTCCTGGGAGCGTCGCCATCGATCGCGGCCTATGTGCCGGTCGATATCTCGTCCGAAATGCTCGGCCAGGAGGCGGTGGAGCTTCGCCGCGACTATCCGCGCCTGACGGTGCTGCCGGTGGTCGCCGACTTCACCCAGCCGTTCGATCTGCCGGCCGCGGTCGCGCACATGCGGCGCACCGGGTTCTTTCCGGGCTCCACCATCGGCAATTTCGAGCCGCATGATGCATCCGGGTTCCTGCGCCACGCCGGCCGCATGCTAGGCGCCGGCGCGCATCTGATCATCGGCATCGATCTCGTCAAGGATACCAACGTCCTCAACGCCGCTTATGACGACGCCGCGGGCGTGACCGCGAAGTTCAACCTCAACCTGCTGGCGCGCATGAACCGCGAGCTCGGCGCCGACTTCGATCTCGATGCGTTCTCCCATCAGGCCTTCTTCAACGTCGAGCGCCGCCGCATCGAGATGCATCTCGCCAGCCGCAAGCGCCAGAAGGTGCGCGTGCGCGGCCGTGCGATCGAGTTCCGCGCCGGTGAGACCATCCACACGGAGAACAGCTACAAGTACACGCTGGAGTCGTTCGGCGCGCTCGCGCGCGGCTCCGGCTGGACCGCGGCGGCGGTCTGGACCGACCCGCGCGGCTATTTCTGCGTGCAGGCGCTCAAGCGCACGGCTCATTGAATACTGCAGGCCGGGTCAAGCGCTTGCGTCCCCCTGACATCGCCTGCGCGCACCTGATCTGGGTCTCGTGAAGAACTCGACCCAACCTACGGCTGGAGGCCGATCGCGCCTGCGAGAAATCGTGCGGCATCCTTCGGTGCGGCCTTGCCGGTCTCGCGGTCGACCATGAAATTGGCCTGACGCATGCGTTCGACGGAAATCCTTCCGATCAATGGCGAAAGCGCGCGAATGAGCACCTGATCATCGGCCCGCTGCGGCGAGATCAGGATCATGGCGTCGTAGGAGGGGATCGCGTGCCGCGGATCGTCGAGCACGAGGAGGTCCTGCGCGGCGATCCGCCCGTCGCTGGAGAACGCCGAGATGACATCGGCGCTGCCGTCCTCGAGCGCGCGGTACATGAAGGTGGGGCTGTACGAGCGCTCGACCGCGAAGCGGAGCCCGTAGGCGTCGCGCAGGGTCGCCCATTCCGGCCGGCTGAGGAATTCGAGGTCGCTGCCGAGCGTGAGCTTCGGCGCCGGCGCCGTCAGATCGGCGATGCTGCGCACGCCCAGCGCCGCCGCGCGCTCCTTGCGCATCGCCAGCACATAGGCGTTCTCGAACCCGAGCGCGCCGAGCACTTTGACGCCGTGGCGTTCCGCCATCCAGGCCGCGAGCGCGCGCAGCATCTCGTCGCGCGGCGGCGCGTCGCGGCGCTCCATGACATTGGTCCAAAGCGTGCCGGAATAGTCCACGTAGACGTCGATGTCGCCGCCGGCGAGCGCGCGGAAGATCACGGCCGACCCGAGCCCGTCCTTGCGCCGGGTGGTGGCGCCCGCGCGCGCGAGCCGCTCGGAGATCAGTTCGGCGAGGATGAACTGCTCGCTGAAGTTCTTGGCGCCGACCGCATAGGTTCCCGGCGCCGCCGCGATCAGCGGCACCGCGGCGGCAACGGTGCCGAGGATCACGCCGGCGAGCCCGAGCATGATGCGGCGGGCGTCGCGACGGGTCGCTCCGGTCTCGATCAGTCCGAGGATCTGGTCGGCTACGAGCGCGAGAACCGCCGCCGCGGCGCAGCCGAACAGCACAAAAATCCAGTTCTCGGTCTGCAGCCCCGAGAAAATATAGTTTCCCAAACTCGTTTGTCCGACGGAGGTCGAGAGCGTCGCGGCGCCGATGGTCCACACCGCCGCGGTGCGGATGCCCGCCATCACCACCGGCGCGGCCAGCGGCGCCTCCACCATGGTGAGGCGCTGGCGCGAGGTCATGCCGACCGCGTCGGCGGCTTCGATCACCGCGGGGTCGAGCCCGGTGAAGCCGGCGACGCCGTTGCGCAGGATCGGCAGCACCGAATACAGCGTGAGCGCCAGCAGCGAGGGCAGGAAGCCGAGCGCCGGAAGGCCAAAGCCGAGCAGCGGCTTGGTGACCGCCGAAAGCCCGAGCAGCAGCGGGTAGAACAACGCCAGCAGCGCCAATCCGGGGATGGTCTGCACCAGGCTCGCCGTCGCGAGCGCCGGCGCGCGCAGCCGCGGACGGCGCGCCGCCAGGATCGCCAGCGGGATGCCGATGAGCACGCCGAGCGCCAGCGCCGACGCGCACAGGATCACGTGCCGCGCCAGATAGTCGGGCAGGAGGGCGAAGGCGGCCGCGATCCGCTCATCCATGCGCGCCGCCTCCGCCGTCCTTGCCGCCCATCACGGCCTGGATGCGCGCGGCCTGCCGCTTCGGCATGTCCATGAGCGCCGCCACCTCGGGGCTCGGCGGCGCCGACAGCAGCGCGCGCGGCGTGTCGTTGGCGAGGATTTGGCCGTTGCTCATCACCACGATGCGGTCGGCGAGCAGCACCGCCTCCTGCACGTCGTGCGTGACCATGATGGTGGTCAGCCCGAGCCGGTCGTGCAGCGCGCGATAGGCCGTGCCGACGGTGTCGCGCGTGACCGGATCGAGCGCGCCGAACGGTTCGTCCATCAGCACGATCCGCGGCCGCGCCGCGATCGCGCGCGCGACGGCGGCGCGCTGGCGCTGGCCGCCGGAGAGCGTCGCCGGCAGCCGTGGCGCATAGTCCTGCGGCAGGCCGACGAGGTCGAGCAGTTCGCGCACGCGTGCGGCGATGTCCGGCGCCGGCCAGCCGAGCAGGTGCGGCGTGATGCCGATGTTCTCCGCCACGCTCATGTGGGGAAACAGCCCGATGCCCTGGAAGACATAGCCGATGCGCCTGCGCAGCGTCGCCGCGTCCTGCGCGCCGACGCGCTCGCCGTCGATCCGCACCTCGCCGCGGTCCGGCTCGATCAGGCGGTTGACGACCTTCAGCGTCGTGGTCTTGCCGGAACCGGAGGTGCCGACCAGCGCGACAAACGTTTTCGCCGTGACGGCGAGGCTCGCATCGCGCACGGCGAATGTCCTGCCGCCATCGAACGACTTCGATACCTTGTCGATCTCGATCAGCGGGCTCATCGGGCCGCTCATGGTCGCGCCAGCGGGCATCCGGTCTTGATGCATGCGTGCGCCGTTCGAAGGTCCGGGTCGCGTGGCGGCTCGCCTGGCGGCCGGGGCTGCCGAAGCAGATGCGCAGCCGGTTCTGGTGCTAGAGCATTTTCAGGAAAAGTGGAATCCGGTTTTCCGTCGAAAATGCGACCAACGCAAGAGTCCTAGAGCACGTTCAGTTTCAAGGAAACTGAATGTGCTCTAGGCTGTATAGGAGCGGGAATCGGCCGGCACAACGCCCGCGCCCATCGTGAAGGAGGAGCTCAATGAAAGCCGCAGTCCTGGGTGAGAACGGCGTCGAAGTCCGCGACCTGCCAACGCCTGCGCCCGCGCCACACGAGGTGCTGATCCGCGTGCGCGCCTCGAGCCTCAACCGCGCCGACCTCGCGGTCGCGGCCGGCCAGCATCACGGCCGCGTCGGCGGCGTCGGGTCTCGTATCGGCCTGGAATGTTCGGGCGAGGTGGAGGCGGTCGGCGGCGCCGTGAACGACTTCAAGCCGGGCGACCGCGTGATGGGCTCGGCGCCGGGCGGCTATGCGGAATACGCCGTGGCCGATGCCGGCCGGGTGGCGCCCATCCCGGCCAACAACATGACCTACGAGCAGGCCGCCTGCCTGCCGGTCGCGCTGCAGACCCTGCACAACGCGATCGTCACCGCCGGGCGCTTCAAGCGCGGCGAGAGCCTTCTGATCCAGGGCGCCAGCTCCGGCGTCGGGCTGATGGGCATGCAGATCGGCAAGTTTCTGGGCGCTTCGATCGTGATGGGCACATCGACCAATGCGGGCCGGCGGGCGCGGCTCAAGGACTATGGCTGCGACCTCGCGCTCGATTCCAGCGATCCGAAATGGCCGGACGCGGTGAAGGAGGCGACCGGGGGCAAGGGCGTCGATCTCGTCGTCGACATGGTGTCCGGGCCGACCGTCAACGGCAGCCTGGATGCGGCCAGGATTCTCGGGCGCATCGTCAATGTCGGCCGGCTCGGCGGCCAGAAAGGCGAGTTCAACTTCGACCTGCACGCGATGAAGCGCATCGACTATATCGGCGTCACCAACCGCACGCGCACGCCGGCCGAGCTCAACGAGGTCACGCGGCGCATGCGCGAGGACCTCTGGCCGGCGGTCGAGGCCGGCACGCTGTCGCTGCCGATCGACAAGACCTTCCCGCTCGCCCAGGTCACCGCCGCGCTGGCCATGATGAAGGCCAATGGGCACTTCGGGAAGATCGTGTTGACGATGTGAACGCTTTCGTCGTTCCGGGGCGCGCCACCCAAGTCGGCTATATCCGGCTTGGGCTTCGCTCGGCCCCGGAACGACGATCGACCGTTTGCATATAGACGCGCTTTCCGGCGCTTCTGTATAGTCCGCCCCTCAGCAGACAAGGAGCGTCGATACCCATGAAGATCGTCGGTTTTGAATCAAGCCAAGGATTGCGTCTCGGTGTGATCGAGGGCGATCAAGTCATCGACTTGCAGGCGGTCGACGCCAAGCTGCCGGCGAACCTCGCCGAGGTGCTCAAGGCGAACAACGGCGATCTCAAGCCGCTCGTCGATCTTGCCAAGCGGGCGCCCGCGAGCGCCCGCCTGCCGCTCAAGGGGCTCAAATATGCCTTCCCGGTGGCGCGCCCGGGCAAGATCATCTGCCTCGGCCTGAACTATCTCGAACACGTCAAGGAAGGGCCGAACCGCGACAACATCCCGAAATTCCCGACCATCTTCATGCGCTGCGTGACCTCGCTGGTCCCGCACGGCGCGCCCATCATCCGGCCGAAGGTGTCGGAGACGTTCGATTACGAGGCCGAGCTGATCTTCGTGGTCGGCAAGCGCGCCAAGCACATGACGATGGAGAACGCCTATTCCTGCATCGCCGGATATTCCTGCGGCAACGAAGGCTCGATCCGCGAATTCCAGCGCAAGACCACCCAGTGGGACATGGGCAAGAATTTCGACCGCACCGGCGGCTTTGGGCCCTGGCTGGTCACCGCGGACGAGATCGCGCCCGGCGCCAAGGGGCTGAAGATCCAGAGCCGGCTCAACGGCACGGTCATGCAGTCGGACAACACCGACAACATGATGTTCCCGATCGCCGAGACCATCGTCTACGTCACCCAGGGCATGACGCTCGAGCCGGGCGACATCGTCTTCACCGGCACGCCGTCGGGCGTCGGCCATGCGCGCAAGCCGCCGGTGTTCATGAAACAGGGCGACACCTGCGAGATCGACATTGAAGGCGTCGGCGTGCTGTCGAACCCGGTCGAGGATGAGGCGTGAGCGGATTTCGAGCGGCCCTGTTCACCACGCGTGTGCTGCGAACTCGGTGGTCTCCGTTCTGCAAGGGGACGGGCGGGGAGTCCAATCTCCGCTCGTCCCCGCGCAGCGGGGACTCACGCGAACTGCGATCCTGGATTTCCGCTTGCACGGAATGAGCTTATGGACCCGGGTGTGACGGGGTGTACCAAGCGCGGATAGACCGGGTGTAACCGAAATGAGGACCACATGGCCGATACTTTGAACATTCTCTCGATCTGCGGCTCGCTGCGCAAAGGCTCCTTCAACGCGGCGCTCCAACGCACGCTCCCCGCGCTCGCGCCGGCCGGCCTGAGCATCAAGCCGGTCTCCGCATCCTTCGGCGGCCTGCCGGTCTATAATTTCGACGACCAGCAGGCGAACGGCATCCCGGCCGCCGTCACCGAGTTCGTCGACGCCATCCGCGCCGCCGATGGCCTGACCATCACGTCGCCGGAGTACAACTGGTCGATCCCGGGCGGACTCAAGAACCTGATCGACTGGATTTCCCGCGTGAAGGACCAGCCGTTCGAGGGCAAGCCGGTCGCGCTGCAATCCTGCGCCGGCGGGCTCCTCGGCGGCGCGCGCATGCAATACCACCTGCGCCAGTCGCTCGCCTCGATCGGGGCCCAGGTCTTCGTCAAGCCGGAAGTCTTCGTCACCTTCGCGGCGAAAAAATTCGACGAGAAGACGCTCGAACTGACCGACCAGACCACCAAGGACATGGTCAAGCTGCACCTGGAAGCCTACGAGAAGTTCGTGCGCCGGTGGACGGGGAAGAGCTGAGATGGCGATGAAGCGCCGCGGTCTCCTGACCGGCCTTGCGGCATCCGTCGCGGCGCTGCTCGCCACCGAGCGCCACGCCGGCGCGCAGGACTACGTGCCGCCGAAGATCGGCCGCTACAAGGTCGAGGGCATGTTCTGGACCCGCGACCTCGTCATCGAGGATGCCACCAATTACGCGGTCTATGAGGCGGGGAACGGTCCGTTTTACGGCCGCGGCACCTACAGCTTCGACGGCCGGTCGGTGAGATTCCTGACCGGACCGTTCTACGAGATGGGATATCGGGGCTCCTCGATCATCGGCGACGACGGCAAGCACCGCATCAGGCTGGGCAATACCTCCGACGCGATCTTCCTCGATTGACGGACGAAACGTCCGGCGTCGGCCGGCTGTAGTCGGTCAGTTGCCGCGTCTTCGGCGCGAATTTCACCAGCCAGGAACCGCCGGCGAAATATTTTCCCGGTTGTGATCTCGTGGCCGTAGGCGATCGACTTGTCCGGCGAGATAGTTTCATTATGTACTATCTCGCTGTTTCAGGTTATTCTAATTTGGGTCGAACGGTTCCGGATCAAGGGAGAGCGCAATGCCAGGCGCGACCAGGCGGCAGGACGGCAAGAGCAACGGCAAGCCCGGACCCAAGCACAACATCGACGCCATCCGCGAAGCCTTCTACGAGCGCATCTCCAAGCGCGACATGGCGCCGCTCTGGAAGGTGATGAAGAACGTCGTCACCAAGGAGCCGGTGACGCGCTGCATACCGCACGTCTGGCACTACGACGAAGTCAAGGCGCTGGTGATGGAATCGGGCGGGCTGATCACGGCCGAGGAGGCGCAGCGCCGCGTGCTCATTCTCGAGAATCCCGCGCTGCATGGCGAATCGAAGGCCACCAACACGCTGTTCGCCGGCATCCAGATGATCCTGCCGGGCGAGGTCGCGCCGGCGCACCGGCATGTGTCGTCCGCGATCCGCTTCGTGCTCGACGGCGAGGGCGCCTATACGGCGGTCGAGGGCGAGAAGGCTTTCATGTCGCCGGGCGACTTCGTGATCACCGCCAACTGGGCGCCGCACGACCACGGCAATCCGTCGAAGAAGCCGATGCTCTGGCTCGACGTGCTCGACTTCCCGGCGGTCAATTTCTTCGAGGCGTCGTTCGCTGACTATCCCGACAGCCAGATGCAGGCGACCACGCGGCAGGACGGCGACTCGGCCGCGTTCTATGCCTCCGGCGTGCTGCCCGACGGTGCGCCGGTCAATCTCAATCGCAGCCCGGTCATCAACTACACCTACGCGCGCACGCGCCCCGTGGTCGAGCGGCTGAAGAAGGCGGGCCAGATCGACAGGAGCCACGGCGCGCGCGTGCGTTACGCCAACCCGATCACCGGCGGCCCGGTGCTGCCCACCATGGGCGCGAACCTGGCGCTCCTCCCGAAGGGCTTCAAAGGCGAGCCATACCGCGCCACCGACGGCACGATCTTCGTGTGCACCGAAGGGCAGGGCACCACCACGGTCGAGGGCAAGGTGCTGGAATGGGGTCCCAACGACGTATTCGTGGTGCCGCCATGGAAGCGCTATTCGCACCAGCCCGCCAAGGAATCGGTGCTGTTCTCGATCTCCGACCGTCCGGCGCAGCAAGCGCTCGGCATCTGGCGCGAAGACAAGAACCCGGGCTGATTCCTTCTCGTCGCCAGATAAGGTGCTGCATGACACGGCTTGCATTCATCGCTGTTCTCGCCGGCGCGGCCCTGGCGTGGCCGCTTGCCGCGGCCGCCCAGGATCTGTCGAAATATCCGGACTGGTCGGGCCAGTGGACGAAGCCGCCCGGAGTGGGAAACAACTGGGTTTCGGACAAGCCCGGCGGCCGCGGCCAGCAGGCGCCGCTGACGGCCGAATATCTGGCCATGTTCGACGAGAAGGCCGCAGATCGCGCCACCGGGGGCCTCGGCGGCGATCCGACCGGCCTGTGCCTGCCACACGGCATGCCGCGCATGATGATCGCGGTCTATCCGCTCGAGTTCATCATCACGCCGGGCACGGTCTACATCCTGACCGACTACACCACGCACCGCCGCATCTTTACCGATGGCCGCGCCTGGCCGGCGGATGTGCTGCCGAGCTTCAACGGCTATTCCATCGGCAACTGGCTCGATACCGACGGCGATGGCCGCTACGATCTCCTCGAAGTCGAAACCCGCGGCTTCAAGGGCCCGCGCACCTTCGAAGGCAGCGGACTGCCCCTGCACCGGGACGGCCAGACCATCGTCAAGGAGCGTCTCAAGCTCGACGGCGCCGATCAGGATCTGATGCGCAACGAGACAACGGTCACCGACAACGCATTGACGCGTCCCTGGACGGTGAGCAGGAGCTACCGCCGCGAACGCAACCCGAGCTGGGATTTCGTCGATTGCGCCGAGAACAACCCGCATGTGGTGGTCGGCAAGGAAACCTACATGTTCAGCGCGGACGGCTATCTGATGCCGACCAAAAAAGGACAGGCGTCGCCGGACCTGCGGTATTTTCAGACGCAGAGGTGATGGCTTCGCCATTGCGTCTTTCCTGCTGCCCCACCTTTACGAACCTCCCCAAACAGGCTTTGCTCGCTCCCCAAGCCTGCGATCGGGTCTTTCGACCGGTCGCGGTCAATGACAATAACGGGCACGGGAGGATTCGATGACCATCAACAGGCGCGACTTGCTGGTTCGCGGCACCGGGACGGCGGCGGCCGCATTGGCCGCCGGCAGCATTGCGTCCCCGGCGACCGCACAGGCCCAACAGCCTCCGGCCCAGTGGGACCGCGAGGCCGACATCGTGGTGATCGGCTCGGGCGCCTGCGGTCTTCCCGCGGCCATCGTCGGCAGGGAGGCCGGCGCGTCGGTGATCGTGGTCGAGGCGCAGCCCCATGTCGGCGGCCATGCGCGGGTGAGCGGCGGCAACATGCCGCTCGGCGGCGGCACCACCATCCAGAAGAAATACGGTGTCGAGGACTCGCCGGACCTCGTGTTCAAGGACCTCACCGACTGGTCGGTGGTGCAGCCCAACGGCTTTCCCGATTACCGCTACAACGACCGCGAGATCATCCGCGCCTTCGCCGACAACAGCGCCGCTACCTTCGAATTCCTGCGCGCGCACGGCGTGGTCTACGTCGACAAGCCGCCGGACCGGCAAGGCGGCTCGTCGGTCGGCAATTCGGTGCTGCGCACCATGCACGCGGCGCCCATGGAATGGCCGCTCATCCAGACCGGCGCGCCCGCCAATGCGAATGTGCGGGCGACGATGTCCTCGGGCAATGGCCTGATGCAGCCGCTCGATGCCGCCGCGCGCAAGGCCGGCGTCGAGTACCTGCTCGAGCACAAGATGACCGCGATCTACCGGGAGAGCCCGACCTCCGGCCGCGTGCTCGGCGTCGCCGCCGACAACAACGGCAACAAGGTCAACATCCGCGCCCGCAAGGCGGTCATCATCGCCACCGGAGGATCGACCGGCAATGTCAACTTCCGCCGCATGTTCGATCCGCGCCTGACGGAGGAATATTGCGGCCTCGCCGGCATGCCCTATTCGAACCAGGACGCCAGCGGCGAGATCGCCGCAATGTCGATCAACGCTTCGCTGTGGGGACTGTTCAACTTCACCAGCGAGACCGGCTCGGGCCTGACCAAGCCCGGGCAGATCGGGTGCCAGTACGGCTATGTGAACCTGCGCTGGATGCCCGGCAGTCCCGTCTTCGGCAAAGCGCGCGCCACGGGGCTGCGGGTCACCGACTGGCAGAACGTCATCACGGTGAACATGCTGGGCAAGCGGTTCTACGACGAGACCGGCCGGCAATTCACCGCCAACAACTACAAGAGCATCGATCCCTACATTCACGGCAGCTATCTCAACGCCAAGAACGTCAGGTTCGAGCCCAACAACTGGATCAACGCCGCCATGGCGGGGATCGGCGACGGCCATAACGGCGGCGGTCCGATCTGGGCGATCTTCGATTCCGCGGCGGTCGAGCGCGAGAAGTGGGATCCGAAGCCGCCGAATGTGGACCTCGACGGTGGCTTTTTCTTCAGCGCCGACACGGTGGGCGAGCTCGCCAACAAGATCCAGATGAAATACCAGCGCGTTCCGATGCCGCCGCAGAATCTCGAGAAGACCGTCGGGGATTACAACGGCTTCGTGGCCCAGGGCCGGGATTTCGACTTCGGCAAGCCGCGCCCGCTTCACACCATCGCCAAGCCGCCGTTCTATGCGGGCTGGGCCACGCCGGTCCTGCACGACACGCGCGCCGGCTTGCGCATCAACGGCAAATGCCAGGTCGTCGACATGAACGGCGAGGTGATCGCCGGGCTTTATTGCGGCGGCGAGTCGGCGGGCGGCTTCGGAATGCATGGGCTGGCGCGCTGCACGTGCCAGGGCTTCATCGCGGGCAAGCAAGCCGCCGCCGAAACGCCGCGTGTCTGATGATCGGCTCGCGACCTCCCCGCGTCGCGGGGAGGCGGCATGGCCATCGATTCGACTTCGTCAGCGCCGCGCCGGCAACGGCGTGCCGCGCTTCTTGTTGTAGCCGTGGATCTGGACCGTGCCCCAGACGCCGTTGACGTGATAGGGGTCGCTGCGGGTGAAGGCATCCACGGCCGTGCGGTCCTTCGCCTCGATGACGAAGATGGAGCCGACCGGCGTCTCGCCGTCGTCGTCGACGAGCGTGCCCGCCGTCAGCACGCCCACATCGTGATCTTCGGCCTGGTCGAGATGGATGCGATGCGCGCGATAGAACTTCGCCCGCGTCGGCAGGGTGTCCTTCTTGTCCACCGCGTGGACGACGAACAGCATCGCTCTGGCCTCGGTACAGGGGACGGGAAGGCATCCTAGAGCATGATGCGGAAAAGTGGGAACCGGTTTTCGGGGAAACCTCCTGCTCAAAGGCAAAGACGGCGGACTGCCTGCCCTGCAAGCAGCCGGAATGAAGGGTTAGCGGCCCCTCCCGCGCGATCGCCACGGGCGCGACAACCGTTGCACTCCGGCAACACCGGTTGCCCGACCTCCTTCTATCGTACCGCCGGCTAACCAATGCTTAACCATGAATTGGTTAACGTTAACGAGCGGTTCGCCATCGTGAACGGGCCGGGTTTATTCCCCATTCCAGGAGACGCAGATGAAGAATCTCATGTTTGTGGGCGTTGCGGTTGCGGCTGTCGTCGCCGCCAGTGCTGCCAGTGCCGCGGACGTGAGAATGCCGATCAAGACGCCGCCGCGCCCTGCGCCGGCCACGCAGTCCTGGCAGGGCTGCTACGTCGGCGGCCACGGCGGTCTGGGGTCCAGCCATACGACGTGGAGGGATTCCCCGGCGAACAATGGCCAGATCGACAATACCTTCCTCGGACAGGCGGCCAACACCGACATGTCCGGCGCAATCTATGGTGCGCAGGTCGGGTGCGATTTCCCGCTTGACGGCGGCCTCGTGTTCGGCCTCCAGGGCTCCTGGAGCCAGTCCACGATCACCGGCACGAACATGGACCAGTTCAACTCGACCTGGACGCTGCGCGCCAAGGTCGACTCGATCGTGACCGCAACGGGCCGCGTCGGATTGACGCTCGATCGCTCGCTCATCTACGCGCGCGGCGGCCTCGCCTGGGTGCGCGGCAAGTTCGAGATCGAAAACACGTCGGTGTTTCTCGGCTCGCCTTCCGTGACGAATGCCGGCTGGGTTGTCGGCGGCGGCGTCGAATGGGGCTTCGCCCCGAACTGGACGGTCTTCATCGAAGCCGACCATTTCGATCTCGGCACCAAGGGATTGTTCTTCCCGGGCGCTCCGGCCAACCCGCTGGTTCTCAACCCGGCATTCCTGGTCAATGCGGGACAGAAGGTCGAGACCCTCAAATTCGGCGCGAACTACCGCTTCGGGAGCCTTCCGGGGCTGCACTTCTGACCGCCGTCTCTTGACGCAGCCTAGCCCGGATGAGCGAAGCGAAATCCGGGACCTGCATTCGACATCCCTCCCGCATTTCGCCTCGCTCATGCGGGCTATTTGTTGCCATCCAGCTTCGCGATCACCGCGCTCGCCACCGCGTCGGTGCCGTCGCGGCCGCCGAACTCGCACGGCCTCAGTCCGTCCGCGAAGGCGCGGTCGACCGCGCGCTCGATCGTCCGCGCCGCATCCGCGGCCGGCCCGTGACCATGCCGCTCGCTCAGCCAGTCCAGCATCAGCGCCGCCGACAGGATCATCGCGGTCGGATTGGCCAGGCCCTGGCCCATGATGTCGGGCGCGGTGCCGTGGCAGGGCTGGAACACCGCGTGGGTGTCGCCGATGTCCGCCGATGGCGCCATGCCCATGCCGCCGATCAGTCCGGCGGTGAGGTCGGAGAGAATGTCGCCGAACATGTTCTCCATCACCAGCACGTCGAAGTCCCATGGCCGGCGCACCAGCATGGCCGAGCAGGCGTCGACGTAGAGCCGCTCGGTCGCGACGCCGGGATGGCGCGCGGCCGCTTCGTCGAAGAGCGCGCGGAAGAACGCATAGGCCTTGAACGCGTTGGCCTTGTCGACGCAGGCGAGCGCGCCCTTGCGCCCGCGCGCCTTTCTTCGCTCCGCCAGGCGAAACGCGAATTCGAACAGGCGCTCGCTGGTCTTGCGCGTGATCACGAGCGTCTCGCGCGCTTCGTCGTGGGTCACCACGCCCTTGCCCATGGAGGCGAACAGCCCTTCCGTCGATTCCCGGATCACGACCAGGTCGATGCCGCGCTCGGCGGCGCCCACGATCGGCGACGGCACGCCGGGAATGAGGCGGCAAGGCCGCACGCCCGCATAGAGGTCGAAGATCATGCGCAGCTCCACCTGCGGCATGATCTCGGTGTTGTCGCGATAGCGGATGTGCGGCAGCCCGCAGGCGCCCAGCAGGATCGCGTCGGCCTCGTCGCAGAGCTTGACGGTGCTCTCGGGCAAGGCCGTTCCGGTGTCGCGATAGTGGGCTGCGCCGGCCGGCGCCGGCGTGAAACGGAAGGCGAGCCCCGGCGTCGCCGCCGCCACGCGCTCGAGGATGTCGAGCGCGGGCGCCATGACCTCGGGCCCGATGCCGTCGCCGGGCAGCACGGCGATGTGGAAGACGGAGTTGGGCGGCATTTGTGTAATCCTGCGCGCAAGGCCGGAGGGCGGATGAGCGAAGCGTAATCCGCCATTCTTCAACACGTCATCTTCAACAAGACAGCGCAGGCGAGCAACATTGCTCTGGCGCAATACGCGCCCTACGGGCTCTTGGGGGTGCTGCACTGCGCCCGGGACAGGGGAGGGAAACGCTGTGGCGCCAGTCTTCGCCACGACACGCGGCATCGCGAGCGGCATATGATGTGATGATTACGCTCCCCCCGGAGAATCCCCCATGCCCCGCCTCGCCGCCAATCTCGCCTATCTCTTCACCGAGCGTCCGCTGATCGAGCGCTTCGGCGCCGCGGCCGCCTGCGGCTTCAAGGCGGTCGAGCTGCAGTTTCCCTACGACCACGCACCCTCGGCAATCAAGGCCGAGCTTGCGCGCCATGGCCTGACCCAACTCGGGCTGAACACCGCGCGCGGCCGCGAGGGCGAGTTCGGTCTCGCCGCGGTGCCGGGCCGCGAGCGCGACTTCGACCTGCTGCTGCGGCAGGCGCTCGATTATGCGGCGGCGGTCGGCGGCACGGCGGTGCATTGCCTCGCCGGCCAGGTGCCGCCGGAGCAGCGGCCGGCGGCCGAGCGCACCTTCGTGGCGAACCTCAGGCGCGCGGCCGACGCGGCGCGCGAGAAGGACATCACGCTGCTGATCGAGCCGATCAACCCGCGCGACCGGCCCGACTATTTCCTGACCCGCGCCGAGCACGCGGCCGACGTCGTCGCCAAGGTGGATCGGCCCCATGTGCGCATCCAGTTCGATTTCTATCACGCGCAGATCGTGGGCGGCGATCTCATCCGGCGCTTCGAAAAGCTGTTGCCGCTGGTCGGCCACGTGCAGGTCGCCGCCGTGCCCTCGCGCCGGGAGCCCGACGAGGGCGAGGTCAATTATCCGGCGCTGTTCGAGGCGCTCGACGCGCTCGGCTATGCCGGCTACGTGGCGGCCGAATACCGCCCGCGCGGCCGGACCGAGGCGGGGCTCGCCTGGGCGCGTCCCTACGGCATCATTTCGCCCGACAATTGAACGACTTGCGCCGACTTCAGGCTGTAGCGCGCAAGCCACAGGGGGCGCGGTTTGTGGACCGCGGCGCTGCGGCGGGTTGCGCCGGCTGCGCCGCTTGCTAGGTTACGCGCCATGTGGGGATGGAAACGTCAGCCTGCGGTCGCAGCCGCGCCGGAGCAGCCGCAGCCGCAGCGCCTCAAGGACGCTTTGCGCAAGGCGCGGATCGATTCCGCCGAGCGCACCGGCGTCGTCGTCGACCTGCATGACGCCGAGGTCGCGCGGCTCGAACTGCTCAACGAGGCGCTCGATCCGCTGTTTGCCGAAATTCCCGCGCACGTGGACCTGTTCGACCGCGGCCTCAGCCGGGGCGAGACGCCGCGGCTGTGGATCGACGCCATCGCGCATGTCGGCATGGGCCGCGACAAGCGCATCTACCGCTTCGTGCAGGACACCCGCTACGGCCGCAAGGTGCTCGCCGAATCCCTGACCATTCCCGACCTGGTCGACGCGGTGACGAAGTACCTGGCGCAGCGACTGATCGAGCGCGAGCGGGCGCTGGCGGAAACCGGCACGCCGGTGATCGGCGACCTCAAGCGCGGAGCGCGCGTCGAGCGCCGCCGCCGTCGCGGCCGCGCCCTCCGGGCGTTTCTATTCGGCGTATTCGCCGGCCTCGCCGCGCTCGTCATCGCCGCAATGCTGTCGGCGCCGCGTTAGGTGCTTTCCAGCAGGCACCGTTTCAGTTCGACGATGGACGAGCCCGCGCGGTCGAGACCGCGCGTCGCCATCTCGCAACGCCATGCGCCGGGCGTGCCCTCGATCGCATAGAGGTTATAGGCGGCGGAATCGTAATGGCCGCCCAGGGTCGCCGAGGCGGACGGCACGCCGACCCCCGGAACCCGGCGCCGGGGCCCGTCGAACCAGGCCAGCGAATGGACATGCTCGTGACCGTAGATCACGAGTTCGGCGCCGTGCCGCCTGATCACATCGAGGAAGGCCTGCCCGTCGGTCAGCCGATGGGCGTGCCATTCCGCCCTGCTGACCGGCGGATGATGGATGAGCACCACCCGGAAGGCGCCCTCGCGCTCGAGCCTCGCCAGCACCTCGCCGAGCCGCGCAAGCTGTTTGCCGCCGAGCCGGCCGGTGGCGCGGAACGGCGGCGACGGGACCGCGGTGCTGAGACCGATCAAGGCCGCCGGACCGCGCCGGCGCACGAAGGGAAATTCCGCCTGCGCGTCCTGCTGGTCTCCGCGCATGAAATCGGACCAGTGGCGCTGCGGGTGGCGCGCCTTCGACAGCACGTAGGTATCGTGGTTGCCGGGCACGAGGGTCACGTCCGGCGGCGCGCCCAGGCGTTCGAGCCACCCCCGCGCCGGCGCGAACTCGGCCGCGAGCGCGAGGTTGACCAGGTCGCCGGTGACCGCGATGTGGTCGGGCGCTTGCGCCTTGAGGTCGGCGACGATGCGCTCGAGCACCGCCGCGAGATGGACGTTCTTGCGGTTGCGGTGCCAGTTGACGTAGCCGCCCATGCGCTTGCCGGCGAGCTCGTAGAGCCGCGGCCGCGGCAGCGGTGCGAGATGCGGATCCGACAGATGCGCCAGCACGAACTTCGCCATTGCAATCCCAGCCGATCAAATCATTGCGGCGCCGTGCGAAGCGCACATGACAATGCTGCGGCAATCATGAACTGCCGATGAGGATGCCGGCCAGAAACACCAGCGCGCCGCCGACCATGACCTGGAAAGCGGCGGAGAGGAAGGGCGTGTCCATGAAACGAAACCGGATATAGGAAATGGCGGCGAGTTCGATGACGACCACGATCACGGAGAGAACCGTGGCGGTCCAGAAATCGCTGATCAGATAGGGCAGCGTGTGGCCGAGCCCCCCGATCGCCGTCATCACGCCACAGACCGTGCCGCGGATGAGCGGGGCGCCGCGGCCGGTGAGCGAGCCGTCGTCGGAGAGCGCCTCGGCAAAGCCCATGGAAATCCCGGCGCCGACCGAGGCGGCGAGGCCCACCAGGAAAGTCTCCCAGGTGTGGTGGGTGGCGAAAGCCGCGGCGAACAGCGGCGCCAGGGTCGACACCGAACCGTCCATCAGCCCGGCCAGCCCCGGCTGCACGTATTGCAGGAGGAACATGCGCCGCGAGGTCTCGTCCTCCTTGGCGCGAGCGGATTTGGTCAGCACCTGTTCGCCGAGCTTGTGTGCCAGATCCTCGTGCTGGTCTTCGATCTCCGCCAGTTCGGTCAGGAGCTTGCGCACCGAGACGTCGCGCGCCGCTTCCGCGGCCTTGCGGTAGAACCGCGCCGCCTCGATCTCCATCGTCTCCGTGATCTTGCGAACCTCGTCGAGCCCAAGCGTCTGCGCCAGCCACAGGGGCTTGTGCTTGATGAAGCCCTTGACGTCCTGGCGGCGGATCAGCGGCAGGTACTCGCCGAACTTCTGGCGGTAGAGTTCGATCAGCATGCTGCGATGGCGCACCTCCTCCTCGGCCATCTCGTCGAACACCTTGGCGGAGGCCGGGTAGTTGTCGCGCAGCCCCATCGCGAAGCCGCGATAGATGCGGCTGTCCTCGTCCTCCGACGTGATCGCGAGCGCGAGGGTTTCCTGTTCGGAGAGTTCGGCAAAGCGCTTCACGGCGGCCTCGGGGTCAGAATGACAGCATGCGGTCAATATTAGAAATATTCTAAACAGGAATCGCGAGCTTTTGACAACCCGGGCGGATTGGCATCCCTAGTTTCCAAAACCGCGGAGCCGGGATGAATCCTGCCCTCAAGTCGGCGCGCGATGCGGTCGAACCGCTGGTCCGGCGCCTGCTGCACGTCTATTGGCGCTTTGCGCGCGGCATGACGCTCGGCGTGCGCGCGCTGGTGATCGACGAGGACCGTCGTATCTTCCTGGTGCAGCACAGCTACGTGCGCGGCTGGCATCTGCCCGGCGGCGGTGTCGAGCCCGGCGAGACGGTGATCGATGCGCTGGTCCGGGAACTGGCCGAGGAGGGCAATATCGAGCCGACGGCGCCGCCGCGGCTGCACGGCGTCTTCTTCAACGATCGCGCCTCCCGGCGCGACCATGTGGCCGTGTTCGTGGTCCCGGATTTCCGCCAGATCGGGGAGCCGGTGCCCGATCGCGAGATCATCGCGCACGGCTTCTTCTCGCTCGACGAGTTGCCCAACGACACCACGGCGCCAACCCGAGCGCGCATCATCGAGGTGCTCGGCGGCGCTCCGGCCAGCGAGCGGTGGTGAAGCGCTTGACCCTGCGGCCGTTCCACGCGCGTCGTGCTCGTGGCCCAATTCGGGCCGGCGCCAGAGGAGCGCGGGAATGCACGACGACGTGCCCGCACAAAACGCGCCCGTGACGGGATTTCCGTGCTAGGCTTTGTCGTCAGGCTGCCGAAGAGCGCGACTCTCGGTGTCGATGATCCAGTTCAAGCAGGAGACGATGATGAAAAGGACGACGACCCTATCCCTTGCTGCGGTGGGCGCGCTGGTGTCGCTCGGCCTGGTGGCCGGCGTGCAGGCGCAACAGCCAACGATGACATTTTTTGTGACCAGCATCGGCCTCGGTAACGGCGCCAATCTGGGCGGCCTGTCGGGCGCGGATCTGCACTGCCAGCGGCTCGCGCAAGCGGTGGGCGCGGGCAACCGCACCTGGCGCGCCTATCTCAGCACCCAGGCCGTCGGCAGCGCCGCCCCCGTCAACGCGCGCGACCGCATCGGGCAGGGGCCATGGCTCAACGCCAACGGCGTCGTCGTCGCGCAGAATCTCGACCATCTGCATGGCGACAACAACCTCAACAAGGGGACGGCACTGAGCGAGAAGGGCGCGGTCATCCCCGGACGCGGCGACAACCCCAACCAGCATGACGCGCTGACCGGCTCGCAGATGGACGGCCGCGCCTATGGTCCCGGCGAGGACAAGACCTGCGGCAACTGGACCAAGAGCGGCGCCGCCGGCGCAGCCCAGCTCGGACACATCGACCGGCAGGGGCTGTCCGATACCATCGAGGCCAAGTCGTGGAATTCGTCGCATCCCTCGCGCGGGCCGGGCGGCGGCTGCACCCAGAGCGACCTCGTGAGCACCGGCGGCGCCGGCCTGTTCTACTGCTTCGCGGTAAACTAGGCGGGGCCGTCACGTCGAGTCGTGATCTTTCGTCCGCGCGTTGTCATGAAAGCGGGACCCGGTGGGCTTTGCCGCGGCAAAGCCCATCCTTGCGAGCAGTCTGGATTTCCGCTGGCGCGGGAATGAGCGCAGACGGATCGCTCGATCTCGATCGGACGCGCACGACAGTGCAAGCGCCGACCGGGGCATCCGAACCGCCCGCTGCGCCGCAGATTGCATTGGCAGCGGCTGACGGCGGGCCGTGCGCGATTGCGTCGCCGTGGATCAGGCTCTGAGCACCGATGACGGATCCTTCCATCACCATCCGGGCGGAAACTGCCGACGACGCGGCCGCGATCGAGCGGCTGCACGAGCGCACCTTCGGGCCAGGGCGGCTTGCCAAGACCGCCTATCGCATCCGCGAAGGAGCCGAGCATGTGCCGGAGCTCTCCTTCACGGCGCGCATCGGCACGCTGCTGGTCGGTTCGGTGTGGCTCACGCCGATCCGGATAGGCGAGACCAGGGCGCTGCTGCTCGGCCCGCTCACCGTCGAGCCGCCGTTCCGCGAGCGCGGGATCGGCAAGGCGCTGATCGAGCGCGCACTCGCCGAAGCCAAAGCCAAGGGCCACCGCCTCGTCGTGCTGGTGGGCGACCAGCCCTATTACGGCAAATGCGGCTTCAAGCAGATTCCCAAGGGCCGCGCCGTCATGCCGGGCCCGCTCGATCCGGGCCGGCTGCTGGTGTGCGAACTCGCCGCCGGCGCTTTCGACGGCGTTTCGGGGCCGATCCGGCCGGAATGGGACGCGCCGTAATGGAATCTTTTGATCCAGGTCACGCGTTAGGCAAACTCATTGATTAATTTTGACGCATACAGTCCCCCGGCGTAGCGTTGCGGACGTTGTTTCCGTTTTTCATGAGGACCGTGCCCATGAAAATATCCAGCGCCGCGCTTGTTGCCGCGCTCGTGTTCGCATCGGCCCCCGCCGGCGCGCAGGTGCTCGACCTGTCGAGCGTCAAATGCAAGGAATTCGCCGAAAGCAACAAGGAAACGAGCGCGCTGATCTACATGTGGCTGGAAGGCTATCACACCGAAGAAGAGGACCCGGCGGTCATCGACTTCGACAAGATCAAGGTCACGTCGGAGAAGTTGCGGCAATATTGCGCGCAGAACCCCCGCGTCGGCCTGTTGTCGGCGGCCGAAAAAGTCATGAGCAAGTGACGGCCGCAAGGTCGTCGCGCGCAAGCCGCCTCAGCGGCCTTCGCGCGCCCAGGTCGCCGCCAGGCTGCCGACCAGCAGCAGGAGGCCGATCAGTCCCGCGAATACCGGCAGCACGCCGATCCCGCGCACCACGCTCGCCTCGCGGATCTTGAGACCGATCCAGTCGTCGCCCTTGTAGGTGTCGCTCGATCGCGCCGCGATGATGCGCGGCAGGTGCACGCCGGCGCCGTCCTCGATGCGCACCGCGGCGCCGCCGGTAGCGTTCACGAGCGGCGCCACCACCTCGGTGGTCGACGTGACCTCGGTGAACTCGCGCGGATTGGCCGGCCCGACATTGGCGAGCGCGCTGAGCTTGCCGTCGCTCGCGCGCCAGAGTCCCAGTTCGTTGGCGTCGATGGTCGAGCGCCACACCCCGGGCACCGCCTGCGTCAGCGTGAGCGTGCGCGTCTTGCCGGTCGGCGTGGTCAGCGTCACGTCCTCGACGGTGTCGGCCATGGTCTGGCGCTGCACCGTGAGATCGCGTCCGCGCACCAGGATGCGCAACGCTTCCTCTTCCAGGTCGGGCTGCTTCATCAGCCAGTGCGAGAGCCGCCGCAGCAGGTCGATGTGCGGGCCGCCGCCTTCGAAGCCGCGCGCCCAGAGCCAGATGTGGTCGGAGAGCAGGAGCGCCACGCGGCCTTCGCCTTCACGCGAGAGCACGAGCAGCGGCTTGCCGTCCGGCCCTTCCATCACCGGCGTGCCCTTGGCGGTGCGCGCGTCGACCAGGCGGAACCAGCGGCTCCAGTGCGGCGGCTCCTGGTCGGCGCCCTCGAGGCCGCGCGTCACCGGATGGCGCTTGCCGAGCTCGGAGAGGCGGGCGCGGAACGCCGTATCGGTGGTGCGTCCGCTCGGCTCGGCGGGCAGCACGGTTTCCAGCGGCGTGCGCCAGATGCTGGTCTGGCTCGCATAATCGGGACCCGCCGCCACCAGCACCGCGCCGCCGGCCTTCACGTAGCGCGCGATGTTGTCGAAGTAGAGGATCGGCAGCACGCCCTGGCGCGCGTAGCGGTCGAAGATGATGAGCTGGAATTCGTTGATCTTCTGTTGGAACAGCTCGCGGGTCGGGAACGCGATCAGCGAGAGCTCGTTGATCGGCGTGCCGTCCTGCTTCTCCGGCGGCCGCAGGATGGTGAAATGGACGAGGTCGACCGAGGCGTCCGACTTCAGGAGGTTGCGCCAGGTGCGCTCGCCGGCATGCGGTTCGCCCGAGACGAGCAGCACCCGCAGCTTGTCGCGCACGCCGTCGATCGAGACCACGGCGCGGTTGTTCACCAGCGTCAGCTCGTTCTCGAGCGCCGACGCCTCGATCTCGATGATGTTGGGACCCGCGTGCGGGATCTGCACGGCGATGTTCACCTGCGTGCCGACGCGGACGCTGCGGCTGTCGATGGTCTCGCCGTCGCGTTTCACGGTGATCTGGGCCGTGCCGGGCGCCGCGCCCTGGTCCTCGACGCGGTAGGTGATGGTCTGCGGCTGCCCGACGATGCCGAAGCGCGGCGTCGTGATCAGCACCACGCGGCGGTCGCGCTCGTTCTTGGAGCCGGTGATCAGCGCATGGACCGGCGCGGCGAAGCCGAGCGCCGCGGCCTCGGTCGGAACGTCATGCACGCGCCCGTCGGTGACCACGATGGCGCCCGCGATGCGGTCGTGCGGCACGTCCGACAGGGCGGCGGTGAGCGCCGTGAACAGCCGCGTGCCGTCGGTCTCGCCGTCCGACTGGCCGGCCTCCACGAAGCGCACCTCGATGCCCGGCAGCCGGCCGAGCCGCTCGGCGAGCTGCGCGCGCACCGCTTCGGTCTGCGCGGTGCGGTCGCCGAACTCCTGGCTCGGGCTCTTGTCGATGACGACGGCGGCGACCGAGGTCAGCGGATCGCGGTCCTCGCGCGTCAGCGACGGGTTGGCGAGCGCCAGCACGAACAGGATCAGCGCCAGCGTGCGCACGAAGGCGCCGCGGGCGCGCGCCAGCACGAGCAGGACCGCGAGCACGAGCGCGACCGCAAAACCGGCCCATACGACATATTCGGGCACCAGCGGTGCGAATGAGATGCCGAAGTTCAACTCAAATCCTCACATCGTTGCATCGGGGCCTCAGGGTACGAGACGCACCGCTTCGCGATGCTCCTCACCATGAGGATCAATCTCTCTCTCTCTCACCCTGAGGAGCCGCCGAAGGCGGCGTCTCGAAGGATGAAGGCCCGCTCACTGTCCCAGCCGTTCCAGCAGCGCCGGAATGTGGACCTGGTCGGCCTTGTAGTTGCCGGTGAGCGTGTACATCACGATGTTGACGCCGGCGCGGAAGGCGAATTCGCGCTGGCGCGGCTCGCCGGTCACGATCGGCAGCATGGCCTGTCCGTCCGGACGGACCGCCCAGGCGCCGGCCAGGTCGTTGGAGGTGATGATGATCGAGGACACGCCGTCGCCGGCGCGCGCCGGACGGTTCGGCGGCTCGTCCTCGTTCTCGACCGGCGTCGCCTCGACCCAGAGCTGACCGGTGGCGAAGCGGCCCGGAAACTCTTTGAGCAGATAGAAGGTCTTGGTCAGCACGTGATCCTTCGGCACCGGCTCGAGCTCGGGGATGTCGAGCGAGGACAGGATGTTGCGGAGCGCCATCATGCCGGGCGCGCGGTTGTCGCCGCCGGGACCGGGCACCGCCTGGATCGCGTCGCGGGTGTCGAACAGCACCGTGCCGCCCTGTTTCATGTAGGCGTCGAGATGCTCCAGCGCCTCGCGCGATGGTCTTGGCGCGCTCGGCACGACCGGCCAGTAGATCAGCGGATAGAAGGCAAGCTCGTCCTTGGCGGGATCGATCCCGATCGGCTCGCCCGCTTCGAGCGCGGTGCGCTGCGCCAGGAACAGCGTGAGCCCCTGCAGGCCGGCCTTGCTGATGCGGTCGACCTCCGCATCGCCGGAGAACACGAAGGCGAACCGCGTCTGCAGCGTGGCCTTGGCGGCGGCCTCGTCGTTCTGCGCGCGCGCATCGGGAGTCCCGAGCATCATGGCTGCGAGCACCGCCAGCGCCAGCACCGCGGGCGCGGGGCGCCGCCGCATGCCGCGCGTGAGCCGGCCGATGCCGCCGGCCAGCCAGAACACGACCAGCGCGTCCAATGCCAGGAGCGCCAGCGCCGCGAGCAGGACCGGCCCGCGCAGGTCTTGCGGTTCGCTCATCCGATAGGCCTCCCGGCGTGCATTGAGCGCGGAAACGTCGAGCGGTGCAAGCCGATCGGCAGGCGCGAGCGTGTTCACGGCAAGAAGTCCTTCCGGTGGCCCGTAGAAGCCGGGCGGGTGATCGGCGCTGCCCCGGCCGCTAAAGCCGGTGGGCACCGGCCGCGCGCTCGGTGGCGGCGGCCCGAACACGCCAAAACCATCGAGGATGCGGCTCGGCGCTACGACGTCCTGCGCGGTGCCGCGGCCCGCGCCCGGCGCACCGGCGTCGGCGGTGGCCGTGGAGCCGGCGAGCGAGACGATGCGCTTGAGCATTTCGACGAAGGCGCCCGACAGCGGCAGGTCGGACCAGCGCGTGTCGGCAGTGACGTGGAACAGCACGACGACACCCTTGCCGCGGCGCTGCGCCGTGACCAGCGGCGTGCCGTCGGTCAGCGTCGCCCAGGTGCGGTCGGTCAGGGTGGAATCCGGCTCCGCCAGCACCTGCCGGCTCACGCTGACGTCGGTCGGCACGGCCATGCCGAAGAACGGGCTTTCGCGCGTAAAGGCGGCGAGCGCCTGCGGCTGATCCCAGGACAGCGCGCCGCCCAGGATGCGGCCGCCACGGCGCAGCTTCACCGGGACGAGATCGTCGTCGGCCGCCGCCAGCCGCGGCCCCGCGAAACGCACCAGCACGCCGCCATCGTCGATCCAGCGGGTGAGCTGTTCCTTCGCCTCGGAGACGTTGCCCACGTCGGCGAGGATCACCATCGGCAGGCGCTGCTCGATGAACTGGGCGACCGCCTGGGCCGGCGAACCGCGCTCGGCGAGCCGCACGTCCGCGAACGGGCCGAGCGCGCGCGCGAGGTAATAAGTCGAGGCGAGCAGCGGCTGCGCGGTATCGGCGGTCGCGCCGGTGACGACGCCGACGCTGCGCCGGCGCCAGCGCTTGTCGAGGAGCTGGACGGCGCCGGCCGAGCGCTCCGCGCTGATTTCGAGCCGCGCGATGTCGTTCCTGATCTCGACCGGCAGCGTGAGCTCGGCGTCGGTCTCGGTCTCGCCGTCCTTGAACGAGAAGGTCGCGTCGCCGAGCGGCAGTCCCTTGAGGTCGAGACCGCGCACGACACCGGCCTCGGCCGCCGCGCCCGTCGTGCGCAGCACCTTGACGGTGAGAGAGGCGGCATTGTTCTCCGCGGCCACCAGCGCATGCGCCGGCGCCAGCCCGCCCTCGATCACCGTGACCGCGCGTCCGCCGATGAGGCGGCCGAGCGCCGCCACGAATTCACTTCCGCCGCCCACGTCGACCGCGTCCGTGAGCCAGACCACCTCGACATCGGCGGTGGCGCCGAAGAAGCGGCCGAGCGGCACCAGCATGTCGGCGCGTACGACCGCATAAGGCTTGGGCTTGATCTGCTTGAGCCGCACGCGCGCCGCGCCCGGCGTCTCGAACGAGATGTCGCGGCTCGGCTCCGACATCGGAACGACCGCGACGCCGCGATTGTCGGTCTCGGCGCGCGCGATCAGGTCCTCGGCGGAGCGCATGCGCGCCTCCCAGGTCCCGGCGGCGGGAAATCCGTCATCGATCAGGAGCGCGAGCGGCGCCTTGGCGGTCGTGGTTTCGACCGGCGGGTTCCACAAGGGACCCGCGGCGGCGAGGATGACCAGCGTCGCCAGCGTCAGGCGCAGCAGCGTGAGCCACCACGGCGTGCGCTGCGGCGTCTCCTCCTTGGGCTTGATCTCGAACAGCAGGCGCGTCGGCGGAAAATCGATGCGCTTGGGCGTCGGCGGGATCAGCCGCAGGAGCCACCACAGGATCGGAATGCTGAGCAGGCCGAGCAGCACCAGCGGCTGCGCAAAGCCGAGCGGGAGGCCCATCATGCGCGCCTCCCGGCTTGCCCGGACATGCCGAGACGGCCGCCCACGACCGCTCCCGGCGGCGGCGCGCCCATGCGCGCATGCAGCGCCAGCAGGAACTCGGTCGCCGGCCGGTCGGTGCGGTGGATGGCGAAGCTCCAGCCGAGCTTGTCGGTGTCGGACCTGATCGCGGCGCGGTGGCGCGCGACCAGCCCCTCATATTCCGCCTTCCAGGTCTCCGCGCGTCCGGCCGTGATGGCGCCGCCGCCTTCCGGCTCGACGAACTCGACGCGCCCGGAATAGGGGAACGTCTCTTCCGCCGGATCGACGATCTGGACCACATGGCCGTGCGCGCCGGTCGAGGAGAGCTGCGTCAGGGTGCGGCGTATGTCGGCGATCGGGCTCCAGAAATCCGACACCACCACGATCTCGCTGAGCGAGGAGGGCGCGAAGGCCGGCGGCAGGCTGGCGCGCTCGGTGACATCGTGGATGATCGCGTTCGTCATCTTTTCGAGCACGTTGCGGCTGCCGGTCGGCCGCATCAGGCCGGGCATGCCGACGCGCTCGCCCGCCTGCACCAGCACCTCGGCGAGCGCGAAGGCGACGACCAGCGTGCGGTCGAGCTTCGATTCCTTGGCCAGATGGGAGGTGAACGCCATCGACGGCGAACGGTCCGCCCAGATCCAGACGGTATGCGCCGCCTCCCATTCCTGCTCGCGCACATAGAGGTGCTCGTCGCGGGCGGAACGGCGCCAGTCGACGCGGCGCGACGGTTCTCCGGAGACGAAGCGGCGGTACTGCCAGAAATTCTCGCCCGGGCCGGCGCGCTTGCGGCCGTGCAGGCCGTGGATGACGGTCGCGGCGATGCGGCGCGATTCCAGGATGAGGCGCGGCATGGCTTCCGCCAGCGAGCGGGCCTGGCCGCTCGCTCGCTGGGTCGCCTTGATCTCGTGTTTTTCAGCGCGCCTCGCCGCCATCAGATCATCCGATGCGCTGCTTGAGCTTGCCGATGACGCCGTCGAGCTGCTCGCCGTCGGCGCGCGCCGCGAAGGTGAGCGCCATGCGGTGCTTGAGGATCGGCTCGGCCATGTCCATGACGTCGTCGATCGAGGGCGAGAGCCGCCCGTCGATGAGGGCGCGGGCGCGCGCGACGAGCATCAGCGCCTGGCTGGCGCGCGGGCTCGGGCCCCAGGAAATCTGCTTGCCGATCTCGCCGCTCTCCGGGCCGGGGCGCGCCGAGCGCACCAGGTGAAGGATCGCCTCCACCACCGATTCGCCGACCGGCAGGCGCCGCACCAGCCGCTGCGCGGCAATGAGCTCGTCGGCGGTCATGGTCGGCTTCGGCTTGCTCTCTTCCGTGCCGGTGGTGTCGAAAACGATCCTGCGCTCGTTGGCGTGGTCGGGATAGTCGACGTCGATCTGCATCAGGAAGCGGTCGAGCTGCGCTTCCGGCAGCGGATAAGTGCCTTCCTGCTCGATCGGGTTCTGGGTCGCCAGCACGTGGAACGGCCGCGGCACGTCGTGGCGGTTGCCGGCGACCGTCACGTGATGCTCCTGCATCGCCTGCAGCAGCGCCGACTGGGTGCGCGGGCTGGCGCGGTTGATCTCGTCGGCCATCAGGAGCTGCGCGAAGATCGGACCGGCGATGAAGCGGAAGCTGCGCTTGCCGCCGACGGCCTCGTCGAGCACTTCCGAGCCCACGATGTCGGACGGCATCAGGTCGGGGGTGAACTGGATGCGCTTGGCTTCCAGCCCGAGCACGACCCCCATGGTCTCGATCAGCTTGGTCTTGGCGAGGCCGGGGAGCCCGATCAACAATGCGTGTCCGCCGCACAGCACCGTGATGAGCGCCTGCTCGACCACCTTCTCTTGGCCGAAGATCACGTTGCCGATCGCCGCCTTGGCGGCCGCGACCTGCTGGCCCGTGGCCTCGGCTTGGCGCACGATCATGTCGTCGAGCTTTTCGACTTCACCGCCGGCTACAGACATAACTTCGCTCCTTGTTCTCAAGACTTGTCATGCGCCGGATCGCCGAGCGGGGCGTCCGGATTGAGTAAAAAAGTTGCAACATTCGGGCCAACAGTTGCAAGCGGACGGCGCGGGGCCACGAATCCTCTCAACTGCCTGGAGATTACGCTATTTTTCAAGGGTGCGACCCTGCCTCCGTGCAGGTCTGCCGTGCTCGCCCCCGGACCGACCGGACCGAAACGGGCTTGGCCGCTTGAAGAAAGTAGCTTTTCCGACCTCGGAAAGGCTCTTTTGGCGGCAGTGGATAGCTTGCATCGGCGCAAGATCGCGAGGAGAACGGCCGGTCACAGTTCAGGTTCCAGGAAACCATGGCGAAGGAAGGGCAGACGCAGAGCGGCACGCTCGACGCCATCGCGGGCGCGCTCGGCCGGGCAGGGGCCAAGGGTCCGCCCCCCGTCCACCTGTGGAATCCGCCGTTCTGCGGCGACCTCGACATGCGCATCGCCGCCGACGGCACCTGGTACTACCTCAAGACCCCGATCGGCCGGGCGCCGCTGGTCAAGCTGTTCGCCTCGGTGCTCAAGCGGGAAGGCGACAAGTACTTCCTGGTAACCCCGGTCGAGAAGTGCGGGATCGTGGTCGATGACGTCCCGTTCATGGCGGTCGAACTGAAGGTGGAACGGCCGGGACCCGCGCAGGTGCTGGCGTTCCGGACCAACGTGGACGACTGGGTCGACTGCGGGCCGGAGCACGCGCTGCGTTTCGAGCCGGAGACCGGCACCGGCGGGCTCAAGCCCTACCTGCACGTGCGCCGCGACCTTTGGGCGCGCGTCAAGCGGGCGCTGTTCTACGACCTGGTCGAACTCGGCGAGGAACGCGACATTGACGGCGAGCGCATGTTCGGAGTCATGTCGGCGGGCGCGTTCTTCGCCATGGCGCCGGCGGACAGCCTGAAGGAATTCATGTGATGGAGGGCGCGCTGCCGAAAGCTCCGGGCTCGGTCGGGCGCGACTTCTTCGAACGGGCGAGGGCACGCCTGACGCTCGATGTGCCGCCCGCGCTCGGCGACCATGCCGTCGAGGCGGTGCGCGGCGACCTCGATCTCGACCCGGCGCTCTGGCTGCAGGCCGGCGTTTCGGCGACGCGCCCCGCGGCGGTGCTGGTGCCGGTGGTCGATGGTCCGGAGCCGGCCGTGCTGCTCACGCTGCGGACCGCGGACCTGCCGAATCATCCCGGCCAGATCGCCTTCCCGGGCGGCAAGATCGAGGCGGGCGACGCGAGCCCGCTGGCGGCGGCGCTGCGCGAGGCGGACGAGGAGATCGGCCTTGACCGCGGCCTGGTCGATCCGATCGGCTATCTGGACCTTTATCTGACGTTTTCCGGCTTTCGCATCCTGCCGGCGGTCGCGCGCGTCGATCCCGGCTACAAGGTCACGCCCAACCGCACCGAGGTCGACGACGTGTTCGAGGTGCCGCTCGCCTTCCTGATGGACGCGCAGAATCACGCGCTGCACAGCCGCGACTGGAAGGGCGTGATCCGGAGATATTACGCCATGCCGTTCGGCGAGCGCTACATTTGGGGCGTGACTGCGGGTATCCTGCGCAATCTTTACGAACGGATTTACCAGCGATGATCCGCCCGGTCTTCACCGAACTCGCGCTGTTTCTCACGCCGTTCGCGGTCTATGCGATCTTCCTCGTCGCGACCCGCAAGGGCTTGCTCGAGCCGGCGTCATGGCCGCTGTCCCACATCGCCTGGCTGGTCATCGGCGCGCTGGTGCTGATGATCGGCAGCTTCGTGGTGCTCGCCCATTTCGGCGGCGCGCCGCCCGGTTCGTCCTATACGCCGGCGCATATCGAGGGCGGCGAGCTCGTCCCGGGACAGACCAAGTGACGCCGGCGCCTTCTCGCCTCGAGGCCGCGTGGCTCCATGAAGGCGCGCTGGCGCGTCTGCTGGCGTTGCTCGATCGCGACGGCGAGGAGGCCCGTGTCGTCGGCGGCGCGGTGCGCAATGCGCTCCTTGGCCAGCCGCCAGGCGACATCGACATCGCCACCACGGCGCTGCCGCAGGAGGTGGTGCGGCGGGTCCAGGCCGAAGGCTTCAAGGCGGTGCCGACCGGCATCGAGCACGGCACCGTCACGGTGGTGGCCGAGGGGCGTCCGTTCGAGGTGACGACCTTGCGCGAGGACGTCGAGACCGACGGGCGCCACGCCAGAGTCGTCTTCGGCCGCGACTGGACGCGCGACGCCGAGCGCCGCGACTTCACCATGAACGCACTCTACGCGGGCCGCGACGGCACGATCCACGATCCGGTCGGCGGCCTTGCCGATGTGGCGGCGCGGCGCGTGCGCTTCATCGGCGCGGCCGAGCGTCGCATCCGCGAAGACTACCTGCGCATCCTGCGCTTTTTCCGTTTCCATGCCGCCTATGGCGAGGGCCCGCCCGATGCCGCGGGGCTGCATGCCTGCATCATGGAGCGCGTCGGGCTCGACACGCTCTCGCGCGAACGCGTGCGCACGGAGATGCTCAAGCTCGTGCTCGCGCCGCACGCGGTGCCGGCGCTGGCCGTGATGGCGGAAACGGGGCTCCTCGGAATGGTGCTTGGCGGCGTGCCGCTGCTGGCGAGCTTTTCCAACATGACCAAGCTCGAGGCCGTGCTCGCGCTGGCGCCCGATCCGGTCCGCCGTCTCGGTGCGCTCGCGGTCGCGGTCGCCGAGGACGCGCAGCGGTTGCGCGAGCGGCTGCGCCTCGCCAATGCCGAATACGAGCGGCTCGCCGCGATGGCGCATGGCTGGTGGCACGTGTTTCCGTCGGCCGGCGAGCAGGCCGCACGCGTGCTGCTCTATCGCCTCGGCCGGGAGCGATTCACCGACCGCGTGCTCATCGCCTGGACGCGCGCGTCCGAATCCGCGGCCGACCAACGCTGGCACGCGCTCGCGACCTTGCCGGCGCGCTGGACGGCGCCGGCGTTTCCGCTCAGGGCCGCCGACTTCATCGCGCGCGGCGTGGCGAAGGGACCGGCGCTGGGTGCAGCGCTGCGTGCGGCGGAGGCGGCGTGGATCGCCGAAGGGTTTCCACTGAGCGCGGACGCGCTCGAACAGATCGCCACGATGGCAATGCGGCGTCCGGCCTAGACGGCCTTCGTGCCGTCGCCGTCGGAGACGCTCATGGTGTTGCCGCGCCACACGAAATTGTGGTCGCGCCAGCCAATGATCCAGAGCAACGGCAACATCAGGTCACGCAGCATGGCGTGCACGGGAAAGAGCAGGGGCAGGGTCCAGCCGACGGCGGCTGCCAGCGCCACCTCGCCGCCGTACCAGATCATGGCTACGGCCGCCGCGAAGCCGAGCGGCGAATTGCCGTTTGCCATCGCGACGAATACGGCGGCGGCGATCGGGAGGAGCGCGCCGGCCATGAGCTCGAGCGCGTAGAAGTGTCCGAAGCTTGCGCGCCGAAGCTGGGCCCAGCGGACTTGCCGGTTCCAGACGTCGGCCAGACGCCGGCGCCCGAGCGGTTGCTCGAACGGCGCATCGACCAGCCGCACGCGCCGGCCGGACTTGCGGACGAGCTTCGTCGATGCCGCATCCTCGGCGGCTTCGGCGCCGAGCGCGCGCAGCCCGCCGGCCGCCTCGATATCGGCGCGTCGATAGAATAGCGTCTTGCCCTGCGCGAAACCCAGACCGATCGTATCGGCGGCATATTGCCAGCGCGCTTGATAGGTATTGAGAAAGGCGCATTCGAGCGCAGCCCAGAATCCGGCCGGGCGGCTGCCGATCGGAGGCGCCGACACCAATCCGGTATCCGCCTGCCAACTCGCGAGCAAGCGCTGGATGTAGTCGCGCGGCATAAGTACGTTGCTGTCGGCAATCACGATCCAATCATGCGCGGCAGCGCGCCAACCCTTGAACACATTGTTCAGTTTTGGATTGGTGCTGATGCGCTCGTCGCCGACCAGTAGTTTCGCCGGTGCGGTGGAATTCTCCGCGATGAGAGAATTGATCAACGCCACCGCCGGATCCTTGCCGGAGGCGACGCAGAAAATGATTTCGTAGCTTGGATAGTCGAGCTCGAAGGACGAACGCAACGTCGCCTGGACGAAATTGTCGATTGCGCACACGGGACGCACGATCGTGACCGCAGGCGCATCCGAGGGCGGCGGAAGATGTCGGGCCGGCGTTCGGCAGCGCCCGGCAGCGATCGCAATCGTTGCGAGGTGAAGGGTGATCAAGAGTCCGCAATAGGCAGATGCTGCCCAGATGATGGGTGTCATCATGGCGCCGACGCTAGCAGCGCGCCGTGACGCGGCGGTGACGGCCGCGCGTTAACTCCTGCGCCGGAATGCTCGGTTCATTGTCATCGAAGCGCAACATGATTTTGGCATAACGCGCGCATGTCGATCCGCCACCGGGCTGCGTGATGGTGAGAGCGCAAACAGGGCCCCGCCGCTACCGTTCCCTGTTCATCTCCGATGTGCATCTCGGCGCCCGGGGCTGCCAGGCGGAACGGTTGCTCGACTTCCTGCGTGTTCACGATGCCGACCTGATGTTCCTGGTCGGCGACATGATCGATGGATGGCAACTCCGGACCGGCTGGTACTGGCCGCAGGCCCACAACGACGTGGTGCAGAAGCTCCTTCGCAAGGCCCGCAAGGGCGCCCGCATCGTCTATGTGCCGGGCAACCACGATGAGTTCCTGCGCGATTATTGCGGGACCCACTTCGGCGGCATCGAGGTGGTCGAGAACGCCATTCACGACGGGGCCGATGGCCGGCGCTATCTCGTCATCCATGGCGACCATTTCGATCTGGTGGTCACGCAGGCGCGCTGGCTCGCGCTGCTCGGCAGCAAGGCCTACGACGGCATGATCGTGGTCAACCGCCTGTACAACGCGATCAGGCGGCGGCTCGGGTTTCCATATTGGTCGCTGTCACAGTGGGCCAAGCTGAAGGTCAAGAACGCCGTCAACTACATCGGAGATTTCGAGAAGACGCTGGTCGCGGAGGCGCATCGCCACAAGGTCGACGGGGTCATCTGCGGGCACATCCATCATGCGGCGATCCACGATTATTTCGGCGTGCGCTACCTTAATTGCGGCGACTGGGTCGAGAGCTGCACGGCGATCGCGGAGCATTTCGATGGACGCTTCGAAATCATTGCATGGGCAAACGACGCCCGGCCGACCTCGACGTCCGGATCAGCGGCGGCATTGGGACGCAAGGTAGAAGCCGCGGCTTGAACGCCGAGGACGGTCCTGGCGAGGTCACGGCTTCGATGCCGCCCCGGGTTCATTCATCGTCTGACGGCTGCTGGCCGGCGCCGGCCCGTCGTTCGCCGCGATCTCGACGATCATCTTCTTGAGGATAGCCTCGCCGAACGACTCGAAATCCTTCGCGACCACCATGAAGGCCCCCGGGCCGCCGATCACGAAGTCCTTGAAGTACTGGTCGAGATAGGGCTCGAAGGCGAGGATCGGCAGCCCGTTGATGGTGACCTCCTTGCCGACCGCCTCGTCGCGTGCGCGCGTGACCGCGCGTCCCGCGTTGTTGGAGCCGTCGCCGGACACATCGATCACGCGCCGCTCGGCCTTGTAGGGACTCTGCGGGAACAGTCCCATGGAATAGTCGATCGCGCCCGAGATCGAGGTGCCGCCGCCGAACAGCCGGCGCGGCGTCTGTTCGATGATGGTCGCCGCCGAGTTGAGCGAGGCCGCGTCCTTCACGACCGTCCATGGCAGGACCGGGACCTGCAGGAACGGTCCGGTCCACTGCATCATGTTGATCGCGATCGACTGCGTGCGCCCGCCGGAGATCGCTGCCAGCACGCGCGGATTGCGCAGCGCCGCCACATAGCCGCGCTTCTGCAGCTCGAAACGATACTGGTTGACGCTGCCGGAGGCATCGACCGCGAACACCAGCAGCATGTCGACCTCGGTCTGGGCGAGGGCCGGCGCGGCGGCAGCGAGCGGCAGCAGCAGCGCGGCGGCAAGCGCTGCCGCCCGGCGGCAACATCGTGGCGTCGCCCGCTTGCTCTCGAAACGAGTACCCATCATTTGTCCTCCCTCGCGCCTCAGCCTCGCACAATAGCGTGTCTCGACCCGACTCGCATCATCGGTCGAGAGGGGTTAAATTGATGGCCGAGGTCAGTCATGAACCGCCGCCCCGCCGATATCGCCCGCAGCACCGCCAAACGCATCGCGGACCGCAAGGGCCGGGGCGGGGACGCGTTCCGGCGCGAGACCTTCGCGCTGCCGCGCGCCGCCGCCCGCGAGAAGGCGCGCGAGATGCTCAAGCGCTTTCCCAAGGCCGCCTACCAGACCGAGATCGAGAGCTGGCGCGTGCTGCCGGACGACTGCATCGAATTTACCGTGCGCCGGCTGCCGAGCGCGGATTGAGCGGCGCGCCGTAACATTCCTTGCGCAGGCGACGTACTCCATGAATAGGCGTTTCGGCCTCGAGGGCGGCTCATGCACGGCTTCTGGCGCGGCCTGGTGATTTTCGCGACCGGCGGCGTGCTCGGCACCGCATTGGGTGTCGCGCTCGGCTTCTTCATCTTTCCGTACGTCTTTCCGCCGCCGCCCGCGGCCGAGAGCCTGTCCGAGGCGGATCGCACGGTGCCGGTCGCCACCGGCACCTTCATCCACGCCAACACGGCCGACCCGGTGCATTGGGGCAAGGGCCGGGTGAGCGTCTACCAGCGCGCGGTCTTCCTCGAAGCGGACTTCGAGGTCGGGCCCGGCCCGGCCTTCCACGTCTATCTCGTGCCCAAGGCGTCGATCCGCTCGTCCTCCGACCTCAAGGACGCCATGTTCGTCGATCTCGGCGGGCTGCGCGCCTTCAAGGGCAGCCAGCGCTATCCGATCCCGGCCGGCGTCGACCTCAAGACCTATTCGAGCGTGATCATCTGGTGCGAGCGCTTCGGCGTGCTGATCTCGCCGGCCGATCTGACGCGCCCGGGCGAATGATGTCCGACGTATCACACCCCAGAGCGTGAAATCGGAAGCCCCGGACTCTCGCCCGGGGCTTCGTCGTGGCCGTTACGTTTGCGCCTAGTAGCTGGCGACCAGCGGCATTCCGCCGAAACGGTAATTCACTCCGAACTTCATCGTGTGGATGGACTGCGTCACGTTGACGTTCGCAACGCCGCCGCCGACGATGGCGAACGGAACGGTGTTCTTGTCGAAGCCGAGGTAATTGTATTCTGCCTTCGCCGACCAGTTGGGCATGATGGAATATTCGATGCCGACACCGACCATCGGCGCCCAATCCGACTGATCCGCGCTGGCGACCTGGATCCCCAGGAGCGACGTATTGTATTTGAAGTTCGCCCAGGCGAGGCCGCCCTTGACATAGACAAGAGCGTGGTCGGCCGTGAAGCCGAGACGGCCCGCAACGGTCCCGAGCGACTCGACCTTGCGTTGGCAGTTCAGCAGCACGAGGCAGGGGCTGGTTCCCTTGATGTCGGTCCAGCTGGCATCGGCCTCGAGTCCGAGCACGAGCGGGCCAGTCTGCCAGTTGTATCCAATCTGGGCGCCACCGAGAAATCCGTTGATTGTGCCGGATGCGGCTGCGAGCGGGCCAATACCGGGAATCGGGAGTTCGCTCTCGACCGTGCCCCAGCCGGAACCCACATGGACACCGACGTAGAGGCCGGTCCATGACCAGGCCGGCTCAGCACTCTGCGCCTTGTATCGTGGCGTGAGGTCGGCAGCCGTTGCGAACTGGCTCGCAGCGATGACCAGACTGGCGCTCGAAAGAAGCAGCAACATAGAACGACGCATCGATAGCTCCTGTTATGGGGAGGCGTTGGCGTTTTGCCGTCTGCCGGTGGCGAGCCTCCGATGCCCCGGCATGAGTGCCAGGAAGCCGGGTTTGATCGCTGGCGCCAGCACGCATGACGCGATGCAGCACGAACGGTACGCGCGCGTGGCTTGCGGGCAACACGTTGATCGTGTTCAAGAATGTCAAGAGGGGCGGATCGCCGCCGTGAATGTTGCGGTTGGTAACTGTTTGATGCTGATATCTGCCGTGTCAGGGCCGGCATCGCATCGGCCGGTAGAGCCGTTCGAGCACCCGTCGCGCAAGTTGGTGCGCCTTGGGGATAAGTTCGTTCGCCGCGCCGACGCCGATGCAGGATCATGACTCGATGATCGAGTCGCTCTCGTCAGCCTTTGCCGGGCTCTCGCTGCCCCAGCTCGCGCTCATCGCCGGCATGGCGCTGTTCGCGTCGGTGATCGGCGGCGTTTCCGGCTATGGCACCGGGGCGCTGATGCCGCTCGTGCTGGTGCCGATCTTCGGGCCCGAGCCGGTGGTGCCGATGCTGTCGATCTCGGCCTTGCTCAACAATGCGAGCCGCACCGCGGTCTACCGCCATCTGGTCGATCTGCGACGCGCGCTCATCGTGCTTCCGGCCGCGCTGCCTGCCACCATGCTGGGCGCCTGGGGCTATACCCAGCTCTCCGGCCGCGGCGCCGCGCTGGTGATCGGCAGCATGATGGTCGTGAGCGTGCCGCTGCGGCGCATCTTGAAGCGCCGGGGTTTCGGCCTCACTAACGGCGGGCTCGCGGTGGCTTCGGTGGGCTGGGGCGTGGTCGCCGGCGGCACCACCGGCGCCGGCGTCATGCTGCTCTCGATGCTGATGGCGGCGGGCCTGCAAGGCGCCGCCGTGATCGCCACCGACGCGATCATCTCCATCGGCATCGGTATCGCCAAGGTCTCGGTATTCGGCCTCGCCGGCGTGGTGGGGGCGCGGGAAATCGCGGTCGCGGTGCTGATGGGCCTGATGGCGATCCCCGGCGCCTTCATCGCCCGCGCGCTGGTGGATCGCCTGACCGTGCGCGTGCACACCGTGATCCTCGACGCCGTGGTGATCGCCGGCGGCGCGGTGATGCTGACGGCGGCGCTCACGCGCTGACGGCGGCGCCGTTCAATGCGGCGAGCGACGCCGGATCACGGTGCTTTAGTCTTCGTCTTCAGTCTTCGTCTTCGCCGTCGAAGGCGCCGCCCAGCTTGAGGCCTTCGATCCACGTCTCGCCGTTGCGCTTGATGACGGTCCGCGGCGTCACGGCGCCGCAGGCCGCGAAGGCTGCCGCCAGGCGCTCGGAATGAGTCACGATCCAGATCTGGGTTCGCTCGGCGGCGCGCGCGATCATGCGCGCGAGCGGATCGAGCAGTTCGGGATAAAGGCTCGTCTCCGGCTCGTTGAGCGCGATGAAAGCGGGCAGCCGATAGCCGAGCAGCGCACCCGCAAGCGCGAGGTAGCGCAGCGTCCCGTCGGAGAGTTCGCCCGCCTCGAACACGCGCTTGGGATAGTCGGGCTGCACCAGGCCGAATGACGTCGTGCGCCCGGGCGGCGGAACAACGAGGCGGGCGCCGGGAAATGCGTCGTCGATCGCCCGATCGAGCTCGGCGGTGTCTTCGCGAATGTGGACCAAGGTTGCGAACAGGGCGGCGAGATCGGCGCCGTCGGAGGCCAGCGTCGGAGTCGTGACGGCCAGGCAGGGTGCCCGCAGCGGCGAAAGGCGGTCGCTGCGAAAGTCATGGTAGAACCGCCAGTCGAGCAGGGTCCGGCGCACGACATCCACGTCCGGAAAGCGCGCCGGGTCCTGCAGCGCGCCGAGCGCCGTTTCGGATGCCAGCAGGTCCGAGCCGAAGGATTGCTTGCGGCCGGCTTCGTCGGTCGCCACCGCGCGCGGGCCGCGCCGCTCCAGGATGGTGAGCGGGCGGCGACCATTGCGGAACACCAGCGTTTCTTCCTTGACCTGCGGTTCGAGCGGGAAGGCGGCCGCGGTCGGCATCCGCACGCCTACGTCCACCTCGTAGGAATAGGCGGCGCCGACGTCGACGCCGTAGTTGAGCTCGCTCTGGTCGCGGCCGCGATCGCCGCCGCCCAAGCCGATCGAGAGCTTCAGTCGCGCCGGTTTGTTTGCCGTCCGTTTGCCGGCCCAGAGCGCCGACTCCATGCCGCCTTCGGACGCGAGCTCGCGCGCCAGCGTCCCCGCCGCCGACGCCTGCAGCAATTGCAGCGCGCGGTAAAGGTTGGTCTTGCCGACGCCGTTGGCGCCGACGAACACCGTCAGGCTGCCGACCGGGAAGCGGATCGCGCGTAGCGAGCGGTAGCCGGCGACGCTCACTTCACAAATGCGCATGATGCGCTCTCACGGCCACTTCACCACCGGCGGCAGCGAGGACAGGATCGAGTCCACGTTGCCGCCGGTGCGCAGCCCGAAGATGGTGCCGCGGTCGTAGAGCAGGTTGAACTCGACATAGCGGCCGCGGCGCACGAGCTG
>JAXDOD010000169.1:0-30463 GCA_034669045.1 Alphaproteobacteria bacterium
AGCTCCATGCCGCGGCCGTGCGCCCAGGCCACGAGGTCGCCGATCTCGTCCTCGTTGACGCCCTTGAGCGCGACTGCATTGATTTTCACGCGCAGCCCCGCCGCCTGCGCCGCGTCGATGCCGGCCAAAACCTTGTCGAGCTCGCCCCAGCGCGTGATGGCGCGGAATTTTTCCGGGTCGAGCGTATCGAGCGACACGTTGATGCGCTTGACGCCGTGCCCGGCGAGCTCGCGCGCGTATTTCGGGAGCTGCGAGCCGTTGGTGGTAAGCGTGAGCTCATCGAGGTCGCCGCTCTTGAGGTGGCGCGAAAGCGAGGCGAACAAGGTCATGATTCCGCGCCTTACCAGCGGCTCGCCGCCGGTGAGGCGCAGCTTCCTCACGCCCCGGTCGATGAAGGCGCTGCACAGCCGGTCGAGCTCTTCCAGCGAAAGCAGATCGGCCTTCGGCAGGAACGTCATGTTCTCCGACATGCAGTAGACGCAGCGGAAGTCGCAACGGTCCGTCACCGACACGCGCAGATAGGTGATCGCGCGCGCGAACGGATCGACGAGCGCCCGCGCCCGGCGGTCCGGCCGGTCGAGATCGCGCGCTTGCAGGGCTTCAGCCATTCGAGCGTGCCCGGCCGTCGCGATGGCGGCCGGCCTCCTTGGATGCTTTAGGTGGGGACTGTGGCGGATAACGGCCAGAGCGTAAAGCATCCTGGCGCGATGCAGAGGCGCCATCGCCCGCCACCGCCCCTCGGGGCTCACCCGGGGGACCTTCCCCGGTCGCGTCGTCGCGGTGGTTCAGCGCGGCTGCGGGTCGGGCCAGGGATAGCCGGCCGGATAGGCCGAGTCCGCGTCGGGGGTCCTCGCCTGGGTCTGGTTATCCGGCGGCGTCGCCGTTTTCTTCGCGGTCTGCTTCTTCTTGGCGGGCGATTTCTTCGCCGGCGGCGGCCGTGTCGGCTGCAACTCGGCATAGACCGGGTTAGGCTGCAGCCTGCCCGTTGCCGAAGTCGCCCCGCCCGACGCGAGGTCCGGGCGCACCTGCACGGTCTGCGGCTGGTAGCCGTTGAGCGCGAACGAGACGGCGAGTTCATCGCCGGTAGGCACCGTCAGTTCACACGGGGTCCGGCAGCTTTGGCCCTGCGTCGAACGCGCATCCGCACCCGGCGGCTCGGACTCGATCCGCAGCACCTCCGTCGGCGGGGTCGATCGGAAAAAGTCCATGCTGGGCAAGGACATCGAGCATGCGGCGAGGGCGAAGCCACATGCCGTCACGGCAATAACTCGGCGCATGGTATTTCCCACCATTGCGGCGGCGCAGGCCGCCTTTGTCCCCAGCCCGGACCATACGAGCGCGACCGGGAGGGCGCAACCAAAGGGCCCTCACCAAGCCGCTGTGTCTTGGGCCATCAATCCCGCCTAAGTGTGGCGGCCATAAGGTAAATTCGCCATTAACGGTTTCCTGCAAATTTGCTCGGGCGGGCTGCCAGGAGGTCCAGAACCGCGTCCGGAAGGTCGCGGAAGGCGCTCACCACCCGATCCGGGCCGAGGCGCGCGACCGGAATTTCGGTGTAGCCGAAGTCCACTGCCAGGACCGGAACGCCCGCGGCGCGCGCGGTCGCGATGTCGGTGATGGAATCGCCGACCATCACCGCGTGCGCGGTATTGCCTCCCGCACGCGCGATGGTGGCGCGCAGAATTTCGGGGTCGGGCTTCGCCACGGCTAAGGTATCGGCGCCGCAGATGGCGGCGAAGCGCCCGCTCAGGCCGAGTGCGTCGAGGAGCCGCACCGACAGCCATTCCAGCTTGTTGGTGCATATTGCCAGGCGACAGCCGTTGCCGGCGAGCGCGTCAAGTGCCGTCTCGACGCCCTCGAACGGCCGGGAGCGGTCGGCGATGTGCTCGGCGTAGTGGGCGATGAAGTCGCGCACCAGCCGGTCGACTTCGGCGGCGGGCAGCAGGCGGCCTTCGGCCTTGAGGCCACGCTCAATCATGACCCGCGCGCCGCCGCCGACCATGTTGCGTGCCGTCGCATAGGCGACCGGCGGCAGGCCTTCACGCCCGAAGATCACGTTGAGCGTGGCGACAAGGTCCGGCGCGGTGTCGATCAGCGTGCCGTCAAGGTCGAAGACAACGGTGGGAGACGTCATGCGCCTGCATAGTCCGGCAATCGACATCCGGCAATCGCCCGTGGACCGGCGCCCGTTGAAGCCGCGGTGACGACCGGCGCGGCCGCACCGCGCGTTTACAGGTTGCCATCCGTCCTCTATCGTTTGCCCTAGAAGCCGATGACGACGTGTTCTCGGAAAGCGCTGCGACCGCCGCGCTTCGCTCCAATGCTTTCGCGCCCCCATGGACCTCGAGGCTCAAAAACGTGCCGCTGCCGCCCGCGCGCTCGAATTCGTGCGTCCCGGCATGCGGCTCGGCCTCGGCACCGGCTCGACGGCAAGGCATTTCGTCGAGCTTTTGGCCGAACGGGTCCGCGCCGGACTCGCTGTTGTCGCGGTGCCGACCTCAGAATCGACCCGCGGCGATGCCGAGCGGCTGGGCGTGCCCCTGACCACGTTGGATGAAACACCGCAGCTCGACCTGACCGTGGACGGTGCCGACGAGATTTCGCCCGATCTCACCCTCATCAAGGGCGGCGGTGGCGCGCTGCTGCGCGAAAAGATCGTGGCCTCGGCATCCACCCGCATGGTCGTCATCGCCGACGAATCCAAATGGGTGCCGGTGCTCGGCCGTTTCCCGCTGCCCGTCGAGGTCGTGCCGTTTGGGATCGCCGCCACGCGTCGTGCCGTTGAAGCCGCTTGTGCCGCAGCCGGCTCGCCCGGACCCGCGCTGCTGCGGCGCGGCCGGGACGGCCACGCTTTCGTTACGGATCAAGGGCACTGGATTCTGGATGCGGCCGTTGAACGGATTTCCGATCCCAAGGCGCTGGCGGATCGTCTCGCCGCCATTGCCGGAGTGGTCGAACACGGCCTATTCATCGGGCTGGCGCAGGCTGCGGTGCTCGCGGGTTCCGCCGGCATTCGCGTCGTCGAGCGGCCCTGACGATCCGAACCCAGATAGCGAACACCGACATGCGAACACACAGGAGTATCGCCATGATCGTCAATGCACCGGCCGGGGCGCTTCGCGCTGGCCTCGTTGCGCTCGTGCTTCTCGCCCTGGCCGGGCCGTCGTTGTCGCAGGCACAGCCGACGCCGAACGCGATCGCGATGGCCAAGGAGATCATCACGCTCAAGGGCTCGGGGGGGATCTTCGATCCGATCGTGCCCGGCATCATCGAGCAGACCAAGGCCGCGCTGCTGCAAAGCAATCCGATGGTGCAAAGTGCGCTGAACGAGGTCGCCGCCCGATTGCGCACGGAGCTTGCGCCTCGCACGGGCGAACTCCTGAACGAAGCCGCCAGGCTCTATGCCGCCAAGTTCACCGAGCCGGAACTGCGCGATGCGCTGACGTTCTACCGGTCGCCGCTCGGGAAGAAACTAGTCATCGAGGAGCCTATGATCGTCGAGCAGGCGATGAGCAACGCGCAGGCCTGGTCGGACAAATTCGCCGAGGAGGTGTTCGCCCGTTTCCGCGCAGAGATGAAGAAGAAGGGACATAACCTTTAGTCCTTGCGTGCTCGCGCAATGGCCGGGCGAGGGGCGATCCATGGCTGACTACGACGTCGACCTGTTCGTCATCGGCGCGGGCTCCGGCGGCGTGCGCGCCGCGCGCATCGCGTCGGGCCATGGCGCAAGAGTGATGATCGCCGAGGAATACCGGGTCGGGGGCACCTGCGTGATCCGCGGTTGCGTACCGAAAAAGCTCCTGGTCTATGCGTCGCGCTTCGCCCACGAGTTCGAGGACGCCGCCGGCTACGGCTGGACGATCGATGACGCGGTCTTCGACTGGGGCAAGCTGATCGCCAACAAGGACCGCGAGATTGCGCGGCTCGAGGCGGCCTATACGACCAACCTGGAGCGAGCGAAGGTCGAGATCGTCAAGAGCCGCGCCGTGATCGCGGACCCGCACACGGTCAGGCTGCTGGCGAATGACCAGACGGTGCGGGCAAAGCACATCCTGATCGCGACCGGCGGCGCGCCCTCGATGGGCAAGGACATCGAGGGCCACGCCCATGTCATTTCCTCGAACGGGGCCTTTCACCTGGACGAGTTGCCGAAACGCATCCTGATCCAGGGCGGCGGGTATATCGCGGTCGAGTTCGCCGGCATCTTCAACGGTCTCGGGTCCGAGGTGACGCTGGTCTATCGCGGCGACGACATCTTGCGCGGCTTCGACGACGACCTGCGCGCGCATCTGCACAGCGAGATGGAGAAGCGCGGTATCAAGATCTTCACCAGGCGCATCGTCGAGAGCATCGAGAAGGTCGATCACGGACTTTGCGTCGAACTGTCCGGGCATGACGAAGTCATGGCCGATCGCGTCATGTTCGCGACCGGGCGGCGGCCCAACATCAAGGGACTGGGCCTCGAAGCCGCCGGCGTCACGCTCGGCATGACCGGCGGGATCGAGGTCGACCCGTACTCGCGCACATCGGTGCCGAACATCCACGCCATCGGCGACGTCACCGACCGGATCAATCTCACGCCGGTCGCCATCCGCGAGGGCCACGCCTTCGCCGATACCGTGTTCGGCGGGCGGCCGACCCTGGTCGACCACACCAACGTGCCGACCGCGGTATTCTCTGAGCCCGAGTGCGGCGTGATCGGCCTGACCGAAGCCGAGGCCTGCCGGCAGCTCCCCAGGGTCGACATCTACAAGACCTCGTTCCGTCCGCTGAAGGCAACACTTGCCGCCCGCGACACGCGCAGCTTCATGAAGCTCGTCGTCGACGGCACGACCGACCGCCTCGTCGGCTGCCACATCGTAGGGCCGGATGCCGGCGAGATGATCCAGCTCGTCGGCGTCGCGGTGAAGATGAAGGCGACCAAGGCCGATTTCGACGCCGTCATGGCGGTGCATCCGACTGCCGCCGAGGAGCTCGTGACCATGCGCGAGAAGGCGCTGAGCCACGTCCGGCAGGCTGCGGAATAAGGGTTTCATGGCGGCAGACCGCAGCCGCGCCCGCATTAATTCTGGCCTTGCGCGCCCACCCTCGTGTATAAGCCTCCATGAAAATCCCGCCCGCAACGAAGGCAAGTTTACGCAGTCTGCGCAAGCTTGACGGCGCGGGCTAGCGTATCGGAGAGCCGCGTCATGGCCGAGCGTTGGACGCCCGAAAGCTGGCGCAAGAAGCCTGCGCTGCAGATGCCCGACTACCCGGACCAGCACGCGCTTGCCCAGGTCGAGAAGCAACTGGCGACGTTCCCGCCGCTCGTGTTCGCGGGTGAGGCGCGCAACCTGCAGAAAGCGCTCGCCAAGGTCGCGGCCGGCGAGGCGTTCCTGCTGCAAGGCGGCGACTGCGCCGAGAGCTTCGCCGAGCACGGCGCCAACAACATCCGCGATTTCTTCCGCGTCTTCCTGCAGATGGCGGTGGTGCTCACCTATGCGGCGGCCTCGCCGGTGGTGAAGGTCGGCCGCATCGCCGGCCAGTTCGCCAAGCCGCGCACGAACCCGACCGAGACGCAGAACGGCGTCGAGCTGCCGGTCTATCGCGGCGACATCGTCAACGGCATCGAGTTCGCGCCCGAGGCGCGCATTCCGGATCCGCGCCGCCAGCTGCAGGCCTACCGGCAGTCGGCCGCGACGCTCAACCTGCTGCGCGCCTTCGCCACCGGCGGCTATGCCAATCTCGGCAACGTGCGGCAGTGGATGCTCGGCTTCGTCAAGGACAGCCCGCAGTCGCGCCGCTATGCCGAACTCTCCGACCGCATCTCGGAGACGCTCGGCTTCATGCAGGCTTGCGGCCTCGATCTCGAGAGCCACCCGGAGCTTCGCACCACCGATTTCTACACCAGCCACGAAGCGCTGCTCTTGGGCTTCGAGCAGGCGATGACGCGCGAGGATTCGACCCGACCGGGAAACTGGTACGCCACTTCCGGTCACATGGTCTGGATCGGCGACCGCACCCGCCATGCCGAGCAGGCTCACGTCGAGTATTGCCGCGGCATCAAGAATCCGCTCGGCCTCAAGACCGGCCCGTCGCAGAAGCCGGACGAGCTCATCCGGCTGATCGACATCCTCAATCCGGACAACGAACCCGGCCGCCTCACGCTCATCTGCCGGGTCGGCGCCGACAAGGCCGGGGATCTCCTGCCGCCTTTGGTGCGCGCGGTGAAGAAGGAAGGCCGCTCTGTCGTGTGGTCCAGCGACCCCATGCACGGCAACACCATCACCTCGACCTCCGGGTATAAGACGCGGCCGTTCGACCTGATCCTCAAGGAGGTGCGCACCTTCTTCCAGGTGTGCGCGGCCGAGGGCGTCTATGCCGGCGGCGTGCACTTGGAAATGACCGGCCAGAACGTCACCGAATGCACCGGCGGCGTGCGCCAGATCACCGACGAGGACCTCAACGACCGCTACCACACGGTGTGCGATCCGCGGCTTAACGCCGAACAGGCGATCGACCTCGCTTTCCTCCTTGCCGACCTGCTCAAACAGGGCCGCGCCGGCAAGCCGCAGCCGCTGCCGGCGGTCGCGGGGATGTGAGCGGCGCTATGCCGACACGGGATTGGTGATCAGGCGCGTCGCGTCCTCGGACAGTGCGCGCATACCAACTGCGGCGCCTTGTTGATGATGTGCAGCTCCGCTTGATGATGTGCAGCTTCGCGCGGTCGACGTGCTTGCTGACGATCGCCGTCGTGTGAAGCGCTTGAGGAAATCTCCGGCGCGCGTTGTCATGATGTTTTTGTCTTCGGCGGATCGCGCAAACCTTTGGCGGCTCAAGCGTGTGACAAGGCCAATGTTCACCCTCTGTGAAGGTAAACGATTGTCGATTTATTCGCGCATTAACAATAGGTCCGGTTCCAGGGCGCGATCGCTAAAATTGTAAGGATTGCGAAAAGCATCGCCGCGAAGAATGACACCCGACATTGCGTGGGGGTTCGTCGTGAAAACGATCCAGTCGATCTCGGTTGCGGTTGTGCGTTTCGGTGCGGTCTTTGCAGTGAGCCTGGCGGCTGCGGCGCCGGTGTGTGCCGCCGACCTGTCGTTCGAGCTCGCCGAGCCGCCCGCCTCCGATTGGTCCTCCAAGTTCGCCGCGCCGCCGCGGACCTTTGTCGGCGAGTTCGCGTTGCGCTTCTGGGCCGGGCAGGTCAACACCGCCAAGAATCTCTACGATCCCGCCGGCGCCGCGCTGTTGTCGCGCCTGACCTACGGCGACATGAGCCTCTACGCCGGTGAGGCCTTCAGCCGCTTCGATTTCAACAATGGCTTGTTCGTCAAGGGCTATGTCGGCGGCGGCGTGCTCTGGGACGGCAGCCTCAAGGACGAGGATTTCGGTTTGCCGCTGCCGCTGCAGCCCTATTCGGCGACAAGGAGCAAGCAGGAAGACGGTTCGGTGTCCTATGTCAGCATCGACGCCGGCTTCAAGCTGCTGCGCGGCCCCGACTTCAGCATCGGCGTATTCGGCGGTTATCACTTCCTGCGCCAGACCGTTGTCGCCTTTGGCTGCACGCAGCTTGCCGACAACCCCCTGATCTGTCCGCCCGGTCTGATCCCCGACTTCGTCAAGGTGATCTCCCAGACCAACAGCTTCAACGCGGTGCGCGTGGGTGTCGAGGCGATGGTCGAATTCGACCGCCGCTGGAAGCTCAGCGTCGACGCCGCTTGGCTTCCCTATGTGCGGCTCAACGGCGCGGACACCCATGCGCTACGCATCGGCACGAACTTCGGCGACTTCACCGGCCCGATCCCCGAGGACGGCAACGGCTGGGGCTACCAGGTCGAAGGTTTCCTCTCCTACCGCATGAACGATTATTGGAGCGTCGCGCTCGGTGGCCGCTATTGGCACGCGCAATCGAACGGCTTCACACATTTCGAGGGCCACGTCGTGGGCATTCCTGCATTGCCGCAGCCGGTCCATTGGAAGACCGAGAGCTTCGGCGTCCTGCTGCAGAGCACCATCAAGCTCGGCCCCTATCCGATCTTCAGCGGCAGCTAGACGTTCGCCGGATGCCGCTGGATTTGCGGCGCGATGACGGTAGATTGAACCTGCCCTTGCCAATCCCACCGGCCGACCACCACTCCATGCACCGGCTCCTGCGCGCCACCGTCAACACCTGGCACGGCCTCGTCGAGGCCGCGCGCAGCGAGGCCGCCGTCCGGCAGGAACTGGCGGTGCTGCTGCTTGCAATCCCGCTTGCCTTCCTGGTCGCCGGCGAGGCCTGGAAGCGGCTCGCCCTCATCGGCGTGGTGCTGCTGCTGCTTGTCGTCGAGCTGTTGAATACCGCGATCGAGAAGCTCGCCGACCGCGTTTCGCGCGACATCGATCCGCAGATCGGCCTGGTCAAGGACATCGGCTCGGCCGCGGTCGGGATCATGCTGCTGATCGCCGCCGCCGCCTGGTTGCTGGCGCTCGCCGAGCGTTTCGGGCTGCTCTGAAGCCCGCCGGTGACGGCGTTGCGGTCGGTCTCGCGAACGCGCTAGACGTAAGCCCATGAATTCACGTCCGACCGACCGCCTGGCGATCGCGGTGGCGCAACTCAATCCGACCGTCGGAGACATCGCCGGCAACGCCGACAAGGCGCGCCGCGCGCGTGCGCAGGCCGCCCGCGACGGCGCCGACCTCGTCGTATTTCCCGAGCTCTTCCTGTCCGGCTACCCGCCCGAGGACCTCGTGCTCAAGCCGGCGCTGCAGGCGGCCTGCCGGGCGGCGGTCGAGGAGCTTGCGCGCGAAACCGCCGACGGCGGTCCGGCCATGCTGATCGGCACGCCCTGGGTGGAGGCCGGCAAGCTCCACAACGCCTGCTGCCTGCTTGACGGCGGTGCCATCGCGGCGGTGCGCTTCAAGGTAAACCTGCCGAACTATGGCGTGTTCGACGAACGCCGCGTGTTCGCGCCCGGTCCGCTCCCCGGGCCGGTGAATTTTCGCGGTGTGCGCATCGGCGTGCCGGTCTGCGAGGACATCTGGACCGATTGGGGCGACTACGAGAACGTGGTCGAATGCCTGGCCGAGACCGGCGCCGAACTCCTGATCGTGCCGAACGGCTCGCCCTACTGGCGCGACAAGAACGACGTGCGTCTCAACATCGCAATTGCGCGCGTCACCGAAAGCGGGCTGCCGATCGTCTACGTCAACGAGGTCGGCGGCCAGGACGAACTGGTGTTCGACGGCAGCTCATTCGCCCTGCATGCCGACCGTTCGCTCGCGTTCCAGCTTCCGGCCTTCCGCGAGCTGGTGACGACGGTCCGTTTCCAGCGCACCGGCGACGGCTGGCGCTGCGCCGATGGTCCGCTCGCCAAGCTGGAGGAGGATCCGGACAGGACGGATTACGCCGCCTGCGTTCTGGGCCTGCGCGACTATGTCGACAAGAACGGCTTCAAGGGCGTCGTGCTGGGTCTTTCCGGCGGCATCGATTCGGCGCTGGTGGCGGCGGTCGCGGTCGACGCGCTGGGCCCCGCGCGCGTGCGCTGCGTGATGCTGCCCTACCGCTTCACCTCGCAGGAATCGCTCGGCGATGCCGCCGCCGCCGCCCAGGCGCTCGGGGTACAATACGACGTCGTGCCGATCGAGCGCGCGGTCGTGGGACTCGAGGAGACGCTCGCCCCGGTGCTTGCGGGCCGGCCGCGCGACGTCACCGAAGAGAACCTGCAGGCGCGCGCGCGCGGCACCATCCTGATGGCGATCTCCAACAAGTTCGGCCTGATGGTGGTGACAACCGGCAACAAATCCGAAATGTCGGTCGGCTATGCCACGCTCTACGGCGACATGAACGGCGGCTTCAATCCCATCAAGGACCTCTACAAGACCGAGGTCTATCGGCTCGCGCGACTGCGCAACGCCTGGAAACCCGACGGCGCGCTCGGCTCGGACGGACCGGTGACCCCCGGCAACATCCTCACGCGCGCGCCGACCGCCGAGCTGCGCGAGAACCAGACCGACCAGGACACGCTGCCGCCCTATGACGTGCTCGACCAGATCCTCGAGCGGCTGGTCGAGCGCGAGGAACCGATCGCGTCGATCGTCGCGGCGGGCTTCGACCGCGAGACCGTGATGAAGGTCGCGCGCATGCTCGACCTCGCGGAATACAAGCGCCGGCAGGCCGCGCCGGGCGTGAAGGTGACGCTGAAGAATTTCGGCCGCGACCGCCGTTACCCCATTATCAACCGCTTCCGCGATTCCGGCGCGCCGCTGGCGCAGCCCGACCCGACACTGCTCAAGGGCGGCGCGGCATCGAACAGCGAAGCGATCGATTTTTGAGGTTAACCCTCATCCTGAAAGAGCCCGCCGACGGCGGGCGCTCGAACGATGAGAACGGTCGTTGCGATAGTTCTTGCAGACGCCAGCGCACCGGAGAATGTGAAGATGCGCACCTCGGCGCGCAACAGGCGATGGCGAATTACCGTACCGGCAGGAACGTCGGCCCGACGGTGCGTACCTGGCGTTTGCCGGGATCGCCATCCTCGGGCGCAGCCGCGGCGGCAGCGTCAGGCAGTGGTGCGGCCGCTGTAGCCGGCGCCACTGTCCCGGCCTTGGCGACGGGCGCGTTGGGACGCGCGGGCGGCCTGATCGGCTTGCCCTGCGCGTCGGTCTGCGGCAGCGAGAGCGCCTTCGCCCGTTCCTCGTTCACCACGATATCGCCGCGCTCGACGGTCTGGTCGTCGAGATGCTTGAGCGCGTCCTGCCAGGTCTGGCCGATACCCTTGCAACTGCATTCCGGGTTGAAGGCCTTGCGATAGGCGAACGCGTTCGGCAGTTCCGAATAGTTGCGGCCGCCGGCGGAAACGGCGCGCGCCATGTCCTCGCCCGGATTGCGGTGACTGAAGAGCACCACCTCCGTGGCAGGGCACATGGCCTGGCAGATCTTTTCGTCCTCCGAGAATTTTCCCGGCACGGTCGAATAGGAGATCGGGAAGTAATAGCCGTCGCAGGTGCGCACGCAGACCGTGCGGTAGGTGTTGCCGGATGGCGCGTCCGGATTGAGCGCCGGCGTCCCCGGTGCGAACAGGTTCTCGAAGAAGCCGCCGCCCCGGTTGGCAAAGGCGCGATATTGCGGCCCGCAATCGTTCTGTCCGAGCGCCGCCAGCACGGCGCGGCGTTGTCCTTCGCGGTCGGCGCTGTTGCCCTGCAGGCGCTGGAGATCGGCCAGCACGCGGTCGAGGTTCGCCCGCATCTGCTGCATCTGGTTGTTGATCGGGCCGCACTGCTGCGGCTGTCCGCTGAACAGGGAGAAGAAGCCGCGGCCCTCGCAGCCCATGCGCTTGGCCTGCGCGGAGACGCGATCGAGGTCCACCTGCTGGCGGTTGGCGGCGTCTTCGAGGCGCTTGATCTCGGCGGCCTTGGCCGGGTCAAAGTTGCCGCGGTCGACGGTCGCGAGCTGGCCTTCAAGCCGGATGCAGACCGGGTTGCGGGATGCCCCCCCGGGACCGGTCGCGGGACCCTGGCCGGGGCCCGCCCCCGGATAGGATGGATAGGGCTGCTGCGCCGAAGCCGGCAGCAGAAACACGCACAGCGCCAGCGCCACCAGTGCAGGGACGCGTTTGTCGCGCAAGGGTTCCGAGATCACTGTCTCGATCATGGAGCAGAGCCCGAAGCCCGCGATTGCCGATAAGTCTCCGATTGAAGCGCCGGAATGGTGACCAAAATGTGAACCGGCGCCAGCGCCCGCAGTGTAGCGATTAGCCCGCTCCGAGGCCAGTCTTGCCCCGCCCGGGCACTGCGGCCGGCGTCTCGGCTGCAAGCGGCCGTCGCACCTCGCTTCGGAGGTTCCACACGATCCCGCTGACGATCAGGGCCGCGCCCGCGAACACGAACACGTCGAGCGGCTCGGAATAGAGCCACCATCCGACCACTGCGATCAGGGGAATACGGAGGAAGTCGAGCGGCACGACGACGCTCGCATCGCCGGCCCGGAACGCATTGCTGATGCAGAAATGCGCGAACAGCCCGGCCGTGCCTAGCCCCGCGATGGCGGGCAGGAGGTCGGCGCCGATCTTGCCGACGAACAGAACGCCCGCGCCGGCAACCGCCAATATGAGCTGGATGGCGTTCATCCAGAACACGATTGCGACGGTGCTGTCGGTCGCGGTCAGCTTCTTGGTGGCGATGTTCTGCGCGCCATAGCCGAACGCCGCCAGGAGCACGATGAGCGCGGCCGGCTGGAAGGCCTCGATGCCGGGCCGCAGGATCACCAGGACGCCGGCAAGGCCGAGGATAACCGCGCCAATGCGGCTCGTCGTCATGCGCTCGCCGAGAAAAATCGGCGCCAGCAGGATGGTCCAGGCCGGCATGGTGAATTCGAGCGCAAAGACGGTCGCCAGCGGCAGCAGCAGGAGGCTTATGGCCCAGAGATATTGCGAGGCAAAGTGGATCATGTTGCGCACGACGTGCAGCCGCAGGCGCCCGGTGCTGATGGTGTGGCGGAGCTCCGGCCGGACCGCGACCACGATGCCGATGATCGCCAAGCCCAGCGCCGCGCGCACCGTGAGCATTTCCATGATGCTCAGCGTCGCCGAAAGCGCCCGGATCGACACCGCCATCACGGAGAACGACAGCAGCGCGCCGGTCATCCAGAGCACGACGCGGAGGAGTTGAAGGGGTGCTGCCACGCTGACGACTATCACGCCTGCCGCTCATGCCCGGGCGAGCGGGCATCCAGCGTCTCGGCATTCCCCTGCTCGCGAAAACTGTGGGTCCCCGCCTTCGGGGGGACCAGCGGGGCCGGGAAGGATCCGCCGATTGCCTCAGGCCGTCGCTCCGCGTTGCTGCCGTACCGAAGCCGCGCCGCGTCCACCGGGCCGCTCCTGTCACTCCGCATCCGGCTGCATCTCCGGCCGTGCCTGGTCGAAGGCCGGGAGCTTGGCACAGGCCGCGTCCACGGCCACGATCTTCGGAAACCGATCAAGCGGCACCTTGAGCCGTCGTGCGTTGGCAAGCTGCGGCACCAGGCAGATGTCGGCGAGGGTGACCTCGGCGCCGTGGGCATAGGGGCCGGGCGCGATCGTCGCCTCCAGCGCGGCAAAACCCTCCAGGACCCAGTGGTGGTACCAGGCGTCGATCCTGGCCTGCTCCTGGCCGAGCTCGTTCTTGAGATAGCGTAGGGGGCTGAGATTGTTGAGCGGATGGATGTCGCAGGCGATGAGCTGCGCGCTCGCGCGCACCTTGGCGCGTTCGACCGGGTCGCTCGGCAGCAGCGGCGGCTGCGGGTGGATTTCGTCAACATATTCGATGATGGCGAGCGATTGCGTGAGCACCTCGCCGGTATCGAGCTTGAGCGCCGGCACCCGCATCAGCGGATTGACAGCGCGATAGTCCGGCTTGCGGTTGATCCCGCCCTCCCTTTGCAGGTGGATCGGGATCATGTCGTAGCCCAGTCCCTTGAGGTTGAACGCGATGCGCACCCGGTAGGCGGCGGACGAGCGGAAATACGAATAAAGTGTCACGTTTCCTCCTGCGGGTTGCCGGACCGCCATCGTCCCGGCCATGTCTTGGCTGACGAGCGCTATCAGGTCTTGCGGCGGCCGACATCGCCGACAAGCTTGGCCGAGCGCTCGGTCAGTTGCGCGATGGCGCGGTCGAAGGCGGTGCGGTCGGCCTGCGGCACCGCCTCCGACAACCGGTCGGTGAATTCGAGCGCTTGCGGAGCAAGCTCCTCGTAGACCGCGCGGCCAGCCGGCGTGAGCATCAGGAAGGCTTCGCGTAGGTCAGAGCGGTTGGCGCGTCGCGCGAGAAACTTGCGCCGCTCAAGCTGCGCCACTGCGCGCGAGACCTTGGTCTTGTGCATGTGGGTGCGCGCGCCGATGGCCTTGCCGGTCATCACGCCGAACTGGCCCAGGCTGACCAGGATGCGCCATTCGGGTATACCGATACCGTGACGGGCATAGACGCGGGTGAGCGCCTGCGACACCAGGCTGGAGAGCACGTTGAGCCGATGAGGCAGGAAGTCTTCGAGCTTGAGGAGGGGCGCTGCCCCCGTGTCGGCTTGCGTCGAGGCATCCTGGACCGGACCGGAATTCATGTTCGCACGCGCCCCGCTGCGCGGGGCCGGTATGTGCTGGAGGCCGCTACGCGCAGGGCGGGAAGATGACCGAAGATGCGGCGGCGTGCAACGGCGGCGCCCGGTGCCGATCGGCGCCGTTGCGGCGGATTACGGGCAAGGGCGGTCTGGCCGGGCCGGCCGGCAACCTCAGGCGAATTTCGCCAGCATGCTCACCGCGAACATTCGATGGCGATGAACTCGTCGCATGAGCTGCCTCGGCAGGTCGTGGAGGCCGGGACCGCGCCGGTAATCTCGTCGCGATCGATCTTGCGGAAGGAGGCGGCCTGCGCGAAGTCGCGCGACTTGCAATAGGCAGTCGCCACCGCCGTGCCGCAGCTCGCGCCGGTCGCGAGGCATCGGTCGACGCCATAGCCGTCGGCATTGTTCGCGATGATGAAGATGCGTTTTTCGGCCTGCGCCGACACGTTGCCGTAGAGCACGGTCGCGAAGGCAAGGGCGGCTAGGACGTACCGCATGGATCACTCGTTGGTTAGGCACCGGGGCTCGGTACAACTCGCGACAATGCGTGCGAAAGCGTTAAGAGTTCGTTAACCCGATTTGCTCAGGTCTCGCGCGAGCGGCCGTTCGAATGTGGGTGTTAGCGCCCTGTGATGGAGGCGCCTAGCGCAGGAAAGCCACACCGGCCAGCGCTTGCGCAATTGCCCACAGGCACGTGGGCCGATGGGTGAGAAATACGTGGTTTGGCACGGGCTGCTCATTGCCGCGGGCACGGCCGCGCGATGGCTCATTGCGGTCGCACAACCCTTGACGGCGCTCGCCGAATTCACCATTCTGCACGGCGATGAACGGCCTTTACCATATCTGCGGCATTTGCCCGGAGATTATTCGCTAGCGCGCTTCGCTGGCTGCGGCCGTCTTTATCTCCTCATCGAGAGCCATGGACGCCCGGCCAGCAGGTCGGGAATATCCAATGGATCTTAAGCTTTACGATACGCTCACGCGCGAGAAGCGGCCGTTCCGCCCGCTCGATCCCGCGCGGGTGCGCATGTATGTGTGCGGACCGACCGTCTACGACTTCGCCCATATCGGCAACGCGCGGCCGGTCATCGTCTTCGACATGCTCTACCGGCTCTTACGCTATCTGGCGAAACAGGGCGCATGGGATGGCGGCAAAGGTGAAACGACGGTCACCTATGTGCGCAACATCACCGACGTGGATGACAAGATCAACGCACGCGCGGCGGACGAATACCCGAACCTGCCGCTGAACGAGGCGATCCGCACCGTCACCGAGAAGACCGAACGCCAGTTCCACGAGGACGTCGATGCGCTCGGCGCGCTGCGCCCCAGCGTCGAGCCGCGCGCCACCGAGCACATCGCGGAAATGCGGACGTTGATCGAGCGCCTGGTTGCTTCGGGCAATGCCTATGTGGCGGAGGACCACGTCCTCTTCAGCGTGCCGTCGATGCACGACTACGGCCGGCTTTCCAAGCGCTCGCTCGATGAGATGATCGCGGGCGCGCGTGTCGATGTGGCGCCCTACAAGCGGGACCCGATGGACTTCGTGCTGTGGAAGCCGAGCAAGCCCGGCGAGCCCGCCTGGCCGTCGCCGTCCGGCATCGCTGCGCCCGGGCGGCCGGGCTGGCACATCGAATGCTCGGCGATGTCGTGGAAGCACTTGGGCGAGACGTTCGATATTCACGGCGGTGGCATCGACCTCGTCTTCCCGCACCACGAGAACGAGATCGCGCAGTCACGCTGCAGCTTCCACACGCCGGTGATGGCGAATATTTGGATGCACAACGGGTTCCTGCAGGTCGAAGGCGAGAAGATGTCGAAGAGCCTCGGCAATTTCGTGACGATCAACGAGCTGTTGAACACGACCAACTTTGGCGGTCGGCGATGGTCGGGCGAAGTCGTTCGCTTTGCGATGCTAATGACGCACTATCGACAGCCAGTCGATTGGACCGTCAGCCGCCTGCAGGAGGCTGAGGCACGTCGGGCTCGGTGGTTGGGACCTCAGGTCCAGCGAGGCGTTCCTGAGAAAGGAAAGGTCTCCGTTTCGATGCTTGAAGCACTTTCGGACGACCTGAATACTCCTGACGCCCTCATGGCCTTGGATGAATTGGCGAGGCGGTCACGCGCAGTCGGAGAGACTAACCCCCCGGATATGGCGAATGACCTCGCGGCTTCCATGGTTTGGCTCGGGTTGGCGACCGACGAGGAATTTGCGGAGGCACGTGCGGACAACCAAGACCTTAGAGATACGATCAAGGCGGCGGTAGTTGGCGTCGGTAAAGAGTTCATCTTGCAGAGAATCGAAGCTCGCACCGCCGCGCGCAAGGCGAAAGACTTCAAGGAGGCCGACCGCATCCGCGACGAGCTTCTTGCCATGGGCGTTGAGCTGACGGACGGCAAGGACGGCACCACCTGGAAGGTGAAGCAGTGAACGCCACTGCGCATCCCAAGCTCGCGCTGCGGCCGTTCCTGCCGGCGGATGCGCCGCTCGTGGCCGACATCTTCCGCGCCAGCATCGAGGAGCTGACCGAGGAAGAATACAGCGCGAGCCAGCGCGAAGCCTGGGCCGCCGCGGCCGACGATGAAGACGAATTTGCCACGAGACTCACGAAACAGTTGACGCTGCTCGGCACGGTGGGCGGCTCGCCGGTCGGCTTCGCTTCGCTCAAGGGCGCCGACGAGATCGACATGCTCTACGTTCATCCGGCGGTGGCGGGGCAGGGCGTCGCCAGCATGCTGGTCGATGCCCTGGAGAAGCTCGCCGCTTCGCGCGGCGCGGCCCGGCTGATCGCAGACGTCAGCGACAACGCGCAGGACTTCTTCAAGAAACGCGGTTACGTCGCGCAGCGCCGCAACACGCTTCCGCTCGGCGGCGAGTGGATCGCCAACACGACGATGGAAAAGAAACTCGCCGCCAAGGACAACACGACATGAATAAGCCCGATACTCCTTTCCCACGGCACTGGCTCTATTACATGGTTCTCAAATACACCGTGCTCGCCGCAGCGCTGGTGATCACGCTCTACACCGTCTATCGGCTGTTGTGAGTCCGGTCATGTCCCGCGAACGCCTCTACCTCTTCGACACCACGCTGCGCGACGGCGCGCAGACGAACGGCGTCGATTTCACGCTCTCGGACAAGCTCGCGATCGCCGGCATGCTCGACGACATCGGCATCGATTATGTCGAAGGCGGCTATCCGGGCGCCAATTCAACCGATACGGAGCTGTTCTCGCAGGACCGCAAGCTCGCCGCGACCTTCACAGCCTTTGGCATGACGCGGCGCCCCGGGCGCTCGGCCTCGAACGATCCCGGCTTGGCCGCGCTGCTCGACGCCAAGGCCGACGCCATCTGTTTCGTGGCGAAGTCCTGGGATTACCACGTGCGGGTCGCGCTCGAAACCACGCCCGAGGAGAACCTCGCCTCGATCCGCGACTCGGTGCGCGCGGCCAAGGCGAAGGGCCGCGAGGTCCTGCTCGACTGCGAGCATTTCTTTGACGGCTACAAGGCCAACCCGCAATTCGCGCTGGCCTGCGCCAAGGCCGCCTATGACGAGGGTGCGCGCTGGGTCGTGCTCTGCGACACCAACGGCGGCGCGCTGCCGCATGAGGTCGAGGCGGTGGTCGGCGAAATCGTGAAGGTGATCCCGGGCGACCACGTCGGCATCCACGCCCACAACGACACCGAGCAGGCCGTGGCCAATTCGTTCGCGGCGGTGCGCGCGGGCGCGCGCCAGATCCAGGGCACGCTCAATGGCCTTGGCGAGCGCTGCGGCAATGCGAACCTCGTCTCCATCATCCCGACGCTGAAGTTGAAATCCGAGTTTGCCGAGAAATTCGAGATCGGTGTGTCGGACGAGAATCTAAAGAAGCTCGTCCATGTCTCGCACGAGCTCGATGAGCGATTGAACCGCGCGCCCAACCGCCACGCCCCCTATGTCGGCGAAAGCGCGTTCGCCACCAAGGCCGGCATCCATGCCTCAGCGATCCTGAAGGACCCCGCGACCTACGAACACGTGGCGCCCGAGATCGTGGGCAACCGGCGAAGGCTTCTGGTCTCCGATCAGTCGGGCCGGTCGAATGTTCTGGCCGGGCTGGAGCGCGCAGAAGTCCTCTCGGTGCTGGGCGATCTGGGCGTCCGGATCGACAAGGATGACGCCCGGGTGGGGCAGTTGCTCGACGTGGTCAAGCAACGGGAAGCCATCGGCTATGCCTATGAGGCAGCGAACGCGTCGTTTGCGCTGCTCGCCTGGCGGACGCTCGGCACGGTGCCGAAGTTCTTCGACGTCACCTATTTCGATGTGAAGGTCGAGCAGCGTCGCCGCGACGGCCAAGGTGCCGAAACGCTGACGACGGCCGTGGTCAAGGTGAAGGTTGGCGACGAGACGCTGATCTCGGCCGGAGAGGGCAACGGCCCGGTCAATGCGCTCGACGTGGCGCTGCGTAAGGACCTCGGCAAGTACCAGAGCTACATCAGCGGACTTGAGCTCACCGACTATCGTGTGCGCATCCTCAACAGCGGCACCGAGGCGGTGACGCGGGTGTTGATCGAGAGCAAGGACGAAACGGGCGAGCGCTGGGCCACGATCGGCGTGTCGGCCAACATCATCGACGCATCATTCCAGGCGCTGATGGATTCCATCGTCTACAAGCTGGTCAAGTCCGGCGCGCCGGCGTAGGCGGGCGGCAGGCGGTTCTCCGCCCGGCCTCATGCTGGGAAGCGCGGCAAAGCCGCGCGTCTGGAAGCATGGGCCGCCCCGACCAGGGCCGCCCTATCCTTGACGCGCCTGGGGGCTCCCCAGAACGAGGGCGGAGAGGCGCCAGGCATGCAGGACAGAATTACAATCGCTCGGCGGCGAGCGGGGTCATGTCCTTGGCCGCCTCCGGAACGGAGCGCGCCGCGTCCATGAGCTTCGGCAGGATGTCCTCGACCTGGTCTGCGACCAGCAGATTGACGTCGAGCCCTTCGCGGATGAATTCGAGCTTCTTCATGTGCTCCAGCAGCGCACAGAGCGGCTCCCAAAAGCCGTCGATGTTGAGGATCAGGATCGGCTTCTTGTGCCGCCCGAGTTGCGCCCAGGTGAGCTGCTCGACCAGTTCCTCGAGCGTGCCGACGCCGCCCGGCAGCGCCACGAAGGCGTCGGCGCGCTCGAACATGATGCGCTTTCGCTCATGCATGTCGCGGGTGACGATCCGCTCCTGCGCACGCATCATCATGTGCTCGCGGTTGACCAGGAAATCCGGGATGACGCCGGTCACCAAGCCGCCACGGTCGAGGACCGACTCCGCCACGGCTCCCATCAGTCCGATCGAGCCGCCGCCATAGACCAGGCGGATGCCATTCTCGGCCAGGATGCGGCCGAAGCTGCGCGCCGCCTCCACGAAGACCGGTTTCGTTCCCGGGCCGGAGGCGCAGTAGACGCAGATCGATTTGATGATGCTCATCCGTGTGCATGTGGCGCTTGCGCCGCGCAACCGCAAGCTTCCATGGGATAGCCCCTTCGGGGAAGAATGTTCCGGCGCAGGGTTATTGCGTTCGGGAAAAATTCTATATGAATAGGGTTCGACGGTCTGCCCGGTCCCCGCGGCCCGTCACCTGCCGGACCCGCCGATGACCGATGGTACTTTTCGATCCGTCCGCTCGATGAAGCGCGAAATCTCCCCCGACCGGGGCGGCGCCTTGCTGCCGACTCTGGTCGGGCTGTGGCCCTACATCTGGCCGTCGAGCCGCCGCGACCTCAAGATCCGGGTCGTGATCTCGATGTTCCTGCTGCTGCTCGCCAAGCTTGCGACCATCGCGGTGCCGTTCACCTTCAAATGGGCGACCGATGCGCTGGCCGGGCAGGGGACGGCGCCGGTCGCGCCGTCGGCATGGCTCGGCTGGGCACTGGCGGCGCCGATCCTGATGACCATCGCCTATGGCGGCTCGCGCATCCTGATGGCGGTGCTGACGCAGATGCGCGACGGCGTGTTCGCGCAGGTGTCGATGAACGCGGTGCGCCGGCTCGCCTTCATGGTGTTCGAGCACATGCATCTCTTGTCGCTGCGCTTCCATCTCGAGCGCAAGACCGGAGGCTTGACGCGCGTCCTCGAGCGCGGGCGCAACGCGATCGAGACCATCGTGCGCATGGTGATCATGCAGCTCGTGCCGACGATCATCGAGCTCGCGCTGATCATCGCGGTGCTGCTCTACCAGTTCGACTGGCGCTACGTCGCCATCGTCATCGTGACGGTCATCTGCTATACCGTCTTCACCTACCTGGCGACCGAATGGCGCATCAACATCCGCCGTAGGATGAACGACAGCGACACCGACGCCAACGTCAAGGCGGTCGACTCGCTGCTCAACTACGAGACGGTGAAATATTTCGTTGCCGAGGAACGCGAGGCGAGCCGCTACGACCGTTCGATGGAGCGCTACGAGCGCGCCAGCGTCGAGGCCTACGTGTCGCTCGCGGTGCTCAACGCCGGGCAGGCGACGATCTTCACCATCGGGCTCGCCGCCGCCATGGTGCTGTGCGCCTACGGCATCCAGGAGGGCAAGAATACCGTCGGCGACTTCGTGATGATCAACGCCATGATGATCCAGCTCTACCAGCCCTTGAACTTCATGGGCATGGTCTATCGCGAGATCAAGCAGGCTTTGATCGACATCGAGACCATGTTCGCGATCCTTTCCCGCAAGCCGGACATCGAAGACAAGCCGGACGCCAAGCCGCTCAAGGTACGCGACGGATCGATCCGTTTCCAGAACGTCTCGTTCGCCTACGAGCCCGCGCGGCCGATCCTCAAGGGGCTGAGCTTCGACGTCCCGGCCGGCAAGACGGTCGCCATCGTCGGGCCCTCGGGCGCCGGCAAGTCGACCATTTCGCGGCTGCTGTTCCGCTTCTATGACGTGACCGGCGGCCGTATCGAGATCGACGGTCAGGACATCCGTGACGTGGCGCAGACCTCGCTGCGCGCCGCGATCGGCATGGTCCCGCAGGACACGGTCCTGTTCAACGACACCATCCGCTACAACATCCGCTATGGCCGCTGGGAGGCGAGCGACGCCGAGGTCGAGGAAGCGGCACGCCATGCGCAGATCGACGGCTTCATCCGGCTCTCGCCCAAGGGCTATGAGACCGAGGTCGGCGAGCGCGGGCTCAAGCTCTCCGGCGGCGAGAAGCAGCGTGTCGCCATCGCGCGCACGATCCTCAAGGCGCCGCCGATCCTGGTGCTCGACGAAGCGACCTCCGCGCTCGACAGCCACACCGAGCGCGACATCCAGGACGCGCTCGACCGGGTGTCGAAGAACCGCACCACGCTGGTGATCGCACACCGGCTCTCCACCATCGTGAGCGCCGACGAAATCATCGTGCTCGACCGCGGCGAGATCGTCGAGCGCGGCACCCACCAGGTGCTGCTCGCCAAACGCGGGCTCTATGCCAGCATGTGGAACCGCCAGCGCGAAGCGGAAGCGGTGCGCGAGAAACTCGCCATGATCGAGGAGGAGCCCGAAGCGCCCAACCGCAACCCGCCGCCGGTGGATGACCCGGTGCCCGCGCCGGAGCCGGCAGCGATGCGGGCCGACGCGGCGGAGTAATCATGTCGGTCCTCGCCTCGATCCGCTCGCAACTCGTTCCGATCAATCGGGAAGGCTATCCGTTCATCGGCGGGTTCGCGCTCGCAAGCCTGCTGCTGTTCTGGATCTGGGCACCGCTCGGCTGGATCGGGACGGCGCTCACCATCTGGTGCGCGCTGTTCTTCCGGGATCCCGACCGGGTCACGCCGGTGCGCGAAGGCATCGTGGTCGCGCCTGCCGACGGCCGCGTGAGCAAGATCATCAACGCGATTCCTCCGAAGGAGCTCAATTTCGGCGAGCGGCCGATGCCACGAGTCTCGATCTTCATGAGCGTGTTCGACTGCCACGTGAACCGCAGCCCGATGACCGGCCGCATCGAAAAGATCGTCTACAAGGCCGGTGCTTTCATCAACGCCGATCTCGACAAGGCGAGCGAGGACAACGAGCGCAATTCGTTCGTAATCGCAAACGCGAACACCCGCATCGTCGTGGTGCAGATCGCCGGGCTGATCGCGCGGCGGATCGTCTGCTTCGTGCGCGAGGGCGCGAGCATCCGCGCCGGCGAGCGCATCGGCATGATCCGCTTCGGCTCCCGCGTCGACGTCTACCTGCCGGAGGGCGTGCGCCCCCTGGTTGCCGAGGGCCAGATCGCGGTGGCGGGTGAAACGATCATCGCGGATCTGCGCTCAGGCGTCCGCGAGCTGACCTTCCGGATCGGCTAAATCCTGTCCGGACCATGGTTAACGGCGCCAGCCATGGCGGCGCCGCAAATCCCGCGCTATATTCGCGACATGGTCTTTCCACCCTTCGAGCCCGACCGCCCGGTCGAAAAGCCCCGCCGCTTCCGGCAGATCCCGGTGCGCACGCTGGTGCCCAATCTCATCACGCTGCTGGCGCTTTGCGCGGGGCTGACCGCGATCCGGCTTGCCATCGAATCGAAGCTCGAATGGGCGGTGGCAGCCATCGCATTCGCCGCCATCCTCGACGGCATCGATGGGCGCGTTGCGCGCATGCTCAAGGGCACGTCGCGTTTCGGCGCCGAACTCGACAGTCTCGCCGACTTCGTCAATTTCGGCGTCGCGCCGGCGCTGATCCTCTACTTCTGGGACCTGCAGGAGCTTGGACACGCCGGCTGGATCGCCGCCATGGTGTTCGCGATCTGCGCGGGGCTGCGGCTCGCGCGCTTCAATGTCATGATCGACGATCCCAATCGGCCGGCCTGGGCCGGGAACTTCTTCGTCGGCATGCCGGCACCGGCCGGTGCCATCACGGTGCTGCTGCCGATCTACGTGCATTTTCTAGGCATGCCGCGCCTCGCCTTCGTGGCGCCCGTGACGTTCCTCTACACCCTCGCGATCGCGTTCCTGATGGTGTCGCGGCTGCCGGTCTTTTCGGGCAAGCGCGTCGGCAAGCGGGTCGCCCCGGAAATGGTGCTGCCGGTCTTCGTCGTTGTGGTGCTGTTCGTCGCGCTGCTCATTGCCTATCCCTGGATCGTGCTGACGATCGGCACGGTCATCTATCTCGCGAGCTTGCCTTTCGGCGTGGTCTCCTACCGCAACCACGAACGCAAGGCGGCCGCCCCGGTTCCGGCGCATCCTGCCGCCGTTCCGGCCGAGGCGGCGTCCGTGCGGACGGCATCGCCCGCGGCGTCACCGGACCAGCCGCCCGAGCAGCCGGCCGATCCCGACCGGCCGGCGCGGCTGAACTAGCGCCAGGTTTCAAGCGGTTGCAGCGCAACATGAGCGCGTTCCGGCCCGTAATTAGGGCTGCGACGCGTCCACGCCGCACTTTCGTCAAAGTGTAAATCCGTATTAACTCTAACGGCGGCGATCCTGCAGCGGAGTCCGGGTATGATCAGTTCTCTCCTTCATCATCGCGGCCGGAGCGCCCTGGTGCGTATTCCCGTCGCGCTCCTGCTGCTCGCCGTGCTGGCGATATCGACAGGCCCTGTGTCTGCGCAGGACGACCGCCAGAACAAGACCGATGCAATCACGCCGGTCGAAGAATTTTCCCGTCGGCTCGACGAGTTCAAGAAGACGATTCCCGACCTCAACAAGAAGATCGAGGAGAGCGCCTCGTCGGTCGACCGTTGGACGGACGTGGACACGGCGCGCAAGGAGATCGAGGAACTGCGCGCCATCGTCGGCGCGGCTTTGGGCGCCGTTTCCGACAATGGCGCCGTGTCGCAGCTCGGCGCCAAGGCGCTGGCGCACGCGCGCGAGAAGCTCCGCACGCTCGAGCAGGACACCACGCGCTTCAAGCCGGAAGAGCGCGCATTTCTCGTCGAGCAATGGCGCAAGCTCCGCGAGGAGACCGAACGCGCGAGCGACGAGCTCGGCAATGCGCGCAAGGAATTCTCGGAGCTTCTGCATACGTTGCAGTCCAACGAGGATTTCATCGACGAACTGGTCCAGATCCGGCAGGCATCGAAGGCGCTGGAAGTGATCCGCCGCCTGACCAAGGACATCCGCGACGCCTCCGACCAGCTCAAGAAGCTCATCGGCGGGATCAAACCGCCGGGAGTCTGACCATGAACGCGCTCGCCGTCGCGTTCGCGGGCGCAGGTCTCGCGGCGCTCGCGCTCGCGGGCTGCAAGCCCGAGATCGAGGTGGGCTATGTCGAGATCAAGACCGTTCCGGTATCCACCAACGTGTCGCAGCCCTCGCTCTATCTCGACACCGTGAAAATCGAACCGGTGAAGAAAGGCGTCGCCGTGCTGCGCCAGCGGGTGGGCACGACCAAGCTCGAGACTGACGGCAGCGGCGGGCACCTGGCGCTGCTCTGCGACATCGTCGTGAAGAAAAACCGCATCACCACCGTGACGGTGTCCGTGATCGAGCGCCCGCCGCGCTGCCAGTGCCGCAACGCCGGCGGCGGCAGCCGCGCCTGCGTGAGTTAGGCCTTCATCGTTGCGGGCTGGCCAGCCGGCGGCCGTGTGCCGGAACGACGCAAGGAATCACTTCATCGTCGGGATGATGAACTCGGCGCCTTCCTTGGTGCCGGAGGGCCAGCGCGCGGTCACGGTCTTGGTCTTGGTGTAGAAACGGATCGAGTCCGGACCGTGCTGGTTGAGGTCGCCGAAGCCCGACCGCTTCCAGCCGCCGAAGGTGTAATAGGAGAGCGGCACCGGAATCGCGAAGTTCACCCCCACCATGCCGACTTGAACGCGGCTGGTGAAATCGCGCGCGGTGTCGCCGTCGCGGGTGAAGATGGCGACGCCGTTGCCGTAGTCGTGCTCGGAGGGAAGCCGCAGCGCTTCCTCGTAGTCCTTCGCGCGCACGACCGAAAGCACCGGCCCGAAGATTTCCTCCTTGTAGATGCGCATCCGCGGCGTCACGTCGTCGAACAGGCAGCCGCCCATGAAGTTGCCGTTCTCGTAGCCCTGCAGCTTGAAGCCGCGGCCGTCGACGACGAGCCTGGCGCCTTCCTTGATCCCGAGATCGACGTAGTCGCGCACCTTGTTCATATGCGCGCGCGTGACCATCGGGCCGTAGTCGGCCTGTGGATCGGTCGAGGGACCGATCTTGAGGCTCTCCACGCGCGGGATGAGCTTCGCCACCAGCGCGTCCGCGGTCTTCTGGCCGACCGGGACCGCTACCGACACCGCCATGCAGCGCTCCCCGGCAGACCCGTAGCCGGCCCCGATCAGCGCATCGACGGCCTGGTCCATGTCGGCGTCGGGCATCACGATCATGTGGTTCTTGGCGCCGCCGAAGCACTGCACGCGCTTGCCGTGTGCGGTGCCGGTCGCATAGATGTATTGCGCGACCGGCGAGGAGCCGACGAAACCGATCGCCTGCACGCGCGCGTCGGTAAGGAGCGCGTCGACCGCGTCCTTGTCGCCGTTGACCACGTTGAGCACGCCCGCGGGCAGGCCGGCCTCGACCAGCAGTTCGGCGAGCCGCATCGGCACTGACGGATCGCGCTCGGACGGCTTGAGGATGAAGGCATTGCCGCAGGCGAGCGCGGGCGCGAACTTCCACATCGGGATCATGGCGGGAAAGTTGAACGGCGTGATGCCGGCGACGACGCCGAGCGGCTGGCGCATGGAGTAGAGGTCGATGCCGGGACCCGCGCTTTCGGAGAACTCGCCCTTGAGCAGATGCGGGATGCCGCAGGCGAACTCGACCACTTCCAGGCCGCGTTGGATGTCGCCCTTGGAATCGGCAAGCGTCTTGCCGTGTTCGGAGGAGAGGAGGTTCGCGAGGCTGTCGAGGTCGCGGTGCAGCAGTTCCAGGAACTTGAACATCACCCGCGCGCGCCGCTGCGGGTTGGTCGCCGCCCAGCCGCGCTGCGCCGCCTCGGCGTCGCCGATGGCCTGTTCGACCTCGGACTTGCTCGCGAGGGCGACCTTCGCCTGCACCTCGCCGGTATTCGGATTGAACACGTCGCCGAAACGTCCCGATGCGCCCTTCACCTCGCTGCCGCCAATGAAGTGGCCGATCTGGCGCATGCGCAGTCTCCCAACAGTTGCCGCCGCTGCGGCCCCCCAATCGCGGGCTTACCCGAGATGGGTCACATCAGGCGCGCAAGTCGCGCAAACCTGACTTGCGATGCTTCGCGGCGCTCCTCGGCATGAGGCCGATCAGCCACGGCCTTTTGCAGCGACGGTATAAAACCCGGGATGGCAAAGGGCCAGCACCTCGACTACCCTTTCGAAATGATGTCGCTCGTTCGGACTGCAACAGCGCTTGGTCTTGCCGCGCTCGCGTGCCTCGGCACGTTCGCCGCCGCGGGCGCGCAACCGGCGGGCGTGGCGGCGATCGCCAACTATACGGGCGCCGACCGCCAGCAGGTCCTTGAAGCCGGCGCGCGGCGCGAGGGCAGCCTTCTTCTCTACACCACGGGCACGCAGATCAAGCCGCTGCTCGACCGTTTCGAGCAGAAATATCCCGCCATTCGGATCGAGCTGGCGCGCGCAAGCTCGGCCGACACGGCGCGCAAGGTGCTCGAAGAATACCAGGCCGGCTTCGAGAAGGTGGACGCGTTCGAGCTCGCCTCGCACGGCCTCGTCATACCGCGCGATGAAACCATCCTGCAGCCGTTCCAGTCGCCGGAACTTGCCGCCTTCAGCGCCGGCGCGGTGGAGGCCGGGCGTCATTGGGTGGTTGTGCGCGAGTCCTATACGGGCATCGGCTATAATACCAAGCTGCTGCCGGCCGACAAAGCCCCGAAGACCTATCAGGCTTTGCTCGATCCCCAGTGGAAGGGCCGGATGGCGCTCTCCGGCGTCTCGACCACTGCGGTGAACTGGGTCGGCACCATGGTGATCGTTCACGGCGCCGACTTCGTGCGCAAACTCGGCCAGCAGAATATTCGCCTCTATCAGCTCACCGGCCGCGCCCTCGCCAACCTGATGCTGGCGGGCGAGGTCGCGCTCTCGCCGACCATCTACAACAGCCACGTCGCGGCCAGCGCCGAGAAGGGCGCGCCGCTCGGCTGGTTGGCGCCCGGCCCGGTGCCGGTCACCGATTCCGGCGTCGCGATTGCGCGCAAGGCGCCGCATCCGCATGCGGCCATGCTGCTCGTCGATTTCCTGATGTCGCGAGAGGCGGCCGTACTCTATCAGGAGCTCGGCTACGATTCACCCCGCCGCGACAGCGCCAAGCCCGGTGCGGCGGTCGAGAAGCTTTATCTCACCAACCGGCCGGCGTTCATCCGCGAATACGACGGCTGGGCGAAGCTCTATCAGGAAGTCTTTGTCCGGCGCCGACCATGACCGATGCAACCCCGTACGACCAGGCGATACCGAAGCTCAAGATCGGCGCGCTCAAGCCGTTGTCGGTCGTCGACAATGCCGCCTACGAGTTTTACCGCATCGTGCCGCCCGGAGTGATGATGGTGATGATCCCGGTGGGGCTCGGCAAGTTCAGCAAGGAGGACGTGGAACGCGTGTTCGTGCCGCTCGACGGCTATGTCGATCAGCTCATGGAGCGAGGCTGCGACATCATCATGCAGTCCGGCGTCCCGCTGCCTTTGCTGATCGGGATTGAGGCGCATGACAAGCTTCTCGGGCGCATCGAGGCGCGCAGCGGCAAGCCCGCAACGTCGTCCGTGCTCGGCGTGGTCGCCGCCGCCAAGCATCTCGGGCTGCGCAAGATCGCTGTCGCCAACAAGTGGTCCGAGCCGATGAACCGCATGCTGGGCGAGTTCTTCGCGCGCGGAGGCACCGAAATGGTCGGCATCGCGTCGGAAGTGCTGGTGCCCGATCAGTTTCAGAAGATGACCTCCGCGGACGCCATGACGCTCGCCTACGAACTCGGCCGTGCCGCCTTCACCCGCTATCCCGAGGCCGACGGCCTCTATATCGGCGGCGGCGCCTGGCTGTCGGAGCCGGTCTGTCAGGCGCTCGAGCGTGAGTTCGGCAGGCCGGCGATCTCCAACATGAGCTGCATGATCTGGGACACGCTCAGCCGGCTCGGCCATTGGCGGCCGATCGCGGGGCAGGGGAAGCTCCTCTCGACGGCCTGATCCAGCTTTCCTTGAAAAAAGGCGGATCGAGGCTTCTCAGGCGGCCGTCAATCCCTGCCTCACCGAACCGTTAGTATCCGGTAACCGTCCCTTAAGCGCCGTGGCGCTAGCTTGCGGAAGCGGGCGCCGGGGGTCGGCGTGCGCGCGTCTGTCGTTGCGTTGGGTGGGTTCATTCATGGATATTGCAACCAGCCTCGGCCTGGTCGCCGGCGCGATCGTGCTGGTCACGCTCATCATGATGGGCGGCGATTTGCGGATGTTTTTGGACGCCCATGCGGCGATCGTCATTTTCGGCGGATCGTTTGCGGCGACGTTGATCCGCTTCCCGTTGTCGTCGATCTTCCATGGCCTGCCGCTGGGGGCGAAATTTGCCTTTACCTTGCGTCGCACCACGCAACGCGACCTGGTCGACGACATCGCGGAACTCGCCGAGATCGCCCGCAAGCAGGGGCCGATCGGGCTCGAGAAGGTCGAGATCGAGGACCCGTTTCTGGCCAAGGGTATCCGTTTCGTCGCCGACGGCTATGACAACAGCTTCATTCGCGACAATCTCGAGCGCGACCGCGACAACTTCCTCACCCACCTCGACGAGGGCCAAAAGATCTACCGCGCGGTTGGCGATTGCGCTCCGGCGTTCGGAATGATCGGCACGCTCATCGGCATGGTGCAGATGTTCGCCAACATGACCGACCCCTCAAAGCTCGGCCCCTATATGGCGGTGGCGCTGCTTGCGACCTTCTACGGCGCCGCGGTCGCAAACCTGTTTTGTCTGCCGCTTGCCGACAAGCTGCATTTGAAGCTCGTCGATGAGGAGATCAACCGGACGCTCATCATCGACGGCATATTGATGATCCGGGAGGCCAAGAGCCCGGCGCTGGTGCGTGAAATGCTGCTGGCCTACCTGCCCGAAAAGCATCGCCACACCGACAATGAGGCTGAACCGGTTCCGGCCTGACCGGCGGTCCCGGGACGCAAGCCATGGCGAAGAAAAAAGCCCAGGCACACGGCGGCGGGCACGGCTGGTTCGTCACCTTCGCCGACCTGATGGGGTTGCTCGTCGCCTTCTTCGTCATGCTGGTCGCGTTCTCGACGCAGGATCAGGTGAAGCTGCAGGTCGTCGCCGGTTCGATGCGAGATGCTTTCGGCGTGCAGGATCGCGTCCGCTATTCCGGCATCATCGAGGTCGACGGCCTGCCGACGCGGTCGAAGCTCAAGAACGCTGCCCCGATCCCGCCCGAGGAGGCCTCGGCCAATCCTACGCCGGACGACCACGGCCGGGACCAGACCTACGGCGCGAACCTGGAAAACGATCGCAAGTTCGCGCTCGCCTCGGCGTCGCTGCGGCAGGCGCTGCAGGACATGCCGGAACTGACTGAAATATCGAAGCACATCATGATCGAGGAGACCAAACAGGGTCTCAACATCGAGATCGTGGACCAGAACGGCCGCTCCATGTTCCCGGAAGGCGCCAAGGAGCCCTATGAGCGCACCCGCGTCCTCATTGCGCGATTGGCGCTTCCGCTCAAGGCCTCGCCGTTCCGCATCTCCATCACCGGTCATACATCGGCGACACGGCTGCCGGCGCCGGCCAACTATGGTCCGTGGGACCTGTCCGCCGACCGCGCCAATGCGGTGCGCAAGCAGCTCGAGGCCGACGGCGTGCCGATCGGGCATTTCTTCATGGTGGCCGGCAAAGCCGATACCCAGCCGCTCTTTCCTGACGATCCCTTCATCGCGGCCAATCGCCGCGTGACCATCACCCTGATGCGCGAAGAGCCGCCGATTCCGGCCAATTTCCGGCCCTGATCCCCGAATCTCCGCTCCGATCTGCTTGCGGCGCGCTGGCACGCAGGCCGTCGCGTTGCATCGGGGGCATGCGGCCGCACTGTCTGGAACCCGAACGCCGGGAGGCATGTTGATTGTGGGAGAGCGGTGCTATAAGGCGCGCCTCTTCGCGGCGCGTCCAGGTTGACCCTGCCCCTCATGAGCAATGTAGTGAACGGAACATCCGCGCCGGCCGCGGGTCATCCGGCTCCCGATGCCGCACCCCAGGACCGCTCGAGTCCCTGGGCGCTTGCGCTCGGCAGCGTCGGCGTCGTCTACGGCGACATCGGCACGAGCCCGCTGTATGCGCTGCGTGAGTGCTTCCGTCCCGAGCACCACCTCACCCCCAGCCACGCCAACATCCTCGGCATCCTCTCGCTGATCTGCTGGTCGCTGATCCTCGTCATCTCGCTCAAATACCTCGTGCTGGTGATGCGCGCGGACAACCGCGGCGAGGGCGGCATCCTCGCCCTCATGTCGCTGATTCGGGTGCGCAAGTATTCGGCGCGCCGCGGGACGCTCATCGCGCTCGGCCTCTTCGGCTCGGCGCTGCTC
>JAXDOD010000170.1:0-5991 GCA_034669045.1 Alphaproteobacteria bacterium
GCGGGTGCGGATCTATCGCTGGTCGGCGGTGATCGTGGGCTTCGCCGGCGTGCTGGTGATGCTGGCGCCGCACCTCGATGTGGGACACGCGTCCACGGCCGGCGCGGTCGGCGCGCTGCTCGGGCTCATGGGCGCGTTCTTCTCCGCCGGCTCGACCGTGCAGACGCGCTCGCTGACGAAGAGCGAGACCACCTCGTCGATCGTGCTCTATTTCTCGCTCTTCTGCGCGCTCGCCGCCTTGTGCACGGCGCCCTTCGGCTGGATTTCGCCGACCTGGCCGGAGCTTGCGGCACTCGTCACCATCGGCATTTTCGGCGGCCTCGCGCACCTCCTGCTCACCGAGAGCTATCGCCACGCGCCGGCCTCGCTGGTCGCGCCCTTCGACTACACCTCGATGCTGTGGGCGCTGCTGCTCGGCTTTGCCGTGTTCGGCGAAGTGCCGACCGCGCTCGTCTTTCTCGGCGCGGGCATCATCGCGGGCGCCGGCCTGTTCGTGATCTGGCGCGAGCGCCAGCTCGGCCTGCAGCGCGCCCGCGCGGCGGAAGGGCCGCCGACCGGCACGTGAATGAATGCCCCCAGAAGATCCCATCGAGGATACGACGGTCGTTCACCCGCGGCACGCCGCGTGGTTTGTTGGGCAGCATCGGCCTGATGGATGATACAGCAGCGGCCTCCGCCAGGCGGGTTAGCCGTCACCTGTTGGAACCAAGCCTCTCAACTTTGCGCGGAGCAATTGGCGAAGGCGCACGGCCATCACCGCAACATTGCGCAGTGGTTTAGTTAATCGCCAGGATTTCGACCGAACAATGTTTTCGAGTTGGGACTGCACCTTGTCATGCGCCGCGGTCATTCGGCCAAGCTCAGCTTTGAATTTGTCGCGTGAGGCGGTCATGCGCCCAAGCTCGGCCTGAACGAGCGCCTGCGCGGCCTGAAATTCATCGCGCGACGCAGCCATACGCTCAAGCTCGGCCTGAACGAGCGCCTGCGCGGCCTGAAATTCATCACGCGACGCAGTCATACGCCCAAGCTCGGCCTGAAGGAGCACCTGCGCGGCCTGAAATTCATCACGTGACGCGGTCATACGCCCAAGCTCGGCCTGGAATTCGTCGCGTGAGGCGCTCACACGGCCAAGTTCGACGATTGTCGCTTCGAGAGACTTGATCTGGCGCACGAGTTGATCGCGGTGATTGATCCAGGGCCACCGCGAATCGCGGGGTCGACGGGGCAAATTCTCATGCAGAAATCGCGCAACCGCGCGCTCCCGTGCGTCCGCGGTGGCAGAGGGGCGACGCGCACCGGTCAGAACTTCGTCATACAGCTTTTCGAATTTATCGAGCAATTTTGACAGATCCGCATCAACTCGCGCCCTCTCGGCGACTCTCGATGCGTCGGCGGGGTCATAGCGGTCGATTTCCTGCACGTAACGATCGACTGTGATCGGCTCCGCCAAACAGCGCAGACCGAAATTCATCGCGCGCAGCGACTCGAAGTTGCGCGACGTGACAAGCCCGGCGAAGCCGCGGGAATCACAGACAATCACGGCGCATCCGCAGCACAATGCCTCCAAGGCGGCTCGGGCGCTCGCGAATACGAGGTCGTATTGGACGAGTTCCTGCTCCGGACATTTACTAATGCCGCCTGCGGCGGCCCCGATTGCATCAAACTGAATGCCCAGTTGCTCGCACGCCGTCCGTAGCTCCGGCACCGCGGCAGCCTTTCCGAAGGCGGCGGCGCGCTGCGGACGTTCCCTCACGGAGGCGGGTCGCGGCGGAATGCGGCTGAGGTCTACGGCATTGTGGAAGATCAGCACACGCTCAGGATCGATACCTTCCGTATGCACAAGCCGATCCCGGCAAGCCTCGTCGACCGCAACATAGGCGCCGATCTGAGGAAAATGAACGGGCGCCTCGACCCAGTGATTGAAGGCGTGGCAAATGTAGATGGCTGGGACATCCGGAAAGCGGATCAATACCTCACCGCAGGGGATGGAATGATGCGCATGTATGATATCGGGCGGTTCGCCGAGCTGACGTAGATCGTCGATGACGGACACTCCGCGGGCAGCAATGTCTTCTGCGAGGTCACCGAGTGTCGGGGAGTATACGATGGGACGATGGCCGCGCCGCAGCAGCCCGAGCGCCAGATCACGAACAACCACTTCCGATCCACCCAAGTCGGTGAGCCAGATGTTGGTAATCAGGATCGTTCGTCGATCGCTCATGATGCACGATTAGCGCGACTGCAACCTGTTGTGTAGAGGGGCATCGAGGCGCGGTCCGCCAGCTACGACGAACAATCCATCAGCAGGCCGGAATGGACCATAGTCGCCATCATTCAATTTCAGTACACCGCGGCTAGAGGATCTGGTCTGCCGGCACCGGGCCCATGATCCGGGCAGGATTGCCCATCGCGATGCACCGATCCGGCACGTCGCGCGTCACGACCGAGCCGGCCCCGATCAAGGCATTCTCGCCGATGGTCACGCCGGGGCAGAGGACGCTGCCGCCGCCGATCCGCGCGGCGCGCAACAATCGGGGTGCACGGCGCGTAAAAACCAACGACGGCCGGCGGTAGCTGATGCGTTTGTCATTCAGTGTAATCATACGAGGACCGCAGAACACCTCGTCCTCAATGATAACGCCGCGCGTCAAGTAGCAGCCGCTTTGCAATGAAACAAAATCACCGATCTGCACATCTCCCTCAATATCGACATAAGACCCGACCACACACCCTTCGCCTATCACGGTGTCGTCACGAACAAATACGAAGTTGCCGAGACGTGTGTTCTTGCCGATTTGCGCACTCTCGGAAATTACGCAGTGGCGACCGTAAATCGCAGGCATTTTGATTTCGGGTGGGTTGAATGGGGGGTGTGGCGGAGGCGGCATGATGCCAGGATAGGTTCAATCGAGCAAGGATGGTGGACGCGGGTGTCGAGATCACGTGTGGCTGATCCGCAGCCAATATTGGGAGTCAAAAGCCTCGCCTGGGACTTCCTGCACGCGCAGCCCGCGTTGCTGGCATTGTCCTGCGATCCAAGGGAGCGCATGCCGAATTACACCAGGCGTGTCGGATTCGTGGCTGGTTCCGACCCAACGGTCGCCCCGGTAGTCGTCATTTAGATTGAGCGCCGGGAGGTAAGAGGGCAGAAAAACACCGGTTGGAATCGAATCTCGAAGAAAGGACTCGAGCGTGGCCTCAATTTGCCACTTGCTCGCGTGCGTCCATATCGACCCTGCCAGGAAATAGTCGAACTTAGTGGCGAAAACCGACGAGTCGAAATGCGGGTTGAAATCGAATCGAGGTTGCTTCGCCGTCACCAGCTCGGGCGTAAGCAGGTGCTGGAGCCCATGCTCGACTCGACCTCGAGCTGGTTCGATACCGTGATAACAGCCGGGATCGAGGAAACGTATCAACCAATAGGCGGTGCGCAAACAACCGCAGCCGATATCAAGAACCTTTGATTCCGGGCACAGACCTTCATCAAGCAGCGCGACAAATTGCCTGCGCCCCGCGTCCTCGAAAGTCTCGACGGGGACGCCTAAGAACCCGTGCTGATCCATCATGTCTGTTGCGCGGGCTTGAACCCAGGACATCGTCCATTCCATGGCATTGAGAAATTTAGAAGTGGCGCGAAAACTGGCGGATTCTCGTTGCGACCGCCACGACCGGTCATGGCCCGACCCGGAAGTATCGGAGGGCGCTGAGAATTCCGGTTACTGGGGCATAGCTGCCGTGATTTCTCGCGGCGCGGCGTCTCTCCCTGATCTACGCCAACCGCCCCAAGTTTCGAAGTACCGCGACTATTTCGCCTCTGCACCGATCGAGCCGAGGTACCGATCGACGTGACCGGTCCAGAGCGGCGGGGAGAACATCACCATGTGCCCGTTGCCGCCCGGCACCTCGAAGTCGAAGAACGAACCCTTGCCACCCGCCGCCTGGAACGCGGCAAAGTTCGCGCGGCTGTGGTCGAGGCTGTAGAAGGGGTCGTGGTTGCCGTAGAGCCACAAGGTCGGATGCGGGAACATCCCGCCGCGCTTGAACAGAATGCCGTTGATCTCGCTCGCGTTCCGACATCCTTCGCCCATCCAGCCACCCACGAAGTTGATCACGCCGGCGACCTCGCGCGGGTGCATCCCGGCGTAGGCGATCGAGAGGATACCGCCGCGCGAAATCCCGGCCATGAGGATCGGCTGCCGGGCCACGTCGGGCCGTTGCCGCAGCACCTCGACAGCGGCGGCGATGTCGGTCAGCGCGCGGTCGGCGCCCGGCAGGGACCGCTTCGGGTCGCAGGCATAACCTTGATTGCGGTCGACATTGAATCCTTCGTCGTAGAGCCCCTCCGACTTGCCGCGTCCGCGTCGTTGCGGGAAGGAGACCATGTAGCCCTTCTTGACGAACATCTCGGCGAACGCGGGATTGGAAAACGTTTGAGTGAACAGCGCTGCGTCGTTTCCCCGGCCGGTCGAGCCGTGATTGACCACCAGCAGCGGGAACGGCCCGTCGCCCGGCGGCTTATCGATGACCACTTCGAGCCGGACGGGCTTGCCGTTTTCCCGCAGCTTCGTGCTGATCATGATCGACTCCGGATCGCTGCCGGCGAATTTCTTGCCGGAAGCGGTCAGAACCGTAAGATCGAGCTTCGTCATGTCGGCCTGAGCGCGACTTTCTCCGCGCCGATATGATGCCGTGGCCGAGGTTGGGGATGTCAGCTTGTAGGTCGCGGTAAATGAACTCGCGATGGTGAGGGTATCACCACTGAGGTTGGCACCAAGCCGGCTAAAGCCGCGCGTGATGTTCAGGCCCGGGCTGTCTCCCCAAGCGTAGATGACACTGGCGCTGCCATCGGGTTGCACGCTCTCGACCATCAGGATGTGCTTGAGCGCGCCGCCCCAGCGGCCGACCCAGGCACCCAAGAACCGCTGCTGGCTTTCCGGCATCGCGGCGGAAGGCGGCGCAACCTTGGCATCGTCGGGGATCGGCACGCCGTCAACCAGCCGGTCGGCAAATGCCGCGCTCGGGACTGTGTTAATGACCATAGCCAAGACAAAGAGCCGCATCACAAACCGATGCATTATCGCCCTCCCCGCGAGCAGCAATGGCCGTTTACGTAAGGCTACCTCAGTGTCGCGAGCGGGCGGAAGGAGCGTCGCCATGTTTTTTTGCAGTGCAGGAGTCCGAGTTGGCCCAACTGGGACCTCCGGGCATGTCCGCTTTTACGCTGGTTTGGGGTACAACAGGACATCCAAGCGTGCTTGCTCCGAACGTCCCGGTGTATGAGTACACGACCTGGAAAATTCCTCGGCTTCGAGCGGGAGAAATCAATGGAACGTATGACGACTTTTGCGGCGGCGGTGCTGCTGCTGCTCGGTGCGCTGCTTGCAGGCGGCATCGCCCAGGCCCAGCGCTCGGACGCGGACAACGTCAAGGCTGCAGTCGAGGGCTTCTTCGCCGCCTTGTCGGCGCTCGACATCGGCAAGATGACCGCGGTCTGGGTGCAGGAACCCGTCGTGATCCTGATCAACCCCAGGGACAAGGCACCTTCGGTCGGCTGGGATGCAGCCAAGAAAAACTGGGAAACCACGTTCGAGTTCTGGGCGGAACTGAAGGCCGCGCCCAAGGAAGCCTCGCGCATTCACGTCAATCAGGCGACGGCGATTGCCAGCACGGTGGCGGCCGTCGAAGGCAAGAACAAGGCCGGCCAGACCGTGTCCTTCACGGCGCTGGTCACGCAGATGTTTGAAAAGCGCGGCGAGCGCTGGCTGATGGTGGCCAGCCACGCATCGCGAATGCCCGAGTGAGAGGTCGGCGACCGGCCACACTTGATCAGGGCTTCAGATCGGGGCTTCAGGACCCGCCCGCCGCTAGTGTGGCGGTTCAGAAGTCCGCATCATTCTTGCAGCGAGTCCGACATGCGGACTTCTGAACCAAAGCCACACTAGATCAATAAGTTGCTAGTGTCCTTCGATTCCGAAGTTCGCAAACGACGGT
>JAXDOD010000171.1:0-3950 GCA_034669045.1 Alphaproteobacteria bacterium
CGGCGCGGACCGCTTTCGGCGCCGATGTGATTGACCAGGATGAGTTCGCCGCCGGGTTTCAGCACGCGAATGAAATCGTCCAGCGTACCTTCCGGGTCGGGTACCGCGGTGATGACATATTGCGCCACCACGGCGTCGAAGAACGAATCCTTGAACGCCAGGTTTTTGGCGTCCATCACCGCCAGCGTTTCGACATTGGAAAGACCCATCGCGCGCACGCGCTGCTGGGCCTTGCGCAGCATCGGCTCGGAAATGTCGACGCCGCACAGTCTGGTGCTGCGCGAATAATCTGACAGCGACAGCCCGGTGCCGACGCCGACGTCGAGAATTCGGCCGCCGATCCTGTCGGCTTCCGCGATGGTGGACCGGCGGCCCTGTTCGAACACCTTGCCGAAGACGAGATCGTAGACCGGCGCCCAGCGGCCATAAGCCTTGGCCACGCCTGCGCGGTCGATGTCGTTGCCCATGCCCCCGCCCAAAATTTTCTTTGCCGAATTTTCTTCGGTCGCCTAGTCCTGCAGCAATGGCTGCGGCGCACCGGATTCACGCAAGGCGTTCCTTGCCGCTGCGCTCTTGATGAACCCGCCGCCGAGCACGCGCGCCTGCCCCGACGCCGCGTCATAGAATGCGCAGGCCTGGCCCGGCGATACGCCCTCCTCGCCTGCGACCAGTTCGACTTCATAACCACCATCGACCGCGCGCAGCCACGCCGGCTGCGGCGCGCGGGTCGAGCGCACCCGCACGAACATCTCAAGTCCCTCGCCGACCGCGCGATCGAGCACGCCGTCGCCGATCCAGTTCACGTCGCGCAGCATGATGCGATGCATCCGCAGCGCCTCGCGCGGACCGACCACGACACGCCGGCGCGCGGCGTCCAACCTGATCACATAGAGCGGCGCGCTTGCTGCGATGCCGAGGCCGCGGCGCTGCCCGACGGTGAAATGCGCGATGCCCTGATGGGCGCCGATGATGCGGCCGTCGAGATCGACGACCTCGCCGGGCGCAAGCGCATTCGGCTTCAGGCGCCCGACGATGTCGGTATAGCGCCCGGTCGGCACGAAGCAGATGTCCTGGCTGTCCTGCTTGTCGGCGACGGAGAGGCCGAAGCGGCGCGCGAGCTCGCGCGTCTCCGCCTTGCTGCGCTCGCCGAGGGGGAAGCGCAGGAACTCGAGCTGCTCGCGCGTGGTGGCGAACAGGAAATAGCTCTGGTCGCGCTCGGCGTCGCGGGCGCGGTAGAGGGCGCGTTCGCCGCCCGGCAGCACGCGCGAGGCGACGTAATGGCCGGTCGCCAGGACCTTGGCGCCGAGCTCGCGCGCGGTGTCGAGCAGATCGCGGAACTTGATCGACTGGTTGCACTCGACGCAAGGCACCGGAGTCTCGCCCGCGACATAGCTCGCGGCAAAACGGTCGATCACCATTTCCTTGAAGCGGCTTTCGTAGTCGAGCACGTAATGGGGAATGCCGATGCGCTCCGCCACCGCCCGCGCGTCATGGATATCCTGGCCGGCGCAGCAGGCGCCCTTGCGGTGGATCGCCGCCCCGTGGTCGTAGAGCTGCAGCGTCACGCCGACGACGTCGTATCCTTCCGCTTTGAGCAGCGCGGCCGTGACCGAGGAATCGACCCCGCCCGACATGGCGACGACGACCCGTGTCGCCTCCGGAGAGCCCTCGAGATCGAGTGTATTCGCCATCGCGGTCGCGGCGGCGCCGCGCTCCATCGGTCCGGCCGGCGGGGTCGCCGGCACGAGGCGCAAGCTGCACCTCCACCCGTAGTATAGGGAGTTGGAAGCAGGACTGCATCGTCGCATTCACCGCCCACGCCGTGAGCCGGTACCCGGCAGTTCTTGCCGCAGCCTGCGCATCTGTGCCGCCCCGAGCGTCGCGGCGCAATAGCCTGTTACCGCTTAAGCCTTTGAATGAACTAGCGGACTTGAATTCACCGGCGTGGCCCGGGGATTGCAAAGTATGCGCCGTAGCAACCGGAGAGGTGTCCCGTGTCACGCGTCGCGTCCGAAACAAGCATGCTCCCCCTCCAGCACATGCTCGCCCCGCGCGGCCGCGAGATGAACGCCGGCAGGCAGCCGACGTCGTCCTTTGATGACCTGGTCAATTCGGCCGGAGAGCCCCCACCGCCGCCGCCCCCGAAATCCCGCTTCGACGCCACTGACCCGATCCGCCCCCCCGAGGACGACGGCGCGACCTGCTGTGTGCAGTTGCCGGACAGATCGTGCCCTCACGACCAAACCGAGCGTTCGGCCGCCGCGGACGCCCCCGAGGACGCAACGCCGACCGGCACCGGTAAGGACGCCGCGGCCGCTCCCGTCGCAGCCACCGAGGAGGAAGAGCCCGCAAAGGCCGATGCGATCGATCTTGCGCTCCTGGTGGCTTCCATCTCCGACCCGAGTGCGGTGACCGAACAGCCGGTCGTTGCGGCGGCAGTAGCCGCCGATGCGCCGCTGGCTGCCGCCGAAACGGATCTTGCCCCGGATGCGGTCTTGACCGGCGTCGTGAAAACAGCGGCACCCAAGCCGGCGGCGGGCCCCGCGCTGGCGGCGAACGGCGGCACGGACCCGGGGAAAACCACCACGACCGATCCGTCCGCGCCCCCGCCGGACCTGGCGCCTGCCAAGCCGACCGCAGACGCCGGCCCGGCTGCGAGTGCTGGAACTGCTGTGGAAACCCCGCAGACTAAAACCCGGCACTTCCACCTTCTGCTTTCGGATACGGCGGGCCGGCTGGATGCTCAGCCCTCCGACGCAGCCCCGGCCGGAGCGGCCCCGCAGGGCGCCAGGACGCAGCTCGAGGCGGCGCAGCTCGCCAGCCTGCAGCAGCCGGCCGATCGCTTCGGCAATCTGGCGGCCGCCGCCGTGCAGGCCCCCGCGCCCGCCGCATTGAGCACCGCGGCGGTTTCGCTTGCCGGACTGCCGATGGAAATCGCCTCGCGCGCCGAGGCCGGACACAACCGCTTCGAGATTCGTCTCGACCCGCCGGAGCTCGGCCGCATCGACGTGCGGCTCGACGTCGACCACAGCGGCAATGTGACGTCGCGCCTGCTCGTCGACCGGGCGGAGACGCTCGAGCACCTGCGGCGTCACGCCGGCGAGCTCGAGCGCGCCCTGCAACAGGCCGGCCTCAAGACCGCCGACAACGGTCTTCAGTTTGCGCTGCGCGATCACGGCTTTGCCGGACGGCAGAACGGCGATCCGGCATCTTCCCCCAGGCGCTTGGTGGTCGACCCTGAGCTGTTCCCGACCCAGACCCAGCAGGCCGATTACGGCCGGCTGGCGCGCGCGGGCGGTGGCATCGATATCCGCATCTGAGGTTGGGCCATGGCCGCAGCGACAAGCCTGCTACCCGCGATCACCAACTCGGTGGCGGCCACCGCTAAGAGCGGCGCAACTGGCGCGTCGCCCGCGAGTGCCGGCGCGGACACCAAGACCATCGCCGGCAACTTCAACACCTTCCTGACGCTTCTCACGACCCAGCTCAAGAACCAGAACCCGCTCGACCCGCTGGACACCAATCAGTTCACCCAGCAGCTCGTCCAGTTCGCACAGGTCGAGCAGCAGATGAAGCAAAACGACCAGCTCGGCACCCTGATCTCGATCAACAAGGCAGCGCAGTCGACGAACGCGCTCGCCTTTGTCGGCGCGACCGTCGTGGTCGACGGCCAGACCGCCGCGCTCGCCAAGGGCCGGGCAGCCTGGAGCCTGCAGGTCTCGAAGCCCGTGAGCGCAACGGTGACGATCAGGAGCGCGACCGGGCAGACGGTCTATTCCGGCTCCTTCACCATGAGCGCGGGCAAGCAGGCATTCGCCTGGGACGGCCGCGACGCCGGCGGGGTGCAATGGCCGGACGGCAACTACACGATCTCGGTCACCGGCAAGGACGCCAGCGGACAGACGATCTCGATCCCGAGCGAAATTGAGGGCGTGGTCGATTCCGCCGAC
>JAXDOD010000172.1:0-16060 GCA_034669045.1 Alphaproteobacteria bacterium
CACCGGCAAGGTGGAATGGATCACCGATGAAAAGCTGATGGACGCGGTGACGGCGGTTTCCGGCTCCGGCCCGGCCTATGTCTTTCTCCTGGCCGAAGCACTGGCGCGCGCGGGCGCAGCCGCCGGATTGCCGCCGGACCTGGCCGCCAAGCTCGCGCGCGCGACGGTCGCGGGCTCGGGCGAACTGCTGCACCGCTCGTCGCTCGAAGCCGCGACCCTCCGGTCGAACGTCACCTCGCCCGGCGGCACCACCGCGGCCGCGCTCGACGTGCTGATGGCGCCGCAGGGGCTCGAGGCGCTGATGACCAAGGCGGTGGCCGCGGCGACCAAGCGCTCGCGCGAATTGGCAGGCTGAGCGCGACATTTCGCTTCTTGGGCGCCCTGGAACCGCCCCGATCGGGGACCTAGACTTGCGGCAAGATCAGCCCAGCCCAGGAGGCCGCCATGGCCCGCAAGACCGCACGCAAGCAAGCCACCCGCCCCGCATCGGCCGGGGCCCGCACCGAACGCAGCAGGACTGAACGCAACGAGACGGAGCGCAAACCGCCCGAGCGCAACGCGAGCGGTCGCGACCGCATCATCGAGGCTTTCATGGCGCTGCTCGCCGAGAAACCGATCGAGGCGATCGGCTTTGCCGAGGTCGCGCAGCGCGCGGGAGTTTCGCTCGCCGACCTGCGCAACACGTTCGGCTCGGCGCTCGCGATTCTCGCCGCCCAGATGAAGGAGATCGACCGCGCGGTGCTCGCCGGCAGCGACGCCGACATGGCGGAGGAGCCGGCGCGGGAGCGGCTGTTCGACGTGCTGATGCGCCGGATCGAGGCGCTGGCGCCGCACAAGGCGGCGGTGCGCTCGCTCGCGCGCTCGGCGCTGCGCAACCCAGGCTTCGCGCTCGCGCTCAACGGGCTCGCGGTGCGGTCGCAGCAATGGATGCTCACTGCCGCCGGCATCTCGGCGTCAGGACCGCGGGGCATGCTGCGCGCGCAGGGGCTGGCCTGCCTGTTCGGCTCGGTCCTGCGCACCTGGGTCGAGGACGACGACCCCGGCAATGCCCGCACCATGGCGGCGCTCGACCGCGCACTCGCGCGCGGGCAGCGCTGGTCGGGTTTCCTCGACGACGTGTGCCGTATCCCGGCGCGCGTCTGCGGCACGCGCGCGCGACGGCGGCGCGGTGCGGGGGACGAGGACAGAGTCGCCGCTTAGTCGCGGCTTTTGAATCTACACCGGCACCCGCACCGTCGCCCGCAGGCCACCCATCGGACTGTTCCCGAGGGAAATGTCGCCGCCGTGGGAGCGCGCGATGTCGCGCGCGATGGCAAGGCCGAGCCCGGTGCCGCCCTCGTCCTGGTTGCGCGCATCGTCGAGCCGCAGGAAGGGCTTGAATACCTCCTCGCGCAGATGCGCCGGGATGCCGGGCCCGTCGTCGTCGACCGTCACGGTCAGCCAGCGATGGTCGCGGTGGCCGGTGATCGCGATCGAGGGTCCGTGGCGCGCCGCATTCGACGTGAGGTTGGCGAGGCAGCGCTTGAAGGCTGCCGGCCGCACGGTCACGATCGGATGGCCATGGAAGGCGACGCTGGTGGTGTGACCGTTGCGCTCGGCGTCGGTTTTCAACTCGTCCAGGAAGGCCGCCATGTCGGTCGGCGCCGACTGCTCGCCGGAATCCCCGCGCGCGAAGGCCAGATAGGCTTCGAGCATGCGCCCCATCTCGTCGACGTCCTTCTTCATCGCGTCGATCTCGCGGCTGCCGTCGAGCAGCTCGAGCTCGAGCTTGAAGCGCGTGAGGATCGTGCGCAGGTCGTGCGAGACGCCGGCCAGCATGGCGGTGCGCTGCTCCATCGTGCGCTCGATGCGGCTCTTCATCTCGATGAAGGCCTGCGCCGCGCGACGGACCTCGCGCGCCCCGCGCGGGCGGAAATTGGGGACTTCGCGGCCCTTGCCGAAGCTCTCGGCCGCGTCGGCCAGCCGCAGGATCGGTCGGATCTGGTTGTGCAGGAACATGATGGCCACGATCAGCAGCACCACCGAGGTACCGACCATCCAGGCGAGGAAAATCTCGGAGTTCGAGGCATAGGCGGCACTGCGGCGGGCGAACACGCGCATCACGGTATTGTCGAGCTTGATGCGGATTTCGACCAGCGCGGAACGTCCGACGGTGTCGATCCAGAACGGCCTGCCGATGCGCCGGCTGATCCCCTCCGAGAGCGCCTGGTCGAGCAGCGAGAAAAAAGGCTTCGGACCGGGCGGCGGCAGTTCGGTCACCGGCAGGAAGTCGACGACCAGGCCGAGCTTTTCCTGGGCGATGCGGCGGATCTGGGAATGGTCGGCGTCCTGCGGATAGGTCGTATAGACGTCGATCAAGGCGGCGATGTCCTGCACCACGGCGCCGGAAAGCCGCTGCGTGACCGTGTTCCAGTGGCGCTCCATGAACACAAAGGCCACCACCGACTGCAGCACGACCATCGGCACGATGATGATCAGGAGCGCGCGCGCATAAAGCCCCTTCGGGGTCACGCTGCGCAACGAGAAGCCGTAGCGGTCGTAGACGTCCGAGATGCGGGCGGCGGCCGTGCGCAGCGCCGCGATGCCGGTATCGAGCGTGGTCATGGCGTGGTCACCAGCCGATAGCCGATGCCGCGCACGGTCTGCACCAGCAGCGGGTTTGCGGGATCGCGTTCGATCTTGCGGCGCAGGCGGTTGACCTGGACGTCGACGGCGCGCTCGCCGATCGAGCCGCCATTGCCGGCGAGCGCCAGCCGCGGCACAGTCTCGCCGGGCGTGGCTGCAAGCACGCGCAGCATGTCGCGCTCGCGGTCGGTGAGATGCACGATGTCCTCGCCGCGCTTGAGCTCGCCGCGATGAACATGAAACAGAAACTCCCCGAAACGCACCGATTCGACGGCGGCCGGCGCGGCCGGGCGCGAGCGCTTGAGGATGTTGGCGATGCGCAGCGAGAGCTCCCGGGTCTCGAAAGGTTTGGCGACGTAGTCGTCGGCGCCGAGCTCGAGCCCGGTGATGCGGCTTTCCGCCTCCGCGCGCGCGGTCAGCATCAGGATCGGCACGCCCGAGGTGATGCGGATCGCCTTGGCGAGATCGAAGCCGGTCTCGCCCGGCATCATCACGTCGAGCACGAGCAGATCGAACGATAAGCTGTCGAGCTTGGCGCGCGCCTCGGCAGCGCTGCCGGCGGTGGTGACGCGATAGCCCTCGCGCATCAGGAAGCGCGAGAGCAGGTCGCGGATGCGGCGGTCGTCGTCCACCACCAGCAGGTGGGCTGCGTCGTCGGCAAGCGCGCCATTGTCCGTTTTCGGGGCCCGCATCGCGCTCCTCAGGTGCGCGAGTGCCGCGCGCGGTCGGCTCGCGCAATGAACCGTAGCACGGCATCGCGGTTGTCGGCATTGATCATGGCGGCCAGGAACCGGCAGGCCGCCTCGTGCGCGTTCGGTCCGAGCTGGGACAATGCGTTCGCGATGCGGGCGGCCTGCAGGCCGGCGAGCTTCATGGCCAGCCCTTCGCCCTTGGCGGTGACGTAGAGCAGGCGCTGGCGCCGGTCGTTGGCGCCTTCCTTCTGCACCACGTAACCCTGGTCGACGAGCTGCTTGAGCACGCGGCCGAGCGACTGCTTGGTGATCTTCAGGAGATCGAGCAGCTCGGCAACCTTCATGCCCGGATTGCGGTTGACGAAATGCAGCACCCGATGATGGGCGCGCCCGAACCCGAACTTCGCCAGCGCCTCGTCCGGGTCGCCGATGAAGTCGCGATAGGCAAAGAACAGAAGCTCGATGACGTCCCAGATCGGCTCGCTCTCGCGCCCGGCGCGGTCTGCGGGTGCGGACTGCCGATCGGTCGCCAGCGGAGCAGTTAGGTCAGCCATATTGACATATTTCGGTCAGATTGTTATCGAACAACCCGTCAGAACGAAAGGATCGTACCCACGGGGCTCTCTTCCCGCCGTTGCGTCAACAGCGCAAGCGCACGCATGGGACGGCCGAAACATACCGGGTGTTGGCTCGCGACGCAAAAGCGTTCATTTAAACTGCAGGATTTCGGCACCGGGCCAGCGCCGACCGGAGCCGCACGGAGGAAGCGTCATGGCGGATCAACCCTACGACCGGCTCGATGGCGTGATCTGGTACGATGGCAAGCTGGTGCCTTGGGGCGACGCCACGCTGCATGTCTGCTCCCATGGGCTGCACTACGCGAGCGCGGTGTTCGAGGGCGAGCGCGCCTACGGCGGCGAAATCTTCAAATGCACCGAGCACTCGGAGCGGCTCAAGCGCTCCGCCCAGATGCTCGATTTCGAAATCCCCTATTCGGTCGCCGAGATCGATGCCGCCAAGCGGCTCGTCCTGGAGAAGAACGGACAGCAGGACGCCTATGTGCGGCCGATCGCCTGGCGCGGCTCCGAGCAGATGGGCGTGTCGGCGCAGAACAACAAGATCCACCTCGCGATCGCCACCTGGCAGTGGCCGAGCTACTTCGATCCGGTGCAGCGGCTCAAAGGCATCCGGCTCGATCTCGCCGAGTATCGCCGCCCCGATCCGGCGACTGCACCGGCGCGTGCCAAGGCCGCGGGCCTGTACATGATCTGCACCATCTCCAAGCACAAGGCCGAACGCAAAGGCTATGCCGACGCCGTGATGCTCGACTGGCAAGGCCGCGTCGCCGAGTGCACCGGCGCCAACATCTTCTTCATCAAGGACGGGAAAATCCACACGCCGATCGCCGACTGCTTCCTCGACGGCATCACCCGGCGCACCGCCATCGACCTCGCCAGGAAGCGCGGCATCGAGGTGATCGAGCGCCGCATCATGCCGGACGAACTCACGGGCTTCGCCGAATGCTTCATCACCGGCAGTGCCGCCGAGGTCACGGCGGTATCGGAGATTGCGCAGTGGCGGTTCACGCCCGGCAATATCACCAAGCAGCTCATGGACGACTACACCGCCGAGGTGCAGCCCAAGGGCAAGGCTGCGGCGGCGTGAATTTGATTGGTTTGATTACCAGGTGGGTTGTACCAAGCGTGGTGTAGCAGGAGCATCCTATGGCTGGCGTAGCGCCACGCGAGCGGCCGCGCATGTCCGTCGCCCTGTTCCGCAGCTTCGTGGAAGGCCGCCCCGACGAGGAGCACTGGGAACTCATTGATGGTGCTGCCATGATGATGGCTCCTCCAACCTTCGCGCATCAACGCATCGCGAGTAACCTCGAACGCCTTCTGCTTGAGGCGGTTGCTATCCACGCCCCCACACTGAGCGCCTATCAGAGGATTGGGATCAACCTCGCCCCGACCGTCGAAGATTACGATCCTGAGCCGGATGTCGTCGTCATCGACAGTGATGCCGCCGAGGAGCCGGGAGAGCGTTATGCCAAGCGCTTTCACCTGGTGGCCGAGATCGTGTCATCCAGCGATCGCATCGACGTCGAACAGAAGCGCCAAGTCTACAAACTGCACGAAGCCTGCACCTGCATCTTGACCGTCCAGCAGGATCGCTTCGAGATCCGCATTGATTTGCGCACGGATGCCGGTTGGACGGAACAATCCCTGACCAGGCCGGATGATCTGCTCATCCTGCCGGATTTCGGCCTACGTTGCCGGGTCGCGGATTTGTACCGCGGGACCGCGCTGCTGCCGCGCCGGAGCACGTCCTGATCGCCGGCCGCCTGCTTTGAGCGGAGCGCTGTACCTTTGCAGCGCCGCGTATCCTCTACGAGAGGCCCGCAGGCTTCGACATTCGTGCGATGGTCAGGGGATGCGCTGCGCCGCCTGCGCTGATCACCTCGCGCGCGACGTCACCGCGAACCGCATCCGTTCGACGTCCGCGACCTCATCCGCTCATTGCCGCTGTCGTGGGCACGAGCGGATGATGGACCGACTTCACACGAGCGGGACATGTTCTCTAGCCGTGCGCGGCGATCATCGCCTCCCCCATGCGCACGAGGCGGGCTCCAAGTCCGTTTGACCCGACGCTTTGCGCGGTGACGCGCGCACCTTCGAGCAGCAGGTGCAACTCGTCGGCAAGCATGTCCGGATCGGTGAGCCCGGCGACGGCAGAGAGCTGGACCAGCCGGGTGTGTTGCGCGGTCTTGAACTCCTCGATAACGCGCCGCGCGGGGTGATTTTTGTCCGGCAGTTCGACCGCGGCATTGGCCAGCGCGCAACCGCGCTGGTCGGTATTGGCGACGTGATCCGCCATCTCCTTGAGCCAGGCTCGAAGCTGCGCGAGCGGGGCGCCAGGGTCGTTCTTCTCGAAGCGCTCCCAGCAGGCGTCGGCCGCCTTGGCGGTCTGGCGCAGATATTCCGCCACCAGTTCGTCCTTCGACTCGAAGTGGCGGTAGAGCGTCATTTTGTTGGTGCCTGCCGCCTCGGCGATCGCATCGACGCCCACCGCCCGGATGCCATGCCGGTAAAAAAGCGCGCCCGCCGCCGCCAGTAGGCGCTCCCGGGGCGGGATTCTTTCATCGTTGTCGTGGCTTAGGGCCTGCCTGCCGGCCATCTCGATTTTTCCTCTTGACACGGGTGTTACCGGTCAGTAACTAGCATGTAGTGTTACCGGTCAGTACCACAAGGCGCGGCGGAAGTCACGTCCAATTGTAAACGGCGGCAAGCCGCCATCAGCCAGGAGCTACGTCATGAGCAGTCAAGCAGCAGCATCGCGAGACCCGGCGCCGGTTTGGCAGCCGAAGTCGGAAAACCTCTTCTCCTCCTACTCGCTGGGCAATCTGCAACTGCCCAACCGCCTCGTGCTGGCGCCGATGACGCGCAGCCGGGCGCTCGACGGCAACGTCCCCAATCCCCTTGCCGCGACCTATTACGTGCAGCGCGCCTCGGCCGGCCTGCTCATCACCGAGGCCACGCAGGTCAGTCCGCAGGGCGTCGGCTACATCCGCACTCCGGGCATTCACTCGTCGGAGCAGGTTGCCGGCTGGAAGAAGGTCACCGACGCCGTCCACCGCGTCGGGGGAACGATCTTTTCCCAGCTCTGGCACGTCGGCCGAGTGTCGCATCCGCATTTTCATGACGGCGAGCTGCCGGTCGCACCCTCGGCCATCCCGGTCGACGGCGAAGTGTTCACCCCGCGCGGTCGCGAGAAGATCGTGACGCCGCGCGCGCTCGAGACCAAGGAAATCGCCGGCATCGTCGACCAGTTTCGCAAGGGCGCCGAGAACGCGAAGGCCGCGGGCTTTGACGGCGTTGAACTGCATGGCGCCAATGGCTACCTGCTCGACCAGTTCCTGCGCGATGGATCGAACAAGCGCACCGATGCCTACGGCGGCAGCATCCAGAACCGCGCGCGCCTCCCGCTTGAAGTCGCCAATGCGGTGATCGACGTCTGGGGGGCGGACCGCGTGGGGTACAAGCTCTCGCCGCACTTCTCGATTTATTCGATGTCGGATTCCAATCCGATCGAAACGTTCAGCTATCTTGCCAAGCAGTTGAGCACGCTCGGGATCGCGTATGTTCATGCCTCCGAGGCGGTGGCAGGCCCGATGGCCGCGCCCGCCGGGACTGTACGGATTACGCCGATCCTGCGAGAGATCTTCGACGGCACGCTGATGGTCAACGGCGGCTACGATGCTCGCTCCGGCAACAATGCGATCGCACGCGGGGAAGCCGATCTCGTCGCCTTCGGCGTGCCCTTCCTGGCCAATCCCGATCTGCCGGCGCGCTACCTGAAAAATGCGCAGCTCAATGCGCCCGATCAGGAAACGTTCTATGCCGGCGATGAAGATGAAAAGGGCTACATCGATTATCCGGCCCTGACGGCCCAGCAATCCGCCCTCACCTGACGTGGCGTTCTCCCCGCCACGCCGCGCCGGACGGCTTTCTCGCCCCCCGATCGAAGCCGTCCGGCGCTCTCTTGCACCGCCCTGCGTGGCTGGCGCGCGGTGACTCCCGCGCACCCATAATCAATCCCGGATCACCACCAGCCGCTCGGTACCGGATTCGCCGCCCCACGCCTCGCCCGGCCGGCCGAGCATCTGGCGCACGTTGGCGCCCTTCTTGTCGCTCGGGAAGGTCTCGTATCTTTCCGTCGCCGGGTCGAAGCGCTGGATGGCGTTGGCGAGCCAGTCGGTCGCCCAGACCCGATCCTTGTCGTCCACGTAGACCGAATAAGTGCCGGACTTGCTCTGCGGCATCGGATAATGCGTCCAGGCCTTCTTGCCCGGGTCGTAGCGGCCGAGCCCGCCGCCGTTCCAGAAGCTCGCCCACAGCATGCCCTTCGAATCCGACCAGATGCGGCGCGGCCCCATGCCCTTGCGCGGCGGCTCGACGATGGTGACCTCGCCGCTGTTGCGATCGACGTGCCCGATGTGGTCGCCGGCGAGCGCGGCGTACCAGATCTCATTTCCGGGCGTGACGGCGATGCCATAGGTGCCGCGCCGCGGCGAACGCCAGGCCTCGACCTTGCCGACTTTCGGATCGAGGCGGCCATGCACGCCGGCCTGGCCGGTGAACCAGACCACGCCGCTCTTATCCATGACCGGAGTGTTGAGGTTGGCGTTGGCGAATTCCTTCGGCAGCGGATAGAGCTTCACCTCTTTGGTCTTGAGATCGACGCCCGCGATCGCGTCGTTGCCGCCTTCGGTGAGCCAGGCGGCGCCGTCGCTTCCGATGATGACGCCGTGCGGCGCGGCGCCCGCCCCGAGCGGGATTTTTTCCAGCTTGCCGGTTGCCGGATCGAAGCGCCCGGCGAAGCCCCGGCTCTGGCCGCTGAACCAGACGCTGCCGTCGGGCGCCGGCGCGACGTCGTGCGGATAGGAGCCCTGCGGGAGCTGGTAGAACGTCGCCTGCGCAGCCTGCGCCGGGGCGGCGAAGGCAAGGACGATGGCGGGCACCACGAGAGCGCGGATCATGATGAATCTCCGTCTGCCTGGCGCATCCCGGCCTGGCAGGATGCGCGTCGCATCAAAATCGATGCCGCCATTCTACTCCGAACTGCCAGCGGCGTAAGCGGCTCTCGCCGGCGCGCGACAGCGATGCCGGCTATTCCGCCGCTTGACTCCCGGGCGGCTTCACCCAGCGGTCGGCGGCACTGTCGTCGGCCGGCTTGGCATCGACCCAGCTCGCGTGGCCGGACTGCTCGACCTGTTTCCAGAACGGCGCGCGGGTCTTGAGATAGTCCATCAGGAACTCCGCCGCCGCGAAAGCATCGTGGCGATGCGACGATGCCGTGATCACGAGCACGATCTCCTCGCCGGGCGTGATGCGGCCATGGCGGTGGATCACCGTGACGCCGAGCAGCGACCAGCGGCTTTCGGCCGCCGTCACGTGGCGCGCGATCTCCAGCTCGGCCATCCCGGGATAATGTTCGAGCGTCAAGGCCGCGATCGGGGCGCCGTTCTCCTCGCCGCGGCAGATGCCCGTGAAGGTGACGACGGCGCCGATGTCGCTGCGCCCGCGCATCAATCGCGCCGTCTCGGCCGCGGTGTCGAACGCTTCGTGCTGCAGTCGGATGGTCGCGGCCATCGCGGTCTCTCAGCCTCCCGTCATCGGCGGGAAGAACGCGATCTCGCGCGCCCCGACGATCCGGGCGTCAGCCTTGACATGCGCATGATCGATGGCGGCGCGGATCACCTTCGGATTATCGAAGGCGTGGGCATATTCGTCGCCGCGCTGGGCGAGCCAGGTCATCAGGTCGGCGACGGTCGCAATTCCGGCCGGCAATTCGACGTCTTCGTCCGGCTTGCCGATCCGCTCGCGCACCCACGCGAAATACAACAGTTTCACGCCTGCTCCTGTTTGCTCCGTGTCCCGGAAGCGATGCAGCACAGACGCATCAGTCCTTGATCAGGTGACGGACGCCCGCGCGGAAATAATCCCAGCCAGTGTACAGCGTCAGCAGCGCCGAGAGCCAGAGCAGCGACAGGCCGAGCGGCGTCACCACCGGGACGATCGCGTCGCCGGCGTCACCCGCGAGCAGGAAGCCGATGGCGATGAGCTGCAGCGTCGTCTTCCATTTGGCGAGCCATGTCACCTGCACGCGCACGTTCAGCTCGGCAAGGTATTCGCGCAGCCCCGAGACCAGGATCTCGCGGCACAGGATGACGATCGCGGCCCACAGCGACCAGCCCCGGATGGTGCCGTCGGCCGCCAGCATGAGCAGGCAGGCGGATACCAGGAGCTTGTCCGCGATCGGGTCGAGCATGCGCCCGAAGCTCGATTGCTGGCCCCACATCCGCGCGAAATAGCCGTCGAGGATGTCGGTCACGCCCGCCATGATGAAGATCGTCAGCGCGACCCAGCGCAGCCAGGCGCCGCCCTGCAGGATGTCCTGCCAATACATGCAGGCCACGACCGCCGGGACGGCCACGATGCGGGCATAGGTCAACAGGTTGGGGAGCGCGAATGCACCCGCCTCAGTCGGCCTTGGTGTCACGGCTTCCATGCGTGGAAGAATACCCTTCCTGTCCTGTCATCGAAAGGAACGCTTGCGCCTCGTCCCCATCGATCTTCGACCCGGAAACCTGAATTGGCGTCGATTCGGGCGGTTTCAAGCGGCCGAGCGCGCAAGGACTGCATGCAAATCAGTCTTAAGCGTGGTCATCCGGCGCGACCATGAACACGTCCTGGGTCTGGCGTGCAGTTTCGGCGCTGACGCCCGCACCTTACCGTGCCGGCATAACGCCGATTTGTTTCAGGAATCCTAGGACGTCTTTCTCCGCCCACTTCTCGGCAAGCCTGCCCCGCTCTATGCGATGAATGGTGATAGAGCTCATCTTCAGATCATTGCCGGTGCGCGGCGCGCCCGGCAGATCGCCTTCATGCTTCCCATATGAAGTAAGGCGGGTAACCACCCGGTCACCTTCAGCGATTTGATCTTCGATCTGGTGATATCCGGGCGTCGCTTCCCAAAAAATCCTGAATGCTTGCTTGAGGCCTTCTCGCCCCGATGCCAGTCCAGGCAGTGGCGGGGGATTGTGGTCGACATAGTCGTCCGCGACTAATTCATCCATTGCGGCAAGATTTCCTTTGTCAATCTCCTCATAAAACCGCCGCACCAGAGCTTTGTTTTCTTCGATTGACATCGGCCTCTCCATATCCTTGTACAAAACGTGCTGCTGTCGATTATCTCAGGCAGCTCTACCGTGCGCTGTCGTGGAAGAAGTCGTAGATCTTACGTGCGGTCTCGGCGCTGACGCCCGATACCTTGGCGAGGTCGGCAGGCGCGGCGCGCTCGATCGCCTTGAGCGTCCCGAAATGCTGCAGGAGCGCCCGCTTGCGGCTCGGGCCGACACCGGGAATTTCCTGCAGGCCCGCTTCGCGGATGTCTTTCTTGCGCCGGGCGCGGTGCGAACCGACCGCGAAGCGATGCGCCTCGTCGCGCAGGCGCTCGACGAAATAGAGCACCGGATCGCGCGGCTTGAGCATGAACGGCTCGCGCCCGGGCAGGAAGAAGGTCTCGCGGCCGGCGTCACGGTCGGCGCCCTTGGCGATGGCGGCCAGCGGCACGTCGGCGACACCGAGACTCGCCAGCGTCTCGCGCGCGGCCGTGAGCTGGCCCTTGCCGCCGTCGATCAGCACCAGATCGGGCCAGGGCGTTTCGGTTTCATCCGCCGCATCGTCGAGACCGGGACCGTCCTCCGTCGAGCCTTGCGGCGCGAGCGCCTCAGGATGAAGAATCGCGTCCGTGACGCTTAAGTCCGTCCGACGCGGAGCCTCATCGATCAGCCGCTTGAAACGACGGCCGAGCACCTCGCGCATCATGGCGAAGTCGTCGCCGGGCGTGAGAGCGGCCGAGCGGATGTTGAATTTGCGATACTGGTTCTTCTGAAAACCCTCGGAGCCCGCGACGATCATGGCGCCGACCGCATTGCTTCCCTGCACGTGGCTGTTGTCATAGACCTCGATGCGCCGCGGCACCCGGGGCAGGCCGAAGCTCTCGGCGAGCGCGATCAGCAGCTTGCGCTGCGAGGACGTATCCGCGAGCTTTCGCCCGAGCGCCTCGCGCGCATTGGCAAGCGCGTGATCGACCAGGTCTTTCTTCTCGCCGCGCTGCGGCACGCTGACTTCGACCTTGCGCCCGCTCCGGGTGCTCAACGCCTCGGCGAGCAACGCACGCTCCTCGATCTCGTGGGAAACGAAGATGCAGCGCGGACAAGGCTTGTCGTCGTAGAACTGGGCCAGGAAGGCGCCAAGCACCTCGCCCGCCCCGAACGAACGGTCCGCCTTCGGGAAATAGGCGCGGTTCCCCCAGTTCTGCCCGGTGCGGAAGAAGAACACCTGGACGCAGAAGAACCCGCCCTCCTGGTGTACGGCGAACACGTCGGCCTCTTCGACGCCGCGCGGATTGATGCCCTGGTGCGCCTGCACGGCCGAGAGCGCCGCGAGCCGGTCGCGATAGATCGCCGCCCGCTCGAAGTCGAGCGCGCCGGAAGCCTTCTCCATCTCGGCCGCGAGCTCTTCCTTCACGGCGCGGCTCTTGCCGGAGAGAAAGGCGTTGGCCTCGCGCACGAGCTCGCCGTATTCGGCGAAATCGATCTCGCGCGTGCAAGGGCCCGAGCAACGCTTGATCTGATGCAGCAGGCACGGGCGCGTGCGGCTCTCGAAGAAGCTGTCCGAGCATGAGCGCAGCAGGAACGCCCGCTGCAATGCCGTGATGGTGCGGTTGACCGCCCAGACCGACGCGAACGGACCGTAAAAGCGTCCTGGGCGCCGCTGTGCGCCGCGGTGCTTGAGTATCTGCGGCGCCCAATGGTCGCCGGTGATCAGGATGTAGGGGAACGACTTGTCGTCGCGCAAGAGGACGTTGAAGCGCGGCCGCAGGCGCTTGATCAGATTGGCCTCGAGCAGGAGCGCCTCGGTCTCCGTCGCGGTCGAGACGAACTCGAGCGAGACGGTGGCCGCGATCATGCGCTCGATGCGGCTGTCGTAGCCGGTCGGCCGCGCATAGGCGAGGATGCGCTTCTTGATGTTCTTGGCCTTGCCGACATAGAGCACTTCGCCGGCGGCATCGATCATGCGGTAGACGCCGGGCGACGACGGCGCATGCCGCGCCTCGCGCAGGATGGCGGCGCGTCCGGCCGCAAGCGTTCCGGCGGCGGCGTCATCTCCGCTTAAGTCGAGGGCAATCTCCGCCTCCGCTTCCGGAAGGCTCTGCTCGTCGTCCTCGTCGGGCATCGCCGTTTCGGGCTCGATGTCTTTTTTCGGACCGGTCATGACGTGAAAGTAAGGATTCTGCGACGGAAAGTAAGGTTTCGAAGCGCCGGACCAGATAGCCGCGGCAGGCTATTCGCTGATTCCTGCGACATCCGGCGTCTGCCAGGCAAGATGCTGGCCGCCATCGACCGCCAGGGTCTGCCCGGTGACGGAAACCGCCCGGGCCAGGAACAGCACGGCCTCGGCGATCTGCTCCGGCGTCGAGCCGTGGCCGAGCGGCAGCGTAGCTGTCTGGCGCGCGAACTCCTCCTTCGACTGCCGGCTGGAGGGAAGTGTCGGGCCCGGCGCCACCGCGTTGACGCGCAGCTTCGGCGCCAATGCCTGCGCCAGCATATGGGTGGCGGCATAGAGCCCGTTCTTGCTCAGCGCATAGGAGAAGAACAGCGGCGTCGGCTTCAGCACCCGCTGGTCGACGATGTTGACGATCGAGGCGTTGGCGCCTTTCGGTGCCTGCGCGGCGAAGGCCTCGGCCAGGAACAGCGGCGCACGCAGATTGATCGCCATGTGGCGATCGAAACCGTCGCGGTCGAGCGCGCCGATTTCATCCGGCGCGAAGATGCTGGCGTTGTTGACCAGCAGCGTCAGCGGTCCCACCGCGGCCGCCGCCTGCGGCACCAGACTAAGCACCTGCGCATGGTTGGCGAGGTCCGCCGCCACCGGCGCGGCGCGGCCGCCCTTGGCGTTGATGTCGTCGCAAAAGGCCTTGGTCTCCGCCGAGATGGTTTTGCCGTGCACCGCCACCGCATAGCCGGCATCCGCCAATGCGAGCGTGATGGCGCGCCCGACGCGCTTGGCGCCTCCGGTCACGAGGGCGGCGCCGGCGCCGGGGATTGGCTTGTTCTCGTTCATGACGGGCAGATTACCGATGCGGGCCGCGCTCCGTCGCGCGCGATCATGGTAAATCCTTCGTCGCCGCGGCTATCAGAAAGATACCGTTTCTTAGGCATATAGACTCGTCTTCGGTTACGTCTTCAGAAACGTTTAACTTAAAAATCGCGATAAATCATTCATCAAGAAGTCGATCCCTCGCCGGGCGACAGACTTGTGATTTTTGTTCGCGGGATTCGAAGTCGCTCGCGCAAGAGCGTCATGGCGGGGACAACGTGGAGGTCGCGATGACAAAGAAGATTGTACTCGGCGCAGTGGCGGCGGCGTTGATGGCCGCGACCAGCGCCCACGCAGCGGACTTGCCGGCCGGCATCGGCTATTCCGCGCCGTCCCAGGCGCTGGTCTATAGCTGGATGGGTCCCTATCTCGGCCTCAACCTCGGCTATGAATGGGGCTCGGTTTCTAACAATCCCACACGGCCGAATGGTCTCGAGGGCGGCATCCAGGGCGGATACAACTGGCAGAACGGCCAGTATGTGTTCGGCGTCGAAACCGACTTGCAGCTTTCCGGCGCCGATGACGTCATCGCGCCGTGGAAATTCTCCAATCCGTGGTTCGGCACCACGCGCGCCCGCATCGGCTATGCCGCCAACAACATCCTGTTTTATGGAACCGGCGGTCTTGCCTATGGCTCGCTCAAGCTCGATTCCGCCGGCCTGACCGAAACCAAGACCAGCCTCGGCTGGGCCATCGGCGCCGGTGTGGAAATGGGCCTCACCCCCAATTGGTCGGCGAAGGTGGAATATCTTTATTTCAGCCTCAGCGACCGGGCGCGGTTCATCGGCACCACCAATGGCCTCAGCGCGAGCTTGCTGCGCCTCGGCGTCAATTACCACTTCTAGCCCAAAGACCGGGCTTGGCGGAAAGACCCCGGCTTTTCCGGGGTCTTTTCGTTGCGCGGACCGGGAAACACTTAAGCTAAACACCTGAAAACCCGCGCCAAAGTCCGGGGTTTCGGCGTTTTGGAACCGCCCCCCGACTGTTGCCACCAAGCCACGCCGGCGATCCTTCGCGGCGGCCGTCCCACGACGCAGGAACTTACCCAGTGCGGCCACGTTGTGCCCTCGAACGTGTTCGTCGGGCATGCTCGGGGACACATATCATCAGGGGAGATTTGTCATGAAACGCGTACTCCTTTCCGGCGTGGCGCTTGCCGCGTTGCTGGGCCCTGCCGCCGCGGCGGATCTTCCGCGCCGCGAGGTCGTCGCCAAGGCGCCGGCCTATATCGCCACGATCTATAACTGGACCGGGCCTTATATCGGCATCAACGCCGGCGGCGGCTGGGGCCGCTCCAGCTTCTCCGCGCCGTTCCCGTCCGGTACCTTCGACGTGTCGGGCGGAATGCTGGGCGGGACGCTCGGCTACAACTGGCAGGCCGGCGCAATGGTTTTCGGCCTTGAGAGCGACCTCGACTGGAGCAACCTGCGCGGCAGCACCACCTGCGGCGGCGTCGCCTGCGACGTGCGCAATTCGTGGCTCGGCACGGTGCGCGGCCGTCTGGGCCTGGCCTGGGATCGCGTGATGCCCTACGTCACCGGCGGTCTCGCGATCGGTGATATCCGCACCAACGTCGCCGGCATCGGCTCCGGCAGTTCCACCAAGACCGGCTGGACCTTGGGCGCGGGACTCGAATTCGCCCTCTCGGGACCGTGGACCGCGAAGGTAGAATATCTCTATGCCGACCTCGGCCGCGGCGGCGGCATCGCCGGCACGGATGCGGCGTTGCGGACCAATATCGTCCGCGCCGGCGTCAACTACCGCTTCTGATCGGCGCAGCGTTGCAACGACAAAAGCCCCGGGCACAGTCCCGGGGCTTTTTGTTTGCTGCTGGGTTCATCGCAAAGGCAACATGCGTTGGTTCGACAGCCCGTGTTGAAACAGGGCCGCAACGCGAGCGCGCGGCCCGCGTGGAACACCAACTACAGCGCACCCGTTACGCGACGAAAGCCACCAACATCAGGCGGTGATCACAAGGTTCACAGCCTTGGGACCTTTGCCTTTCTTGTCGGGCTCCAC
>JAXDOD010000173.1:0-36743 GCA_034669045.1 Alphaproteobacteria bacterium
GTGCCATGCCGAAGCTGAAGTGCGGGCTTACTGATGGGGCGCACGGCCGGACAAGAAGTGATAGGTTTGCAGTTCGTCGTGCGGCCGGAGGTTCAACATGTGGATGCGGAATTGCTGGCAGGTTATCGCATTTGCCAAGGAGATTGGCGGCAAGCCGCTTGCCCGCGTGGTGTGCGAAGAGCCGATCGTGCTCTATCGCACAGCTGCAGGTCACGCGGTCGCGCTCGCCGACCGCTGCCCGCATCGTTTCGCCCCCCTCTCCTTCGGCCGCGTGGTCGGCGACCAGATCCAGTGCGGTTACCACGGCCTGTGCTTCGACCAGGATGGCGCCTGTGTGCGTGTGCCAGGCCAGGATTCTGTTCCTCGCGCCCACGTGCGAAAATTTCCGCTGGTTGAACGACATGGCTTCGCCTGGATCTGGCTCGGCGATGCGCAACGCGTCGATGCCGACCTCGTCCCGGATTTCCACTGGATGGACGATCCCGGCTGGGCCGCGGTCGAGGGCTATCATCATTTCGGGGCGAACTATCAGCTCGTCAACGACAACCTGCTCGATCTCTCGCATGAGAGCTTCGTGCACGAGGAGACGATCGGCAACGAGTCGGTGGCCGAGTCGCCCGCCACGGTGACGCTCAACGGCGACGTGGTGCGCGTGCATCGCCACATGTTCAACATCGAGGCGCCGCCGTTCTACAAGCGCACGACCGGGTTCACCGGCCGCATCAACCGCTGGCACACGGACAACTATACGCCGCCCGGCTTCCATGTCATCGAGAACGGATCGACTCCGGCCGACGCGCCCGACAACAGCCAGGCGCTCGAACGCAAGGTGCTCAACCTGATCACGCCGGAGACGCAGACCTCGTCGCATTATTTCTGGGGCATCGTGCGCGGGTTCAAGCTCGAGGACCACGAGCTGCACGACTACATCCGCGCCGGCATCATCCGCACCTTCGACCAGGACAAGGCGATCCTCGAGGCGCAGCAGCGCGTGCTCGGCCGCGACGTGGACGCGGCCCAGTTTCCGGTCTCGATCCGCGTCGACGCCGGCCCGATGCAGGGGCGCCGCCTGCTGCAGTCGATGATCGCGCGCGAGCAGGCGGCGCAGGCGGCCGGCGGCAGGGTCGAAAAGATCAAGGTCTCGTCCTGAGACGCCGCGACCGCCCGGTCGGGACCGGGCCGGCGGCCGGACGGAAAACCGGATTCCGCTTGTCCTGAAAATGCTCTAGGCCTTGGACTTCGGCGGGCTAAAACCGGCGGCGGCGGCCTCGGCGGTCGGTTCGTCGTCGTGGCCGATCCCGGACACGCCGACGCCGCCGATGCATTCGTCCTCGAACATGAGCGGGATACCGCCGGCGACGCCGAGATAATTCGGCGACATCAGGAATTGCGGCCGCTCCTGGATGCGCTTGCCGAAGGCCGAGCTCGGGCGGGCGCGGAACGCGGCCGTGCGCGCCTTCGCGGTCGACATCTCGACGGTGTTCACGCCGTTGACGTCCGGCCGTTCGAGATGGAGGAGATGCCCGGCGTCATCGACCACGGCGATCGTCGGCGGCCGCTTGATCTTTGCACCGTGTTTTTTGCCGGCGGCTACGATCTTCGCGACGTCGTCGGACGTCAGGCACGGCTTTCGGCGCATTTCTCGTTCTCCGCTGATATCGTTGAAGGTGTCTTGAACGGCCGTGAGGCTGCTATCGGATTGCACGCCGGTCAAGGTCTCGCGGCCCCGTCCGGGTGTCGAAGGCGTGCCCTGCTTCGGCGCCAAGCCGGCCCGGGCCGGCCCGCAACCGATCTTTTGGTGTTGGCCATCACATCGTCCAAGAGCCCTCGCATGTCATCCATCGATCGCGCATCCGTCCCGTCGACAACAGAAGGAGAAAAATCATGGCCAGCCGTTCGATCGCAAGGGCTCTCGTTCTCACCGCCGTCGTCCTCCCCCTGCAGGCCGTGCCCGGCCAGGCCCAGACGGCGCGGACCTTCGTGTCCGCGAACGGCTCAGACGCCAACGTCTGCAGCCGCAGCGCGCCGTGCCGCACGTTCCAGGCGGCGCATGACAAGACCACGGCGGGCGGCGAGATCAACGTGCTCGATCCCGGCGGCTACGGCTCGCTGCTGATCAGCAAATCGATCAGCGTCGTCAATGACGGCGCCGGCTCGGCCGGCATCCTGGTGCCCTCCGGAATGACCGGCATCACCATCAACGCCGGCTCGTCCGGCATCGTCAACCTGCGCGGCCTGATCATCGAGGGTGCCGGCGTCGGCCAGGTCGGCATCCGGTTCAACAACGGAAAATCCCTGACCATCCAGGACAGCGTCGTGCGCAATGTCGCCGGCAACGGCATCGAGTTCTTCCCGACGGTGAACAGCCATCTCGCCGCGTCGAATACCTATCTGTCCGACAATTTCGGCTCGGGTATCCTGGTCAACCCGGTCGGCTCCGGCCTGACGGTGACGTCCGTCGTCAGCCACGTGGAGGCCCACAACAACGGCTTCGGCGTGGGCGTGTTCGGACGCAGCAGCACCGGCACGGTCAAGATGGCGGTCACCGACAGCGTGATGAGCAAGAACGTCAACACCGGGATCACGTCGGATTCGGGGCCCGGGTTCTCGATCGCCAGCGTGACGGTCAAGAACTCCGTGTCCGTGCACAACCTGACCGGCGTCTACGCGAATTCGGCCCAGGCCAGCATGCGCATCGGGCAATCCAGCATCTCCGACAACGGCAATGGCTGGAAGGTCGAGAACGGCGGCACCATCCAGAGCTACGGCGACAATTACATCGACGGCAACGCCGCCCTCGACACCGCGCCGCCCAGCATTCCGAGGAAGTAGCGGCGGACGAATGCGCGTCGGTTCGGCGCGCAGGCGTCAATCTGGTGTGCCGGGTGCCGCGTGCGACTGGCGGAGAGGGAGGGATTCGAACCCCCGGTACGGTTGCCCGTACGCCGCATTTCGAGTGCGGTGCGATCGACCACTCTGCCACCTCTCCGTGGCGCCGAGGGGCGCGCGCCCGCACGGTCGGGCGCTATGTAACGAAGGGCGCGGCGCGGCACAAGGGCGGGCGCGCCGGCCCGGCCTTTTTTGGTGGCGGTTCGCCGAGCCGCGCGAGGACCAGGGCGGCACGAGCGGCAGGAAGGCTGCTGCTAGTCCAAATTCGGGACCAGCTTCTTGACCGTCTCGACCATCGCGGGTGACGTCTCGTAAAGCTGGGCGATGAGCTTCTCCAGGTGCTCCGGCGGACGATAGGCCATGTCGAGCTTCATCTTCTCCGCCTCGGCGAGGAGTTCGGGATCCTTGGCGGCGGCGGCGATGGCCTTGCGCATGACCTCGATGCGGTCCTTCGGCACGCCGGGCGGAAACACATAGGGCCGCCCGAACTCGACGCTCGAGAACACGAAGCGCATGAGCTGGCGCTGCTCGCCGGTCCTGGCCTGGTCGAAGATGCTCGGCACCTCCGGCCGCTCGGCAATCTCCGCCTCCTCGACGCGGAACAGGATGCGCAGCGTCCCGTCGCGGAACATCCGGTCGAAGCTGCGGAACTGGCTGTAGGACGAGCAGACCCCCTGCACCTCGCCGCGCTCGGTGGCGAGCAGGACGTTCTGCGCCGCCTTGTAGCCTTCGATGATCTTGAACCGGGTGCCGAGCACGTGGTTGATCACCGTCGGCACGATGCTCAGCGTCGAGGCGGCGCCCGAACCGCCGACGATCAAGTCGTGGGTGAAGAGGTCGGCGGCGGTCTTGACCGCCGCGGTGTGCCAGGCGGTGCAGATCCGGCCCGGAAACGAGGTCGCGCCCAGCCATGTCATGCGCCGGGGATCGGCCTCGATGTTGGGCTGCCCCATCATCGCCTGGCTCGGGAAATTGCGCGAGAAGGTGCCGAACACGCTGCCGTCGCGCGGCGCCTGGACGAAGACGTAGTTCGCCGCGGCGACACTGGCCGCCGCCGTGATGTTCTGCACGATCACGGTCGGATGCCCGGGGATGTGCTTGCCCAGGTACTTGGCCAGCAGACGGCCGCCCACGTCGTGGTCGTTGCCGACCGGATGACCGACGACGAGGCGAATCTGCCTGTTGCGGTAGAAGTCCTCCGCCGCCTGGCCGTGCGCGGCCAGCGGAACGCCGGCAAGCGCGAGCGCAACCGCGAACGTCCTGAATTTCGCATTTATTGCCTGCACGTGCATGCGCCGCCGCATCCGCTCGTTCCCGTGTGACATGGTGCGGCGCGGCCTCACTGAGCAGACATGGGAACGAGCTTCCTGACGGCCTCGATCACGCCGGGGGGCGTCTCGTAGAGCCTGGTGGCGAGCCGCTCGAGGTCAGCCGGCGGACGGTAGGTCACGTCAAGCTTCATCTTCTCGGCCTCGGCGACATGCTCCGGGTCCTTGACGGTCTCGGCAAAGGCCTTGCGGATCATGTCGACGCGATCCTGCGGCGTTCCGGGCGGCAGCACGTAGGGACGCCCGAACTCGACGCTGGAGAACACGAAGCGCATGAACTGGCGCTGCTCCTCGGTCTTGGCGAACTTGTACATCGACGGCGTGTCGGGGATTTCGGCCACCGGCGTCTCTTCCGCGCTGGCGAGGACGCGCAGCTTGCCGTCGCGCATGAGCTGCTCGAAGACGCGGAGCTGCCCGAAGGACGAGCACACGCCGTGCACCTCGCCGCGCTCGGCGGCAAGAACGGCGTCCTGCGCCGCCTTGTAGCCTTCGATGATCTTGAACCTGGTGCCGAGCACGTGGTTGAAGACCGTCGGCAGGATCGAGAGCGCGGAGCCCGCGGCCGTCGAACCGACGATGGTCTCGACCTTGAAAAGGTCCTCCGCGGTCTTGGCCGGCGCCGCGTGCCAGATGGTGCAGGCCCGGAACGGCAGCGACGTCCCGCCCACCCAGTTGAAGCGGCGCGGATCGACTTCGAGGTTGGCCTGTCCCATCAGCGCCTGGCTCGGAAGGTTGCGCGAGAAGGTTCCGATGACGGTCCCGTCGCGCGGCGCCTGGCCGTAGACGTAGTTGGCCGCGACGATGCTCGCCGCCTGCGGCATGTTCTGCACGACGACGGTCGGCCGCCCCGGAATGTGTTTCGGCAGATGCTTCGCGAGCAGGCGGCTGCCGATGTCGTAGTCGTTGCCCACCGCGTGCCCGACGATGATGCGGATCTGCTTGTTGCGGTAGAAGTCCTGCGCGCTCTCTGCCTGTGCGGCGGAGGACATGGCGAGGCACAATGCGGCAACCAAGCAACACGCGGTCCTGTCCATGTGCCGGTCCTCGCGATCCTACAGCTCGCGGCCGATGGCGCGGTCGAGCGAATAGTTGCCGCCGCCGCGCAGCGCGATCGCGAAGGCCAGCATCCCCCACATCAGGACGTATTCATAGCCTTCGGTGCGCCACCCATAGCCGTTATTCCAGTATTGGACGAAGGTGAGATAGGCCATTTCGATGGACACCGCGGCGGCGAAGAACCGCGTGAACAGGCCGACCGTGATGCAGATGCCGCCCACGAATTCGATGACGGTCAGGAAAATCCCGAAAGCGAGCGTTGAATTGGCGACCGTGCCGCCGCGGATGATCTTGCCCCATCCATGGATGATCAGATGAAAACCGCAGGCGAAGCGGGCCATCGGCCACGCCAAGGGGACCACCACGTCGTAGAAGGATCGCAGGAACGGCAGCAGGAGTTTCGGCTCGCGGACGTTCCTCTCGCGCGCGCTGTCGGACATGGTCTCTCCCAGGTTTCGATCGCGGGCCGCAAGCCTATTGCACGCGGTCAAATAGACAAGAGGACCGCCGCCGGCGCGGTTGCCGCGGCGGAAATGTTGCGAACCGTCGCCGCGGCGGCGTCCAGACCCGATCACGACGCCGGCAACGGCCGCGAGCCGGGGGCGCGACAGACGTACTAACGCATTGATCTTACGAGAGTTATAGCGGAGGACCGGTCCCGTTGCGGCGCCGGCCGGGCGCGCGACAAGAGGTGACCGCAAGCCGCCGGACGTACTATCCTGCCGTCATTCTCATCCGTCATTCTCATCCGTTCAGACCAGGGATCATGACCGACCAACGGCCAGCCGCACATTGGCGCAACGCGGTCCGCCGCGAGACCCGCGGCATTGCGCTGGCCTTGCTGATGGTGGCCGCCATGACGGTGGTCACCTATGGGCTGGTGCAGTATCTCGATGTCCGCCGGGGATCGGTCATCTACCTGCTTCCGGTGCTGCTCGCCGGCTGGCATCTCGGGCTGGTGCCGGCGCTGGTTGCCGCCGCGGCCGGCGTGCTGTGGTCGGGCTATTTCTTCTATTCGCCGTTCTACACCTACTTCCTGGCGCGACCGGCCGAGATCCTCAACCTTGTCCTGTTCATGGCCGTGGCGGTGGTGACCAGCCATCTCGCCAACTCGATGAAGCGGCAGACCGAGATCGCCCGCAAGCGCGAAAACGAGATGAGCGATCTCTATGCCTTTTCGCGGCGGCTGGCGGCGGCGCCCTCGGCGGAAGAGATCTACCGCGCGATCGAAGAGCACCTGGCCAACCTCGTGCAACGCAAGGCGGTGCTGATCGGGACCAGCACCGGCGAGACGACGCCCGACGACGCGGGCGTGCCCGAAACGGTGCGCGCGGCGGTCCGCGACAATCAGCGCGGCGCAAGCTCCTCGGCCACGGTCGCCGACAGCGCCGGCAATGTCTGGCTGGTGCGCCGGGTGTCGCAGCGAACGCCCGATTTCGGCGTGATCGCCATCGACCTTGGCAACATTCCCGACCGCGACATCGCCGACGTCCGCCAGCGCGTCGATGACGTCCTCTCCGATGCCGCCGCCACCCTCGAGCGCCTCGATGTCGCGCGCGCCATCAACGACGCGAAAATGCGCTCCGAAACCGAGCTGCTTCGGGAGGCGCTGATCGGGTCGGTGTCGCACGAGCTGCGCACGCCGCTGTCGGCGATCCTGGGCGCGGCGACGGTGCTGCGAAGGTCTCCGGCGATCGAGCAGAACGAGCGGCTGCGTTCGCTGGCCGGCGTCGTTCGCGACGAGGCCGAGCGCCTCAACAACGATATCCAGAATCTCCTGGATGCGACGCGGATCAGCTACCAGCAGGTCAGGCCACAGCTCGAATGGATCGAGCCGGCGGATATCGTCAATTCGGCGCTGGAGCGGCGGCGGCGGCGGCTCTCCGAGCACAAGGTCGCGCTCGACATGGACTCGAATCTGCCGTTCATCTATGTCGACCCGGTGCTGGTCCAGCAGGCGTTCGTGCAGATCGTCGACAATGCGGCGAAATATTCGCCCGGCGGCTCGACCATCCACGTGTCGGCGAAGCGCAACGGCCGCGACCTGGTGCTCGCCGTCAACGACAACGGGGCGGGCCTCACCGTCGACGAGAAGACCCAACTGGGCGAGCGGTTCTTCCGCGGGCGCCGGCTGGCCTCCACCACCTCGGGTTCCGGCCTCGGGCTTTGGATCGCCAAGGCTTTCGTGGCCGCCAACGGCGGCCGGATTCAGGCTATGAGTTCGGGCGCCAATCAAGGAACCACCGTATCGATTTATTTGCCGCTCGCCCCGGACGCCCCGCAACCCGAGACCGGTCCCGATGATTGAACCAGCTCCCGTCGTACTCGTCATTGACGATGAAGTGCAGATCCGCCGCTTCCTGCGCGCCGGGCTCGAGCTCGACGGCTTCGTCGTGCAGGACGCCGAGACCGGCGCGGACGGGATCAAATGGGTGACGCTCAAGCAGCCCGACCTCGTCATTCTCGACCTCGGCCTGCCCGACATGGACGGCGGCGAGGTGCTCGAACGGCTGCGCGCGTGGTCGAGCGTGCCGCTGATCGTGCTCTCGGTGCGCTCGAGCGAGGCGGAGAAGGTGCGCCTGCTCGAGAGCGGCGCCGACGATTACGTGGTCAAGCCGTTCGGCATGGCCGAGCTGCTGGCGCGCGCGCACGCCGCCATGCGCCGGCAGGTGCGCGCCACCACGGACGAGCCGGTGGTCAAGGCCGGGCCGCTCACCATCGATCTCGCCGCGCGCGCCGTCATGCTCAACGGAGCGCGGGTGATCCTGACGCCGAAGGAATACAAGCTGTTGCAGATCCTGGCCCAGCATGCCGGCAACGTCGTCACCCACCAGTACCTGCTCAAGGAGGTGTGGGGATCGCCGCATGCCAACGATACGCATTACCTGCGCATCTTCGTGCGCAAGCTGCGCCAGAAGATCGAGGCGGATCCGACGCAGCCGACGATCCTGCTGACCGAGCTCGGGATCGGATATCGTCTCGCGGTTCCCGAAGCCGGCTGACCGGCGTCGTCATGCGCAGCAGAGTTTTCGCCGCCGTCCGCGGCCGCGGCGCGAAGCACGTAGGGGTGGGCTGAGGCGCGAAGCACGTAGGGTGGGCTGAGGCGCGAAGCGCGAAGCCCACGTCTTTCTTCCCGCGCGCGGCGAACGAAGACGCGTGGGCTTCGCAGCGCTCAGCCCACCCTACAAGCTCAGCCCACCCTACAAGCGCAACGGAGAGGGTGGCGCCGGGTTCGCCGCCATGATCTCACGTCTTGCGCAGCTCGACCTTGAGGGCGCGGCGCTTGTCGGCAGCGTAGAGCATCGGATAGTCGTAGGTCAGCGGCCGCGAGCGCTCGACATGGAGCGTGCCGAAGACCGGTCCGGCCTGCGCGAGCACGTGGCCGACCTGCTGCTCGAACGAAGCAAGCTCGGAAAAATCATAAGCCTGCGCGTAGCCGGCCGCACGCGCGAGGCCCGCGAAATCGACCTGCTGGTTCGGGATCGGATGGCCGCCGTTCGCCTCGTAGCAGCCGTTCTGGCTCACGAAATGCACGAAGTTCTCGGGCGCCACCGCCGCGACGGTCACCAGGCTGCCGAGGTTCATCAGCAGGCTGCCGTCGCCGTCGAGGATGACGACGCGCCGGTTCGGGTTGGCGAGCGCAAGCCCGAGCCCATGCGAGGAGGCGAGCCCCATCGCGCCCATCGAGAAATAATTGAGCGCGCGCGGGTTGAGATCGTTCCACTCGGCTGCCGAGCTGTAGGTGGCGACGACAATCTCGTCGGTGATGTGGCGGGCCAGCGCCTTGAAGCAGTCTTCGCGTATCATCATGACGCGACCGGCCTGCGGCCGATGAGCATGGCGACCGGGGAGGACTCGGCATAGGCCTTGTCGATCGCCGGCTTGATTTTCGCGACATCGGCGTCCTCGCTGATGAGCAGATGCGCAATGCCCATGGCGTCGCAGATCGGCTCGATTATGCGCACGCCGTAGCGCGCCGACTGCGCCGGCGCCCGCTCCGGCTCATGGCCAAGCAGGCCGACCATCATGCAGATCGGCTGCTTGTATTCGACCGCGACCGCCCGGATGGCGTTGAGCGAATCGAGGAAGCCCGTGTACTGGATCAGGATGAGCGCGCGCCGGTCGGAATAATGCAGCCCGGACGCGATGCCGATGCATTCGTCCTCCTTGCAGACCCGCACCAGGCGAAGCTTCGGATCGTCCGCGATCGGGAACAGCAGGCCCTTGCTGGTATGGATGTCGGGCACCGCCAGCACGAACTCCACGCCGCTGTCCTTGATGGCGGAAAGGATGGCCGCGCCGTGCAGCTCAACCTTGGCCTGCTCCGGTCTTGTCGCGGTCTGCGCATCCATTCGGCAGGCTCCGTGCAACGCACGCCTGTCATCGTCGCGCTGCTGCGGCTAGGTAATGCGAAATCGCCGGCGTCCGCAACTGTCGGCTCCGGTGTCGGCCTCCTCCGACGTGTCGAGGCCGGCCGCCTCCACCCATCGGCCGAGGCGCGCGCTGTCGGGCGCTCGGGACGCCCGGCGTCCTTGACTTGCGGGGATCGGGCTCATAGGTTCCGCGCACTCTCGCAAGCCTTTTGACTTGCAACCCGCCGCCCGGCCCAATGAGGCCGGAGGCCCCCGCCCGACAGCGCAATGCGCCCTCGGGCGCCCAGATGCTTTGTTGATCCTCATCCTGAGGAGCGCCCGCAGGGCGCGTCTCCAAGGACGAGGCCCGAGACGGAGCACGTTTCTATCCTTCGAGACGCCCGCCTTTCGCGGGCTCCTCAGGACGAGGTTCGGAGATACGATGTTCGACTCGCTGTCGGAAAAACTCGGCGGCATTCTCGATCGCCTGACGCGGCGCGGCGCCCTCACCGAGGCCGACGTCGACGCGGCGCTGCGCGAGGTCCGCCGCGCGCTGCTCGAGGCCGACGTGGCGCTCGACGTGGTGCGCGCCTTCACCGAGAAGGTGAAGAGCGAGGCGGTCGGGATCGAGCTGATCAAGTCGGTGACGCCCGGCCAGCTCGTCGTCAAGATCGTGCGCGACCAGCTCGTGCAGACGCTCGGCGCCCAGGGCGAGCCGATCGACCTCAATGCGCCGGCTCCGGTCGCGGTCATGATGGTGGGCCTGCAAGGCTCCGGCAAGACCACGACCACCGCGAAGATCGGCAAGCGCCTCACCGAGCAGGGCCGGCGCAAGGTGCTGATGGCATCGCTCGACGTGCGCCGCCCGGCCGCCATGGAGCAACTCGCCGTGCTCGGGCAGCAGGCGGGGGTCGACACGCTGCCGATCGTGGCCGGCCAGCACCCCGCCCAGATCGCGCAACGGGCGCTGCAGGCCGGCCGGCTCGGCGGCTACGACGTGGTCCTGCTCGACACCGCCGGCCGCACCACCCTCGACGAGGCCATGATGGCGGAGGCGGCCGAGGTCAAGCGCGCCGCCAGCCCGCATGAGGTGCTGCTGGTCGCCGACGCGCTCACCGGCCAGGACGCGGTCAATCTCGCGCGCGCCTTCGACCAGCGTGTCGGCCTGACCGGCATCGTGCTCACCCGCGTCGACGGCGACGGCCGCGGCGGCGCCGCGCTCTCGATGCGCGCCGTCACCGGCAAGCCGATCAAGCTCATGGGCACCGGCGAGCGCATGGACGCGCTCGAGGATTTCCATCCGCAGCGCGTCGCCGACCGCATCCTCGGCATGGGCGACATCATCTCGCTGGTCGAGAAGGCGGCGGCGACCATCGACGCCGAGAAGGCGATGCGCGCCGCCGAGAAGATGCGCAAGGGCCAGTTCGACCTGTCGGATTTGCGCGACCAACTGGTGCAGATGCAGCAGATGGGCGGCCTCGGCGGCCTGATGGGCATGCTGCCGGGCGTCGCCAAGATGAAGAATCAGATCGCCGCCGCCAACCTCGACGAGCGCCTGCTCAAGCGCCAGATGGCGATGATCGATTCGATGACGCCGAAGGAGCGCAAGAACCCCGACGTGCTCAAGGCCAGCCGCAAGAAACGCGTCGCGGCCGGCGCCGGCGTGAAGGTCGAGGACATCAACCGCATGCTCAAGATGCACCGCAACATGGCGGACGTGATGAAGGCCATGGGCGGCGGCGGCAAGCGCGGCCCGATGGCCGGGATCGCGAACATGCTGGGGCTGGGCTCCGGCATGCCGAGCCCGGAGCAGATGGCCGAGCTCGCCAAGAAGATGCCCGGCGGACTGCCGCCGGGTGCATCCGGCGGCGGCTTGCCGCCGACCATGCCCGGCCTGCCGCCGAAATTCCCGGGACTTCCCGGCCTCGGCGGGCCGAAGCCGCCGGGGTTCGGTGGCTTCCCCGGATTGGGGAAGAAGAAGTGAGCCAGATCCACGGCAGCCGTAGCCGTAGGGTGGGCAAAGGCGGGCAACATCAAGCCTGTGACGCAAAGCCTCCCGCGCCTTTGCCCACCCTACGAATCTACGAATCCCGCAAATGACAACCGAACGATAACGACGAAAGGAAAACCGAATGTCCCTGAAAATCCGTCTCGCCCGCGCCGGCACCAAGAAGCGGCCGGTCTACCACATCGTGATCGCCGACAGCCGGTCGCCGCGCGACGGCCGCTTCATCGAGCGGCTCGGCTTTTTCAATCCGCTGCTGCCGAAGGACAAGACCGAGCGCCTCAAGCTCGACCTTGACAAGGTCAAGGCCTGGATGGCGAAGGGCGCGCAGCCGACCGACCGGGTGGCGCGCTTCCTCGACGACGCCGGCGTCATGAAACGCGAAAAGCGCAACAATCCGACGCGCGCGATCCCGCGCAAGCAGCGCAAGGTCATGAAGGAAGAGGCCGAGAAGGCCGCGGCGGCAGCCAAGGTCGCGGCCGAGGCGAAGGCCAAAGCGGCGGCTGCGGCTGCGGCGGCAGCAACCTGACGTCCCTTTTTTACCCTCTCCCCTTGCGGAGAGGGTGGTCGAATGAGCGGAGCGAACGAGACCGGTGAGGGGTCCTTTCGATGCGCAAGAAGCAAGAAGACCCCTCACCCCAGCTCACGTCGCTCGCCACCCCTGTCCCGCAAGGGCAGAGGGAGAAGCGCGTCTGCGTCGCGCAGATCGGCGCCGCGCACGGCACGCGCGGCGAGGTGAGGCTGTGGTCGTTCACGGCCGACCCGATGGCGGTCAGGGATTATGGGCCGCTCGAAAGCGAGGACGGCTCCGCGCGTTTCGAGATCGAGGCGGTGCGGCCGGCAAAGAGGCATCTGGTGGCGCGGCTCGCCGGCGTGCACGACCGCAACGCGGCGGAGCGGCTCACCAATATCCGGCTCTACGTTGCGCGTGAGCGCCTGCCGGCGGCGGGCGCGGACGAATTCTACCACGCCGACCTGATCGGCCTTGCGGCACTCGCGGTCGACGGCCGCGCGCTCGGCACGGTGGTGGCGGTGCATGATTTCGGCGCGGGCGACATTCTCGAACTGCGCCCGGCCGGCCGGAACGACACCGTGATGCTGCCGTTCACGACCGAGACCGTGCCCCTGGTGGATATCGCCGGCGGGCGCATCGTCATCGATCCGCCGCAAGGGCTGTTCAGTGAGTGAATTCGCCCGCGTCGTCGTCCTGAGGCAGCGCATCCGCGTCATGGCGCGAGCAAGCAACGGCCTCGATTCCCGCTTGCGCGGAACGAGCGGGCGACGCAATAGCCCGAGCCGATCCGGCGGACGCAACAAGCAATGATTGGCCGAGCCATGTGGCGCGCGACCGTGCTGACCATCTTTCCGGACATGTTCCCGGGGCCGCTCGGCCTCAGCCTTGCCGGCAAGGCGCTGGCTGCCGGCATCTGGCGCCTGGACGCCGTCGACATCCGCGCGCACGCCACCGACAAGCACCGCACCGTCGACGACACGCCGGCCGGCGGCGGCCCCGGCATGGTCATGAAGGCGGACGTGCTCGCGCGCGCCATCGATGCGGTCGTGCCCGCCGGCCCGCGGCTGCTGATGAGCCCGCGTGGAGTGCCGCTGACGCAGGCGCGGATCGAGGCACTGGCGCAAGGACCCGGCGCGCTGATCCTCTGCGGCCGCTTCGAGGGGGTCGACGAGCGCGTGATCGCGGGCCGCGGGCTCGAAGAGGTGTCGGCCGGCGACTATGTCCTCTCGGGCGGCGAGATCGCCGCCATGGCGCTGCTCGATGCTTGCGTGCGCCTGCTGCCGGGCGTCATGGGCAAGGAGGCCTCGGGCGCCGAGGAGAGCTTCGCCCAGGGGCTGCTCGAATACCCGCAATATACCAGGCCGCAGGCGTTCGAAGGGAGCGAAATCCCCGCCGTGCTCACCTCCGGCGACCATGCCAGGGTCGCGGCCTGGCGGCGGGCCGAGGCGCAGCGCCTGACCCGCGAGCGCCGGCCGGACCTCTGGGCGGCCCATTTGGCCCGGCCGGGAACGCCGAAGATGCCCGGCCCGAAAGGGTGACAAAGCAGTTTGTTTGTCGTAGAAGCCGCCCGACCCGCACAACCCGCAAGACCGCGCGCCAGCAGACTAAGGCGCTGCCGACGGAGACCTGCCATGAACCTCATTCAACAGCTCGAACAAGAGCAGGTGGCCAAGCTCACCGCCGGCAAGGAGATTCCCGACTTCCAGCCCGGCGACACGGTGCTCGTGAACTACAAGGTGGTCGAGGGCGAACGCAGCCGCATCCAGGCCTATGAGGGCGTGTGCATCGGCCGCGCCGGCTCCGGCCTCAACGAGAACTTCACGGTGCGCAAGATCTCCTATGGCGAGGGCGTCGAGCGCGTGTTCCCGCTCTATTCGCCGATGATCGACTCGATCAAGATCGTGCGCCGCGGCAAGGTGCGCCGCGCCAAGCTCTATTACCTGCGCGGCCTGCGCGGCAAGCGCGCCCGCATCACCGAGAAGCAGACGCACGGCGGCGGCGGAGAAGCGGCCGGGCCGGCGTCGAAGTCGTGAGCGCCGCCGTTTTCGCGCGCTCGGGAAAGGCCGGCTTGTCCGGCCTTTTTCTGTGGTGCGGGCTGCTCCTTGCCGGCATCGGCGCGACCACCGCAACCGCGGCAGACCTGCTGCTCATCGAGGTGACCCGCGCCGAAATGGGCTTCGACCGAGCCACCGGGGAGCCGGTCGTCAGCTTCACGATGACGGAAAACTCCAGGCGCCAGTTTGCCGAATTCACCGCCCGCAACGTCGGCAGGACCACCGATTTCCGCATCGACGGGCGAAGCATCATGAAGCCGGTGATCCGCGAGCCGATCGTCGGCGGCACCAGCCAGATCGCGGGCGGCTTCAACGCCAACGATGCCAGGGAGATGGCGGCGCGCCTGTCGTCCGGCGCGGCAAAAATCGAAGTCGAGATCGTGCCGGAATAATTGGCCGGAGACCGCCGGCGGCGGCGTCCGCTCGGCCCCCTAAAGCTCCCTTTTGCGGCTGCCCGGCGTCGGTTCCAGGCGGCGTTATGGCAAGGCTCCCATTCCGGCCCGGATCGCCGCGGGGGACTTTTCCTGCGCGCCCGCCCACGCTACATGAAGGGCCGACCCCTGCATCACCGGAGACGTTCCGCGATGGCCAAGCCGCGCACCCTGTATGACAAAATCTGGGACGACCACCTGGTCGACGAGGCCCCGGACGGCACCTGCCTGATCTATATCGACCGCCACCTGGTCCATGAGGTCACCAGTCCGCAGGCCTTCGAGGGGCTGCGCCTCTCCGGCCGCCAGGTGCGCGCGCCCGAGAAGACGCTGCTCGTCGTCGACCACAACGTGCCGACCACCGACCGCAGCAAGCCCAACCCGGACCCGGAAAGCGCCGCGCAGATCGCCTATCTGGCCGACAACGCCAAGTTCTTCGGGCTCGAATATTACAACGAGTTCGACAGGCGCCAGGGCATCGTCCACATCATCGGCCCCGAGCAGGGCTTCACGCTTCCCGGCGTCACGCTCGTGTGCGGCGACAGCCATACCGCGACCCACGGCGCCTTCGGCGCGCTCGCCTACGGCATCGGCACGTCGGAGGTCGAGCATGTGCTCGCCACCCAGACGCTGATCCAGTCGAAGTCGAAGAACATGCGCGCGACCGTCGAGGGCAAGCTGCCGCCCGGCGTCAGCGCCAAGGACATCATCCTCGCCATCATCGGCGAGATCGGCACCGCCGGCGGCACCGGCTATGCGCTGGAATATGCCGGCGAGGCGATCCGCGCGCTGTCGATGGAAGGGCGCATGACGGTCTGCAACATGTCGGTCGAGGGCGGCGCCAAGGCGGGCTTCATCGCGCCCGACGAGAAGACTTTCGCCTACCTCAAGGACCGCCCGAAGGCCCCCAAGGGCAAGGCCTGGGACGACGCGATGCGCTATTGGGAAACGCTCTCCTCCGACGACGGCGCGCATTTCGACCGCGAGATCAGGCTCGACGCCGGCAAGCTTCCGCCGCTCGTCACCTGGGGCACCAGCCCGGAGCAGGTGATCTCGATCTCCGGCCATGTGCCGAAGCTCGAAGACATCGCCGACGAGAACAAGCGCCGCGCCGCGGCGAGCTCGTTCGCATACATGGGCCTCAAAGGCGGCGAGAAGGTCACCGAGCTCAAGCTCGACCGCGTGTTCATCGGCTCCTGCACCAATGGCCGCATCGAGGACCTGCGCGAGGTGGCGCGCGTCGCCCAGGGCAAGACCGTCAATGCGAACGTCGCGGCCATGATCGTGCCTGGCTCCGGCATCGTGAAGGAGCAGGCCGAGGCGGAAGGGCTCGACAAGATCTTTCGCGCCGCCGGCTTCGAATGGCGCGAGCCGGGCTGCTCCATGTGTCTCGCCATGAATCCCGACAAGCTGATGCCGGGCGAGCGCTGCGCCTCGACCTCGAACCGCAACTTCGAAGGCCGCCAGGGCTACAAGGGCCGCACCCACCTGGTCTCGCCCGCGATGGCGGCGGCGGCGGCGATCGCCGGGCATTTCGTGGACGTGCGGGAGTGGCGCTGAAGACCGAACGCACGCGAGCGGGCCCGCGATCACGGGCCCGCTCCAGCGACATCGATGCGGCGTGTCTTACCAGCGTGGTCCGAACCCGAATCCGAACGGCCCGAAACCAACCCATGGTCCAGGCGCATATTGGCGATATCCGTAGCCGTAAGACGGATAGGGATAATAGTCCGGACGGACGAACGCCCGTCGCGGGTAGCGCCGGTAATGCCTGCGGTATTGCACCGCGTTGAGATTGCTGGCGCCCGCAGCAGCCTCCGTCGCCGCGAGATTCTGCATCGGCATCGCGTCAGCCGGCTGTGACGGCGCGACAGCGGCGACCAACGCCGCAGCCGCGAGCCCTGCAAGAAGTGTCTTCATCTGCGCACCTTTCAACATCGCGCCCTTGCGACGTAAACGCATTCGCGAATGATTGGTTGCGGAGGCACCGACTGCGCGACAGGGTCGCCTAACCGCGCTCCCACCAGCAGCGCGTCACCGGCACAATGACGGTGCCGCTCGGGCGGTATTCCTGGACAAGCTGGGCGACGCAGTGCCGCACGAATCCGGGCCCCGGATATTCGCACTCGTACGGCGTGGGATAATCGAGGGTTTCGGTCCGATAGGGGCAGCGCGGGGTGACCCGGATGCGCGTGCGGGCGCGGACGCGGGCGGATTTCGACTTCGCCTGCGCATGCGCCGAGAGCGCGGACGGGCTGGCGTTGCGGAGGGCACCGTCCGCCTGCGCCATTGCGCCCGGCGCGCCGAACGCCGCAAGCCCGAGCGTCATCGCGATGAATGCCGCCACTGCTTTTCCGGTCATGGCCCGCATGCGCCTCCCGTGTCCCGGACCTCTACGCCGGTCGCGGCGCAGGCGTCAACGCCCGCCCGCGGCTTGGCCAAGCGGCCGCCCTCGCCTAGAACACGGGTCATGGCCGAACCCCCGTTTTCCGACCCGCTCGCCTGGCGGACGCTCAAGGCGCCCGCGCTGGAGGAACTGGAAGTCATCGCGACGGAAGCCTTCCGCCGCCTGCCGCGCAAGTTCCGCCTGCTGTGCGAAGGCGTCATCATCCGGGTCGAGGATTTCCCGACCGACGAGGTGCTCGCCGACCTGGGCGCCCAGACCGAGTTCGACCTGCTCGGCCTGTTCCAGGGCGTCGGCCTGCCGTTCCGGTCCGAGAGCGCGCCCACCCACATGCCCAACATGATCTGGCTCTACCGCCGGCCGATCCTCGACTACTGGGCCGAGCACGACGAGGCGCTGGGCACGATCATCACGCACGTGCTGGTGCACGAGATCGGCCACCACTTCGGCCTGTCGGACGACGACATGGAAGGGATCGAGGCGAGCGTCGGCTGAGACCAGCATCATCCTTGACAAAATGCCGTCGGCATCCTGAATGAGGCCAAATCCAACCAGGCAGGCCGAGCATGGACAAGTTCACCACCCTCGAAGGCGTCGCCGCGCCGCTGCAGATGATCAACGTCGATACCGACATGATCATCCCCAAGCAGTACCTCAAGACCATCAAGCGCACCGGGCTCGGCGTCGGGCTGTTTTCGGAGAAGCGCTACCAGGACGACGGCAGCGAGAACCCCGATTTCGTGCTCAACAAGCCGGCCTATCGCCACGCCAAAATCCTGGTCGCGGGCGACAACTTCGGCTGCGGCTCCTCGCGCGAACATGCGCCCTGGGCGCTCATGGATTTCGGCATCCGCTGCGTGATCTCGACCTCGTTCGGCGACATTTTCTACAACAACTGCTTCAAGAACGGCATCCTGCCGGTGCAGGTTTCGGCGCAGGACCTGGAGAAGCTGTTCGACGACGCCGAGCGCGGCGCCAACGCGACCCTCACCGTCGATCTCGTCACGCAGGAGATCAGGGGCCCGGACGGCGGCGTGGTGAAATTCGAGATCGACGCGCACCGCAAGCACTGCCTGCTCAATGGCCTCGACGACATCGGGCTGACCATGGTCAAGGCCGGCAAGATCGAGAGCTTCGAGGCGCAGGCCAAGGCTGCGCGGCCTTGGGCGTGAGTGCGCCGTAGGGTGGGCAAAGGCGCGCGGGCCGTCTTTGGCAGCATGCCGTGACGATCGACCGCGCGTGGCCACGCGTATTCCATTTCGATTGCGAGCAATCAAGCCGCGGGGGCAACGGCGTCGATGTCCGGCGTAAACCGGCGAGAGCCGTGTGCGCCTTGGGCCACCCTACCCAGCTACACAGCGCTCTCGCCATTCCCTCCTGCCTCGATCGCATCCGCGATCGCGACCGTGCTTCGCGCCATGTCGGCGTGCAGCCGCTCGACCATGCGGCCGTCGAGCGCGATCACGCCCTTGTCCTGGTTCTCCGGCCGCTCGAACGCGGCGATGATCGCGCGCGCCTGCGCGACCTCGTCCGGGCCGGGCGCGAAGGCCGCGTTGACGGCCGCGATCTGGTTCGGATGGATGATGGTCTTGCCGTCGAAGCCCATGTCGCGCGCGTCGCGACATTCGGCCGCCAGGCCCTCGGCGTCATGGAGGTCGTTGTAGACGCCGTCGATGATGTCGAGGCCGAAGGCGCGCGCCGCCGCGACGCAGGTCATCAGCCACGGCCGCATCGGCGCCCGGCCCGGCACCAGCCGCGCCCGCGTCTCCTTGGCAAGGTCGTTGGTGCCCATGACCAGGACGGACAGCCGCGTCTCGACGTCCTTCGCGGCGGCGGCGATGTCGCGTGCATTGAGCACCGCCAGCGGCGACTCCATCATGGCCCAGATCCTGATCTTGTGATCCGCGCTGATGTCGACCAGCCGGTCGGCGACATGCTCCAGGTCGGCGGGACTGGCCACCTTCGGCACCAGAAGCGCGTCCGGCTTGACGGCGGCCGCCGCGTTGACGTCGTCGAGCCACCATCCGGTCTCGAGGCCGTTGATGCGCACGATCACCTCGCGCGCGCCGAAGCCGCCCGCCCTCACCGCCTCCATCGCCTGAATCCGCGCGGCATCCTTGGCCGCAGGCGCGACGGAATCTTCGAGATCGAGAACGACGCAATCGACCGGCAGCGTGTGCGCCTTCTCGATCGCGCGCGCGTTCGACGCCGGCATGAACAGCACGCTGCGGCGCGGACGGATGATCATTGGCAAGGTCCTTGCTTCGTTGCTAGCCTTCTGAACACGTACCAGAAAACTCCGACCGGCGGCGAGATGGGAATGAGCCTTCCGCAGCGATTATACGACGGCTATCGGGCCTTTCGGACGGCACGCCTTCCGGCCGAGCAGAGCCGCTATCGCGACCTCGCCGAGCGCGGGCAGGCTCCTGAAACCATGGTGATCGGCTGTTGTGACTCGCGGGTGTCGCCCGAAGTCATCTTCGACGCCGGACCAGGAGAATTATTCGTCGTTCGCAACGTCGCCAATCTGGTCCCGCCCTATTCGCCCGATGGCGCCTATCACGGCGTTTCGGCGGCGCTCGAATATGCCGTCCAGGTGCTGCGCGTCCGCCATATCGTGGTGCTCGGCCATGCACGCTGCGGCGGCATCGCCACTTTCGCGGACGGGACGTCGTACATGACCGGGGATTTCATCGGGCGATGGATGACACTCGTCGCCCCCGCAGCGGCGACGATCGGGTCGCGGGCGGAGGCGCCCGGCAGTTATCACATGCGGCTTGAACAGGCATCGATCGTGGCCTCGATCGCCAGTCTCAAGACGTTCCCGTTCATTCGCGTTCTGTGCGACGGCGGCAGGCTCGACCTGCATGGGGCCTATTTCGATGTCGCCTCAGGCAAGCTCACCACGCTCGATCCGGCGACCGGACGCTTCACCGCGGTCGCGGCGACCTGAAGGCTTGCGGGGCCCCCGCACCTTGCATCGGTCTCTTGCATTGTTCGCATTTTCGGACGGAAAACCGGATTCCGCTTTTCCTGAAAATGCTCCAGTCACGCCGCCTTCTGCTTCGCCTGGATCAGCTTGCGGTTGATCAGGCACTCGGCGATCTGGATGGTGTTGAGCGCGGCGCCCTTGCGCAGGTTGTCGGAGACCACCCACAAGACGAGCCCGCTGTCGACGGTCGGATCCTCGCGGATGCGGCTGATATAGGTCGCGTCCTCGCCGGCACATTCATAGGGCGTGACGTAGCCGCCCGGCTCGCGCTTGTCGATCACCACGCAGCCGGGCGCGTTGCGCAGGATGTCGCGCGCCTCGTCGGCCGAGATCGGATGCTCGAACTCGATGTTCACCGCTTCCGAATGGCCGATGAACACCGGCACGCGCACGCAGGTGGCGACGACCTTGATCTTGGGATCGAGGATCTTCTTGGTCTCGATCACCAGCTTCCACTCTTCCTTGGTGAAGCCGTCCTCCATGAACACGTCGATCTGCGGGATCAGGTTGAAGGCCATGCGCTTGGGGAACGTCTTGCTCTCGAACTCGGCCATGGTGAAGACGGCCTTGGTCTGCGAGAACAGCTCGTCCATAGCCGCCTTGCCGGCGCCCGACACCGACTGGTAGGTGGCCACCACCACGCGGGTGATCCTGGCCTTGTCGTGCAGCGGCTTGAGCGCGACGACGAGCTGCGCGGTCGAGCAGTTCGGGTTGGCGATGATGCCCTTCTTGCGGAAGCCCGCGACCGCATCGGCGTTGACCTCCGGCACCACCAGCGGGACGTCGGGGTCGGTGCGCCAATAGGACGAGTTGTCGATCACCACCGCGCCCTTGGCGGCGATCTTCGGCGCCCATTCCTTCGCCACCGACGAGCCGGCCGACATCAGGCAGATATCGACGTCCGAGAAATCGTAATGGTCGAGCACCTTGACCTTCAGCGTGCGGTCGCCAAAGGACACTTCGGTGCCCACACTGCGGGGCGACGCCAGCGCGACCACCTCGTCGGCGGGAAAGGACCGTTCGTCGAGGATGTCGAGCATGGCGCGGCCCACATTGCCGGTGGCGCCGACGACGGCGACTTTGTAACCCATCGTTAACCCTCACAAATGATTTAAGCCGGTCGGCGCCGCGACGGAAACCGGCGCGGAAGCGCTTCTGGAGCACATTCAGTTTCCTAGATGCTGAATATGCTCCAGGATTCCCGGAAAACCGGATTCCACTTTTTCCTGAAAATGCTCTAGGCGAGAAAGCCGCCAAAGACAACGGTTCCGGGACCAGAAGTGCATCCCTTGTTGCGTTCGCTTGCCGCCGAACTCTCCGCCACCATCCTGCGCATCCTGGCCTATATCGGCGGGATCGCGGTGATCGCAGTCCTGGCCGCCAAGCTGCTGGGAACTCCCCGCGTGGAGGCGGCGGTCGAGCCCCTGCGCTCCGACTGGAGCCATGTCGAGCGGCCCTATCGCGCATTCGCACTGTCCATCCCTGAATTCGCCGAGCGGGAACCCGACTACGCCATCAGCCGCCACGCCCGCGGCGGCGGGCGCAAGGACATCATGACCTGGGGCAAACCCTGGGCCGATCCGGCCGACGCGGGCTCCCGGCTGACGGTCGAGGTCTACCGGCCGGGCCAGGAGCGCAAGCGCTTCGCCGATGCGGCCAGCGAAGTGGCGGCGCATACCGCCGACCTGGGCGGTCCCTATGCGCTCAAGCCGGGGGAGGCGATCGACAGCAAGTTCGGGCCGGTCGCGACCTTCGCCTTCACGGCGCGCGCCGGCGAGCGGCGCCGCCACTGCCTCGGCTTCGTCCACGCCGCCGAGGAGCCGCGGCTGCAGATCGCCGGCTGGTACTGCAAGGGCGGCGCCGAGGTGATCGACCGCGGCACGCTCGCCTGCGCGCTCGAGCGGCTGTCCCTGGTGATGGCGGCGAGCGAGCCGAAGGTCACGGAACTGTTCGCCAGGGCCGAGCTGCGGCGCCGGCCCTGCGGCGCCAAGCCGAAATCCGCGCAGCGCCCGTCCAACATCAAGCGCCAGGACTGGATCGACGCGCCCAAGGACCCCAAGCTGCGCGGCCGCGTCGCCGGGAAGTAACGCGCGTCCATGGGCTGTCCCGGGGGCATTTTTTACGTCCGGCAATTCGATAGCAAATGCACCAGATAGCAAATGCCCTGAAAAAGCCTTAGCCGGAGAACTGGTCGGTTTGAACAATCTCAGGATCGTCAGACTCCAGGAGCCGGGGTGTTGCCGTCTCCGTTCCACATGTCCCAAAGCGTCCATCCAGCCTCGTAAATCGCGCCGATGAAGGCCACATTGACTTGCGCTTCACCGAAGCCGTGGGAGAGAATGTCGGAGTAAGGGGTGCCATTCAGATTATGCTCAACCAGCAACGCTGCCATTACGTAAATGATGCCGCCGTGAATGAAGACCCACACGTAGTCAGGTTTGCGCCTGGGCCATCTTCGATGTTTGCGACGAAAGTGCCAACCAATTACTGTAAAAATTGCAACTGCGAGCGACATCAGCCCAGACAACAAGATGGCGCGCATGCTGGATAATTATTTTGACTGATCGGAGGGTAATAATATGGAAGCGCGGCGATGCGCGGCGTTTTAAATGAGGGTTAACTTTCCAATGAAGGCGCCAACAAACGCGGCGATCGTCGTCAAGGCACCGTCAGAGATGATTTCGTTCGGAACGAAATTTGCGAACACAGCAGCAATGAATGCCGCCGCGATCGCGCCGCCAACCATAGCATGCACATCCTCGCGAAACCGACTGCGGCGTGCCGCTCCGTCGGGAGTCGTAAAATAACCCGTATCGCGTTGTCTCAAGAGATGCACCCCGTCGACGAACCGCAACAGATGTTTCATCATGGTCGTCTCCGGTATCCTGCGGGCGTAGGGTGAACTTATGGTTAACGCCTGTCTGAGATGGGGTTAATTAACTCTTTCTTAAGAGGCAGTGCAACCGTAGGTTATACTAAATTTTCTCTTGACTTTACAGTTGGTTCCACAATCGGGACTTGTGTTCCGTGAAGCCCCGCAAGTTCGGAGCTTACATTCGGACCCATTTAACGGCCTTTCCCTCAAGCGCGATTCGCTGAGCGAGCCTGTCATTCGCGGGATCAAGGATCATCAATTCTAAACGATATCCACAGGACTGCCGATCGCCAGACGCCACACGCTCACTCCCTTTGCGCTTTGGGAGGACCAACATCTTTTTCCGTTTCGCCCGTAACCGCAGCCTGCAGATATGGAAAGCTAAGACGAACTTAGTACGGCGTCCTTACCGTCCGAGGCCCTTCGTCCGAAGGACGGGCTGTGCAAACTCGCCTAATGCTGGGTTTTACGTCCGGCCGGACTTTTCCGGGAATTTGCGGTCAGAACCGCCCCATTCGACGGAATCGCCATTGTGTATCGCCATTGTGTCCGGAGGAACCGCGACGATGGCCAAGCGGTTGTCGGATGCGGTTGTCGCTCGATGCGAAACGCGGCTAAGATGCGCTCTGCTCATCGGGAATGACGTCATGAGACTGACAGTTGGCGCTGCCGTCCTCTGTGCCGCCGCGATCGCGGTGGCGGCATTGACGGTCCCATCCGCCGAGGCAGCGACGAAGAAAAAGACCGTCACCACCAAGCAGTCCCAGGTGGTGGCGAACCGGGCGCGCACGCGCGTGCGGGTGCAACGGCGCTCCTTCCTCGACGGCGGCACCGAGGTGCTGCCCGGCGAGCGCAAGTTCATGGACTACGCATTCCCGCCGGGCCATTCGCCGACCAGCGTGATCGACAACACGGCGTTCTCGCGCCGCTCGCCGCTGCCCGGCCCCTACGACCTGCCGGGGCGGAATAATCCGTATCCCTGGGGCTGGTGATTGGGTCTGCCTCCCGCTTCCGCAGAAGGCATGACGCGCGCCGCCGGGGTCACTCCGTCTTGAGGTTGGCCTCGCGCGCGACCTCGGTCCAGTTCCTGATCTCGGTCGCGACCAGCCTCGCAAATTCCTCGGTCGTGCTGCCGGTCGCCGTGACGCCTTGCGCCTTCAGCTTCTCGATCACGTCGGGCAGGCGCACGATGCGGTTGAGGTCGGCATTGAGGCGGTCGACGATCGGCTTCGGCGTCCCGCCGGTGGTGAACATGCCGACCCATTGGATCGCGCGGACGTCCGGGAAGCCGGATTCGGCCGTGGTCGGAACATTCGGCAGACGCGGGTGCCGGGTCACGTCGCCGCTCGCGATCGGCCGGATCGTGCCGGCCTCGATATGCGGGAAGATGACGTTGGGCGCCAGCATGGTGAATTCGGTCTCGCCCGAGATCACCGCGGTCATGGCGGGCGCGCCGCCCTTGTAAGGGATGTGCTGCATGGTGATGCCGGCACGGCGGCTGAGCAGTTCGACGGTGAGGTGGGTCTGGCTGCCCGCGCCCGGCGAGGAGTAGTTGAACTTGCCGGGATTCTTCTTGGCGAGCGCGATGAACTCGGCAAGCGTATTCGCCGGCACCTTCGGGTTGTCGAAGAACACCATCGCGTTGGTATTGAGGAGGGAGAGCGGCGCGAAATCCTTCTCGGTGTTGTAGGGCAGCTTGGCGTTGAGCGCCGGCGTCACCGTATGCGAGGAGGCGACCATGAGCAGCGTGTGGCCGTCGGGCGGCGCCTTCGCCACCGCGTCGCTGCCGACGATGCCGCCCGCGGCCGGGCGGTTGTCCACGATCACGGTCTGACCGAGCGCCTGCTCGAGATGCGGCGCGATGATGCGCGCCATGACGTCGTTCGAGCCGCCGGGCGGGAACGGGACGATCAGGCGGATGGTGTGGGTCGCGTAGCTCTGCGCTTCGGCCCGCAAGACACCCGCAGCCATGAGCAAGACGGCGGCGACCCAACGGGTAACGTCCTTCCAGGGCATCGAGGCTCTCCTTGCTCGCGGCGGCGCCGGGTACTTCGGGCTCCTACCCTAAGCGCCGGCGACGGGCAGGAAAAGATCGCCCGCGTCGCCGAATGTCGCAGCCAACGCTGCGCCGGCCCACTATTTGCTGTTTCGGGGCACCGGGATCGACCGGTCCCCGTTTCCGTCCCTCGCCAGCGCGAGGAGATGGAGCGCGAGGAGGCGCCCGGGGCTTGCGAGGCGAAGGTAGGGCGGGCAACGGCGCAGAAAGATGGTCCGATCGTCCACACTGCCGCGCGCGCTGCCCACGCGGATGATCTTGCGAGACAGACCCTGGCTGAAAGACGCGTGGGCTTCGGTGCCCTCAGTCCACCCTACAAGCTGCAAGCCATAGCAGCGAGCGTAGCCCGGATGGAGCGCAGCGCAATCCGGGATCCCGCATTCCGCTCCGCTCCATGCGGGCTACTAACTCACGCCTGCTGCTGCGCGGCGTGCCAGCCGCCGAGGCGGCCGAAGGTCGCGGCGCGGCAGATGCCGTGCTGGCCGAAGCCGCCGGCCGAATCGCCGCACGCATAGAGGCCGGCGATCGGCTGGCCGCGCAGGTCGAGCACCTGGCCGCTGGCGTTGATCCGGATGCCCGTATAGCTGTCGTGGATCGCGGGCGTATGCCAGGCCGCGTAGAACGGCGGCTTGGCGATCTTGTGCAGCGGCGTCGGCTTCTTGAAGTCGGCGTCGACGCCGGCGTCCACGAAGGAGTTATAGCGCTCCACCGTCTGCCGCAGCGCGGCGGGCGGCATCGGCCGCCACTGGTACTGGTTGGCGATCTTACCGGCCAGTTCCTCGATCGTGTCGGCGCTGAAGAAATAGCCGTCGGGATCGACATAGGGCGGCTTGACCTGCCATTTCGCGCGCGCGACCGCATCGGCGTCGAAGATCGCCCAGATCGGACCGCCGCCGTTCATCTTCTTGGGGTCGCCGCTCCAGGCCATCGCCGCCGCGAAATACTCGGCCGACCGCTGCCCGGCGGTCTCGGTGTAGAAGCGCACGCCGTTCTCCCGCACCAGGATGACGTCCTGATAGTCGCGCACCGACAGCCCGACCGCCCGCGCCCGGAAGAAATGCGGGCTGGTCGGATAGATCGTGGTCCCGGTGCCGTTCGACTTGGTGCCCATGCGGCCCTTGGTGAGCAGGTTGTCGTCTTGGGTGGTCTGGCAGGCGGTGGCTCCGAGCCCGGCGCCGACTTCCATGGCGGCGATCTCGCCGTCGGCGGCGCGCCGCGACCAGGGGCTGTTCTCCGCCTGATATTCCTCGGTCAGCCGGACGTCGAACATGGTGCGGAACTGCGGGTTGTCGGCGCAGCCGCCGGTGGCGACGACCACGCCCTTGCGGGCGCGGATGTTCACCATGCGCGATTGCGGCTGGAACGCATCGTCCACCTCGACCGCGGTGATGCCGATCACGCGACCCGACAGATGCTGCTCGCGGTGGATCGACGTCATCCGGTGCTTGAGCAGGATCTCGACGCCCATCTCGCGCGCGGTGTTGGCCAGCGGCCGCACGAAACCGGAGCCGCGGCCGCCGTTGGTGACCTCGTTCGGCCACGGCACGACGTTGAGCCGCGTGCGGGACCGGTCGAGGCGGTCGGCCTCCTTGCGGTAGCCTTCCCATTTGATGCCGTGTCTTCCGAGCCACTCGAACAGATCGAGATTGTTGTCCGCATAGGTGCGCACGAGCTGCCGGTCGCTGAACCGGCCCATCGGCTTCTCCGGCCGCGCCCAGTCCGCAAAGACCTTGTCGGGCGAATCGTCCATGCCGATCGCCTTCTGCATCGCGTTGCCGCCGCCGATATAAAGCCCGCCGAAGCTCATCATGGCGCGTCCGCCGATATCGATATTCGCCTCGACGCTGATCACCGAGGCGCCCTTCTCGCGCGCCGCGATGGCCGCCACCAGCCCGCCGGCGCCGGCGCCAATCACGACGACGTCGGCCTCGCGGTCCCAGCGGATCGCCTCCTGCGCCTGCGCCGGCGCGGCGGCCACCGCAACGGCGCCGACGGCCGCGCCCGACGTCAGAAAGCGCCGCCGGTCGATCGACGCCGGCGTGCTTTGCCCGGTGCTGGTCGCGGGATTCGAGGCGGTCGGCGATTTCGACATGGCAGGCTCCTCCCCTGATCGAGGTTGATTTTTATCAGTATTCGTTATGGCGCAAGCTTACGGACCGCTCCGGGCGAGGTCAATGAATGCAACTGCCGCCCGGGAATGACGATCGGCAGCGACTAGTCTAAACATTGCGGCTGGCGGCAACGAGTCCCTTACGGATGGTGCAGGTCATCGACGATCAGGAGCCGGTGTTCGCGCTCATGGCCGACCCTTCGGCTCATGGCGGCGCGAGGGTCAAGCGCGTCGATACCCATGCGGCCGTGCTGTTCCTGGCGGGCGAGCGGGTGTTCAAGGTCAAGCGCGCGGTGCGCTACCCGTTCCTCGACTACTCGACGCTGGACAAACGCAAGGCCGCCTGCGAGGCCGAGATCGAGGTCAACCGGCCCTATGCGCCCGAGCTCTACCGGCGCGTCGTGCCGATCACGCGCGAGCCCGACGGCCAGCTTGCGCTCGACGGCGGCGGGACGCCGGTCGAATGGGCGCTGGAAATGCGCCGCTTCGACGAGACCCTCACCCTCGACCACCTGGCCAAGGCGGGCCGCATCGATTCCGAGCTGGCCGATGCGCTCGGCCGCGCGGTGGCCGCCGCGCACGAGCGGGCGCCGGCGGTCGAGCCGGCGCCCTGGATCGAGGCGGTCGGCTCCTACATCGACGAACATGTCGCGGCCTTCGGGGAGACGCCCGAGCTTTTTCTCGCCGCCGACGTCGCCGCCATGGCGGACGCGAGCCGCGCGGCCTATGCCGGCATCCGTCCGTTGCTGGCGGAGCGCGGACGCCGCGGCCTCGTGCGCCGCATCCACGGCGACCTCCACCTCGGCAATATCGTGCTGATCGACGGCGCCCCGGTGCTGTTCGACGCCATCGAGTTCAGCCCGCTGATCGCGTCGGGCGACGTGCTCTACGACCTCGCCTTCCTGCTCATGGACCTGACCGAGCGCGGCCTCGGCGCGGCCGCCAACGCCGTCTTCAACCGCTACCTGGTGCAGACCCGGCGCGCCGAGGACCTCGACGCGCTTGCGGCGCTACCGTACTTCCTCTCGATGCGCGCCGCGATCCGCGCCAAGGTGACGGCCGCGCGGCTCGAGCAGATGAAGGTCGAGGAACGGCCCGCCGTCAGAACGACGGCGCGAAAATATTTCTATTGGGCCCGCCGCTTCATCGCGCCGGCGCGGCCGCTGCTGGTCGCGATCGGCGGACTCTCCGGCACCGGCAAGTCGGCCCTCGCGCGCGCGCTCGCGCCGGATCTGGCGCCGGCGCCGGGCGCGCTGTGGCTGCGCTCGGACATCGAGCGCAAGCATATTTTCGGCATGGACGAGACCGCCGCGCTGCCGGCCGAAGCCTATGCGCCCGCGGTCACGGCGCGGGTCTATGCCACGATCGCCGACAAGGCGCGGCGCGCGGTGGCGGCCGGGCACTCCGCGGTCGTCGATGCGGTCTACGCCAAGCCGCAGGAACGCGTCGCCCTGGAGCGCTCGGCGGCGGCGCTCGGGGTCCCCTTCCACGGCCTATTCCTGGACGCGCCGCTCGCCACGCGCGTGGCGCGGGTTGGCGCGCGCAGCCGCGATGCGTCCGATGCAGGCGAGGAGATCGTGCTGGCGCAGGAACGCTACGATCTCGGCGACCTGCGCTGGACCCGCATCGACGCCGGCGGGACGCCGGAGGAGACGCTGGCGCAGGCGAAAGCGGCGATCGAACTTGGTCATTGCCGGGCTTGACCGGGCCATCCATCATCCAGTGAAAATGGATGGGGTGCCCGGCTCGAGCCTGGGCACCACAGCGGAGGGCGCCTGCGAATGTCTGCCATCGTATCAGCCGACCAACTCGACTTCCTTCGCTCGATCGATACCCCGACGGTGTGCAACCTGGTCGAGATGGTGGCGCCCGAGCGGCGCGGCTGGGGCTATACCACCAGGCACCTGCATTGCGCGTTCCCGGACCTGCCGCCGATGGTCGGCTTCGCCAAGACCGCGACCATCCGCTCCAAGGACGTGGCGAAGTTCGCCGACGGCTTCTACATGCAGAAGCGCCTCGACTATCTCGACTACGTGGCGGCCGAACCGCGCCCCAGCATCGTGGTGATCGAGGACCTCGACGGCGCCTATGTGGGGCACGGCGCCTTCTGGGGCGAGGTGCAGTCGAACGTGCACCAGGCGCTCGGCTGCCTCGGCACCATCACCAACGGCTCGATCCGCGACATCCCGATGATCGTGCCCGGCTTCCAGATGCTGGCCGGCTCGATCGCACCGTCGCACGCCTATGTGCACGTGGTCGAGTTCGGCCTCGACGTGACCGTGCACGGCATGACGGCGCTCTCGGACGATCTCATCCACGCCGACCGCCACGGCGCCATCGTGGTGCCGGTCGACAAGATCGACGCCATGCAGGCGGCGAACGACAAGCTGTCGGCGCAGGAGGCGAGGATCATTGCGGCCGCGCGCGGCGGCGGCGGGGTCGAGGCGATCAAGGCGGCGATCAAGGGGTAATCTTGTCGGGTGGGAAAAAGCGCGCGTGGGCTCGGCGCTTCGCGCCTCAGCCCACCCTACGGTTCTACGGTTCACCGCATCTCTGATGCACCGGCCTATTGCGGCGCCAGCTTGTAGGGTGGGCTGAGCACAGCGAAGCCCACGCGTCTTCAGGCCACCGCGCAGGAAGGCATGCGTGGGCTTCGCGCTTCGCGCCTTCGCCCACCCTACGGTTCACCGCACCTCTTATGCACCGGTCTTATGCACCGGCCTATTGCGGCGCCAGCTTCTTGAGGATCAGCACCGCGAAATCGCCCTCCGGCGTGAAGTCGGTCTTCTTGATCTCGAACTGGGTCGGGCTGATCTTGCGCACGCCCTCGCCGCAGAAGCTCACCAGGCTGTCGGCGTTGCCCTTGTCGACCACCAGCCGGAAGTCCTTGATCGGACCGGCCCAGTTGCCGCCGGTCTTGAGGACATATTCGATGCGTTCCTCGCTATAGGGCGCGCCGGCGGCCGACTTGGCCTCCCGCTTGGCGCGCTCGACCGACGCGAGGAAATCCTTGTCCATGCAATATTTGTCGAGATATTCCTCGTACCAGTCCTCCTTCATGGCGGCGGCGTCGCCGAGCCCGGTCTGCACCGAGCCGCCGACGCTCGGCTGATAGCGGTGCTCGATCTGGATTTCGGCCATGGCCGGGAAGGTCTGCTCCCAATAGAACGTGGTCTGCAGCCCCCAGCGCGCGGCGAGATGCTTCTCCATGCCCCCGCCTGAATCGTATTCCTCGATCTCGGCGAGCCCGATGCGGACGAGCGCGTCCCACTTGTCCTTCGGCAGCTTGTCGAGCGCGTCGTTGGTCGCCTGCAGGTGCGGCGCCAGCGGGATGGCGAGGCTGCGCAGCAACTGCGTGCGGTCGAGGCCGGCCGCGAAGGCGCGCTGCTCGACCTGCGTCGTCACCGGCTTGCCGCTCACGGTCGTCGTGAAGGCGAGCAAGTTGACCGGGTCTTCGGTCGGAAGCGCGATGTTCTGGTCGGGCTCCTCCACCCGGATCTCGGGCATCGGAAAAGCCACCAGCACGGTCACGTCGCTGGCGGATTTATTGAAGAAGCGGTAGCGGACGTTGATCTCCGTCGCCGAGATCAGCAGGTCCTCCGCGCGCATCTCGATGTTGTCGTTGCGCACGAGGACGAGCCCGCCGGTCGCGATCTCGGCGGTGGAATCGTTGGCCCGCGCCGGCAGAGCGAATGCCGCGATGCCGGCGAGCAGAAGCGCGATCGTCGATTTGACCAGCGGTGGGCGAGTCTTCATTGCGAGCCTTTATTGGCTGTCGAGATAGGAGACCTGCGCAATCGGCGCCGGCGGCGCCGGGTCGGCCGATTGCAGCACGAAACCGGAGGCGCGCGCGGCCGTCGCCACCGCCGGCCGCAGGTCGGCGACCAGCGGCCGGACCGGATGTTCGTCGTGGCCGTAGATGTCGTCGCGGAAGTGGATGCCGCCGTCGCGCGTCACCCAGCCGGTCAGGTAGACCCAGGCGACCGGGATCTTGCGGGCGAGCTTGACGTCGAGCTTCTGGCCCCTGCCGATGCCGGCGTCGATCTGCGCGCGGCTCCAGCCCGGCGTCTCCTCCAGCACCCAGGCCGCGAGATCGCGCGGGTTCTCCACGCGCGCGCAGCCGGAGGACTGGAAGCGATAGTCGGCGCTGAAGAATTCCTTGTGGTTGGTGTCGTGCATATAGACCGAGTGCGGGTTCGGCATGTCGATGCGCACGGCGCCGAGCGCATTCCAGGCGCCCGAATCCTGGCGGATGGTGAAATTCGGCGCGCGGTCGGAATTCCAGTCGATGGCGTGCGGGTCGACCTCGTTGCCGGCGCCGTCGAGCACCTTCATGTGCATGCGCGCGGCATAGCCCGGGTCCTTGCGCATCTTCGGGATGACGTCCTTCTTGAGGATGCCGAGCGGCACCGTCCAGGTCGGGTTGAGGTTGACCGTGGTGATGTGGGTGGTGAGCGTCGGCGACGGACGGTCGGGACGGCCGACCTGCACCACGTGGCGGCGCACGACCTTGTCGCCTTCGACCGCTTCGGCGAAGGCCGCCGGCAGATTGACCACGACATAGCGCTGGCCGAAGGCGAAATCGATGCTGGCGATGCGGTCGAGCGAGGCCGCGAGCTGGCGCAGCCGCCTGGTCACCGGCACGTTGAGCGCAGTCAGCGTCTTCGGACCGACGCTGCCGGTCTGTTCCAGGCCGTGACGGGCCTGGAAGCGGCGCACCGCCGCCGTGACGTCCTCGTCGTAGACCGAGCCGGCCGCTTTTCTGGGCGCCAGGTCGTCGGTCATTTCCAGGCGCTGGCGCAGCATCGCGATATCGGCGCCGCTGGCGCCGGCCGCGAGCTTGGCGCTCGCCGGCAGGGTCGGCCAGCCGCCGCGCACCTCGATCGCCGAATAGCTCAGCATGGCGGCGGCGATCCGCAGCGCGGTGCCTTCGTCGAAGGTCGGCTCGGGCGCCTTGCTGACCGGAACGACGGTCTGCGAGGGGCCTGCCGGCGGCGCCGCCGCAGCCTTGGCCTTCGGCGCCGGCGTCTGGGCGAAGGCGGGCACGACCGCCAGCGCCGCGACCAGGACCGTAGCGGGAATGAAGCGCGATGTTTTCAAGGCTGGACCCTTCAATGGCATTGTCGCATTCGAGTGCGCCCGGCCGCAACCGGCGCGAGGGCGCCGGGATTGCATGTGAGAAGCGCGTTGGAAGATGCCACCGGCCCCCCGGAGGTGCGATTTATTGTCGGACCGGGCTGGGCTAGCCTGAGGATCCGATCCGCCGACCCTGCCGGCCAACTGTGGCCGCCTGGTGGAACATCCGCCCCATGTGGAAAGCGCTGAGCAACCCAAGCAGATGGTGGCGTCGCAGCGCGTCGGGCGGCGACTTACGAAGGCATCCAACCCAACCCCCCCAACCCCTCCCCACAAGGCGGAGGGGAGCAGGCCGAGTTCGTCGCGCCGAACGCGGCTCACTAAGCGAACAGTGGTTTCTTCAGCCTGTATCGGCTTTCACGGCATGATCTCCGGCCGTCGCCTCGCAGCCATCAAGCAACCGCGCCCGGCCGGCCGGGTCACGGCGCCACCCGGCCGGAGACAGAGCACTGGCGCCCAGCCATGGTTTCGCTAAGTTCGGCCGCTAGCTTCAGCCCCAAGGGGTTTATCGTGACGCGGAAGACTTCAATGCATCCTCGACTCTTGCCAGGGCTCGCCGCCGCCCTCGTCCTTGCCATGCAGGTCCCGGCCGCCGCGGCGCCGGCCAGCGACGTCGATCTCTGCACCACCAACGCCACCGAATCTGCGGTCCGGGCGGCGGCCTGCAGCCGCCTGATCGACGGCAAGGCCTACGGCGGCAACGATCTCGCGATCGTCTATAACAACCGCGGCATCGCCTACCGCCGGCAGAACGACCTCGACCGGGCCTACGCCGACTACAGCGAATCGATCCGGCTCGATCCCAATTACGACACCGCCTATTACAACCGCGCGCTGGTGTGGTCGGCGCGCAAAGAGCCCGACAAGGCGCTCGAGGACTACACCGCGGCGGTCACCATCAACCCGAACAACGCCGACGCCTTCAACAACCGCGGGCTGATCCACCAGGCCCGCGGCGACAGCGCGCGCGCGCTCGCCGACTACGACGCGGCCCTCAAGGCCGACCCCAAGATGGCGAAGACGTTCTACAACCGCGGCGTCGTCTATGCGGGCCGCAACGAGGTCGACCGCGCCATCGCCGAATATACCGAAGCGATCCGGTTCGATCCCAAGGACCCGGACGCGCTCATCAACCGCGGCAATCTCTACCAGCGCAAGAACGAGTACGACCGCGCCATCGCCGACTACACGGTGGCGCAGCGGCTCAATCCGAAGGATCCCGACATCACCTTCAACCGCGGCAACGCCTACCGCCTCAAGGGCAACAACGACGCCGCGATCTCCGACTACACCACGGCGATCAGCCTGTCGCCGCGCCTGATCGGCGCCTACAACAACCGCTCGATCTCGTTCTTCAACAAGAAGCAGTACGACCGCGCCATCGCCGACGCCGGCGAGGCGGTGCGCATCGACGCCACCTATTATCGCGGCTTCCTCAACCGCGCCGACGCCTATTTCGAGAAGCACGACTACGACCGCGCCATCGCCGACTATTCGGAGGCGCTGCGGCTCAACGAGAACAACCTCAACGGCCTCAAGGGCCGGGCGCGTTCGTTGCGCGCGCAGGGCGACTACGACCGGGCGCTGGTCGACTATGACGCCGCCATCAAGCTCGACCCGAACGACCACATCGCCTTCAACAACCGCGGCGTGGTGTGGGAGAACAAGGGCGATATCGACCGCGCCATCGCCGATTACAGCGAGACGCTGCGGCTCAATCCGAAATATCCGCTCGCCCTGCGCAACCGCGGCAACCTGTGGGACAAGAAGGGCGATCTCGACAAGGCGCTCGCCGACTACGACGAGGCGATCCGCGTCGACCCCAAGGACGCGGTCAGCTTCAACAATCGCGGCGACACCCACGACAAGAAGGGCGACTTCGACAAGGCGCTCGCCGACTTCACCGAGGCGGTCCGTCTCGATGCCCGCTACACGCTCGCGTACCAGAACCGGGCCGGGCTGCTGCGCCGCAAGGGCGACAACTTCGCGGCCCTGCGCGACGCCAACCAGGTGCTGTTGCTGACGCCGCAGAGCGCCTATGCCTATGTCATCCGCGGCGACGTGTTGCGGGCGATCGGGCGGCGCGACGACGCGGTCAAGGACTACCGCAAGGCGCTCGACCTCAAGCCCAGCGACGTCGCCAAACGGCAGGCCGAAGCGGGACTGAAGGAGCTCGGCGCGCAGTAGGGTGTGATGGCTCCTCCCCTCCTGCAGCTCAAGGACATCGCGCTCACCTTCGGCGGCACGCCGCTGCTGACCGGGGCGGAGCTTTCCGTCTCCACCGGCGAGCGCGTGTGCCTGGTCGGGCGCAACGGATCGGGCAAATCGACGCTCCTGAAAATCGCGGCCGGGCTGGTCGAGCCGGACCGCGGCTCCATCTTCGTGCAGCCCGGAACCCTGGTGCGCTATCTGCCGCAGGAGCCGGATTTGTCGGGCTTCGCGTCCACGCTCGACTATGTCGCGGCCGATCTGCGCGCCGGCGACGGCGCCTACGCCGCCCGCTATCTGCTGGAGCAACTCGGCCTCACCGGGCAGGAGAACCCGGCACATCTCTCCGGCGGAGAGACGCGCCGCGCTTCGCTCGCGCGCGTGCTGGCGCCGGCGCCCGATATCCTGCTCCTGGACGAGCCGACCAACCATCTCGACCTGACCACGATCGAATGGCTGGAGCGCGACCTCGATGCCCGCTACACCGCGCTGGTGATCATCAGCCACGACCGGCGCTTTCTCTCGACGCTGTCGCGCAGCACGGTCTGGCTCGACCGCGGACAGACGCGCCGCATCGATCGCGGCTTTGCCCATTTCGAGGAGTGGCGCGACACGCTGCTGGCCGAGGAGGAACGCGATCAGCACAAGCTCGACCGCAAGATCGTGGCTGAGGAGCACTGGCTGCGTTTCGGCGTCACCGCCCGCCGCAAGCGCAACATGCGCCGGGTCGGGCAGTTGCGGGCGCTGCGCGAGCAGCGCCGCAGCTACCGCGCCGCCGCCGGCAACGCCGCCATCACCACCAGCTCGGCGGCGCCGTCGGGCGCGCTGGTGATCGAGGCCGACAGGATCGGCAAGGTCTACGACGGGCGCCCGGTCGTGCGCGACTTTTCAACCCGCATCCAACGTGGCGACCGCATCGGTGTGGTCGGGCCGAACGGCAGCGGCAAGACCACCCTGATCAACATGCTGACCGGTTTGTTGCCGGCGGACACCGGCGCGGTGCGGCTCGGGTCCGCGCTCGCGGTCGCCACGCTCAACCAGCATCGCGACAGCCTCGATCCCGACGTCACGGTCACGCAGGCGCTGACCGGCGGCCTCGGCGACACCGTGACGGTCAACGGACAGGCCAAGCATGTGGTGAGCTACATGAAGGATTTCCTGTTCACGAGCGAACAGATGCGCACGCCGCTCGGCAAGCTCTCCGGCGGCGAGCGCGGCCGCCTGATGCTGGCGCAGGCGCTCGCCAGGCCGTCCAACCTTCTGGTCCTGGACGAGCCGACCAACGACCTCGACATGGAGACGCTGGAGGTGCTCGAGGACATGCTCGGCGACTATCCGGGCACGGTTCTGCTCATCAGCCATGATCGCGATTTCCTCGACCGCCTGGTGAACGGCGTGATCGCACCGGAGGGCGACGGCCGCTGGACCGAGTATGCCGGCGGCTACAGCGACATGCTGATGCAGCGCGGCGCCGACCTGACCCGCGCACAGCGCAAGCCGGAACCGCAGAAGGCCGCAAGAGAGCCAGCCGCGGTGGTCGGAGAGCCGCAGCCCGCCAAGCGGCGGATGAGCTTCAAGGACAAGCACGCGCTTGAAACCTTGCCCACGAGCATCGCCGCGCTGGCGGCGCAAGCGACCGCGCTGCAGGCAAAGCTCGACGATCCGGAGTTCTACGCGCGCGACCGCGCCGCCTTCGAGCAGGTCAGCGCCGCGCTCGGCGACCTGCAGGGACAAATCGCGGCGGCGGAGGAGCAATGGCTCGCGCTCGAAATGCTGCGCGAGACGCTCGCCGGCGGGTGATGCGGGCGTCCGCGACACGTGCGGCTCAAGTCAGCGCCTCTGCGCGTGCGGGGGCGCAAAAACGCCCGCCGCGCGGCGGGCGTTTCAACAGCATCGGTGCTTGTGGGTTATGCCTGCGGCTGCGGCTGCGGGTCGAGCGGGCCGGGCTCCGGCCCGCGGCGGCCCTTGCCGGCGGTCGGCACCGCCGACGAGCGCGGCGTCGTCGGTTCGATGATGGACTCGCGCGTCGGGCGCTTGCCGGCGAGCAGGTCCTTGATCTCGTCGCCGGTCAGGGTCTCGAACTCGAGCAGGCCCTTGGCAAGCGTTTCGAGGTCGGCGCGCTTGTCCTTGAGGATCTGGTTGGCTTCCGCATAGCCGGCCTCGACCAGGCGCCTGATCTCGACGTCGATCTTGCGGCTGGTCTCCTCCGAGATGTTCTGCTGGCGCGACACCTGGTAGCCGAGGAACACCTCGTCCTGGTTCTCGCCATAAGCCACGGTGCCGAGGGTCTCGGACAGGCCCCAGCGCGTCACCATCATGCGCGCGAGCTTGGT
>JAXDOD010000174.1:0-2625 GCA_034669045.1 Alphaproteobacteria bacterium
ATTGATCTTCAGCACGACCTCGCGCGGCGTGCCGCCGGTGGTCGCCAGGCCGAACCAGGTGCCGGCTTCGTAGTCGGGGACGCCGCTCTCGGACACGGTCGGCGACTGTGGGAGCTGCGGGACGTGCTTGGCACTGCCGACCGCGAGCACCTTGAGCTTCTTCTCTTCCGCCGGCTGCACCACGAGGCTGAGGCTGACCGACATCAGGTTGATGTGCCCGGCCATGATGTCGTTGAGCGCGGGCGCCGCGCCGCGATAATGCACGGCCTGCAGCTTGACCTGCGCCATGTTCTCGAACTTGATCATGTTCATGTGCGGGGCGGAGCCGACGCCGGCGGTGCCGTAGGTGATCTCGCCCGGCTTCTTGCCGGCGAGCTCGATCAGCTCGCGCACGTTGCCGGCTGCGAGCCCGTTGTTCGCGATCAGCGCCTGGTTGATGCGCACCAGCCCGGTGATCGGGGCGAGGTCCTTGTCGGTGTCGTAGGAGAGCTTCTCCTTCGGATAGAGCGTGGGATTGAGCACGAAGGTGCCGGCCTCCGCGACCAGCAGCGTATGCCCGTCGGGCTGCGCCTTCGCCACCTGTTGCGCGCCGATGATGTGGGCGCCGCCGCCCTTGTTGTCGATGACGACCTGCTGGCCCCAGGCCTCGGCGAGCCGCTGCCCGATCGCGCGCGCCACCACATCGCTCACGCCGCCCGCCGCCGCCGTCACCACGATGGTGATCGTCTTGGACGGGTAGGTCTGCGCCTGCGAGGCCGTCGCCAGCAGCAGACATCCGAGCGAGATCAGCGCGCCGAGCTTGTTCGTCATGGGAGTTCCCTTTCGAGAGGACCGGCGCGACTTTATCACACGGTCTTTCGCGTCCGCTATGTCCCCTTTGCCTGCGCCTTGAGCTTCAACGCGTAAAGCGCTTCGAGCGCCTCGCGCGGCGACATCTCGTCGGGGTGGAGCGCGGCAAGCACGGAGACGACGGTGTCGATCGCGGCGTTGCGCGCAGATGCCGGCTGCGGCGCGACCGCAAACAGCGGCAAGTCCTCGAAGCCGCGCGGCGCGGCGCGGTCCTCCGCTTCGAGCTTGGCGAGCACGATCTTGGCGCGCTCGATCACGCTCGCCGGCAGGCCCGCGAGCTTCGCCACCTGGATGCCATAGCTCCGGTCGGCGGCGCCCGGCACCACCTCGTGCAGGAACACGACCTCGCCTTGCCATTCCTTGACGCGCACCGTGACGTTGAACAGGCGCGGCAGCCTTGCCGCGAGCGCGGTCAGCTCGTGGAAATGGGTCGCGAACAGCGCGCGGCAGCGGTTCTGCTCGTGCAGGTGCTCGATCGCCGCCCAGGCGATGGAGAGCCCGTCGAAGGTGGCGGTGCCGCGGCCGATCTCGTCGAGGATCACCAGCGAGCGCTCGCCCGCCTGATTGAGGATCGCCGCCGTCTCCACCATCTCGACCATGAAGGTCGAGCGCCCGCGCGCGAGATCGTCGGCGGCGCCGACGCGCGAGAATAGGCGGTCGACGACGCCGATGCGGGCGCGGCGCGCCGGCACGAAGCTGCCCATCTGGGCGAGGATCGCGATCAGCGCGTTCTGGCGTAGGAACGTGGACTTGCCGGCCATGTTCGGGCCGGTGAGGAGCCAGATGCGGCCGGCCCCCAACCCACCCTCCGCCGCCTGTGGCGGAGGGTAGCGGGCGGCCGGGGGCGAAAGGTCGCAGTCGTTGGCAACGAAGGGCCCGCCGTCGCCGGCAAGCGACTGCTCCACCACCGGATGGCGGCCGCCCTCGATGACGAAATCGAGCGAGGCGTCGACCTCAGGCCGCACGTAGTCATGCGCGACGGCGAGCTGCGCCAGCGCACCCGCGACATCGAGCGCGGCGAGCGCTTCGGCGGCGGCCTTGATCTCGGCTGCGGCCGCCGTGACCGTCGCGGCGAGGCGCTCGAAGGCCTCGAGCTCGATGCCGAGCGCGCGGTCGGCGGCGCTCGCGATCTTGGCTTCGAGCTCGCCCAGTTCGGTGGTGGTGAAGCGCACCTGCCCGGCCAATGTCTGGCGATGGATGAAGGTGGCATTGAGCGGCGCGGCGAGGAATTTTTCGCCGTTCGGGGCGCTGACCTCGACGAAATAGCCGAGCACGTTGTTGTGCCGGACCTTCAGCGAACGCACGCCGGAGGCCTCGGCATAGCGCGCCTGCAAGGCGGCGATGACGCGGCGCGATTCATCGCGCAGCGCGCGCGCCTCGTCGAGCGCCGCCGCGTAGCCCGCGCGCACAAAGCCGCCGTCGCGCTTGAGGTGAGGAAGCTCATCGGCGAGCCCGGCCGCCAGTTCGGTCGCGATCATCGCGTCGGGCCGGCGCAACGCCGCTGCCGCCTGCGCGATTTCGGTGGGAAGATTGCCGCGCGCCTCGATCGCGCCGGCGAGACCCGCGGCGGCGGCGATCCCGTCGCGGATTGCCGCAAGATCGCGCGGCCCGCCACGGCCCACCACCAACCGTGAAAGCGAGCGGGCGAGATCGGGCGCGGCTTCGAGGCGTGCGCGCGCGTCACCGCGCGCGGCCGCATCCGTCACGAGCAGCGCCACCGAATCGTGCCGCCGCGCGATCGCGTCCGGCGCCGTCAGCGGCGCCGCCAGCCGCTGG
>JAXDOD010000175.1:0-4612 GCA_034669045.1 Alphaproteobacteria bacterium
GCCCCGGCGGCGCACGGCCAGCCGCTCCTCGCGATAGAGCCGACGGAGCTTCTTGTGGTTCATGATGATGCCCTCGCGCGTGAGCAGGATGTGCAGCCGGCGATAACCGAAACGCCGGCGAACGGCCACCAAGTCCCGCAGTCGACCCGCGCCGCAGCGTCGCAAGGCCGGCGGCTGCGATAGCTGATTGAGCGTCGTCGACGCCGAGGAGACTCCCGAGCGCGGTCAGCTTCTCGACGAAGGGCCGATGCCCTTCGGCAAGTGAGGCGTAGGACTGAGGCAGTGAGCGAAGAGCGCATCTCGTCGGCCGTGACGGTCGACGAGGCCATTTCATGAACCCCTCGGGCGAAAAGCTGCACGCCGGCAAGCGAATCGCGGAAGCAATCGACGCGCTGATCGGCCAACAATCCGTCGGTGAGGTCTGGGGGATGACACCCCGGTAGATCGCCGCCAGCCTTTATTTCGCGCGTCGTCGGCGGCAACAGGAGGCGGCGGAACATTTGGCGCTTGGCACGCTCGCTGCTCGCGGGAAGCACGCGAGGTGAAGCGCCAGCTTGAGCAAATGCAGCGTAAGTAACAGCAGATAGAGCGGCTAATCACAGGCCTTGCTTATCTTCGAGCCGAAAAGTTTCTGCAACCCGCTTCGCCAGTTTCAGGAATTGTCGGACCACTGGCGACGGATCGCCACGCCGGGAGGCCACGCTCAATGGAGCCTTTAATTGTGAGACGCCCTTAAGTGGGTGAAACGACACGCCCTCGATTCTGGCGTGCTGCAACGATGCAGCGACAATAGCGATGCCCAGACCGGCTGCGATGAGGTTAAGACGTGCCGAGATCTGCGGAACCGTCTGGCCGACAAGCGGGGTAAAGCCCGCTGCATGGCATGCCGCAATGAACTCGCTGTTGCGCTGCAACGCGTCGCCACGCGGGTCCCCGAAGAGAATGAAGGTTTCGCCAGCCAGAGCCTTGAGCGAAAGGGGTGCACCTGGGCCGCCTTGGGTTCGGACAAGCCTGTGCCCGCTGGGCAGCGCCACGACCATGGGTTCCTCGTGCAAACGGACGAGGGTGACGCCTCCCACGTTGGGCGCAAGTCGGCGGACGAAGGTGATGTCGATGTGATCGGCCTGCAGGCGCTCGATCAGATATTCGGGATAACCCTCTACCAATGTAACCGCTACCTGTGGAAATGCCTCCCTAAACCCGCGAATCACGCGTGGGATCAATGGATGGAACGCGACCGTGCTCGAATAGGCCAGGGAGACGCGACCTTCCTCGCCCCGAGCCGTGCGCCGGGTCGTTTCAACTGTGTGGTCGAGCTGCGCGAGCACAGCACGTGCATTGTCGAGAAACGCATGGCCCGCATCGGTCAACTCGACGCCGCGCGGCTTGCGGTGGAACAATTGGGCATCGATTTCGCGTTCGAGCGCTTTGATCTGCCGGCTGAGCGGTGGCGGTTGCAGACCGAGCCGCTGTGCCGCCCGCGTGATGTTACGCTCTTCGGCGACAGCAATGAGGTAGCGAAGCTGGCGCAGCTCCATTGACCCTACTCAAAAGGTAACGATTTTGCTCTTGGCCTATCATAGGCAGAGCGCCGCACCCGTCAGGAGGAGATCACCTCGCCGCCACTTCCTTCAAATCGCTGGATTAGCCGCGGGATGGCCGGCCCTGTCGCGCATTGCCGTTGCGGACGACTATCCGAGTCGGCCAGTGCATTGGTTCGTCGGGTTTACCGCCGGGGGTGCGTCCGACATTTTTGCGCGACTGATGGGTCAATGGCTGTCCGATCGGCTTGGCCAGCAGTTCCTCATCGAAAATCGGACCGGCGCCGGCACCAACGTCGCCACTGAAGCGGTCGTGCGCGCTGCGCCCGACGGCTATACCCTACTGTTATCCAGCCCCGCAAACGCGATCAATGCAACGCTTTACGATAGGCTCAGCTTCAATTTCATCCGCGACATTGCGCCGGTTGCAAGTCTCGCTCGTGCACCGAACGTCATGTTGGTGAGCAGCGCGTTTCCGGCCAAGACGATCGCCGAGTTCGTTGCGTATGCCAAGGCCAATCCGAACAAGGTGAACATGGCCTCATCCGGCGTCGGAGCCTCCTCGCATTTGTCCGGCGAGCTGTTCAAGATGATGGCAGGAATTGACATGGTGCACATTCCCTATCGCGGCGCGCCACAGGCTCTCACCGACATCCTCAGTGGGCAGGTGCAGGTGATATTCTCAACCGTTCCCCCTGCGATCGAACACGTCAGAGCCGGCAGGCTGCGTGCGCTCGCGGTGACGACCGTCAACCGCCTGGATGTGTTGCCGGACATCCCGAGCGTCAGTGAATTCATACTTGGCTATGAGTCGAGCGCTTGGTGGGGTGTTGGCGCTCCCAGAAATACCCCCATTGCAATTCTCGATAAGCACCCGCCGACTTCAGCCGGCTGATCGCCGAGGAAACCGAGAAGTGGGGCAAGGTGGCCAGATTCGCCGGCCTCAAGCCGGAGTGATCTGGGAAGCGGCGGACTCATTCATTCAGGTGACACTTCGGGCCATGCCAATCGAGCAGACAAGGCTGAAGCGGGCCGGCACCGGCCTCCGCGCCCTGGATCGCGAGCGAGCGTGGCCGGGCTTCACCTTATTCGCGCTTTACCAGAGCGCGACGACTACTGTCTATTTGATCGACTTGGAGGGCACGGTGGTCCACACATGGCGGATGCCATACCCTGCCCAGTACGGCCGCCTGACCGAACACGGCACACTTTTCTACAATGGCAAGATACCGAGCGTGCCGGGGAGCTTCGTTTCGGACAAGCCATACAAAATCGGTGCTGTCGTAGAAGCCGACTGGCACGGTCGCGTGATTTGGGAGCTGCAGCATCCGGATCACCATCACGACGGCATCCTTCTGCGGAACGGCAACGTACTGCTTCTCGGCCTGACCAGCCTTCCCCGAGAGCTGACTCCGAAAATCAAAGGTGGAATGCCGGGAACCGAGCACAATGGACATATTTGCGGCGACTACCTCATCGAGATGACGAGGTCCGGACAGACCGTTCGCTTATATCCTATATGGCAACATCTCGATCCCGAAACCGACCGAATCACGGCGATCCAGGAGCCTCGCGATGCCTGGACAAATGGAAACGGATTGGCCGAATTGCCGAACGGCGACATCGTCGTGAGCTTTCGCACCATCTCCACGGTCGTCATCATCGACCGCAGAACCGGCGCGATCATGTGGAAACTAGGAGCGCCGCCGCTCTGCGGCCAGCATGCTCCCACCCCGCTGGCCAACGGCAACCTGCTCATTTTCGACAATGGACCGCACCGCCTGGATCATCCGATCCCGTTTTCACGCGTCATCGAAGTGGAGTTAGCGACTAAGAAAATCGTTTGGGAATACCGCGAAAAGCGGGAAAGCGATTTCTTCAGTCCCAGGATTTCAAACGCGCAGCGGCCTATGTGCCGCTGAGCTTCGCTCCGGGTGAAGCCTATCAGTTCGACTGGAGTCACGAGGTCGTCCTGCTAAACGGCGCGACGGTGACGGTGAAGGTGGCGCACGTCCGGCTCTGTCAGGGCCGCATGCGGTTCGTGCGGGCTTATCCGCGCGAGACGCAGGAGATGGTGTTCGACGCCCACACGGACAAGTTTACGCAGTCTGCGCAAGCTTGACTGCGGGCATTCGCCCTGTTCAAGGGCACATGCCAACGCGGCATCTACGACAACATGAAGACGGCGGTAACGACCATCCTCGTTGGCAAGGAGCGTCTCTACAATCGTCGGTTCCTGCAGATGTGCAGCCATTACCTCATCGAGCCGGTGGCCTGCACGCCGGCGTCGGGCTGGGAGAAGGGGCAGGTCGAGAACAAGGTCTCCCTGGTGCGCGAACGCTTCTTCACGCCGCGGCTGCGGTTCAAGAACCTTGACGAACTGAACGCCTGGCTGCTCGACAAATGCATCGCCTACGCCAAGGCGCATCGCCATCCGGAGCTGACCGAGCAGACGATCTGGCAGGTGTTCGAGGCCGAGCGTCCCAAGCTGGTGCCCTATGCGGGCCGGTTCGACGGCTTCCACGCAGTGCCGGCATCGGTCTCCAAGACCTGCCTGGTGCGCTTCGACAACAACAAATACTCCGTGGCCGCCAGTGCTGTCGGGCGTCCGGTCGAGGTCCATGCCTATGCGGACCGCATCGTGATCCGCCAGGACGGGCGGGTCGTGGCCGAACATCCCCGCTGGTTCGGCCGCGGCGACACGCTCTATGACCCCTGGCATTACGTGCCCGTGCTCGCCCGCAAGCCCGGTGCATCGCAGGCAAATTCATGCTGCCTGCGTACACTTGGCAGCACTGCGCAATGGCGCTCCCTTCAAGGACTGGGGCCTGCCGGCCGCGATGGAGCGTGTGCGGCGCAAGCTCGCCGGCGCCGCCGACGGCAATCGGCAGATGGTCGACATCCTCGCCGCGGTGCTCACCGATGGGCTGCCGGCGGTCGAAGTCGCCTGCGCCGAAGCAATCACTCACGGCGTCCATTCCGCCGATGTCGTCCTCAACATCCTCGCCCGCCAGCGCGATCCCGGCCCACCGGAGACGATCCTTACGCCGGCCGCGCTGACGCTGCGCCAT
>JAXDOD010000176.1:0-12933 GCA_034669045.1 Alphaproteobacteria bacterium
TCATCGTGGCCGGCCGCCCCGGCATGGGCAAGACCGCGCTTGCCACCAACATCGCCTACAACATCGCCAGCGCATGGCGCGGCGAGGTGCAGGCCGATGGCCATACCGCGACGGTCAACGGCGGCATTGTCGGCTTCTTCTCGCTCGAAATGTCGGCCGAGCAGCTCGCCACCCGCATCATCGCCGAACAGAGCGGCATCCCCTCCAGCACGATCAGGCGGGGCGGCATCACCGAGCGTGAATTCGACGACCTCAAGGACGTTGCCATCAAGCTGCAGAACCTCAAGTTCTACATCGACGAGACCGGCGGCCTCACGGTTGCACAGCTCGCCGCGCGCGCGCGCCGTCTCAAGCGCCAGAAGGGCATGGACCTCCTGGTCATCGACTATATCCAGCTCCTGCAAGGCTCGAGCCGGCGGTCGCAGGAAAACCGCGTGCAGGAGGTGACCGAAATCACCACCAATCTCAAGGCGCTCGCCAAGGAGCTCAATGTGCCGATCGTGGCGCTGTCGCAGCTCTCGCGCCAGGTCGAGAACCGCGACGACAAGCGCCCGCAGCTTTCCGACCTGCGAGAGTCCGGTTCCATCGAGCAGGACGCCGACGTGGTGCTGTTCGTTTTTCGCGAAGAATATTACCTGATGAACAAGGAGCCGCGGCCCGGCACCGACGAGCACATCAAGTGGCAGACCGAGATGGATGCCGCCCACGGCAAGGCCGAGATCATCATCGGCAAGCAGCGCCATGGACCGACCGGGACGGTTCCGGTGCAGTTCGAAGCCTCGGTGACCCGCTTCGACAACCTAGCGCGCGAAGATCAATTGCCGGCCGTCTCGAGCCAGTTCTAAAAGCATCGCGAGACGTGCCTCTGCCTCTTTCTTCGAAGGACGCTAACGGTGTAGCATAACCGGAATCGTTTTCCCTTGCCTGCACCCCCGCAACAACTTGGAGCTTGCCATGATATCGTCACTGCGCCGTCGTGATTTCCTCAAGGCCTCGGCGGCGATTGCCGGCGCAGCCGCCTCCGGCTTCAAGTGCGTCGAGATCGCCAGCGCCGCGCCGATCGAGGTGCCGACGATCGACAAGCTTTCGATCCGCGTGCTGGTCGACCAGCAGCACGATCAGTTCCTGCGCGGCAGTACGGTGAATGGCGTGGTCCACGAGGGGCCGGGACCTGCCCGCAGCGCCGACGCCCGCAACGTTCTACACAATGAGTGGGGCCTTTCTCTCCTGCTGGAATCCCAGCGCGAGGCGGAACAGCGCACGATCCTACTCGACTTCGGCTACACGTCGCCGGCGATCATCAACAACATGGCACTGTTGAAGATCGATCCGAGCAAGATCCAGGCGCTGATCGTCAGCCATGGGCATATTGATCACTACGGCGGCCTGATTGGCTTTCTCGACAAGTACCGCAACGTGCTTCCGGCCGACCTGAAGCTCTATGCGGGCGGCGAGGATAATTTCTGCCACCGCGCCAGCCGCACGGATACGCCGGGACAGTTCGGCGAGGGAGGCACCCTCGATCGTGGCGACATCACCGCGCACAAGGTGACGACGGTGCTGTGTGAGACGCCCACCGTAATCCAGGGCCATGCCTTTACGACCGGCAAGATCAAACGCAACAGCATCGAGCGGATCCTCCCCAACACGTTCGTCGATTACGCCATGAAGGATGGCCTCGCCTGCGCCTACGGCCACTACACGGCGGCCGAGCTGCAAGGCAAGATGGTGCCGGACGAGCACGTGCATGAGCATGCTACCTGCTTCAACATCCGCGGCAAGGGTCTGGTGGTGATCAGCTCCTGTGGTCATGTCGGCATCGTCAATTCGGTGCGGCAGGCGCAGGAGGTCTCCGGCATCCAGAAGGTGCATGCGCTCGTCGGCGGCTTTCATCTCGGACCGGCGCCGGCGGATTACCTCAAGGAGGTGGCCGCCGAAATCAAGAAGCTGGAACCCGACGTAGTCATCCCCATGCACTGCAGCGGCTTGAATTTTCTGCTGGAGGCGCGTGCACAGATGCCGGGGAACGTCATCAGCACCTCGACCGGCAGTCGCCTGATCTTCAGCGCCTAATCGAAAGGCCCGAGTGCGGTGCGAAGAATGACGACGAGACGGCGCGGGCTTGCGCTGATGATCTTGAGCGCAAGCTGCCTGTCTACTTCACTGGCCGCACAACTCTCCTCCGAGCGCTCCGCCGCCGAGCTGATGGACGCGGTGATGTGGAACCGCGAGCCGATCGGCGGCCCGTTCTCCCTCATCGACCAGAGCGGCGCGCGCCGCACTGATGCGGACTTCCGCGGCAAGCTGATGCTGGTCTATTTCGGCTTCACGTATTGCCCGGACGTCTGCCCGACCGACCTGCTGCAAATATCACTCGCGGTGGACCAGTTGGGGCAGGCCGGCGAAATGGTGCAGCCGGTCTTCATCACGGTCGATCCCGAGCGCGATACCCCCGAGCACCTCAAGCAATACCTGCCCCTGTTGCACCCGCGATTCGTAGGCCTCACCGGTGATGCGGTCGCGATCCAGGAGGCAGCGGGCGCCTATCGGGTATATTACAAGAAGGTCGAATGGGGCGGAGACGGGTCCGATTACACCGTCGATCACTCCGCTTTCATTTACCTCATGGGCCGCGAGGGCGAATATCTCGGCTTCTTTCCGCCCGGCGCGTCCGCGGAGCGGCTCGCCGAGACCATCCGGCCACGTCTCGCCCAACCGGCTGGACGCCCGGCGCAAGGGCGGCCATAACTGGATCGATGTCCGTTCGAGACGCCACCTTGCAGCCGGGCAAGCCCACCACCCTGCCCGATCCCGCCGAAGCCGGCGGCCTGTTGACCATCGATCTTGGCGCGGTCGAGGCCAACTGGCGCAAGCTCGCCAGCATGACCCTGCCGGTCGAGTGCGGCGCCGTCGTCAAGGGCGATGGCTATGGCTGTGGCCTCGAGCCTGTCACGACGAGGCTTGCCAAGGCCGGCTGCCATACGTTCTTCGTCGCCGACATCGGCGAGGGCCGGCGCGTGCGCGCCATTGCGCGCGAGGCAGTGATCTACGTGCTCAACGGCATGCTCCCGCGCACCGGCCCGGCGCTCGCCGAGGCCAATCTGCGCCCCGTGATCAACTCAACGACCGAGCTGGCCGAGTGGGACAGCTTCGTCGCCAGCACCGGCTGGCGCGGCGGCGCGGCGCTCCATGTCGATACCGGCATGAACCGGCTCGGGCTCACGGTCGACGAGGCGGTCGCCATTGCGGCGCGGGTCAAGTCCGAGAATCATGGCTTCACGCTCTTGATCAGCCATCTCGCCTGCGCTGAGACGCCGGAGCATCCGCTCAACGACAAGCAGATCCGGCTGTTCCGGGAGCTGCGCATTCTCTATCGCGGCCTGCCCTCCTCGCTCGCCAATTCCTCCGGCATCTTTCTCGGCGGCACCGTGCATTGCGACCTGGTGCGCCCGGGCGCCGCGCTCTATGGCGCCAACCCGACACCGGGCAAGAAGAACCCCATGCGCCCGGTGGTCGAGCTCAAGGGCCGCATCATCCAGGTGCGCCAGATCAAGAAAACCGAGACCATCGGCTATGGCGCGGCGTTCACCGCCGCCCGCGCAACGCGCGTCGCCATCATCGCGATCGGCTATGCGGACGGTTATGCGCGCGCCGCCGGCGCCGCCAAGGGCAAGCCCACCGCCCCGGTGATCATCGCAGGCACGCAGTGCCCGATCGTCGGCCGCATCTCCATGGACCTGATCGCCGTCGACGTGACCGACCTTCCCGACGGCAGCGCGCGCCGCGGCGAGCTCGCGACCCTGATCGGCGACACGATCGGCGTCGACGAGCTTGGCGCCGCGGCCGGCACCATCGGCTATGAGGTGCTCACCAGCCTCGGTCGGCGCTATCACCGGGTCTATAAGGGCGCGTAGTATCGGCCGCGCCGCGCGGTGCCCGACCGATTCCCGAGCGCGCGAGAGAGCCAGCGAGCGCCATGAGCCGTCGCGAACCAAGCTTCGTCTGCCAGAACTGCGGCGCCGCCTATGGCCGTTGGCAAGGCAAGTGCGACGCCTGCAGCGAGTGGAATACGATCGCGGAAGAAAACGCCGCCGCCGCCCGGCCGCAGATGCCCGGACGCGCGCCGCGCAAGGGACGGCTTTTTGCGCTGGAGCCGCTTACGGGGGAAGCCCACGACGCGCCCCGGCTCGCCTGCGGCATTGCCGAGTTCGATCGCGTCAGCGGCGGCGGCTTCGTGCGCGGCTCGGTGCTGCTCCTCGGCGGCGACCCCGGCATCGGCAAATCGACGCTGCTGATCCAGGTCGCGGCAACGCTGGCGCGCGGCGGCCATCGCGCCGTTTACATTTCAGGTGAAGAAGCCGTCGCCCAGGTCAGGCTGCGCGCGGAAAGGCTTGGGCTGGCGGACGCATCGGTCGAGCTCGCCGCTGAGACTTCGGTTGAAGACATCATTGCAACCCTGTCCGAGAAGAATACACCGGGGCTGGTGATCATCGATTCGATCCAGACCATGTGGACCGACGTGGTGGAATCGGCGCCCGGCACCGTCACCCAGGTGCGCGGCTCCGCGCAGGCGCTGATCCGCTTCGCCAAACGTTCAGGCACCGCCATCATCCTGGTCGGCCACGTCACCAAGGACGGCCAGATCGCCGGCCCGCGCGTGGTCGAGCACATGGTGGACGCGGTGATGTCATTCGAAGGCGAAGGCTCGCACCACTTCCGCATCCTGCGCGCGGTCAAGAACCGGTTCGGCCCGACCGACGAGATCGGCGTGTTCGAGATGACCGGCGGAGGGCTGCGCGAGGTCGCGAACCCGTCCGAGCTGTTCCTCTCCGAGCGCGATCTCGGCTCCCCAGGCACCGCCGTGTTCGCCGGCATCGAGGGGACGCGCCCGCTGCTCGTCGAAATCCAGGCGCTGGTGGCGCCGACCTCGCTCGGCACGCCGCGCCGCGCCGTGGTCGGGTGGGACCAGAGCCGGCTCTCGATGGTGCTTGCCGTGCTTGAAGCCCATTGCGGCGTGCGGCTCTCGGGTCACGACGTCTATCTCAACGTCGCCGGCGGCCTGCGCATCCAGGAGCCGGCCGCCGACCTCGCCGCGGCGGCGGCGCTCGTGTCCTCGCTGGCCAATGCGCCGCTGCCGGCCGACGCGGTCTATTTCGGGGAGGTGTCGCTCTCCGGCGCCGTGCGGCCGGTGGCGCAGGCGGCGGCGCGGCTCAAGGAGGCGCAGAAACTCGGCTTTGCCCGCGCCGTCATGCCGGAAGCCGGCCGCGCGGAGGCCGGCGGCGATGGCGGCCTCACGCTCGAGACCGTCGGCATGCTGGCGAGCTTGGTCGGCGACATCGCCGCACGCGGGAGCCGACCGAAGCCGAGGCTGTCGGATGTGGGATGACGCGAACCGGCGAGAGAATCCGCAGCGATCTCTTGCACGCCGCGCGCGGGTTTGCGCCGCGGAATCGTTGATCGAGCTTGCCGAAGCCGGCGGCAGCTTCCGCGCGTTCAATGGGACCTTGAGAAAATAGACACTCGCTCCATGGGGCTATCCGGATGTTGACAATCAACGGAATTCCATTGCCGCCACAGGAATTCATGAATGCGGTCGCGGGAGCCCCTATTGCAGGCGAGACGCATATCGCGATCGGCAAGGAATTCTTCGGTATGCTCACTCAACGATGCGAAATTCAGCCGACCGATCGCATTCTCGACATCGGCTCCGGCTGCGGGCGGATCGCGAGCCACTTCGCCGGGCACGTTACAAACGGATACGACGGAGTCGATATCGTTCTTCCGATGGTGGAGTGGTGCCGAGCGAACATTTCATCGCGCTATCCCAACTTCAGTTTCCACCACGCGCCCCTTCGAAATACGCATTACAGCAAGACCGGCGGCGACGCCGCGAGCTACGTCTTTCCATTTGCCGATGCGACCTTCGACGTGATTTTCGTCGTCTCCGTATTCACCAACCTGATGCCCGCGGGGGTCCAGCAATATGCCGGCGAGATCGCGCGGATGCTCAAACCGGGCGGACGCAGCTTCTTCACCTTTTTCCTCGTTACTGACGACTATCGCCGGCGCATCGCTCAAGGCGAGCAGATCCCGAACTTCCTCGTCCACAATGTCGGTGGCGGCTATGTCGGCGATCCGGCCAACCCGGAAGGAACCATTGCCTTCGACGAAAGTGAAGCCCTCGGCGTTCTGACCGGTGCGAAATTGCGAATAGAAAAGGTGGCGCTCGGAACCTGGAGCAAGAATCCAGGATGGACCTACCAAGATGTCATCCTGGCGACGAGATGACATGCTCGTGGCCTGGACGCCGCTCGAGCCGCGAAATCCTGTGACGTCCGCCGGTTAGCGGTTCGGCGTCACCCTGCATCAACGGGCCGACACGGCGCATGTAGTTCCGAACTCGTTGCGCTGCGGCCGCGCCCGATCAGGCGAATGACGCTATTGATGAGCTGGTCCTGCTCCGGCAGCGTCATCGAAAGATGCATAGGAAGCCTGATTAACCGGGGGGCAATGTCCTCGGTGACTGCGAGCGAACCCGCGGTCCGGCCATACTGCAGCCCGGCACGCGAACTGTGCAGGGGAACGAAGTGCGTCACGGCATTGACGCCGCCTTGGTTGAGATCGCTGAGTATTGAGCGGCGGCGGGACGCGTTGTCGAGCAGCAGATGATAGATGTGGCCGTTGTGCTCGGCCGCCGCCGGAATGAGGGGACGACGTGCGCAGCCGTCGCGCTCCAAAACTTCGAGAGCCTCATGATATCGCGTCCAACGTTTCCGGCGTTGCAGGGTAATCTGCTCGATATCTTCGATTTGCGCGAGCAGAAACGCCGCGAGCAAGTCAGAGGGCGCATAAGCCGACCCAATCTCGACCCAGGAATATTCTTCCACTTCGTTGCGCTTGAAAAGCTGCCAATCAGTTCCTCGATCGCGAATGAACTGGGCACGCTCGATGAACTTCGGATCGTTGAGGACAAGCGCTCCACCTTCGCCCGACGTCACGTTCTTTGTCGCGTGAAAGCTCGTTGCGGACAAATGGCCGAACGACCCGAGCGGACGGCCCCGATAGCGAGCCCCGCAGCCGTGGGCGTTGTCCTCGATGAGAACCGCGTTCGCAGCTTTGGCAATGTCGCGCAAGGCATCCATGTCGCAACCGACGCCCGCGTAATGCACAGCAACGATCGCCCGCGTTCGAGGCGTGACCGCGGCTTGCACCGCACGCGGGTCGATGTTGAAGGTGTCGCGAAGAATATCGACGAAAACCGGCGTCGCGCCACAGCGCACGAACGCGCTCGCGGTGGTCGGAAACGTGAAGGAGGGAACGATGACTTCATCGCCCAGCTTCACCGTGAGCAACGCGGCGATTTCGAGCGCGGCGGTGCCGGACTGCGTCAGCAGGACCTTGGGCGCGCCGAGCCCGGTCTCGAGCAACGCTTCGACTCGTTTCGTAAAAGGGCCGTCACCCGAAAGGTGGCCGCCACTGATTGCCTCGCGCAGGTAGTCGTGCTCTTTCCCGCGCAATGCCGCGCGGTTGAATGCTACACGCACAAGCGCCCTCCACTGGCAGATGACGAGCTCAATACAGCGCTTTATTATTTAATTTTAGCTTATTCTTAGTTTTCGCCCCGAACAATCGTTACTTTCAAAGAATAGGCGCCGAGATCGTGTCCGGCGCCCGTATGCCAGCTCAGCGGGGTGGGCCGATCGAGGCAGGCCCAAAACTTTGGCTTTTGGCCCGCTATAGGCCGGAAGCCGCCAGTATGGAGGCCGGCGGTCGCCTGACGCTATCAGGCCTGCGATGGAGGCTGGTTTTCGTGCTCGGCTCTCGCCAAGAGCCGTTTTTCCCAGCGCACGATGAGCATCGGCAATCCCACGATGACCAGAGCGGCCGCGAGGCCGGTTACGACCAGAGCCGGCGAAGCCGAGTTGGTGAACGCCTCGCCAAAAGAATATGCGCCGAAAGCATAGGCCATGACCCAGGCGGCGGCTGCAATGGAACTCGCGAAATAGAACTTATGTGGCGCCATGCAATTCGCCCCGGCCAGCACCGCCGCCATGTTGCGCAGGAACGGCAGAAATCGCGCGGCGAAGACGAATACGCCGCCGTAGCGCTGGAACAGCCATTGACCGATCTTGATCCGGCTTGCCGTCAGCCCAATGCGGTACCCGTGCTTCATCAGCAGCGCATGTCCATACCTGCGGCCGATCCAGAAGCCGGCGACATTGCCCAGGATCGCCGCCAGGATGCTGGCGGAAACCAGAAGCCGGATATCGAGCTCATGGGTGGTCGCAGCAAAGATCGCCGCCGCGATCAGGAACGCTTCCGCGGGCAGCGGAGCGCCGACGCTCTCGAATGCGATGAAGCCGGCAACCACCCAAACGCCGTGGCTCGCGATGAACCCAGACAGTCCTGCGCTCATCTCCCCTCCCCGGCGGCTTGACCTCGCTATCGCGGAGCACCCGGCCATTTCGCGTTCGGTGTCGCCGCGCGCGCCCGCAAGCGCCATGGCCATGGCGGCGCCGGTGAGCGCCTTTGTCCGGTCCTGCACCGCAGCCTCCTGCGACGCCGGCGCGCCCGAGCAGCGTACCCCCCGTTCGTTCCGATATCGCTCCTCAGTTCCGTCTTCCCATCCGGCCCCTGACCTTGCAATCCCAATCGTATCGGAACGAGGATTGGACCCACTCCCAGCAAGCCATCCCCGCGGCGGGAGGCGGGGCCGCGGGCCGACGGCCCCGGCCCCGGCCCGCGCTTTCAACAAGACGGGTGACGCCGCGGGTTCCTGCGGCTATACAGCGGCCGACCGCGCGCAGCCGTGCCCGCCCGCCCGCTTGAGGACAGATTGGGCAGGAAAGTTAATCAGTTAGCGCCCATGCTGGCAGGCCCTTGCCGAGCCGGCCTGGCACAGGTCAGGTAGCTATTGGGCGGTTGCCGATTCGAGCGGCCATGCCCGCGAGTGAGAGGACCCAGGCTCGCATGCCCATCACGCTCCTCGATATCATCCTCATCAGCGTCATGCTGGTTTCGGCGCTGCTGGCCATGATCCGCGGCTTCATGCGTGAAATCCTGTCGATCGCCGCCTGGGTGGTCGCCGCCGGCGCAACGCTCTACGCCTATTCGAAGCTCCTGCCGTTCGCAAAATCCTATTTCAACAACGATGTCGTGGCGGCCGCGGTCGTGATCGGCGGCACCTTCCTGCTCACGCTCATCGTGGTGTCGGTCATCACGGTGCGCTTCTCCGACATGGTGCTCGACAGCCGCGTGGGCGCGCTCGACCGCACGCTCGGCTTCCTGTTCGGGCTGGCGCGAGGACTCGTCATCGTCGTGATCGCGTTCCTGTTCTTCGTGTGGCTGGTGCCGCCGCGGACACAGCCGACCTGGGTCGCCAACGCCAAATCGAGGGTCATGCTGCAATCGACCGGGGATTGGCTGATCTCCATGTTGCCGGATGACCCGGAAAGCTCCATCTTGAAAAGGTTGAAGCGGCCCAAGCCCGAGGACGATCCGTCGGAAGCGCCGGCAGAGCAGCGCGGGAGCCTTCAGACCGACGGTCGCGAGGCGGCGGCTTACGGCCCGTCGGACCGCGCGGGAATGCGAAAACTGATCGAAGGCACCGCCAGGCGCTGACCGGCCTGGCCCCAGCGAGACGAGGCACGATGAGCGAGATGACCGAAACTCCCCCCGCCGCCTCGCTCCCGAACCCGGATTTCGACTTCGATCTGAATGGCGATACGCTGCGCGAGGAGTGCGGAGTGTTCGGGGTATCCAATCACCCGGATGCCGCCGCCATAACGGCACTGGGCCTGCATGCCCTGCAGCATCGCGGCCAGGAAGCGGCCGGCATCGTCTCCTTCGACGGTCAGCGGTTCCATTCCGAACGGCGCATGGGGCTCGTCGGGGAGAGCTTTTCCCGCCGCGAGGTGATCGAACGGCTTCCCGGCACGTCGGCCGTCGGGCATGTGCGCTATTCGACCACCGGCGAGACGATCCTGCGCAATGTCCAGCCGCTGTTCGCCGAACTCGACGGCGGCGGCTTTGCGGTCGGCCTTAACGGCAATATCACCAATGGCATGACGTTGCGCCGCCAGCTCGTACGTGACGGCGCGCTCATGCAGTCCACCACAGACACCGAGGTGATCCTGCACCTGGTGGCCCGGGCGCGCCGCAACCGCTTCATCGACCGGTTTCTGGAAGGCCTGCGCCACCTTGAAGGCGCCTATGCCTATGTCGGCCTCACCAACAAGAAGCTCATTGGCGCGCGTGACCCGCTCGGCATCCGTCCGCTCGTCATCGGCCGTCTCGAGGGCTCGCCGATCCTTGCATCGGAGACCTGCGCGCTCGACATCATCGGCGCCAAATACGTGCGCGACGTGGAAAACGGCGAGGTCGTCGTCTTCGACGAGGAGGGCGCGCATTCGCACCGGCTTGGCCCAAAAATCCCGCCCCGCCCATGCGTGTTCGAATACATCTACTTCGCCCGGCCGGATTCGATCGTCGGCGGGAGGCCGGTCTACGAGGTGCGCAAGACCATGGGCGCCGAGCTCGCGCGCGAGGCGCCCGCGGCGGCCGACGTAATCGTGCCGGTGCCGGATTCCGGCGTGCCGGCCGCGATCGGCTATGCGCAGGCGTCCGGAATACCCTACGAGCTCGGGATTATCCGCAACCACTATGTGGGCCGCACGTTCATCCAGCCGACGCAATCAATCCGCGAGATCGGCGTGCGCATGAAGCACTCCGCCAACCGCGCCGTGGTCGCCGGCAGACGCATCGTGCTGATTGACGATTCACTCGTGCGTGGCACCACCTCGGTTAAGATCGTCGCGATGATGCGCGAGGCCGGCGCCGCCGAAGTCCACATGCGGATCGCAAGCCCGCCGATCACGCATTCTGACTATTACGGCATCGACACGCCGGAACGCGACAAGCTCCTCGCCGCCACGCACGACCTCGAAGGCATGCGGCAGTTCATCGGCGCCGACTCGCTGGCGTTTCTCTCGGTCGACGGAATTTATCGCGCCATGGGGCATGGGGCGCGCGACCCGAACTGGCCCCAGTTCACCGATCACTGTTTCACCGGCGATTACCCGACCCCGCTCACCGACCGGGCGGCCGAGGTCTCCTCGCCGCGGCAGCTCTCGCTGCTCGCGGAAGCGAGCTGAGCAGCGCTCTCTGTATGACGGCCAATCCGCCTGCTCAGCGTATCGCGCTCGTCACCGGGGCCTCGCGCGGAATCGGATACGCAACGGCGCTCGCGCTTGCGCGCACGGGCGCCCACGTTGTCGCGGTCGCGCGCACCACAGGCGGCCTTGAGGAGCTCGACGACGCCATCCGCGCCGCCGGCGGCTCGGCCACGCTGGTGCCGCTCGATCTGACGGATTACGCCGGGATCGCGCGCCTCGGCACAGCCCTCGCGGAGCGCTACGGCCGGCTCGACGTGCTCGTGGGCAATGCCGGCATGCTTGGCGTGCTCTCGCCGCTCAATCACGTCGAGCCGAAGGTCTGGGAGCAGGTGATGGCGGTTAATGTCACTGCCAACTGGCACCTGATCCGCTCGCTCGACGCCCTCCTGCAGCGCTCGGAAGCGGGGCGCGTCGTGTTCGTCACGTCCGGCGCGGCGCGCAATGCTCGCGCCTATTGGGGCCCGTATTCGATGTCGAAGGCCGCGCTCGAAGTGCTTGCGCGCACCTATGCAGCCGAAACCGCGACGACAAACGTGCGCGTCAACCTGTTCAACCCCGGAGCTACGCGCACCCGCATGCGTGCCAGCGCCATGCCGGGCGAAGATCCGGCCTCTCTGAAACCGGCCGAAGCAGTCGCAGACAATGTCCTGCTATTGTGCCAGCCCGAATTCCAGGAAACCGGCAAACTCTACGATTACCGGCTAGGACTGATCAGCCTCGCCCCAAGCGCATGACACGTTGCCGACGTGATACGTTGTAGACGTGACACGTTCCAGATTTGGCCACGCCGTTGAATCACACTAGGGCCGCATTTCTCGCCTCGCATGCGCGCAATGTTGCGGATGCCACGGGAGACCTCAGCCATGATCCGTCTCTTCCAAAATAGTCTTTATCGTTTCTGCCGGGCTCGCCCGGGCCGGATCATTGCACGCTCGCTTGTGCCTTTTGCCGCAGGCATCTCCATCGCGCTTGCGCAGCAGGGCGGCGGCCCCGGCAGCGGCGCGCAGGAGCGGACGCTCTATCAGCGTCTTGGCGGCTACGACACCATCGCGGCAATCGTCGACGAGGTCGGCAGCCGACTTGGTGTTGACGACCAGTTGCGGCGCTTCTTCCGCGGCCATTCCAAGGACAGCCTGGCGCGGCAGCGGCAGCTTGCACTCGACCTGTTATGCGACCTCACGGGAGGGCCTTGCATCTATATCGGCCGCGACCTCAAGACCACGCATGGCGGGCTTGGCATTAGTCCGTCCGACTGGGCCCGCGCCACAGCCCTGATCGACGAGTCGCTTGGCAGGTTCAACCTGCCTGAGCGCGAACGCCGCGATTTCCTGACATTGATCGCGACGCTGCAGAAGGACATCGTCGAGCAATAAGCATGATCAGCGTCGACGGAACTGGTTTCGCACCGGCGCGCGGCGGGCCGCGGTCCCGGTGCGCTCATCCTTATGGCGGAAGATCAGCCGGCCTTTCTGCAGGTCATACGGTGACATTTCGATGGTCACCCGATCGCCTGCCAAGGTCTTGATGCGGTTCTTCTTCATTTTACCGGCGGTGTAGGCGATGACCTCGTGGCCGGCATCGAGCTGAATGCGGTAGCGCGCGTCGGGCAGGATCTCAGTGACCAAGCCGTCGAACTGGATGAGCTCTTCCTTGGACATGTTACCCTTTCGTATGGGCGTGATCGGCCGGGCGACGGCTGCCTTCATGGCCCGCTCGGCGGGCGCGCTGCATGAAGGCAACGCCGCCGATCCCGTCGGAA
>JAXDOD010000177.1:0-17912 GCA_034669045.1 Alphaproteobacteria bacterium
GCGCATGCCGTCCTCTCCGCTGGCGACCAGGCGGGTGCTCGTGCGGGTGCCTAGCTGGCCGCAAAAGCCATTGTCAGGAGCGAGATCACCACCATGACACCGCTCGGCGTGCGCGATCCGCTGGCGAGCCCGTGGGCCGCTACGATGGTGGCCAGAATGATCAGAGTGATCGAATAACCCCAGTGATGGGTGCCGGCGCCGATCGCAAGCGCGATCACGATAGTGGCCACGTGGCAGCAGCCGACATAAGCCAGATGGACGAAAGTCTCGTAGGTCTGCTCATGGGCCGCCAGATCGTTGCCCGGGGCAGTCCCATATTCGACTTGGCCGTGATCAGCCATACCGTCCTCCAGCTGCAGGATGTCGCGCCGGGGATTAGCGCAATTGGCCGGCAAGAGCAACGCCTGTGCAAGGCGGCCGCCCCACTCCGCCGGCATGACGGCAAGACAGAACCGTGGCCACGGCTCATTAACGGTGCCCCCGGATTCCGCGGCGGCAATTCACCGTCTTGCAACGGCCGGCGCATTAGCCTGCCGCCATGGCCCCGCCCGCAAACCTGCCTTTCGCCGTGGAGATCCGCAGCCTTTGCAAGCGGTTCGACCGGCCCGCCGTAGAGGCGCTCGACCTCACCGTGGAGGCCGGGGAGTTCTACACCCTCCTTGGCCCGAACGGCGCCGGCAAGACCACGACGCTGCGCATGCTCGTTGGCCTGTTGCGGCCCGACGCCGGAACCATCGCCATCCATGGGATCGATGCGCTTGCGGACCCGGTGGCGGCGAAGCAGCTCACCGCCTGGGTGTCCGACGAGCCGATGATCTATGACAAGCTCACGCCGCTCGAATATCTGGAATTCGTCGCGGGGCTCTGGGGCGTTGCCGCGCCGCTCGCGCAGGAACGGGCCGAGCATCTGCTCGGCTGGCTCGGACTGAGCGCGCAGGCGAACGCGCGGTGCGAAAGCTTCTCCAAAGGCATGCGCCAGAAGGTGGCGCTTGCCGGGGCGCTCGTGCACGAGCCGCGCCTCATCATCCTGGACGAGCCGCTCACGGGACTCGATGCCGGCTCCGCCCGGCAGGTCAAGACCGTGCTGCGCGAGCGCGTCGCCGCCGGCGGCACCGTGATCATGACCACGCATATCCTGGAAGTCGCCGAGCGCATGGCCGACCGCATCGGCGTGATCGCCGGCGGGCGACTGATTGCGGAGGGCACCCTCGACGAGCTGCGCGGGCAGGCGGGCAAGAGCGCGTCGAGCCTGGAAGACACTTTCCTCGCGCTCGTCGCCGACGAGGCGGTGGCGGCGTGATTAGGTTAGCGCCACAGCGTTCCCTCCCCTTGAAAAGGGGAGGGACAGGGTGGGGATCACGAGTTCGATCAAGCGAACTGATCCCCTCCCCAACCCTCCCCTTTTCAAGGGGAGGGAGCAGACCCGAGTTCGCGGCTCGGTCACCGGCTTACAATAAGAAATAACAATGACCCGGCCCGCCACACTCGTCTGGTTCGCGCGGCATGAGTCGCGGCTGGCCTGGCGTGACTGGCTCGCGATGATGACGGCCGGTGGCCGCTGGCGGCGGAAATCCGTCGCCATCGCGCTCGTCCTCTTTCTCGCCGCCATGCATCTCCTGGCCTTGTCGATGGTGGGGCGCTTTGCCGGCGCCGGCATCGATCCCGACAAGGCGACGCTCGTCGTCGTCACCGGCACCGCCTTGCTGTCCTGGTCGCTGTTGGTGTCGCAGGCGATGGAGACCGTCACGCGCGCCTTCTACGCGCGCGCGGACCTCGACCTGATCCTGTCGTCGCCGGTCTCCGCGCGCAAGGTTTTCGCCGTGCGCATGGCCACCATGACACTCTCGATGACCGCGATGGCGATGCTGCTGGCGTCGCCCTTCATCAACGTGCTGGCGGCGGGCGGCGGCATGCGCTGGCTCTGCGCCTATGGCGTCATGGCCGCCATGGGAGCGGCGGCGGCGGCGCTTGCCCTGGCGCTGACGGTCGCGCTCTTCCGCAGCATCGGACCCAAGCGCACGCGGCTCGTCGCACAGGTCGTGGCGGCGGTGATCGGCGCCACCTTCGTGATCAGCCTGCAGGTGGCGGCGATCCTGTCCTCCGACACGCTGTCGCGTTTCTCCATCCTCGAATCGGACGCCGTCGTCCGGCTTGCGCCCGACGCCGGCAGCATCGCCTGGTGGCCGGCGCGCGCGATCCTGGGCGACGCGACGGCGCTCGCTGCCGTCCTGTTCGCAAGCCTCGCCATGCTCGGCGGCGCCGTCCTGCTGTTCTCGCGCCGCTTCGCCGACCACGTGATGGCGGCATCGAGCGGGACCGGTGCAGGCCCGCAACGCACCATGGCGCCGCGCAGCTTCCGCCGCTCGGCGCCCAAACGCATGCTGCGCCAGAAGGAATGGACGCTGCTCATACGCGACCCGTGGCTGGTCTCGCAGTCGCTCATGCAGATGCTCTATCTGCTGCCGCCCGCCTTGCTGCTCTGGCGCAACTACGGCGAGGGCGACGCCGCACTCACGCTGCTGGTGCCGGTGCTGGTCATGGCGGCCGGGCAGCTCGCCGGCGGCCTCGCCTGGCTCGCGATCTCGGGCGAGGACGCGCCCGACCTCGTTGCCACTGCGCCGGTGCCGGCGGGGCAGATCGTGCGCGCCAAGATCGAGGCGGTGATCGGCGCCATCACGCTGGTGTTCGCGCCGTTCGTCATCGCTCTGGCGCTGGTCTCGCCGTTTCATGCGGTACTATCCGCGATCGCGGTGCTGATCGCGGCGGCCTCGGCGACCGCGATCCAGCTCTGGTTCCGCGCCCAGGCCAAGCGCAGCCAGTTCCGCCGCCGGCAGACCTCGTCGCGCGTCGCGACCTTCGCGGAGGCGTTCTCCTCGATCACCTGGGCCGCGACCGCGGCGCTGGCGGCCGCCGGCACCTGGCTCGCGCTGTTCACCGCGGGCTTCGCGCTCCTCGTCCTGGGCGCCGCACGGCTCCTGAGCCCGCGCGCCGCGTGAGCGCGTGAGCCTTGTGCATTGGTCGCATTTTCGGACCGAAAACCGGATTCCACTTTTCCTGGAAATGCTCTAGGTTCGGATGCGCGCTTCAAGCGCGGCGGGGAGAGGCCTTGCGACGCCGGATCGCCATTGCGGCCATCATCATTGCGGCGGCCATCGTTGTCGTTCGTCTCATCGTCGTCGCGAGCGACTTTTCCGCCGTCGTGACGGCTGAAGAGTTCGAATCGCTGCGCGGCGACCACACCGGGCTGCGCGCCTTTCTCCAGCGCATGCCGAAGGGCGGCGACCTGCATGTGCATCTCTCCGGCGCGGTCTATGCGGAGCGCCTGATCGGCTGGGCCGTGCAGGACGGATTATGCGTGCGGCTGGCCGACGCCAGCATCGCGGAGCCGCCGTGCGAGAAGGAGAAGGGCACCGAGCCGATCGCCGACACGCTGCGCGACCAGACCCTCTACGAGCGGCTGGTCAATGCGCTGTCGATGCGTTTTTTCGTGCCGTCGACGGCGACGCCGTCGGGCCACGACCAGTTCTTTGCCGCCTTCGGGAAATTCGGCTCCGCCTCCGGCCGCCACGCCGTCGACATGACGGTCGACCAGCTTCGGCACTATCAGTCCGAGGCGGTGCAATATGTCGAGCTCATGACGTCGTTCCTGCCGGGACGGGATCGCCAGGTGCTGGCCGCAGCGATCAGGGGCGCCACCGACTTTTCAGCGATGCTGGAGACGCTGAAGCTGCTCGGGCTCGAGCGTGTGGTCGAAGACATGCGCACGCAGATCGCGGATCAGGTCAGGCGCATCGAGGCCGTGCTCGATTGCGACGCCGAACGCACGCGGCCCGGCTGCAACGTGACCTATCGCTACATCGCGCAGGTCTCGCGCAACAACCCGATCGAGGACGTGTTCGTGCAGACCGCCGCGGCGGCAGCGCTGGTGCGCGCGGAGCCGCGCGTGGTCGCGCTCAATTTCGTCGCGCCCGAGGATTACCAGATCGCGGTGCGGGACTACGGCGAGCACATGCGCATCATCGGGTTCCTGGCCAAGGACGTCCCGGTCGCGCTGCACGCAGGCGAACTGTGGCTCGGCCTGGTGCCGCCGTCCGACCTCGCCTCCCACATCCGCGCCGCCGTCGAGGTCGCCGGCGCGCGCCGCATCGGCCATGGCACAGCGCTCGCCTTCGAGCGCGACATGGAGGGTCTGCTCGCGACCATGCGCGAGCGCGCGGTCGCCGTCGAGATCAACCTGACCAGCAACGACGTCATCCTCGGCGTGCGCGGCCGCGATCACCCGCTGCCGGCCTATCTCAAGGCCGGCGTGCCGGTCGTGCTCTCGACCGACGATGCCGGCGTGTCGCGCATCGATCTCAGCAATGAATATGTCCGCGCCGCGCGCGAGCACGGCCTCGGCTACCGCGCGCTCAAATCGATCGCGCGCAACGCGCTGGTCCACGCGTTCCTGCCCCCGCAGGAACGCGCCCGGGAACTCGAGCACTTCGACCGCGCCAGCACGGATTTCGAGCAGCGCACGACCGGCGCGCGCTGGCAGTTCCGCCACCTGGTGGCGCTGATCAAGGCCGCCGTGCGCCCGCGCCCATAACACGAACGCGACGGAACCCGCGTCATGGCCGTCGGGGAGCATTTCGGGAAAGCGGAATCCGGTTTTCCGTCCGAAAATGCGACCAATGCAAGAATCCAGGGCCGCAAAGGCCAAAACCAGCGGGCTTTCGCCATTGCTTTGCCGCAGCGGCCGGCGATATTAGAGACCCTGGGGTGGGATTCGGAGCATCCCCATGTGCCGCTGGATTGCCTATCGCGGGGAGACCATCCCGCTCGAACAATACGTCACGGCTCCCGCCCATTCGCTGGTGGTGCAGAGTCTGAAGGCGCTCGAGTCGACCGCCTCGACCAACGGCGACGGCTTCGGCATGGGCTGGTACAGCGAGCATCCCGAGCCCGGCCTCTACCGCGAGGTGCGCCCGGCCTGGTCGGACGAGAACCTGCGCTATCTCTGCCGGCACCTCAAATCGCATCTCTATTTCGCGCATGTGCGCGCCTCGACGGGCACGCCGATCACGCGGCCGAACTGCCACCCGTTCGCCTGCGGGCGGTGGATGTTCATGCACAACGGGCTGATCGGGAACTGGTCGCGGCTGCGCCGGCAGGTCGAGGGGCTCATTCCCGACGAATATTACGGCTCGCGCATCGGCACGACCGACTCGGAGGCCGTCTTCCTGGCCATCCTGGGCGCCGGCGGCGACAAGGATCCGCTCGGCGCGACCTCGCGTGTGCTCGCGACGCTGAGCGACATGGTGAGCGCCGACGGCCGCAAGGAGCCGTTGCGCTTCACCGCCGCGCTCGCCAATGGCCACGACCTCTATGCCTTCCGCTTCTCCGCCAATGACAATGCGAACTCGCTCTACTACCGGGAATCGGGCGAGAATGTCGTCATCGTGTCCGAGCCGCTCGACACCGAACGCGCGCACTGGAAGCCGGTGCCGCCCGGCCACATGATCATCGCGCGCGCCGGCAAGCCGCTGATCCTCGAACCGTTCCTCGCCGCGCATCGCATCGCGGCGGAGTGAATATCGTTGCTCGCGCCCCCGGCGCGACGCCGGTCATTGCGCCCTCTTCCCTTGCGGGAGAGGGCGCAGCAATTCACGCCGCGACCGGCAGCTACAGCGACGACGCGTCGATTGACTCTCGCCGTTGTAAACGGTTCCATACCGGACGACGGGAGAAACAAGAAATGTCCTCACCGATGCGCGCGATCGTTTGCGCCGTCCTTCTGCTCGCTGCCACCGGGCCCGCGCGGGCGCAGCCGGTGGCCGATTTCTATCGCGGCAAGACCGTCAACGTGCTGATCGGCGTCGGTGTCGGCGGCGAATACGACCTGCAGGCGCGGCTGGTCGCGCGTCACATCGGCAAGCACATCCCGGGCAACCCCACCGTCGTGCCGCAGAACATGACCGGCGCGGGCGGCATCAAGATGGCCAATTTCCTGTTCGCGCAGGCGGCACGCGATGGCACCAATATCGGCATGCTCGGCAACAACTTCCCCGCCACCCAGGCGGTCGGCGGCCAGGGCGTGCAGTTCGACTCGGTGAAGTTCGGCTGGCTCGGCAGCATGGCGCCGGTGGTCGAGACCATGGCGGTGCTCACATCGACCGGCGTGAAGACGGTCGACGACCTGCGGCAGACCGAGATCGTCGCCGGCGCCTCCGGCAAGGGCGCCATCACCTACATCTATCCCTCGATGATGAACGACTTCCTCGGCACGAAATTCAAGATCGTCACCGGCTATCCGGGCGGCAACCAGATCAACCTGGCGATGGAGCGCAGCGAAGTGCAGGCGCGCAACAACACCTGGTCGAGCTGGAAGGCGACCAAGCCGAACTGGCTGCGCGACAAGTTCATCACCATCATCGTGCAGGCCGGGCCGCGCGTTCCCGACCTCGACGCGCCCTCGGTCGAGGCACTCGCCAAGACGCCGGACGACCGCAAGCTGATCGAGCTGGTCACCTCGGGCACCCACCTCGGCCGCCCGATGGCCACCACGCCGGACGTGCCGGACGACCGCCTCAAGGCCTTGCGCGCGGCCTACCGGGCGACCATGGCGGATCCGGAATTCCGCGCCGAGTCCGCCAGGGCGGGATTCGAGGTCGAGCCGGTCCATGGCGAGGAGATGCAGACGATCGTCGAGCGCATCATGAGCACGCCCAAGGAACTCGCGAGCCGCGCCAAGCATCTGGTGGAGTGAGCGCGCCGCACCGCTCCGGGCGCAGAACGGCGCTTGCCGCTCCCGCGATCGAGTGTTATCTGCCGCCCATGCAAGCGGCCATCGGCAACATCCGCAACTTCGCCATCATCGCGCATATCGACCACGGCAAGTCGACGCTCGCCGACCGGCTGATCCAATCCACCGGGGGCCTCGCCGACCGCGAAATGGTCGAGCAGGTGCTCGATTCCATGGATATCGAGCGCGAGCGCGGCATCACCATCAAGGCGCAGACCGTGCGGCTCAAGTACCGGGCGCGCGACGGCAAGGATTACGTCCTCAACCTGATCGACACGCCCGGCCACGTCGACTTCGCCTATGAGGTCAACCGTTCGCTCGCCGCCTGCGAGGGCTCGCTGCTGGTGGTCGATGCCTCCCAGGGGGTCGAGGCGCAGACGCTCGCCAACGTCTACCACGCCATCGACGCCGGGCATGAGATCGTGCCGGTGCTCAACAAGGTCGACCTGCCGGCGGCCGAGCCGGACAAGGTCAGGCAGCAGATCGAGGACGTGATCGGGCTCGACGCCTCGAACGCGATTCTCATCTCGGCCAAGACCGGCCTGAACGTGCCGGAGGTGCTGGAGGCGATCGTCACGCGCCTCCCCCCGCCCCAGGGCGACCGCACGGCGACGCTCAAGGCCCTGCTGGTCGATAGCTGGTACGACCTTTATCTCGGCGTGGTCGTGCTGGTGCGCGTCGTCGACGGCACGCTCAAGAAGGGCCAGCGCATCCGCATGATGGGCACCAACGCGGCCTATGAGGTCGACCGCGTCGGCGTGTTCACGCCCAAGCTGCTGCCGGCCGAGGAGCTTGGTCCGGGCGAGATCGGCTTCCTCACCGCCTCGATCAAGGAGGTGGCGGACACGCGCGTCGGCGACACCATCACGGACGATCGCAAACCGGTGGCGGAGGCGCTGCCCGGCTTCCGCCCCGCCATCCCGGTGGTGTTCTGCGGGCTGTTTCCGGTCGATGCCGCGCAGTTCGAGGACTTGCGCGCCGCGATGGGGAAGCTGCGCCTCAACGACGCGAGCTTCACCTACGAGATGGAAACGAGCGCCGCGCTCGGCTTCGGCTTCCGCTGCGGGTTCCTGGGCCTGCTCCACCTCGAGATCATCCAGGAGCGGCTTTCGCGCGAGTTCAACCTCGAGCTGATCGCGACCGCGCCCTCGGTCATCTACAAGATCAAGCTGCGCGACGGCAGCGATATCCAGATCCACAATCCGGTCGACATGCCGGACCCGATGAAGATTCTGCAGATCGAGGAGCCCTGGATCGAGGCCACCATCCTCACGCCCGACGACTATCTCGGCTCAGTGCTGAAACTCTGCCAGGACCGCCGCGGCACCCAGAAGGAGCTCACCTACGTCGGCAACCGCGCGCTGGTGAAATACGATCTTCCCTTGAATGAAGTCGTCTTCGATTTCTACGACCGCCTGAAATCGGTGTCGAAGGGCTATGCCTCGTTCGACTACCACCTCACCGACTTCAAGCCCGCCGACCTGGTCAAGCTGCAGATGCTGGTCAACGGCGAGCCGGTCGATGCGCTCGCCATGCTGGTGCACAAGACGCGCGCCGAGCAGCGCGGCCGCGCGATGGCCGAGAAGCTCAAGGAGCTGATCCCGCCGCACATGTTCCAGGTGCCGATCCAGGCCGCCATCGGCGGCAAGGTGATTGCGCGCGAGACGGTGCGCGCGTTCCGCAAGGACGTCACCGCGAAATGCTACGGCGGCGACGTGACGCGCAAGCGCAAGCTCCTCGACAAGCAGAAGGAAGGCAAGAAGAAGATGCGCCAGTACGGGAAGGTGGACATCCCGCAGGAGGCGTTCATCGCGGCGCTGAAGGTGGATGTTTAGTGGTGGACCGCTGGCGCGCGTAGGGCGCAATAAGCGCAGCGCATTGCGCCACGCCGGCTACGCGGCTGCAGCGGGCGGGGCGGATGAAATGGCGCAATGCGCTGCGCTTATTGCGCCCTACGACTGAAAGCAAGATTCGAGCGTTACTCGGCTGTGGTCCGGCGGCGGAAAAAAGCCCCCGGCAGGTTGCCGGGGGCGTGGCCTCCTCGGATTGTTCCGTCAGGAACCCCAGTACGGCGGCGCGCCGTAATAGTCATAGACCTTCTGGGCGCGGGCGCGATCGGACCAGTCCCAGTTCTCGTGCTTGGAATATTTCGGGGCGCCCTTGAGCTGCTGCTCGGTGATGTTGACCTCGTAGCCGCCGAGCTTCGGATTGTATTTCAAGAGCGACCAGGGCAGCGGGTAATAGTCCTCGCCGATGCCCATGAAGCCGCCGAAGCTCATGACCGCATAGGCGACCTTGCCGCTGATCTTATCGATCATAACCCGCTCGATCTGGCCGACGCGCTCGCCGTTCGAGCGGTAGACCGGGGTGCCTTCAACCTTGTCGCTGGCGATCAGGGAGAACGTTTCGCGCTGGTCGAGGGCTGCGCCTTGGTTGGCAGTAGCCATTCGTGATCTCCTTTGCTTCCTCCCGCCCCGTTCAAGGACAACGGTTTGGCCCGGCCCTCGGTTCCTCAGGCCCGCGGAACCCCCGCTTTCCGGCTCGCGTTGAACTCCGGATCATCTGGCGGAAATGCGAACCCGGGAGATACGTGATGCCGCGCGGTGACAAATCGAGCTACACCAGCAAGCAGAAGCGCATGGCCGAACACATCGAGCAAGGGTACGAGCACCGCGGCGTGCCCAAAAGAGAGGCCGAGCGCCGCGCCTGGGCGACCGTCAACAAGGAAACCGGTGGCGGCAAGAAGAGCGGTTCCGGCCGCGGCAAGAAGCGAAGCTATGCCGCATCGCGCAAGGGCGGGCGGATCGGCGGGCCGCGCGGCGGCCGTGCTGCCGCCAGCCGGCCGGCCGCGGCGCGTTCGCGCGCGGCGCGGAAGGCGTCCGCCACCCGCAAGCGCCGCACGGCCCGCTGATCCTCAGATCGCGAACGTCAAGGCGCCGGCGGAACCGGCCGGCATCAGGAGCCACATTCCCGCGGCGAGCGCCGCCAGCACCAGCCATCCGACCCAATCGGGGCGATCTCCGAATGGATGTGCGCCGTGACCGCCATGTCCGACCAGCATGGTGACCTCCCGTCATGAACGAGGCGCGCGGCAACGGAGCCTGAAAAACCGGCAGCGGCGGCCATCGTGTCCGACCCGGACCGACCCGGGGGATGTCAAATGCTAGCGCACCCGCCGTGCCCGCGCGAGGGGTGGAGACACCGTCCGCCACCCCGGTCCGGCTACCGGATATGGATGCTGGTGCCGCCCATGTCCCTCTGCACCAGCGCGAACAGCACGGCGGCATTGGAGGGATGCAGCCGCACGCAGCCGTGCGAGGCCGGACCGCCCAGACGCGAAATCTGGTTGGTGCCGTGAATGGCGAAATTGCCGCTGTAGAAGATCGAATAGGGCATCGGCGCGCCGCCATAGAGGGCCGAGCGGTGGTTGCGCGAGAGCGACTGCGGCCGGAAGGTGCCGCTCGGCGTGCCGCCAACTCCGGTCGAGACCGCCCAGGTATAGCGATGCTCGCCGTCGACGATCACGGACATCCGCTGGCTCGACTTGTCGATGCGAACGACAATCTCCGCGCGGGCGCCCTCGCCGATCGGCAAGGAGACGGCAAAAATCGCAGCCGCAGCGGCCGCCGCTTGAGCGACGCGTGTCATCGAAGGCTCCCAGCCACGGGCGAAAATTCGATTCCTCAGCGCCGCGCAGGATCGCGTAGACTCGGCCGGCTTGTAAAGGCGGCTTTGCGTCGCTGTTCGGCCTGTGGAAAAAAATCGCGCGTGATGCGTTGAGACTTCGATGACTGCCTTTGACCTGCTGACGATCGGCCATTCCAACCACCCGGCCGAACGCTTCCTGACGCTGCTGCGGGACGCGGGCGTCACCGCCATCGCCGACGTGCGGTCGGTGCCGTCCTCGCGCCGCTTCCCCTGGTTCTCCGGCAAGGCGCTGGCCGAGCGGTTGCCGCGCGACGCCATCGCCTATCTGCCGTTCGGAGAAGCGCTCGGCGGGCGGCCGCGCGATCCGGCGCTCTACTGCGATGGCATCGCCGACTACGAGGCGATGGCGGCAACACCGCAATTTCGCGCCGCGCTCGACGGCGTCGTCGCCGGCGAAGGCCGCGTCTGCCTCATGTGCGCGGAGCGCGAGCCGCTCGATTGCCACCGCTGCCTGCTGGTCGCGCGCGCCTTTGCGGAGCGCGGGCTGTCGATCGGCCACATCCTCGCCGACGGCACGATCGAGCCGCAGGCGGCAATCGAGGACCGGCTGCTCGCGCTCGCGGCAAAAGCGGACCGGCAGGCCGATCTGTTTCGCGACCGCGGCGCGCGCCTCGCCGACGCCTATCGCCGCCGCGCCCGGGCGGTGGCGGCAAGGCTGAAGGCGTGATGACCGCGCATGTCAATCCAGCTTCTCGTCTTGCTCGGTGATGGCCAGGCGATCCATCTGGCCGGCAATGATGATCCAGCTTCGGGAAATGGCCGTGAGGATCGTGGCGCGCTGGATTGAAATAGCGGTTTCCCTCGCAAGTGCTGAGTAAATGGCGGCTCTCTCTCGGCACTCACTGGCACTTGTCATTCTTGTACATGACCGGCGACGCTTGAAGGTCGCCACCACGCCTTCGCATGCCCGCGCCGCCACTCGGCTTCGCCTGTCGCAATCCGGCTGGTCAGGTTCGCAGCGAGATGGCCACATCGCTGCCTGCGATGGGAGATACTTTAAGTTCGGCCTTCGTTGAGCCTGCTGTGTCTTTGAAGGATAGGAGCAAGATGGCGCGGCCGCTGAAGATCATGAATCCGACCTTCAAGGTCATCGGCCAGGACCTCCAGCCGCTCTCTGATCCGGGCGTGACCAAACCGCCGAGCAAGCTTCCGGTAGCGCTCAGCGAGCTTCCGCAAATATTCGACATCGTGCATGGGATCGCCCCGACACCTATCCCTCAAACGGGGTCGGTCCAAATAGGTTCCAGTTTTTTTTCGCGCGTCCGCGCTGACGGTTTTCCGGCAAATCCGACCAGATCGGAACCCGTCAAATCATGACCCGCCCGCGGTCGGGCAGCAGTCGCGGCCCGCAAACGCGCCGGCAGGTGCGAATGGACAAGGCGCCGGGAAGAAAATGCCTGGAAAGACTCCCGCCAGCCACAGCCCGCCAGCATGACGATGCGGCCGCCCGCGCGCTCGGGCGGACCCGAGACGTTGTCGTCCGCGCTGCAAACGTATAGTTGTTGCCGCGGCGGCGCACCCTATGGCTGCCGATCGTATATCAGGTACGTTTTCGGCGGCAGGGCCCAGGGGATCGTTCGTTGCCTTCACGGATAAGACAGCTTTCGACGGCCGCCGCAGGCCTCGTTCTTTTGCTTGGTACTCTGCTGTATCTGGCTCGCAACGAGCAAACCAGCGTGCGGATCTGGTTTACCATCACGGTCACGCTGTCGGTTGCGGCCCTCGTTGCTCTCGTCTCGCGGCGCCTGTTGTTTGCAGGCTTCGCGGCCGCCCTCCTGATTGCATTCATCAGCGTCCTCTCGGATGTGCTGATGGGGACGATGAGCAAGAGCCTGCATGCCTACGATTTCTTCTTTTACCTGAATTGGCCCACTGTGACGTTTCTGTGGAGCGAGTATCGCAGCTATCTCGTCGTCGCTGCGATCACGCTGGCGTTCGTCGGCGTGCTGGCTGTATTGGTCTGGCGCTTTGACAAGACAAGGTGTCCACGCATCGCGGCAGGCTTGGCACTGGCAGCCGCGGTGGCGGCGGCAGCCTGGCTCACGGCGCCCGCCTACGCGCAGCGGCGGCCGTTTCAGATTTTCGGTCCGCTGCATCCGATCTCGAATTTCTTCCTGTCGTGGGGTGAGACGTTCCGGGTCCTGCGGGATGGACGCTTCATCGAGGCCAGCGCGCGAACCGATCTTCCGGCCTTTGCAGCGACCCCGCAATGCCGCCTGTCGGGAAAGCCGCCGCCGACCATTTTCCTGATCCATCAGGAGTCGCTGATGCCGCCGAGCCTCTTTCCCGGCCTCAGCTATGACCATGGTTTGGACCCGTTGTTCATCTCCGACGACCAGCAACAGCATCGATTGCGGGTCGAAACCTTTGGCGGCGCCTCCTGGCTGACGGATTTTTCGCTGCTCAGCGGGATTTCAAGCCGATCCTTTGGCGATATGCGCCCCTTCCTCAGCGTGTTCATGAAAAACAAGCTGAAAGCGACCTTGCCGCAGGTCCTCGAGACCTGCGGGTTCAAGACCATGCTGTTCTTTCCCATGGACGAGAATTTTCTGGCTCTGGGCGAGTTCTACAAGACCGTCGGCCTGGCCACGATCTTCGACCGCGCAGCCCAACGCGCGCCGTCGGACCGGGAGCGAGATCGCTTCTATTTTACGAATGCGCTCGCTGCGATGGAGCAGCAGTTCAAGTCGAGCGACCAGCCGCTGTTCGTCTACGTGCAAACCATGGCGGCGCATGGCCCGTACAATTTCAAATATGCGGCCACGGAAGCGGTCCCTGGCGGCGGGCCGGAAACCCCAGCCGACATGGATGAGTTCCTGCGGCGCATGGCGATGGCGAAAATCGATTACGATTTCCTCATCGCGGAGCTCAAACGCCGCTTCCCCGACAGACCCCTCTTGATCGTGCGTTACGGCGATCATCAACCCACGGCCACGCGCTCTTATTTCAACGTGCCGGACAATTTCGAGCTCAACGAAGAGACCTTCCCCGGGGCCTTTGTCACCTATTATGCCATGGCCGGGCTGAACTATAGCGTGCCGCCGCTACCGGCCCACGATCCGCTCGACGTCGCCTTTCTCGGGACGACGATGTTGGAGGCGGCCGGCATTCCGCTCCCCGATGCCTACCAGGAGCGCAAACGACTGATGTCGATATGCGATGGGCAATATTACGGTTGCAAACGAGGTGACGAGATCCTGTCTTTCCACCGGCGCCTCATCAACTCGGGCCACATCCAGGAGCATTAGGCAGGCGAGCGTGGCTCGTTCACGCCAGACCGGCCGCCGGCGCACGATGGAGCCGCAGGCCGGGCGGGTCTTCACGATGCCCGGCAATCGCGGACGCCACAGGCGTGGCAGGTCTTGCAAGAACGCGAGCTGCCCCTCCTGCTGCCGGTTCGTCATGACGCGGCCTCGATTTGGCAGTATGATCCGGCCGTAGACGGGCGCCGCCGGACCGGCAGGACAGAGGCGCCGGGAGACAATTCATGGACGCGACCGCCCGCAACCTGCACAGGAAGCCCGCCACCTTCACCGTGCGGCAGCTCTCGCGCGCGCTCGGCGCGGAAATCTTCGGCGTCGACCTGCGCCATCCGATCGACGACGCGCTCAAGCAGAAATTCCTTGACGCCTGGCACGAGCATCTGGTGATCCTGCTGCGCGACCAGACGCTCGACGAAGATTCCCAGGTGCGCTTTGCCGAGACCTTCGGCCCGCCTGCGCATATCACCTCCGGCCGCACCTTCAGCGTCAAGCATCCGTCCGTGATGCTGATCTCGAACATCCGCGAGGACGGCAAACCGATCGGCGCCCTGCCCGACGGCGAAATGCATTTCCACACCGACCAGTGCCACCAGGCCACCCCGGCCAAGGCGACGATGCTCTACGCCATCGAGATCCCGAGCCAGGGCGGCAACACCTTGTTCTCCAACGCCTACACGGCCTATGAGACGCTGCCGGAGGAGATCAAGCACCGCATCGCCGGCCGCCGCGCGCTCAACGCCTACGACAAGGATTCGACCTTGCGCACCGCGAACTACGACGACGCCGGGTCGTCGTACTGGCATCCGGTGGTGCGCACCCATCCGGCGACGGGGCGCAAGGCGCTCTATGTCAACCGCCTGATGACGCGCGAGATCGAAGGCCTGCCGCGGGCCGAGAGCGACGCGCTGCTGCGAAAGCTGTTCGATCACCAGGAACAGCCAAAATTCGTCTACGAGCATGTCTGGCGCCCGGGCGACATCCTGATGTGGGACAACCGCTGCACGCTGCACGCGCGCACGGATTTTCCCGCCGGCGAGCGGCGCTTGCTGCGGCGCGTCACCATCCTCGGCGAAAAGCCCGCATAGGCGGCGGCACCGCCACCGCGTAAGCCTGTTTTAACGGCGACGCCCTAGCCTCCCGCCACCGCCGGCGGAGCAGCAGGATGTCGATCGCAGCCACCTTTTCCGACCACGCGCCGCGCGAGCGGACCGAGACGCGGACGATCCTGCTCATCGTCTGGGCGACAACGGTAATTTCTTACCTGACTGCAAGCCTGCACACGAACCATGGCTTCTCGACCGATGACGCGATGCGGCTGGTGCAGGTGCGCGACTTCCTGGCCGGCCAGGGCTGGTTCGATCTCACGCAATACCGGCTGAGCCCGCCCGAGGGCGTGGCCATGCACTGGTCGCGGCTGATCGACCTGCCGCTGGCGGCGCTGATCGCCGCGGGGGCGGTCGTGCTGCCGGCAGCGCAGGCCGAGCAGGTCGCCGCCGTGGTCTGGCCGGCCGGGCTCCTGCTGATCGTCCTCGCCGGCGTCGCCCGGCTCGCGCGCGAATTGGCCGGTGACGCGGCCGCGCGCCTCGCGCTGATCTTCGTTGCGCTCATGGCGCCGGTGTTGCAGCACTTCCGTCCCGGCGCCATCGACCATCACAATGTGCAGCTCGTCCTGCTGGTCTGGCCGCTGGCGCTGGCGCTCGGCTCACGTTGGCGCGGGAGCGCGATTGCCGGCGGGATGTGTGCGCTCTCGCTCGCGATCGGGCAGGAAATGACGCCCGCCATCGCCGCCATCGCCGGCACCGTCGGCATGCGCTGGGTGATCCGGGGCGAGAGCGTGAAACAGGGGACAGCCGCATTCGCGCTCGCCTTCGCGGCGGCGACGCTCGCGTTGTTCGCGTTGACCGTCGCGCCGGCGCTGTACGCGGTCCCGGCCTGCGACGCGCTCTCGATCGTGCAGGTCACGGCCGCCATCACCGGCGGCGCGGGCCTTGCGGCCTTGACGGTGATGGCCGGCACAGCCTCGATCGGCCGCCGCCTAGCGGGAGCAACCGTTCTCGGCCTCGGCATCGCCACCACCATGGTGCTCGCCTTTCCGGCCTGTCTCGGCGACCCCTATGCGCATCTCGATCCGCGGCTTTCGACGCTGTGGCTTTCCAATGTGAACGAGGCGCGCAGCATTTTTTCGATGCTGCGCGACATCCCGCAGGAGGTCCCGGCCTATTTCGGACTGCCGGCGGCGGCGCTCGTCCTCGCCCTGGCGCAAGGCCTGCGTCTGCGCGACGACGCGCGGTGGATCTGGATCCTGTGCATCGCCGGCCTTGCCGCGCTGTCGCTGGTGGCGCTGTGGCAGGTGCGCGGCGCGGCGGCGGCGAACGCGGTCGCGCTCGTGCTGGTGCCGGCCGCGCTGGTGCGCGCGTGGCCGGTGCCGGGCGATCGTGCCGTGTTCCTCGGTCTCGGGCGCGCGGCGCTGGCCGCGGCCCTGGTGCTCAACCCGCTTACGCTGATTGCGCTCGGCAGCGCCGCTGCGCGCGCCCTTGACATGGCGGGCGGGGCGCGGCGCCCCATCGTGATCGCCGAGGGGCCCGGCACCTGCCGGCGCGCCGCCGACTATGCGCCGCTCGCCAGCCTGCCGCGCGGTCTCGTCCTCGGCTTCATCGACGCCGGCCCGTTCCTGCTGATGGAGACGCCGCACGCCGTCCTGGCCGCGCCCTATCACCGCAACGTGCGCGGCAACTCCGCCATGCTCGACGTCTTCCTCGCCCGTCCGGACCAGGCGGTGGCGCGCCTCGACGCGCTCGGCGTCGCCTATGTGGCGTTCTGCCCGGGTGCGCCGGAGCGCTACAACTACGCCGCAGAGTCAGCGGAGGGCTTTGCCGCCGCGCTGGCCCGGGGCGAAGTTCCCGACGGTCTCGAACGCATCCCGCTCGCGGGGACCGATCTGATCGTCTATCGGCCGCGACTCTGACATATTCATTGGACATGGCAGTGACGCCGCGTAAACCTGCAGCGGGGGGCGGCGGACTTCAGCGGGTAGGCGGACGATGACGATCACCGGCGAAGCACGCAAGATCGGATCGCGAGTGCCGCAAGCGCGCGGCCTCGGACGGGCCGCCATGCTGGCGCTCGTCATCGGCAGCGCGACCGCGGGCGCCGCGCTCGCGCAGGACAAAGGCACGCTCATCCCGAAGTCGCTGCCGCCGCTCGCCAACCCCGATGACCCCAACACGCCGGCGAAGGAGCTGTTCGGGCGCAGGGCCACGGCGGCGGTGCCGATGGAGTCGCGCACCATCGGCTTCTACGCCAAGGGCTGTCTCGCCGGCGGCCTCGCGCTGCCGATCAACGGCAGCACCTGGCAGGTGATGCGGCTGTCGCGCAATCGCAACTGGGGCCACCCGAAGATGGTGGAGTTCCTGGAGCGGCTGTCGGAGAAGGGCGCCAAGGCCGGCTGGCGCGGGCTCCTGGTCGGCGACATGTCGCAGCCGCGCGGCGGGCCGATGATCACCGGCCATGCCAGCCATCAGGTCGGGCTCGACGCCGACATCTGGCTCACGCCGATGCCCGATCGCGAGCTCACGCGCAAAGAGCGCGAGGACATGTCCGCGACCATGGTGGTCGCGCCCGACCGCAAGGACGTCGACCCCAATGTCTGGACGCCCGCGCATTTCGCGATCATCAAGGCGGCCGCGCAGGAGCCGGAAGTCCAGCGCATCTTCGTCAATGCGGCGATCAAGAAGGCGCTCTGCCGCGAGGCCGGCGCCGATCGCGCCTGGCTGAGCAAGGTGCGGCAATACTGGCAGCACGACTATCATTTCCATGTCCGCATCCGCTGTCCGTCCGACAGTCCGGAATGCAAGGGGCAGGACCCGGTGCCGGCCGGCGACGGCTGCGGCAAGGACCTCGACTGGTGGTTCCAGGATTCGGTGCTGCATCCGAAGCCCTCGCCGCCGCCGAAGACGCCGCCCAAGCCGCGGCCGCCGATCACGATGAAGGACCTGCCGCCCGCCTGCCGGACGGTGCTGCTGGCGCCGTAGGCTAGTGTCCCGATTCCGAAGTTCGCATCATTGTGCGGCACCGTCGTTTGCGAACTTCGGAATCGAAGGACACTAGCAACTTATTGATCTAGTGTGGCTTTGGTTCAGAAGTCCGCATGTCGGACT
>JAXDOD010000178.1:0-47198 GCA_034669045.1 Alphaproteobacteria bacterium
CAAGACCTAAAAGCGGTGGGTAGGCGTGAAAGCCTGAAAGGTCAGCCCACCGGGGGTCACGCGGAGCAAGCCTCAAACACCGCGCGCGGGACGCCGGAGGAACGGCGGACTTGCGGTTCGACACCAAAGGTCCGGTTCGCCACCGGGCCCCTCGATGCCGCGAGGCAGCGAGGTCCGCGGGTCCTGCGGGATCCCGGCGCCCCGCGCGCCCTCGGATTTTTTCGAGCGCAGTGGAAGAGGAGAAGGAGACAAGGCGCGCCCGGCGCCCAAAAATTCAAGCCACCGGGCGGGCGGAGCGTTGGCTGGACGGCGTCGGGTGGGCAAAGGCGCAGCCATCAGGGCGTTCACGCCCGTCTTCGCGGGCTATGGCGCCGTGCCCGCGCGTCTTGCCCATATCGTCGTTGAAGAACGCGTGGGCACGGCGCGCCAAGATGCGCGCCTCTGCCCACCCTACTCAACGACTCAACGAAGCGGCCGTCGCCATGAATGCCGCGGCCGGCGAGCGGCCCGACGTCATGCTCGAGAGCGATGGCGATCGGCGTGGCCCGGAGCATCCGGCTTTGCACAACCCATGGCATTTTGTCGCGCGGGATGCTGGACCTTCGTGCCCTGGCCAAGCACATTGGACGGCCGCCCCGGCGGCACGAGACCTCCAGCCGCTACCGAGCTCCCGAGATGTCCCTCGATCGCCCGCCGCCGGCGGCGCCCAGCATGGTCCCGATCTACGCGGCGCGCGGCGTGCGCGGTTTCGCCGACGGCTTCGCCACCATCATCCTGCCGGCCTATCTCACGGCGCTTGGCTTCGATCCGGTCCAGATCGGGATCGTGGCGACCGCGCAGCTCTTCGGCTCGGCGCTCCTGACGCTGACCATCGGCTTCGTCGCGCCGCGCCACGACCTGCGCAACCTGCTGATGGCGGGCGCCGCGCTGATGGCGGTGACCGGGCTCGTCTATCCGAGCCTCGAGCACATCGCCTTCATCGTCATGGTCGCGTTCTTCGGATCGGTCAGCCCCTCGTCCGGCGATGTCGGCATCCTGGTCCCGCTCGAGCATGCCATGCTGGCGCAGGGCGTTCCCGATCGCGAGCGCACGCGCGCCTTCGCCCGCTACAGCCTGACCGGCGCGCTGGCGGGCGCGGCCGGCGCGCTCGCCGCCGCGAGCCCGGATGTCCTATCTGCGGTCGGCGTCGACCGGATGACGGCCTTCCGGCTGATGTTCTATGTCTACGCGCTGCTCGGCGTCGTCGGACTGCTGCTCTACCGGCGCCTGCCGCACGTGCAGGCGGCAGACCGCAAGACCAGCACGGCGCTCGGTCCCTCGCGTGGCATCATCTACAAGCTCGCCGTGCTCTTCAGCGTCGATTCGTTCGCCAGCGGATTCACCGTCCAGTCGCTGATGGCGCTGTGGCTGTTCGAGAGGTTCGACCTGTCGCTGTCGGCCGCCAGCTTGTTCTTCTTCTGGTCGAGCGTGTTCACCGCGTTCTCCTATCCGGTGGCGGCCTGGCTCGCGCGCCATATCGGGCTCATCAACACGATGGTGTTCACGCACATTCCCGCGAGCATCTGTCTCATCGTCGCGGCCTTCGCGCCCAACCTGTACATGGCGCTCGGCCTCCTCCTGGTGCGCTCCGCGCTGGCGCAGATGGACGTTCCGGCGCGCACCTCCTACATCATGGCGGTGGTGACGCCGGCCGAGCGGACCGCCGCCGCGAGCGTGACCGCGGTCCCACGCAGCCTCGCGACCGCGGTGGCGCCGAGCTTTGCCGGATTTCTGCTGACCACCTCGTTCTCGGGCCTGCCGCTCGTCGCCTGCGGCGTGCTCAAGATCGCCTATGACATCGCGCTGCTCATGTCATTCCGGCATGTCAGGCCGCCGGAAGAACGGTGAGGTGGCGCGCGTTTTTTCGCCCATATGAGGCACTACGAACGTTCATCGGAGCCCGGACATGGTTCAGACCGCCGAACAGCGCACGACCGCTGATGCAGCCCCCGACACCATCGCGGCCGACGTCAACTATCTCCTCGACACCGGCGTGATGCCCTCGGTCTACACCGGCGGACCCGGCTCCACGGTGGTGCGGACCGCCAGCACGCATGATCCGCGTCGCGTGACCATGCACAACGGGCGCAACCACCCCGGCGGCTTCACGCTCGACCGCCACGGCTTCCGGTTCATCCGCCACGACACCAAAGTCGCCGACTTCTTCGACGAGACCGACATCCGCCTAGTCTACCATCCCGAGATGGAAGCGCTGGTGAAGGCTGAAAGCGGGGCGTCGCGGGTGGTGGTGTTCGACCATACGCTGCGCACGGCCGACGACGGCGACCGCGAGAGCCGCAAGATCCGCGAACCGGTCGCGCGCGTGCATAACGACTATACCGAATGGTCGGGTCCGCAGCGCGTGCGCGACCTGTTGCCGGACGAGGCCGATGAGCTGCTGCGCCGCCGCTTCGCCATCGTGCAGGTGTGGCGGCCGATCCGCCATCCGGTCGAGACCTTCCCGCTCGCGATCTGCGATGCGCAAAGCCTCAAGCCCGACGACCTGGTGATTTCCGAGCGCCGCTATCCCAACCGCGTCGGCCAGACCTACGCGGTCACCTGCAATCCGGCGCACCGCTGGTACTGGTTCCCGCGCATGCGGCGCGACGAGGCGATCGTTTTCAAGGTCTATGATTCGCTCAAGGACGGCCGCGCGCGCTGGACCGCTCACACCGCCTTCGACGATCCGACCGCGCCGCCCGACGCACGGCCGCGCGAGAGCATCGAAATCCGCACGCTGGCGTTCTTCTGAAACGCCGCCTCGGATCTCGGCGCGCTCACTGCTTGGCGGACGGAGCCGCCTTCGCCTTAGGGCTGTCGGCCTTCGGCGCTGCGCCGCGCGGGGCCTGTGCCGGCAGGTATTTTGCGACCACCGCCGGGTCGAGCTGGGCCATGGCGCTGTCGGGCAGCCGTTTCCAGGTCTCGTCCATGCCGAACAGGGGAATGCCGAGATAGCCGCGCAGGACCAGCGACTGCCCGTCGGGCGTCACCGTCATCATCGCATTGTAGATCTTGCCGTCGCGCGGATCGAGGATGTTGCCCTCCTCGTATTTCATTCCCGACCGCTTCATCGCCCGGATGAAGTTGAGGCCGAGCACCGGAGCATTCTTGCGATCGTCGGTACAGCGGCTGCAGACCGGGCGCGGGTCCTCGCCCGGCCGCGTAAACAGCTTGGCGATGGCGCCCTCGTAGACGCCGCCTTTTTCCACGATCAGGAACCAGCCGACCGGCTTGCCCTCGTCGTCGAGCTTCTGCCACAGCCCCGCCGCGCTCGGCTCTGCAGCCATGACGGCAGGCCCGGCGGCGCAGACCGCCGCCAAGCTCGCCAGGATCAGTGTGGGTAATCGCATGTTCAATCGGGAAGTCCGCATTGGCATCACGCTACACGTTGATCGAACCAGCGGCAATCGCTCGACAATATGGCCATTTCACGGACACGGCCCGCATGGGACCCACCTATGCGCCTGCTGCGGCGGATCTTGGCCCGCGCGGGAACCTTTATGCACGTCCCGTGGCGCGGTCGTCGTCGCAGGAACGGCCGGGCTCGTGGACCCGGGTCGTCGGCGCGCGTCCGGATTTTCACCATACCGGACACTGTCAGTTTACACCGAATCGACACGGCATTGTCCACAGGAGTACCACCAGCGTGCGACCGGACCGGGGCGCAAAGCACCTCTCCTCACGCCAGGCCCGGGCCGGCCGGAACAAGGGCGGCACGAGAATGTCCAAATCCAGTGTCGCGCTCGGCAACCTGCGGGCGTTCGTCATCCTGGTCGTGCTGGCATTCCATTCCGTGCTGGCCTATCTCGACGCCCTGCCGGCGAGCGCCTACCGCTTCGACAGTCCGGGCTATGAGTGGCAGACCTACCCGATCGTCGACAGCCAGCGCTGGCAACCGTTCGACCTGTTCTGCGCCTGGCACGACGTCTATCTGATGTCGCTGATGTTCTTTCTCTCCGGTCTGTTCGTATGGCCGAGCCTCACGCGCAAGCAGGCCTGGACCTATGCGTGGGACCGCTGCCTGCGGCTGGGGCTGCCGTTCGCGCTTGCCGTGTTCGTGCTGATGCCGCTCGCGCTCTATCCGACCTATCGGGTGACGGCACCCGACCCGGGCGTCGCCGCCTATTGGCGTGAATTCATGGCCCTGCCGTTCTGGCCGTGCGGGCCGCAGTGGTTCCTGTGGCAGCTTCTGGCGCTGAACATCCTCGCGGCCGGGCTTTACAAATTTGTTCCGGGCTGGGGCGGAGCTCTCGACCGGCTGGTCGCCGCGAGGCGCGCCGATCCGGCCCGGTTCTTCGTCGTGCTCGCGGCGGCTTCCGCGATCGCCTATGTGCCGCTGGCGCAGGCCTTCACGCCGTGGTCGTGGACGCAGTTCGGTCCGTTCGCATTGCAGGAGAGCCGCCCGCTGCATTACGCGGTCTATTTCTTCGCCGGCGTCGGCGTCGGGAGCGGCGGCATCGATCGCGGATTGCTGGCGGTCGACGGACTGCTGGCGCGGCGCTGGGCGGTGTGGCTTGCGGTGGCGTTCGCGACCTTCATGCTCTGGATCGGTCCGACGGCGTTGATCATGACCGGCGAGGAGCCGGCGCCCTTTGCATTGCAGCTCGTGGCTGACCTCGGGTTTGTGCTGGCCTGCGCCGGCGGCGGGATGTTCGCGCTGGCGATCTGCCTGCGCTTCGCCACCAACGTGTCGCCGGTGCTCGACAGCCTCTCCGACAATGCCTACGGCATGTACCTGGTCCACTACGGGTTCGTGATCTGGCTGCAATATGCCCTGCTCGGTGTTGCGCTCCACGCGACCGTGAAAGCCGCGATCGTGTTCGCCGGAACGCTGGCGCTGAGCTGGGCGGCGACGGCCGCGCTGCGCGCCGTCCCGTTCGGTTCGCGCCTGATCGGGACCGAGCGGCGCGTGCTCGCGAAGGCGCGCTAGCGCTGCGGCGAGGCTCGCCCGAAGTCGAAGATATATGCTGCCGGAGCGCGGTTTGGCTGTTAAAGACAAGCCTTGAATCGCTTGAACCCCGGGCAGTCAGACGTGCCATGTCGCTGGTCTTCAGGCTCGCCAGACGAAACTTGTTTCACGACCGGCTTCGATTCGTCGCCACCGTGGTCGGCATCGTCTTCTCGATCGTGCTCGTCACCGTGCAGATGGGCCTGTTCCTGAGCTTCGATCGCATGGTGACGACGATGATCGACCATGCGCCCGCCGACCTGTGGATCGTGCCGGCCGGGACCAAGTGCTTCGAGGACCCTTCGCTGCTCGAGGAGCGCGAGCGCTTTCGCGCGCTCTCGATCAACGGCGTGACCGAGGCCATTCCGATCGCGCTTGGATTCGCCGAGTGGCGGCTGCCGAACGGCACGACCACGCCGGTATTCATGATCGGCTCGGACATCAGGTCCAAGGGACTGCATCCCTGGGACCTGGTCGAAGGCAGTCTCGATGCGCTCGCGATTCCCGACGCCGTGGCGGTCGACGAGTCGTACTTCGACCGGCTCGGCGTCGCCCGCATCGGCGACAGCGCCGAGATCCGCGACCAGAAGGTGCAGGTGAGGGCGGTCACCAGGGGCATCCGCTCCTTCACCACGACGCCCTACGTGTTCACGACGCTCGACCGGGCGCGCGCCTACATGGGCACGTCGCCGAACAAGGCGACGTATTTCCTGGTCCAGGTCGCCCCCAATGCGGATGCCGCGCGCGTGCGCGCGCGGCTGCAGGCGACACTCTCGGACGTCGAGGTTCTCACGGCCGCCGAGTTTCGCAGCCGCAGCCGCTCGTTCTGGCTGTTCGGCACCGGCGCCGGCGCCGCGCTGTTCGCCGGGGCGTTGCTGGGCATGATCGTCGGCACCGTCATCGTCGCGCAGACGCTCTATTCCAGCACCAAGGATCATTTGAACGAGTTTGCGACGCTGCGCGCCATGGGTTCGTCCGGCGCCTACATCCACAAGGTCATCATCCTGCAGGCGCTGTTGAGCGCGGTGATCGGGTTCGGCATCGCCGGCGGCGTCGGCTGGCTGGTCGTGCAGGCGACCGCCGACACCGCATTGCCGATCATCATGACGCCGACGCTGACCGTGATTCTGTTTCTGCTGACGGTGGCCATGTGTGTCGTGTCGGCGATCGGCGCCATCATGAAGGTGATGCGCATCGATCCCGCGATGGTCTTCTCGCAATGACCGAGCCGGTGATCGAGGCCGCCGGCGTCGTGAAAGTCCTCGGCGACGGGGCGAGACAGGTGCAGGCCCTCAAAGGCGTGAGCATCGCGGTCGCCGGCGGTGAGCTCACGCTGCTGATGGGACCATCCGGCAGCGGCAAGACCACGCTGCTCTCCATCCTCGGGTGCATGCTGTCGCCGACCGAAGGAGCGGTGCGCGTCTGCGGCCATCCGACCACCGGCGTCGGCCCTGAGGACCTTGCCAAGCTGCGGCGCGACCACGTGGGCTTCGTCTTCCAATCCTTCCACCTGTTCCCGACGCTGACCGCGGTGGACAACGTGCGGCTGGCCTTGGACGTGCGCGGCGAGCCTGCGCGCGGCGCCAAGGCCAGGGCGAAGGAAGCGCTCGCCAGCGTCGGCCTGTTCCACAAGATGAATTCGTATCCGGGCCAGCTCAGCGGCGGCGAGCAGCAGCGCGTCGCGATCGCGCGCGCGATCGTGGGGAATGCGTCGGCGATCCTCGCGGACGAGCCCACCGCGGCGCTCGACAGCGAGAACGGCCACGCCATCATGGAAGTGCTCGCCCGCATCGCCAGCGATCCGGCGCGCGGGGTGTTGGTTGTCACGCACGACCCGCGTATATTGCCGTTCGCGAGCCGGATCGTCCGCATCGAAGATGGCCGCATCGTCAGCGAGGAACGCGGCGCCGCGAAAGCCAACTGAACACGCGAGGTCATCGTGGGCTTTTCCGTCACGTCGATCATGTCGAAGAGGAACGCGGCGGTCCTGGTCGCCGTCGGCCTCGGCGCCGGAGCAATCGCCGTGCTCGCGCCCGGGACCGGGGCGGAGGAAGCCGACAAGCGCTGGCAGGCGGTGGCGCCCGGCCGCGTCGAGCCCTGGTCGGGCGAAGTCAAGATTTCGGCAGGGATGATCGGCCGTATTGCCGAAGTGATGGTCAAGGTCAACGACAAGGTGTTCGAGGGCGAGCTGCTGGTCCGTCTCGACGACGATGAAGCCCGCTCCCGCCTGGCCACGGCGGAAGCCCAGGTCGCATTGCGCAAGCGGGCGCGCAACGACCAGTCGGCGTCGGCGCGGGCGTCCGACCGGCGCAAGGCCGAGGACGCCGCTTTCGATGCCGCCAGGGCGGTCGTGGAGGCGCGCGCCGCGCTCGACCGGGCCGCGGCCGCCAGGCGCGCGGGCAACAAGCCGGACGGCGATCTCGAGGCGCCTCGCACCGCCTTGACGCGCGCGCTCGACCGGTTGCGCCAGGACAAGGCCGAGCTGCGCCGCATCGAGGGCGACTCGGGCACGCCTTTGCCGAGCCAGACCGAAGGTCAGCTCAATATCGCGCGCACCGAGCTGCTGGCCGGGGAGGCGGCGGTCGAGAAATCGGCGATCCGGGCCTCGATCGCCTCGACGGTGCTGCAGGTCAACGCCAAGGCCGGCGAACTGGCGTCTCCGAATGCGACGCAGCCGCTGGTCCTGCTCGGCGACCTTTCGGCGCTGCGCGTGCGCGCGGAACTCGACGAGCGCGACTTCGGCGAGATCAAGATCGGGCAAGTGGTGCTGGTGCGCGCCGCCGCGGTGCGCGGCCGCGAGTTCGCCGGCAAGGTCTCCTCCATCGCGCCGATCGTCGACGCCGGCCGCATCAACGCGCGCGGCCAACGCAACCTCAATGACGTCAATGTGGTGGAAGTCCTGGTCGACCTGTCCGAGCCGGCCCCGCTCGCGGTCGGCATGAAGGTGGACGTGTATTTCCGCCAGGACAGCGCGCCCAAGCCGTAAGGCGCGGCGCCGTGTCCCGGATGCGGTGCCGCGCGGAGCGCTTGCGAAGCGGTGCACCGCTGATCCGGGATCGTACCAACGGTAGTCCGGGATCGGACCAACGGGTAGTGTGTGGAACGGTCCCGGGTCTGCGGCGCGCCACTCCGCTGCGCTCCGTGCTGCGCAGCGCCCGGGACACGGCGTGCTACAGCGCCATCACCACCGCCTTCACCTCCGTGTAGAGATCGATCGCCTCGCGTCCCTTCTCGCGGCCCCAGCCCGACTGCTTGTAGCCGCCGAACGGCATCGCCGGATCGAGCGTGCCGTGCATGTTGACGCCGACCGAACCGGCCCTGATCCGCTTCGCCATCTTGTGCGCGGTGCCGAGGTTCTGCGTCCAGATGCTGGCGGCAAGCCCATAGCTGGTGCGGTTGGCCTCGCAGGCGATGCGGTCGAGGTCGCTGTCGTCGAAGCTGACGGCGCAGAGCACCGGCCCGAAGATTTCCTCCGACATCACCGACATGCCGGGTTGCGTGTCGGTCAGGATGGTCGGCGCCATGAAGTAGCCTTCGTTGCCGACGCGGCCGCCGCCGGCGACGACCTTGGCGCCGTCCGAACGGCCCTGCGCCACGTAGCCGGCGACGCGGTCGAGCTGCTCCTGCGAAACCAGCGGCCCCATCTGGGTGTCGGGATCGAGCCCGTGCCCGATCTTGAGCTTTGCGGCGTGCTGCGCGATGCCCTCGACCAGCCGGTCGAACACGCTCTCATGGGCATAGAGCCGCGAACCGGCCGCGCAGACCTGGCCGGAATTGTTGAAGATCGCGCGCGCGGCGCCCGCCACCGCGATGCTCATGTCGGCATCGGGAAAGACGATCACGGGCGACTTGCCGCCGAGCTCGAGCGATACCTTCTTGAGGTTTCCCGCCGCCGCCTGGATGATCAGCCGCCCGACCTCGCCCGATCCCGTGAACGCGATCTTGTCCACGCCCGGATGCGCCGCCAGCGCCGCGCCGGCGGTGGGACCGAGGCCCGCGACGATGTTGACCACGCCGTCGGGGAAACCCGCTTCTTGAATCAACTGGCCGAGGCGGATGGCCGTCAGCGGCGTCTGCTCCGCGGGCTTGAGCACGATGGTGCAGCCCGTCGCCAGCGCGGGCGCGAGCTTCCACGCCGCCATCATCAGCGGCGCGTTCCAGGGGATGATCTGCCCGACCACGCCGATCGGCTCGCGCAGCGTATAGGCGTGGAAATTCCCGGGCTGCGACAGGGTGATCGTCTCGCCGGTGAGCTTGGTCGCCCAGCCCGCCATGTAGCGCAGCACTTCGCAACTGTTGACGAGATCGGAATTGCGGATGTTGGCGATCGGCTTGCCGTTGTTGAGCGACTCGAGCTCGGCCAGCTCGTCGCGGTGCCGCTCGATGAGTTCCGCGAGCTTCCACATCAGCTTGGCGCGCTCCGCGCCGGTCATGCGGCTCCACGGCCCGGTCTCGAACGCGGCGCGCGCGGCGACGACCGCCGCGTCGATGTCGGCGGCGTCGCCTTCGGCCACCCGGGCGATGACGCGGCCGGAGCCCGGATCGAAGGTGTCGAAGGTCTTGCCCGATCGCGCCTCGATCCAGCGGCCGCCGATGAACAGGCGGTGCGGGCCGGCCAGGAAGTCGAGCGCCGCGCGGCCGGGTTGTGGATGGCTGAAGCCGACGTTCATGATGTCCTCTTTCGCAGTGCGCTGATGGCGGCGTTTGCCGAAGCATCGCAGCAATGCCTGCCGCTGTCAGCCCCGGCATCGTGTCCCGGACGCGTGCAGCGCGTAGCGCTTGCGAAGGTGCGGCGCTGCGTCCGCGGACACCGCGTGACCGGTCCAATCAATTGACAACCGGCGGCGCCTCGGCGTGTATCGGCATGCTATCAGGCTGCAGTTTCGACGCCGGAACAGGCCGGGGCGGCTTCCCGCATCGCCACTGGAGAGCAAGCATGCAGATTGCTGGCGCGGGAATGAGCGCATCATGACGAACGCGAACGCGACGTTCCGGGCTCACGCAGCACCCCAGAATCATGCGGCGCGCTCGCCTTGGACGCTGACGCGCGGCATGGCGATCGTGCTGGTGCTCAACGCGTTCGTGCTCAACGGCCTGCTGTGGTTCGCCGCGCCGCCCGGCTATAACGACACCGTCCTCCATCACACGTGGAGCCTCTTCCACTCGCAAGGCGGGGACGACTCCTGGGGCAACATGGCGCCGGCGCTCGACTACGCGCGGTCGACGCACACGACCCCGCTCTACGACGAGATCTTCTTCAACCGCCACATCAAATTCCAATATCCGCCCTCGGCCCTCCTGGCGCTGGCCGGGATGCGTCTGCTCGATCCCGCTCGCATCCACGAGAGCGATTTTTACCGCGGTCCACTGCCGACCATCGACCAGATGATCTCGTTTGCGTTCATCGCCCTGATGGCGGTGGCTTGCGTGGCCCTGCTGGAGGTCCGCCTGCGGCAGACGCCAGGTTTCGATGACCGCCCCGGCCTGGCCGCGGTGCGCGCCGCGCTCGTCGTCGCCTTCACGCTGACGTTCTACCCGGTCGTGAAGGCCTTCACGCTCGGCCAGATCCAGGTCTGGATCAATTCGCTGTTCGCGCTGTCGCTGTTGTGCTGGGTCTTGGGCCGCAAGGCGTCGAGCGGCGTGCTGATCGGCCTCATCTGCCTCATCAAGCCGCATTACGGGCTGTTCCTGCTGTGGGCGGCGGTGCGCCGCGAGTGGCGCTTCGCGCTCGCCTGCGCGCTGACCGGCTGCATCGGGCTCGCCGCCTCGCTCGCGGTATTCGGCGCCGCCGACCACATCGATTACCTGCGCACGCTCTCCTTTATGTCGCAGCACGGCGAGACCTACTATCCCAACCAGTCGGTCAACGGCCTGCTCAACCGGTTGACGAGCCTGGGCGGGTGGCAGGCGGCCTTGAACCTCGAGTTCTTCGGCGACCAGTTCCCGCCGTTCAATCCCCTGGTCTATGGCGGCACGCTCGCCACGTCGGCCGTGATCCTGCTGGCCGCCATCGTCCACCGGCGCGGCGAGGCGGAGCGCGCGCTCGACTTCGCCACCATGGCCGTGAGCGCGACCGTGGCTTCGCCGATCGCCTGGGAGCATCACTACGGCGTGCTGCTCCCGGTCTTCGTGCTGCTGCTGGCGAGCGCAACGGCGAGCGGAATTGCGAGCGGAATTTGGCGGCGCGGATGGCTGGCGTGGTTCGTGCTGAGCTATGTGCTGGCCAGCAATTTCATCCCGGTGACGCATCTGCTGGCGTCAAGCGCCTTGAACGTCGGCCAGTCCTACCTGTTCGCCGGCGCGCTCATTTTGCTGGTGCTGCTGCACCTGGATGGTGCTCGGTCGCCGCTGGCGCGGGCGTCGCCGCCGTCTGCGAAGCGCCCGTAACGGCAGCGAGCCAGTCGCGCAGCGCCGGTGCGATGAGATTGGCGGCGTGCTCGTTGCCTTTGGCGGTCATGTGGCCGTAGAGCTCGCCGCCGGCCAGCCCCACGTACAAGTCGCGCAGCGCGTTCGGATCGGCGAGCACGATGGCGCGCAGCGAGGCGAACTGATCGAGCACGCGGATGCCGGCCGCCTGCGCGCAGGCAATGACGTATTGCGCATTGTAGGTGGATTTCTCGGTCCGCGCGATGAGCGGCGCATGGTGCTGCATGAACAGCATCATGCGGATGCCCTCGCGCTCGGTCTGCGTTTTCAGGCGGCGCAGCAGCGCGCAGGTGACCTCGGCCTCGTTGATCCCGGCCTTGCGGAAGTAGTCCACGGTTCCGCCGCCATACCAGTAGTTCGGCGCCAGGCGCGCGAGCACGTGGTCGGCCGCCGCCGAGTAGCCGAGCGCATCGCGGACCCGGATCCGCAGCGGCGATACGACCTGCGGGCGCCGCTCGATCTGCTCCGGCGGATGGTAGCGAAGCTCGCCGCCCTCCAGCGTGAAATAGGGCTTGGGCGCGCCGAATATGGAATGCCCGGCCCTGAAGATGTCGGCCTCGAGGAAACCCACGATCAGGATTTTCGGCTTGACGATCGGCAGAAGCTGCTCCGCGCGCAGGACGATCTGATCGGTCCCGTAGCCGCCGATGCCCGCGTTGACGACCGCCACGCCGGTCAGCTTCTCGAGATAGGCCGGCCAGCTTTCGCTGTCGGCGACGTCCCAGCCCTCGGTGAACGAATCGCCGACCGCGAGCACCGCGCCGGTGCGCACCGTCGTCTCGTCGAAGTTCTGGCGGATGCCGTGATCGATCGTGGTGTAGCCGTCCTCGTTGTAGCTCCACGGTTGCAGGGTCCAGCCCAGGACCGCGTCGGGAATGCCCTTGAGCTCATCGAGCCGGTTCATGACGACAAGCTCGGTGCGCCAATTGGCGAGCTTGAACAGGGGCAGTCCCGCGGCGAGGCGATATCCGGTCTCGATCAAGGCCAGCGACAACAGCACGGACGCGAGCACCAGGCCCGCGTTGGCGAGCCGCGAGCAGCGGGCGGCCGGCGGCGCCATGGAGTCGGCGGTGCTGCCCCCGCTGCTGGGGCTGGTGTCTGGCATGGTCACTCCCGGATGCGGACCGAGCCACTCTCTAACACACAGCGGCGCCGCGATGCACGCGCCGCGCCTGCGGCTGGAGCACCTTCGGTTTCCTTGAAATTGAACGTGCTCCAGGACTCCTGCAGGGGTGGCATTTCCGGACGGAAAACCGGATTCCACTTTTCCGGAAATGCTCTATCGCGGCGGATGCGAGCTGATCACGCCCGACAATTCTACGCGATCCTCGTGCGACACCACGTTCCGCGTATCCGCGCTGACCAGCATGACATTGCTCTGCAATTCACCCTGCACCACGTAGAGCGGGCGTTTTTTGACCTCGCTGCGCATCTCGGCCATGTACTCGCACAACACGGCGAGAACGAGGAACATCACGCCGAACATGATGGCGTTGAAGAAATTGGTAGAGGCCCAGCCGGGCTGCACGCCGCTGTAGAGAAACCGCGCCGCCACGACGTAGACCAGGAACGCGAAATCCCCGACGCCGATCAGGGCGGAGGCAATCGCGGCGATGCGCAACGGCCGGTCGGAATTCGACACGATCATGTGGCCGATTGTCCCCAGCAGGGGGAACAGCTTGCGATGTCGCGGGGGCTCGCGCCGCAGCATGAACTCATACGGCACCTTGGTGACCTCGAACCCGGCATACATCGCCAGCACTCTGATGTAGCGGAAGCTGTCCTTGATCCGCAGCAGCGCGTTCAGGGCGGTGCGCGTCAGGGCCATGAAATGGGTCGCGCCATAGACCTGGGTGCGCGCCAGGAAGATCCGGCAAACGCCGAAATAGGTGCTGTAGGCGGCACGGTAGAGCCAGGGCCTGCGGGATTTGTGCAAGGCGATGCCGATCACGATGCCGTCGCTGTCATTCGCCTTCTCGGCGAAATAGGGAATGCGCTCAGGCGGATCGCAGGCGGGATTGAGCACCACGATCACGTCGCCGATCGCCTGTTCCAGCCCGCAGGCGATCGCCACCTCCATCCCGAACGGCCGGGTCAGACGGAAATAGCGGAAGCTGGCGATGTCGGACTTCACGCTCTCGAAGAAGGAGCGCGTGCCGTCGCTCGATCCGTCGTCGATGAAGATCAGCTCGTAGTCGCCGAAGTTGGCTTTCATGACGGCGTCGATGTCGCGTACGACGCCGGGCAGGATATCCTTGTCGTTGTCCAGGGGAACGACGACGGAAACGAAGATATCGCGTCTCATGTCATCCTCGCGTCGCTGACGGCCAAAGATCGTCTGTCCTATCCGGATCCCGGGAGCACGTCGTCGAGATCGAAGATGTTGTCGATCTTGCTTCCGAGCATCGAGATTAGGTTCGGCGCCGACGGATCCCGCTTGAACAGAATCGGACGGCTGTCGTTGACGCCGCTCTGCGGCAGCACGGTCTTGACCTCCCAAAGCGAGCGCACATAGCTGCACTCCCGCAGCGCCGGCACGTAGCGCGCGGCGTCGCGCCGCATTCTATCGAACCTGCTGTGCAGCGGGAATGCGGGCTGGTGGGCTACGTAGGCGGCGCCGTGCTCGTCGGTCCACTCGTAATGCGGCGTGTAGCTGACATGGCTGAGCGTCGCCAGTCCGAGCGGCGGGAACGGCATCAGCGAGAAGAACGGCCCGCACATCACCGTGATGCTGAGATTGCGAAGACTCGGCGGCGCCTCGACCAGCGCCATCTCGGTCGCCTCGTGCTTAAGCCGGATGGTCTGCAGGCCGCTGCGCGCCAGAATCTCGTTCAGCCGCGAGTAGGTGCAATTGTAGAGATATTTGCACCGCAGTTGGCCGGCGCGGTCCGGCTGCAGGTCGCGCACGTCGAGCCGCAAGACCTGCGCGTTGGATTCGCCGGCCTCGACGACGACCTTCGTCGCCTCGTGCCCCAACAGCAGCTCGATCTTGCTGTTGGCGATGCGCTCGCGCAGGCATTCGCGCAGCTTGTCGGCGTCGAACGCGAATTCGGTCACTGAGAAAACCGCCTCGATGAAGTCGTCGTCGAACAGCCTCCTGATGCCGGACCGCGCCGGCCTGAGGTCGGCTCCGATCCGGCGGCAGAACTGCGCGAACTGGCCCGCGGTCACGTTCGATCCGCGCCGGCTCACGGCGTAGACCTGCTCGAAGTCCGAAACGATCGTGGCCTTGAACTCGTCGACGAAGCGCGGCGCATTGACCCGCGAGCGCAGCGCGGTGAGCACGCTGCGCGGATAATGATAGCCGCTGTGGACGCGCGCCTGGTTGTTCCAGGACGCCCGGCGCATCAGGTCGGGCTCCTTTTCGACGATGGCGACGCTCGCTGCGCCGAAGCGCTCCGCCAGCCGCAGCGCGGTAAAGCAGCCGTAGGTGCCGCCGCCGATGATGATGTGCGGATGGTCCATCGCTACACTGTCGCAGACCTGGGTCGATCGCTCGGGGCTTAATGTTTCGGCTGCCGCAGTTGCCGCATTTCCCGCCTGAGCTGCGAAACGCCGGACAGATAGAGCAACGACAGGTTCACCAGCCGCGCCGACGAATGCGAGGCCGGCTGGTCGGTCCATGTGACGGGCATATCCAGCACGCGGGCGCCGAGCCATTCGGCGCGCGCCGCCAGTTGCGTCGCGAAGAACCAGTCGTCGGTGAACTCGAACCGCGCGATCAGCGCGTTGTACAGATTGCGGTCGATGAATTTGAAGCCGCACATGGCGTCGGAGAAGGATACGCCCACCCGAAGCCGGAGCAGGCCGTTGAACACGCGCGAGGTGAAGCCTCTCAGCACGGTGCGCTTGCTCACCGACGCGCCGGCCTTCAGGCGCGATCCGAGATAGAGCTGGTAGCCGGCATCACGCTTGACGTGGTCGTAGACCTCCTTGAAATGCCGCAGATCGGTCGCGAGGTCGATGTCCATGTAGCCGACGAAATCCGCGCCGGTCTGCGCCCAGGCCGACTTCAACGCGAGCCCGAAGCCGCGCACGCCGAGCCGCAGGTACCTCACGTTGGCGTGGCGCTCGGCGAGGGCGCGGCCGATCTCCTCGGTGCGGTCGGTCGATCCGTTGTCGGCGATGCAGAACTCGCAATCGGTCATCGCCTGGGCATTGCAAAACGCGATCGTGCGCTCGACCGACGCCGCGAGTTGGTCTTCCTCATTGAGCACGGGAAACGTAACGTGAATGCGGGTCTGTTGGCCCATGCCGCTCGCCGTTCGTGCATTTGCGCCGTTGTTACTCTATCCGGCGCGCGGCCGTCCAGGGCGCAGCATCTCAATCATGTTTCAGGAGAACCTTGATCACGCGTTCGGGCGCGTCCGCGATCAGCTTGACCGCCGCCACCGCCTCGCGAAACGGCATCGTCGGCTGCAGCATCCCATCCGGCGTGATCTTTCCAGCGCGGAAGTCCTGCGCGGCCATGTCCTGCAGATGCCTGGCATAGAGCGGACGCGGGCCGCGCACCGGATTGTTCCAGGCCACCGCGGGCAACGACGCCAGCAGGGTAATGCGGTTGTGGAAGAACTCCTCGCCGAGGTTGAGGCTGCCGTCGCCCGGCCCATAGAAGCCGATGCACACGACACGGCCGCATTGTCGGGTCGCCCGGATCGCCTGCTGCAGGGTGGCGAGGCTTCCCGAGCACTCGATCGCGGCATCGACGCCGCCCGTTCGTTCTTTGATCAGCCGCGCAAAATCGCCCTGGGACCTTGGATCGTAGACCTCGGCCGCGCCTATGGCCTGCGCCAGCTTTCGCCGCGCCGCGAAGCTCGACGCGGCGAACACCGTGGCGCCGAGCGCCCGGCAATACTGGATGACGAAGAGGCCGATGGCGCCGAGCCCGGTGACCAGCACGCTGTCGGCCGGTTCGATCGTGCCGTCGATCACCCCGCCGAGCGCGAAGCTTGCCGGATCGAGGCAAAGCGCCTGTTCCGGCGTCAAATCTCCGAGCGGGCAGACCTTCCCGGCCGGCAGCACATGCGCGTCCGCGATCGGAGCCCAGGCGAAGACCCGGTCGCCCGGCCGCAGATGCCGGACCTCGCCGCCGGCCGCTTCGACCGTGCCCACGACCATGCTGCCCAGGCTGCGGGGATAGAACGCCTGCCGTCCCTGAGCCGCCTCGAACAGCCGCAAGTCCGGATTGAATGTCCGCCGCTCGAATGGGCTGCGTCCGAGATACGCCATCATCTCGGTCCCGTGCTTGAAGGTCGAATAGAGCGACCGCAGCACGACGTCGTCGGCACCGGGCGGCGGCATCGGCTGTTCGGACAGGCGGACCTGTCCGGGCGCATCGAGCATGAGAAGGTGCTGCTTTTTGGCTTGCATCGAAGCCCCGCCGTTGCGGCGGAACTCTAGTTTAGCGGTGGCGGCGACACCAGCGCGGGCCCGCCGGCCATGGCGGCTTGACCCTCCCGCATTGCGGCATATTGCGCAAAGCTCGCCGAGCGGGCACAAACGGCGCCGGCGGGCGCGGCGGCCCGGGGTGGAGGGAGCAGGCTTTGCAGACGTCAGGCGTTCGTTTTCGCGTGAATCTTCTCGGCGCGGCGGCGGTCACGGCCTATTTTTTCATCGCTCTGCTCTCCTACGTGCAGGCGCCCGCTTTGTGGCGCAGCCAGCATGCGCCCCAGCTCATCGCTTTCTTCGATACTCTGGCCGAGCGGTTTCTGGTGATCGCGCTTCATCGGCTGTTTGAGGGCAGCGGACCCGTTCTCGTCAGCTACTTCGTTCCGCTCGCGGTCGTGACCGCGGCCGCCATCGTGCTGCTGCTGATGCTACCGCGGTACCACCGGCACCTGGACGAGGCGATCGTCACCCTGCTGCTGCGCTGGTCGGTGGCCTTTGCCGCGGTCTGCTTCTTCGCCTTTCCGCTGTTCACGCAGGACTTCTGGCTGTCGGTCGCCTGGGGCCGGATGGTCGCCGGCGGACTGAATCCCTTTCACACGCTGTTCACGTCCGAAATGATCACCGGCCTGCCGCTCGATCATTTTCCCATGCTGATGTCGTACGGGCCGGCCTGGGCGCTGCTGTCCGGAGCGGTCATGGCGCTCGCGGGCGACAGCCTGCTGGCGGCCGCGATCCTGTTCAAGCTCATCCTGCTGGCGGCCTGGGTGGGCGCGCTGGTCCTGGTCGGGCGGATCATGGCGCCGCGGCCGGTGATCGATCGTTGTCTTGCGATCGTGCTGTTCGGCTGGATGCCGCTCGGCGTCCAGCAGAGCGTGGCCGAAGGCCACAACGACATCGCCATGGTGGTGTTCGCGCTGCTCTGGCTGCACCTGCTGCTGAGCGGCCGCTGTACGGCGCCGTTCGCTCTCATGGCTTCGGCGCTCGCCAAATTCGTGACCGGCCCCTTGTTCCTGGTCGATGCGATCGTGGCGTGGCGCCTGCACCGGCTCTCGTTTCGCGCCTTGCTCGTGCGCTACGCGCTGCCGGGCCTGCTGGGGCTCGCGGTGCTCGCGGTGTTCTACCGCTCGACCGAGTTCTTCGACGGCACGCGGGTGATCAGCGAATGGCATTTCCTCCAGCCGCGGGACGCGCTCGCGGCCATCGACCTGACGTTCGGGCTGTCGCTCGAACCCGCCGACCTGGTGATCATGGCGGCGTTCGTGGTTCTGGCCGTCCACTCCCTCGTCATCCTGTTCAGGCAGCCGACGCCCGACGGCGTCATCAAGGCAGCCCTTGCCGTCATGAGCGCGATCACCTTTGCGATCATCGCCCATATCTGGCCGTGGTATCTGGTCTGGACCGCGGCCTTGGCGGCGCTGTTGCCGGGCTGGTGGCTGTCGCGGTTCGTGATCGGAGTGACGATTGTGGCGCCCTTCACCCTCGTGGCCTGGTGGGTCCCATTGTTCGCCTATTCCACGCACTGGGCGGCGCTCGTGATGTATGTGGCGGCCTTGTTGTGGACCGCCTTCACCCGCGTTCCAGCCGAGGCCGAAAGTTCCGAGCGCAGCGCGCGCGACGTGGGCAGCCGTTCCGCCATTCCGGAATCGTGACCGGGCGGACACACCTGGCAGCGTCGATGGTCCATCGGCGGCGCCCGGAGCGTTTCGCCGTTGCTGCCTGCGCGCATCGCCGTTAGATTCGCGCCGTTCGCGGTCGTCATGGCCGTGCCTGCCGGCAGAGGGGTGGGGCCGCTTGGCTGCTGTGAGACGATGGTCGTGACCGACATGGTGGCCGCGCGCGAGTGGCTGGCCGGCAATCGCGTGCTGATCTGGCTGGTGGCGGGGATCGGCGGCCTCGTGATCCACGTCCTGTTGTGGCAAGTCTCCGAGCCGTCGGCCCTGTTCAGCGACTTCTACAAGGCCAACTGGCAGGCCGCCGAAACGCTCTGGGAGTACGGCCTGGGCGCCATCTGGCCGCTCAGCGAAAAGGGCGGCTTCTCCAATCTGCCGGTGATCGGATGGCTCTATGTCCCCCTTGTGGTGTTCGGCGAAGAGAATGCGGGATGGGCCTTCTGGGTCCTCGGGATCGCGGCCCTGTCCGCGGCCTGGGCGCTGCTGACGCGGCTCGCAAGGCTGGCAGCGCCGCTTGCCGCCGCGCTCATGTTTCTGTTCTTCATCAATGGTCCGGTCGTGAATAGCCTGCGCGAGGGCCAGACCTCGCATTTCATCCTGTTGCTCTTGGTGGTGGCGCTGCTACTCTGGCAGGCGAAGCGGGAGTATGCGGCCGGTGTCGTGCTTGGTTTCTGCGCCATGATCAAGCTGCCGCTCCTGCTGCTCGGCCTCTATTTCCTGCTCAAGCAACGCTGGCGCATCGTCGCCGGCGGGGCCACCGCGATCGGCGTGATCGTGATGTCGTCACTGGCGCTGTTCGGCCTGTCCGGCAATATCGGCTGGTACCAGGAATGGGTCGCGCCCTACCTCGGCCACGCCATCCCGGCGTTCAACGTGCAATCGATCGACGGATTCCTCGTCCGTCTGGAATGGGGCGAAACCTACTTGCGCTATTGGGACCCGCCGATCGTGCCCTCGCTGTTCCACATGATCGCACGCTCCTGCGCCTTCGCGGCGTTGTTCGGCGGTACGTTCTGGCTGATCCACCGCGCCGACAAGATCGCGCGGCCAGGCGCGAGCACCGGCGACCCGAGCCCGCGCGACCTCCTGGAATTCGTGCTGGTGCTCAATCTCGCCTTGATCACCAGCCCGATTTCCTGGACGCACTACTACTGCATGCTGCTGTTGCCCTGTGCGCTCTATCTCGGCGGCCAACTGCCGTTGCCCGATGACGCGACCACGCGCGCGCTCATGCGCATCGGCTGTATCCTGGTGTCGGTGCCGATCGTCATGTGGGCCGGCGAGGAGATGAGCCTCGCCAACGCAATCCTGGCGCGCACGGTAGTCTCGGTCTGGCTGTTCGGCGGCCTGCTCATGTTCGCGGCGCTGGCGCGCGGACTTTGGCGCATCCAGGCGGGCATGACCCCGTCGCCGGCACCGTTGCGGATGGCACAGCCATGAAGCTCGATTTGCAAGGCGGGCGTCGCGCCTCGCTGGCCATCACCGGCGCCATGGCGCTGTTCCTGCTGCTCAACGCCTTCGCGGTCAACGGCCTGCTCTGGATGACGGCGCCTGCAAATCTCAAGGAGAACGTCCTCCATCACACGTCCGATGTTTTCAGCGCGCAAGGCTGCGACGACTCCTGGGGCATCATGTCGTTCGCGCTCGAATACGCGCGCTCGGAGCACACGACGCCGCTCTATACGGAAATCTTCTTCAACCGCAATCTCAAGTTCCAGTATCCGCCGTCGTCGCTGTTCACCATCGCGGCGATGCTGCGGCTGGGCGGGCCCGCCCACGTGCGCACGGTCGAGTGCCAGGAATACGACATGCCGACGCTCAACGACATGCTCGGCTGGGTGTTCATCCTGATCACGATCGTGTCCACGGCGGCGCTGCTGGAAATCGGGCTGCGCCGGCGCTTCGGCCCCAGTCCCGTGCTGTTGATCGCGGCCCGTTGCATCATCGTGGCCGGCCTGGCGCTGACCTTCTATCCGGTGGTGAAGGCCTTCACGCTCGGCCAGATCCAGGTCTGGATCAACGGCGTCTTCGCGCTCGCGCTGTTGTGCTGGGTGATGGGCTGGAAAGCGTCGAGCGGCGTGCTGATCGGCCTCATGTGCCTGGTCAAGCCGCACTACGGCCTGTTCCTGCTCTGGGCGGCGTTGCGCAGCGAGTGGCGCTTCGTCGCCGCGCTCGCAGCCACCGGCGTGGTCGGCGTCGGAGCCTCGCTCGCGGTCTTCGGCTGGACCGACAATATCGACTACCTGCGCGTCTTCTGGTTCCTGTCGCAGCACGGCGAGACCTTCTATCCCAACCAGTCGGTCAGCGGGCTGCTCAACCGGCTGATGAGCCTCTACGATCCGGTGCAGTACGAGGTCCTGGATTTCAACGACAACGGCTTTCCGCCGTTCAACATCTGGATTTACGGCTGCGTGCTGGTGACGTCGCTCCTCCTCGTCGCGTCGGCCTTGTTCCGGCGCGACAGCGAAGGCGACCCGGACCGCACCTTCGACTTCTGCACCATGGCGCTGAGCATCACGATGGCTTCTCCCATCGCCTGGGAGCATCATTACGGCATCGTTTTTCCGATGTTCGCGATCCTGCTGGCGCACTCGATCGGCAACCGCGCGCGACTGGTCTTGCTGGCGACGAGCTACGTGCTGATCAGCAACTACTTCGCGCCGCTGCAACTGCTCGCGTTCACGCCCTGGAACGTGGTGCAGTCGTATCTGTTCGCCGCCGCCATCGTCCTGCTCATGCTCTTGCACACCACGCGGCCGGGCTGGCGGATCGCCGGCGTTGCTGCGAGGACGCCGGTGCCGGCCGGGAGGCCCGCTCACTGACCGGGCGTGCGCGCTCGCCGTAGTCCGCTCGTCCCCGCCAAACGGGAGGGCTACGAGAGCGCACCCCGTTTGGGTCGGTCCACAACCTCATCCGCTCATTCCCGCGAAAGCGGGAATGCAGGAGTCGCTTGCTCTGACTCCTTGATTTCTGCGCCGGGTCCCCGCTTTCGCGGGGACGAGCAGATGGTAGACCGGTTCAACATGAGCGGAACGTGGTCTAGCCGCCGGCCTTGGCGCGCGCGTCGTCGATCAGCTTCAAGATCTTCGGCGGTGACATCGGCAGCGACTGCGGCCGGATGCCGATGCAGTCGCCGATCGCGTTGGCGATCGTCGCCATCGTCGGCACCACCGGCACCTCGCCGACGCCGCGCAGCCCATAAGGGTGCTTGGGGTTCGGCACCTCGACGATCTCGGTGCCGATCATCGGCACGTCGGAGGCGACCGGCATGCGGTAGTCGAGGAAGCTCGCGTTCTGCAGCCGTCCGTCCTCGCCGTAGCAATACTCCTCGTTGAGCGCCCAGCCGATGCCCTGCACCGCGCCGCCCTGGTACTGGCCCTCGACCTGGAGCGGATGGATCGCCTTGCCGGCGTCCTCCACCACCGTGTAGCGCCTGATGTCGACGCGGCCGGTTTCCTGGTCGACCTCGACGTCGGCGATGTGCAGCCCAAAACCCGGGCCGGCGCCGGTGACGTTCATCTCCGAGTGGCCGGCGATGGCGCCATGGGTCGCCATGGTCTTGGCGGCGATCTGCGCGATCGAGAGCGGCTCGAAGGTGCCGACATTCGAGCCCGCCGGCCGGCACTGGCCGTCCTCGAACGTCACGCCGTCCTCGGGCACGCCCCAGATGCCGGCGGCGCGCTTGCACAATTCGGCGATCGCCTTGCGCGCGGAATCGACGATCACCATGCCGGTCGCGAAGGTGGTGCGGCTGCCGGCGGTGACGCGGTTGTAGCCGAGCGAGTGGGTGTCGGCCATGACGGCACGCACCTTGTCGACCGGGATGCCGAGCTCCTCCGCCGCCATCATGCTGATCGAGATGCGCGATCCGGCGACGTCGGTGGTGCCCAGGATGAGCGTCACCGAGCCGTCGATGGCGATGTTCAAGGTGCCGGTGGTCTCGCCGCCGCGGTTGAACCAGAAGCCGGCGGCGACGCCGCGGCCCTGGCCTTTCGGCACCGGCGAATTGTAGTGCTCGGACTTCTTGGCGGCCTGCAGCGTCTCGACGAAGCCGATCGGCCCAAAGGTCTCGCCATAGATGGTCTTGTAACCCTCGGTCGCCGCGTTCTTGAGCCGCAGGTCGATCGGATCCATGCCGATCTTGCGCGCGAGCTCGTCGATCACGCCTTCGACGCCGAACACCACCTGCGGCACGCAGGGCGCGCGGAACGAATTGACCTTCGGTCGGTTCGACACCACCTCGTAGGACACGGTCTTGATGTTCCTGAGCGCGTAGCGCGTGAACATCGCCTGCGGCGCGTTGGAGAACATCGAGCCGGTGAAGGCGCCGGTCTGGAACACAAGCTCGGCCTCCGCCGCCGTGATGGTGCCGTCCTTCTTCACGCCCATCTTGATGCGCGACTTGGTGCCCGACACCGGCCCGGTGGCGCGGAACACTTCATTGCGCGTGAGCGTGATCTTCACCGGGCGCTTGGACTTGCGCGCGAGCTGGACCGCCACCGGCTCGCCATAGAAGCCGGTCTTGCCGCCGAAGCCGCCGCCCATCTCCGATTGCTGGACGCGGATTTTCGCGGAGTCGATCTTGAGGATGTCGGAGAGCCGGTCGCGAAACACCCACGGCCCCTGGGTGCAGCACCACAGCTCGACCTGTCCGTCCTCGGTGGCGCTGGCGACGCAGCTCTGCGGCTCGATATAGCCCTGGTGCATCGGCTTGGTGTCGTATTCGCGCTCGACGATCACGTCGGCCTCGGCGAAGCCCTGCTCGACGTCGCCCATGGCGAGATCGAGCCGCTCGATCACGTTGCTCTCCTGGTCGGCGCCCTTGACGCCCTTGGTGCGCACATGCGGATGCAGCACCGGCGCGCCCGGCGCCATCGCCTGCACCGGGTCGATGACGTGGGGCAGCACCTCGTAGTCCACCTTGATCAGCTTGAGCGCCTCCTTGGCGATCGCCTCGCTGGTGGCGGCGACGGCGGCCACCGGGTGGCCGTCGTAGAGCGCCTTCTCGCGCGCCATGGCGTTCCTGGTCATGTCGCCGCCGACGGTGCCGGCCTTGATCTCGGGGAAGTCGTCGCGCGTCACCACCGCCTTGACGCCCGGGAGCTTCTCGGCCGCCGAGATGTCGATCGACTTGATCCGCGCGTGCGCATGGGGGCTGCGCAAAATCTTGCCGACCAGCATGCCGGGCAGGAAGATGTCGGCGCCGAATTTCGCGCGCCCGGTCACCTTGTCGATGCCGTCGTGCTTGACCGGCGAGGTGCCGACGACCTTGAGCTTCTTGTCCTTGTTGAAGCCGCTCTTTTCCAGAATCGTCGCCATGGTCATTCTCCTCGCATTTCCTTCGCCGCGGCCTGCACGGAGCGGACGATCTTGTCATAGCCGGTGCACCGGCACAGGTTTCCGGCGAGCCAGTAGCGGATCTCGGTTTCGGTGGGATCGGGATTGCGCTCGAGCAGCGCCTTGGCGGCGATCAGAATGCCGGGCGTGCAGATGCCGCATTGCAAGCCGTTGAGCTCGAGGAAATTGCGCTGCAACGGATGCAGGTCGTTGCCCTTCGCCATGCCTTCGATGGTTTCGATCTGCGCGCCCTGGGTCTCGACCGCGAGCACGAGGCAGGAGCAGACCATCGTGCCGTCGATGATGACGGTGCAGGCGCCGCAGTCGCCGGTGGCGCAGCCTTCCTTGGTGCCGGCGAGCATCAGTTCGTCGCGCAGCGCATCGAGCAAGGTCTGCTGTCCCTCGCACAGGAAGTCGTATTCGTCGCCGTTGACGGTCGTGGTGATGTGGTGCTTCTTCGCCATCAGTTCTGCCTCGCCCGTTCGAGCGCCTGCAGGGCGGTACGCCTCGCCAGAACGCCTGCGACCTTGATCCGATATTCCTTGGTGCCGCGCTTGTCGTCGATCGGACGGCAGGCGGCGCTCGCCGCCTTGGCGAGCCGCTCCAGCGCCGCGGCGTCGAGCTTGCTGCCGATCAGCGCGTCGGCGCATTCCTTCACGAGCAAGACGGTCGGCGCCACCGCGCCGAGCGAGACTCTTGCCGCGATGCACGTTCCGCTGCCGTCGAGCGTGAGGCTGACGCCGACGCCGACCACCGCGATGTCCATCTCGGTGCGCGGCGTGAAGCGCTGATAGGCGTCGCCCGAATGCGCCGGGCGCGCCGGCAGGAAGAAGGAGGCAATCAGCTCGCCCTTGGCGAGCGAGGTCTTGCCCGGCCCGACCGGGATCTGCTCGACCGGCACGTCGCGCATGCCGTCGGGTCCGATGATGCGCGCCACGGCGGCGGCGGCGATCAGCGCCGGAACGCTGTCGGCGGCCGGCGATGCATTGCACAGGTTGCCGCCGATCGAGGCGCGGCCCCTGACCTGGATCGAGCCGATCAGCTTGACGCCGTCGACCACGCCGGGCCAGGCCTTGTTGAGCGCCGCATGGCCCATGATCTCCAGGCCCGGGACCGCCGCGCCGATGCGGAACCCGCCGTTCTCGGCGGCGATCTGGCGCGTTTCCTTGATCTTCTTGATATCGACCAGGAGTTGCGGTGCGATCAGGTCGGTTTCCATCTGCACGATGACGTCGGTGCCGCCGGCCAGTACCCGGGCGGGTCCGGTCGCGGCTGCCAGCAGCGCCACCGCCGCCTGCAACGTGTCCGGAGCTTCGTACCTGAGATCCACCATCCTCACTCCCAATCATCATGCGTGTTGCGGCCGCGATCATGTCTGGAAAACGCTCCCAGGCCAAGCCACGTTTTCTGCGCGCCGGACGCGACGTTCCCGACCGCCGTCAAGGCGCGCGTGGCAAAACGTCCTGGTTGTGCGAGCTTGCCCCCGGCCGGGCAGGGCGGCGATTGTCACCACCGGCCATTTGCCCTAGATTCGCGCATCACCGCAAAATTCCGCAGCATCTGGCTCCGAGGATCAACTCAGCAAAGGGAGGACAAGGGACATGCGGACGAGACATCTCCTGCTCAGCACGACGGTCGCTCTGGCGTGCTTCGCGTTGCCCGCGCAGGCTCAGACGGCGCTGACCGGCCAGGTCAGCTCCGCCGAGGAAGGCGCGATGGAGGGCGTCGTGGTCAGCGCCAAGAAGGACGGCTCCACGATCGCCGTCAGCGTGATCACCGACGACCAGGGCCGCTTCGCGTTCCCGGCCGCGCGGCTGGAGCCCGGCAAGTATACGCTCAAGGCGCGCGCCGCCGGCTATGAGCTTCCCGGCAAGAATGACGCCGAAGTCGCCGCCGGAACCGAGGCCAAGGCCGAGCTCAAGCTGCGCAAGGTAAAGAATCTCTCCGCGACCCTGACCAATGCGGAATGGCTCGTCAGCATGCCGGGCACGGACGAGCAGAAGAAGTTCCTGCTCAACTGCACGGGCTGCCATACCCTCGAACGCATCATGAAGTCGAGCTACGATGCCGAGACCTTCGAGAATGTCATCATCCCGCGAATGGGCACCTATTACCCGGGCAGCACGCCGCAGCGCCCGCAGAAGCTCACCGACTTCGTCCGCGACCGCGATCGCGGCGGCGACCTGCGCAAGACCGCGGAGTGGCTCGCGAGCGTCAACCTGAGCCAGCAGGAGACCTGGAATTTCCCGCTCAAGACCCTGCCGCGGCTCACCGGCAAGTCGACCAAGGTCGTCATCACCGAATACGATCTGCCGCAGCCCAACATCCAGCCGCACGACGTGATGCTCGATCGCGCCGGCAACGTCTGGTACTCCGACTTCGGCCAGATGTTCCTCGGCAAGATGGACGCCAAGACCGGCAACGTGACGCAATATCCGATCCCGGTGGTGAAGCCCGGCTATTCGCTCGGCACCCTCAACCTCGAGATCGACAAGGATGACAATCCCTGGCTGGGCGTGATGTATCAGAGCGCCATCGCCAAGTTCGACAAGACGACCGAGAAGTTCACGATGTGGTCGACGCCGAAGGAGTGGGACACCTCCGGCGGCCAGCTCGGCCATCTCGCGGTGGAAGGCACCAAGGCCGACAATAAGGTGTGGATCAAGAACTCCGACGGCACCAACATCTACCGTCTCGATCTCGCCTCCAACAAGTTCGAGAATCTGGGCGTGCCGAAGGACCCGCGCACCGGCAAGAAGATCGGGACCTACGGCATCCATTCGGACGCCGAGAACAACGCCTACCTGCTCGACTTCTCCGCCGGCAATATCGTCAAGATCGACGCCAAGACCAAGAAGGAGACGGTCTATCTCACGCCGACGCCGAATTCGACGCCGCGGCGGGGGCGCGTCGACGCCGAAGGCCGCGTCTGGTTCGCCGAGTTCCGCGGCAACGCCATCGGCATGCTCGATCCGAAGGAAGGCAAGATCCACGAATGGAAGGTGCCTTCGTCGTGGAGCGCGCCCTATGACGCCGTCTACGGCAACAAGGACGACTCGGCCTGGACCGGCTCGATGCTCAACGACCGGGTGTCGCGCCTCGACGTCAAGACCGGCCAGTACATCGAGTACCAGTTGCCGCGTCCGACCAATATCCGCCGCGTGTTCGTCGACGAGCGCACGAATCCGGGCGCGCTCTGGGTCGGCAGCAATCACGGCGGGTCGATCGTCAAGGTCGAGCCCATCCTCGACTGACGCGTGCGAGCGCCGGAGCGGACGCTCCGGCGCTCGCGTTGGGCCCTCTCCCGCAATAGGAGAGGGCACGGGCGGCGAGGACGGCGCTACGACTGCCCGCCGCTCACGTTGATCACCTGCCCGGTGATGAAGCTCGCGTCGTCGGAGGCGAGGAACGCGATCGCCGCCGCCTGCTCTTCGGGCAAGCCGCGCCGGCGCAGCGCCTGCTGGTGGCGGATGTCCTGGGCCATTTCGCGCTGGTAGTCCTCCGCTTCCGCCTGCGCGATGTCCTGCGCCATCACGCCGGGCTGGAGGAGCTGGCGCGGCGTGACGCGGTCGGGAACATCGGTGCCGCCCGGCGCCACCGTGTTGATGCGGATGCCGTAGCGCCCGTATTCCATCGCCAGCACCTTGGTCAGCGCCGCGATACCGCCCTTGCTGGTGGCGTAGGGCAGGCGATAGAGGCCGCGCGGCGACTGCGAGCCGAGGTTCACGATCGAGCCCGCCTGCTGCTGCATCATGGTCGGCAGCACCGCCAGGCAGCTCCACAGGGTGGGGTAGAGCGACCGTTCGAGCTCGCGCTTCACCTCGTCCTCGCTGTAGCGGTGGTAAGGCTTGATCCAGATTGTGCCGCCGACATTGTTGACCAGCACGTCGATGCGCCCATAGGCGGCAAGCGTCTCGGTCATGAGGCTTTGCGCGCCGGCGAAGGTGCCGAGATCGACCAGCACCTTCTTTGCCTCGACGCCATGCTCGGCGAGCTCGGCGACCGTGCGGCTGGCGCTCTCGTCGATGCGCTCGGCGACGACGACGATGCCGCCCTCCTGGCCGAGCCGCCGTGCCGCGGCGCGTCCGATGCCTTGCCCGGCGCCGGTCACGATGCAGACCTTGTCCTTGAGCCGCCTGGCGCCGGCGGCCTTGGCGTCGAGCTGCATGCGCGTCTCCTTCAGCCCGGCTTGTGCACGGCGCGGAGGAACTCGGCGCGCCTGGCCGCGCCGCCGAGCAGGAAGCCGAGGTCGCCGCCGCCAAGGATGAAGCGTGCGCCCATGCCGATGTAGCGCTGCATCAGTTGCTCGTCATAGATGCCGCCCATGCCGGCCCATTTTCCGTGCGCGCGGCAGGCCGCGATCATGCGCGCATAGGCGTCGTCCACCTGGGCGTGCCCGAGCTCGCCGGTGATGCCGAGATCGACGCACAGGTCGTTGGTGCCGATCAGCAGCACGTCGATGCCGGGCACCGCCGCGATCGCGCCGGCGTTGTCGATGCCGGTTCGCGATTCCAGCATGACCACGATCAGGTTGGCGGCGTTCAGCGCCGCCATGTCGGCGGCGTTCATGGTCTTGAACTGGTATTGCGGCACGCTGGAATAGATCGCGCGGCGGCCGAGCGGCGGGTAGCGCAGCTTCTCGACCACCAGCCGCGCTTCGTCGGCGGTCTCCACGTGCGGGACCACGATGCCGAGGGCGCCGTTGTCCATGAGCCGCGTCGCGATGGAAAACTCGCCGTTCGCAATCCGCACGATCGGCGCGATGCCGGCGTCGAGCGCGGCGAGCGCGATCTGCGCCGCCGTTTCGATCGACAGCGCTCCGTGCTCGAGATCGATGAACAGCCAATCGTAGCCGGCGCTCTTCATCGCCTTGCCGATCTCGACGCCGCGCACAACCTTGACGCCGACGCCGAGCGACAGCTCGCCCCGCTCCAGCCGCTCGCGCGCGATGTTGCGGGCCGGCGGCATGGCTAGCTCGCCAGGTTGTCGATCAACTCGGCCACGTAGTCGGCATCCGACGTGGTCACGAACAGGTCTGAGAAGCCGCGCGCGTCGGCGACCCGTTCGTCACCGGCGGCCGGCATGTCGGCGGCGCTCTGCAGGAGCACGAAGGTGACCAGCATGTCGGGCTTGCCGCGCTCGGGACGGAACAGCCGCTCGTCGCCCTGCGCGCAGACGATGACGATCATGTTGCTGTGCTCGCCCGGATGGTCGCCCGCGACCTCGTCCCAGCCGACCGGCCTCGCATTGGTCATGACCTCGACATTCGAGAGCCCGCGCTTCGCCACCGCGCGGGCGACCTTGCCGCCCGCCTCGCCGAGGCCGAGGAGCCGGATGCGCCGCGGCGACGAGTTGCGATAATGCCCGATCCGGCCGCCGGGGATCTCCGCCGTTCCAAGGCTCAGGCTCATCGCGCGTCTCCGTCGGCGGCATCCGGCCGGCCGGAATGCCATCGTTGTCCATATCGCATACGTGACCGTTTGACGAGTTGACACCTTCAGCCGCCCGCGCAGACTGGTGCCGCGGACATCGACAGGGCCCGCGGTGCCAGAGAGGGATGAGGATGGACTTGCAGCAACGGCAAACCCGGTTCCTGCGCGGCGCCGCGACGTGCGGCGCGCTGGCGGCGATCCTGCTGACGGGCCTCGGCCAGGTCGCGCGCGCGCAGGTCGAAAGCGTCACCGTCGGCATCACCAATGCGGCGACCGACGCCGGCTTCTTCATCGCCGACAAGAAGGGCTACTTCCGCGCCGAAGGCATCGAGATCAAGACCACGGCATTTGCCTCCGCGGCCGGCATGATCGCTCCGCTCGGTCGCGGCCAGCTCGACGTGGGCGCCGGCACCGTCTCGGCGGGCCTCTATAATGCGGTCGAGCAGGGCGTGAACTTGCGCATCATCGCCGACAAGGGCTCGGTCACCGACAAGCTCGAATATTCACGGCTGGTCGTGCGCAAGGATCACGCCGGCAGCGGCCGCTACAAGACGCTCGCCGATCTCAAGGGCATGACGATCGCGGCGGCGTCGCCCGGATCGGGGTCGGAGTCCTCCGTCAACGAGGCCTTGAAGAAGGGCGGCTTGAAATACGGCGACGTCAAGATCGTCTATATGGGATTCCCGCAGATGCTCGCTGCCCTGATCAACAAGGGCATCGACGCGGCGCAGTCGAACGAGCCGACGCTGACGCGCGGGCTGCGCGACGGCATCACCGTGCCGGCGAGCCCGACCGTCATCTATCCCGGCCAGCAGACGGCGGTCGTGCTCTATGCCGAGGATTTCGCGCTGAAGCGCCGCGCCGTGGCACAAAAATTCATCAAGGCCTATGTGCGGGCCGTGCGCGATTACAACGACGCCCTCGTCGGCGACCGGCTCGCAGGCCCCACCGCCGCCGAGATCATCACGATCCTGACCGAGTCCACCGAGATCAAGGATCGCGAGACCTTCGCCTCCATGACGCCGTTCGCCGTCGATCCGAACGGAGGGGTGAACGTGGAGGCGCTCAAGAACGATCTCGTCTTCTTCCGGGAACGCGGGCTCATCAGCTCCAACGTGTCGGTGGACAAGGTTGTCGACCGCTCGTTCTCGGACGAGGCCGTGCGTCTTCTCGGGCCCTACAAGGCGCGCTAGGATCGGCCGTCGTGGGACTGGGCGCCAGCAGAGGCTCGGAGAATCCGGCATGATCACGCATGAGCAGAACGAGGTCCTGACCCGCACCGGCCCCGGCACGCCGATGGGGGAACTGTTCCGCCGGCATTGGATCCCGGCCGTGATGTCGGAGGAACTGCCGCGGCCGAACGCTCCGCCGGTGCAGGTGCAACTGCTGTCCGAGCGGCTGATCGCGTTTCGCGACACGCAGGGGCGGCTCGGGCTGATGGACGAGTTCTGCGCCCACCGCGGCGTATCGCTCTGGTTCGGGCGTAACGAGGAGAACGGGTTGCGCTGCCCCTATCACGGCTGGAAATACGACGTGACCGGGCAATGCGTCGAGGTGCCGTCGGAGCCGGCGTCGAGCGGCTTCTGCGAGAAGATCAAGCTGAAATCCTATCCCTGCGTCGAGGTCGGCGGCGTGATCTGGGCCTATATGGGGCCGCCCGCGGAGCGGCCGCCGCTGCCGTCCTTCGAGTTCACGCAGCTCAAGCCGTCGCAGCGCTTCATCACCAAGCGCTGGCAGGAGAGCAACTACCTGCAGGCGATGGAAGGCGGCATCGATTCCAGCCACGTGTCGTTCCTGCATCGCGGCGACCTCAACTCCGACCCGCTGCACAGGAACACCGCCGGCGCCAAATACGCGCGCAGCACCAATACGGTCTTCGACATCCTCGAATCGCCGGGCGGGCTTTTGATCGGCGCGCGCCGCAACGCCGATCCCGGCTTCCATTACTGGCGCATCACCCAGTGGCTGATGCCCTGGTACACGCTCATCCCGCCCTACCAGGGCCAGGCCGCGAACGGCCACGCCTGGGTGCCGATGGACGACCACAACTGCATCGCCTGGACCATGACGTTCCACCCGGTGCGCGACCTGTCTGATCGGGAGATCGAGCTGATGAAGAGCGGCGCCGGCGTGCACGCCGAGCTGATCCCCGGTACGTTCCGGCCGGTCGCCAACCGCGGCAACGGCTACCTGATGGACCGCGCGGCGCAGGAGGCCGGGCATTACTACAGCGGGGTGAAGGGCCTCGCCATCCAGGACGCCTCGGTGCAGGAAAGCATGGGACCGATCGCCGACCGCAGCAAGGAGAACCTCGTCTCCACCGACAACGCGATCATCATGGCACGGCTGCGTCTGCGCAAGGCCGCGCAGGCGGTGCAGGAGGGCAAGCGCGCGCCCGGCCTCGACGAGGAGGCGCAGAGCGTGCGCTCGGCGTCGTTCGTGCTGCCGGAGGATGGCGCCTTCAAGGAGGTCGCGCTCGACGCCATCAAGGTCCGCAAGGGCGAATTCCACGTGGCGGTGTGAGCACGCTTCCGTCATTCCGGGCGCGCCACGGGAGCGAGCCCGGAATCCATGACCAGCAACTTTCCGTGGTGTATGACGGAGCCATGCAGATCGTTTCGTGGTTGTGGATTCCGGGCTCCTCGCTGCGCTCGGCCCGGAATGACGAGCACAAATCTTCGCGAGCCTCCTGATGTTGGACTCCCGATCCGAACCCGCCGATGAGGTCGCCGCGCTCATTGCGCGCTACGCGGTGAACGTCTCGGCCACGCTCGCGCCGCGCATCGAGCGCGCCGCCAAGGCCGCGCTCATCGATTCGATCGCCGTCGCCATGGGCGCGCTGGCGCATCCGGCGGCGCAGGCCGCGCGCCGCCACGCCTATCGCTTTCCGGTCGGCGCCGACGGCTGCCTGCTCTGGGGCAGCGAGCGGCGCACGACCCCCGACATCGCCGCGCTCACCAACGGCGTGCTGCTGCGCTGCTACGACTACAACGACTTCTTCGTCGGCGCCCGCAATTCCGGGCACGCCAGCGACATGGCGAGCGGCGTCATTGCCGCCGCCGAATGGGCGAACGCCCCAGGCGCGAAGCTTTTGTCGGCGCTCGCGGTCGGCTACGAGGTGGTGGGCGCGGCCTATGACGCGTTCTCGACCGCGCCGGGCGGCTGGGACTACACCAACCTCACCGCCATCGGCGCGACCTGCGCCATCGCGCGCGTTCTCGATCTCGACACGCAGCAGGTGCAGGAAGCGCTGGCGATGACGGTGGTGCCGCATTTCGCCAGCGACGAGATCGAGTCGGGCGACCTCAATGCGCGCGGCGATCTCACCATGTGGAAACGCTTCAACGGCAGCGACGCCGTGCGCAATTCGCTGCAGGCGTGTCTGCTGGCATCGGCCGGCGTCGAAGGCGCGGTGCGGCCGTTCGTCGGCAAGCATGGGTTCATCCGCAAGCTCGCGCACAAGAGCGAGGACGTCATCCCGGTCCTGCGCGAGCGCCTCGCCGCCGGGCGGCCGCTGTCGCGCATCGCGGACGCCTACTTCAAGCGCTGGCCGGTCGGCTCGCTGGCGCAGAGCGCGATCCAGGCGGCGCTGGCGGCGCGCGCGAAGCTCGGCGATGTTGCGGCGATCAGGCAGGTGCGGGTCTATGCGGAGGAGGGCGCCTACGACCATCTCGTGACCATCCGCAAGGACCCCTGGCATCCGATCTCGCGCGAGACGGCCGACCATTCGCTGCCCTACATCGTCGCGGCCGCCGTGCTCGACGGCCATGTGCGCACCGAGAGCTTCGCGCCCACGCGCGTGCTCGATCCGACGCGGCAGCGCTTCCTCGAGGACAAGGTGGTGGTGTTGCCCGCGCCCGACCTCGGCACGCTGGCCGGCGGCAAGCTCAAGCGCGCGCAGGCCGGCTATCTGTCGCGGGTCGAGATCGAGACGGCGGACGGCGAAATCGTGCATGGGGATGCGGCGCCGTCGCCGGGCCATCCCAGGAACCCGTTCACGGATGCGGACCTCGCGGAAAAGCTGCGCGAGAACGTCGCGCCGTTTGCCGGCGCCGCGCATACCGAAAACCTGACGCAGTTTCTGTTCGCCATCGAGCGCGCCAGAAGCACGCGCGAATTGACCGCGCTGCTGGCGCTGCCTGACAATTCCGGTATCGATGCGATGATCGCGCCGTAGCGACGCGCGCGCGTGGCCTCGCTCAAGGAGAGAGGGCGACCGAGGTCGCGGCGCGAACGTCAGGTCAGCCCACCACCAGCGCGGCGTGCTCGCTCTGGCCTTCGCTGAGGCCGCGCGCCTTCATCCAGTCATAGGCGCGGTTGAACAGCGCCGGGTCGTAGTAGTCGACGTGCTTGTAGCGCACGAAGGCGCGCAGCAGCTCGCGGGGTTCGAGCGCGCCCTTGGCGTGCGCCGTGACATGGTGTGCGTATTTGTAGAAATCGCCGTTGATGAGATCGACCGCCTTGTTCTCGGCGTCGTAATAGGCCTTGCGCTGCTCGGGCGTGAGGTCGGCGGCGATCACCTCGCCGCCGCGGTAGAACGAGGCCGCGATGATGTGTGCGCCGTCCTTGAGGCCGAGGCTGATGAACGGCTCCATCACGGCGATCGCACGCGCGCTGCCGTTCTTGAGCGCGGCCCAGCGCATCTGCGGCAACCCGCCGTGCTCGATCTTGACGTGCTCGGCGCCGACCGCGCTTTCGAGCATCTGCAGCACCGTGTAGTGCGAGCCGGTGAGCTCCTGCACCACCACCGGCACGTCGGCGAGGTCGCGCGGCACCTGCAGCCTGTCGTCGAAGGTGAGGATCGCCTGCGCGGCCACCGCCGCCCGCAGCGCCGCGATGTTGCCGCCGCGGCTGCCGCGCTCGAGCCGGTCGATGCTCGCCCATTCGCAGACGTTGTAGCTGTCGGCGGTGCCGCAATCGAAAAGCTGCTCCTTGAGGCGCGACATGATCGGGCGGCCGATGGCGTCCTTCTCGCGGTCGGCGTGGGTGGCCGAGAACCGGACGTCGAGCCCGGCCCGCTCGAACAGCCCTTCCTCGATGCCGACGATGACCGGCAGGTCGAACACCTGGTTGTTGGGCGCAATGCGCACGACGGGCTTTTCTGGGTCCGGCATGACGTTCCTCATCATCGCGGGTTCGCGGCCGGGCGCACAGCCGCACCCGGGACATGGCCCGGACTATATCACGGGCACCCGATATCGCGGATACCCCGGGGATGACGGTCACGGGGACATGCGATAGGCTGGGCGGCACCGGGTTCGAAAGGACACCAACATGACCAGAATGATTGCACGAATCGCGGCCCTGGCGGGCCTTGTCTGCCTGGCTGTCGGATCCGCGCAGGCACAGAACTGGCCCGCCAAGCCGGTCCGGATCATCGCGCCCTTCGCGCCGGGCGGCGCCGCCGACACGCTCGGCCGGATCATCGCCGAGCAGCTCTCCACGGCCTTCAAGCAGCAGTTCTATGTCGAGAACCGCGGCGGCGCCGGCGGCATCATCGGCGCGCAGGCGGGAGCCTCGGCCGATCCCGACGGCTACACGCTGGTCGTGTCCAGCATCGCCTCGAACGTGATCTCGCCCGTGTTCAACGCCAATGTCGGCTACGACGGGATCAAGGACTTCACCCACATCGCCTATCTGGGCGGTCCGCCGTCCGTGATGGTGGTGCATCCGTCGCTCGGCGTGAAGACCTACAAGGAGTTCGTCGCGCTGGCGCGGGCCAGCAAGGAGCCGGTCAGCTACATCTCGCCGGGCACCGGCTCGAACGGCTTCCTGGTCGCGGAGTACGTCGCCCAGCATGAGAACTACAAGCTCAGCCACATCCCTTACAAGGGAGCCGGCCCCGCGCTCACCGACCTCATCGCCGGCCACGTGAAGATGGGCACCATTACGTTCTCGACGGCGGCCGAGCAGATCCGGACCGGCAAGATCATTCCGCTTGCGGTCTCGACCGAGAAACGCATACCGAACTTTCCGGAGATCGCGACCCTGAGGGAGGTGGGCCAGGACCTGGTGGCGGCGACCTGGTTCTCGCTGTCGGGACCGGCGAAGCTGCCGAGGGACATCGTGCAGGCGCTCAGCCGCGAAACGCTCAAGGCCATGCAGTCGGAGCTGGTGCAGAAGCGGCTCGCGCTCGACGCCATCGAGACGCGCCTGATGTCGCCGGAGGAGTTCACCAGATTCGTGGAGAGCGAAACCGCGCGCTGGGCGCCGCTGGCGAAGTCGCTCGCCGCGGTGGTCGCGAAGGAGTAGCGGTCGTTTCAACGGCGGCGCGCGGTCGGTCGCAACGTCTCGCATGCTGGAGGCGCTGCTGGCGCCTCTCGTGCCCTCTCCTTCTCGCGCGAGAGGGCACTGCACCGGCCGTCGTAATCGCGGCGCTGCTTTCAAGATCGCGCGGCCAGCAAAGACGAATTCAGATCGGCACCGCCATCGCCTCGAAGGCGCTGTCGCAGTTGATCAGGTCGACGCGCTTCTGCACGATGCGGAAGCTTGCGCCGTGGCGTCGCAGCCGGTGGTGCTGGCGGCCGGCGAACAGGCGCTGCCGGTCCTCGCGGTACTCGACCATGATGACGGTCGAGCCGACCACATATTCGCCCTTGGCCGCCTCCGCCTGCTCGACCACGGTGTTGCCGACGAGATGCGCGGTACGCGAGGGCGGCGTCTGCACGTGGATGCGCGGGTGCTCCAGGCGATCGACCCGCGTCTTCATCAGCTCGCGGTCGTCGTAGAACAGCGAGGCCTGATCGAACGGGCTGTTCTGGTCGGGCACCGCCGGCACCCAGTAGGTGCCGTCCTCGGCGAACAGCGCCATCCAGTCGCGAAAGCGACGCTGGTCGAGCAGCGCCGCCTCCTGGATCAGGAAATTCTCGAACTCCGCGCGGTCGATGCCGGCAACGTCCGCCCCCGCCGCCTCCATCAGGCCGCCTCGCGCATATAGCCGACCCAGGCCTTGTACTGCGCGCGCACGACCATCTCGTGGGTCGCGAGCCCGCGCGTGGCGTTGAGCTCGCGGTCCGGCTCCTCGGCGCCGAGCCCGCGCGAAATATCGACCCAGTCGCTCTGATGGCTGTGCAGGCCCTTCTGCGCGCGCACGAAGGATTCCAGATCGTCCGTCTGCACGAAGGACGCCGCCGAGTGGGTGACGTTGAGCAGCCGGATGTTGCCGAAGTTCATCGCGTCGGGCGCGCCGACCAGCCGGATCGGATAGATCGTGACCTCGGTGCGGTCGACCGCGAGCGGCTTGATCACCCGCACGTGGATGTTGAGCCCCATGATCGACATGTTGGGATAGATCAGCGTGTTGTGCAGCCGCGGCGTGAGGATCGCGGCCGCCCGCTCGGCGCCGACTTTTTCCGCCAGCACGCGCTTGTACTCGTCGAAGGCCGGGCTCGAGCGTTTGCCGTCGTCCAGCGTGGTGTTGCTGGTCCAGCCGTGGCCGTTGCCGACGATGAAGCTCTTGCGGTCCTTCCAGGTGCTCGCGGTCTGCTTCTTCTCGGTCTCGATGACGGCCGCGCCCTTGCTGTCGCCTTCGCGGCGGGCGAACTGCACCCCGTCCTTGTTGACGGTTGAGGCGTGGCCGAACGGTACGTGATAGCTGTCGAGCACGTTCTCGACCTGGAGCTTCCAGTTGCCGTTGTAGACGTAGCGGTGCTGGCCCACGTCGAGCGCCAGCGTGCCGTCGGGCGCGCGGTCGACCAGGTCGTCGATGTTGCCCTTCATCGGCCCGATATGGTCCTCGAAGCTCGCGCCATTGGCGGCGAGGCTCGCGAACACGAAGCCGCGGTACTCGCCGACGCGCGGTGCGCGCGCGAGGCCGAACGCCGCCTTGTCGAAGCCTTCGCCGCAGCCTTCCGGCACCGGCACCGTGATGAGCCTTCCGTCGGTGTCGTAGGTCCAGCCGTGATAGCAGCACACGAGACGCGGCGCGTGGCCCTGGCGATCATTGACCACCTTGGCGCCGCGATGGCTGCAGCGGTTGAGCAGCACCTGCACGCTGCCGTCGTGGTGCCGGCACAGGATGACCGGCTGGCGTCCGAGCTCGGTGGTGATGTAGTCGCCCGCGTTCGGCACCTGGCTGGCATGGCCGACGAACAGCCAGGCGCGGCCGAAGATGCGCTCCATCTCGAGCTCGAACACGTCCGGATCGGCATAGACGCGGCGGTGCACGCGGCCGGGCTCGACCAGCTTGGCGATCTCGTCCGAATGTCCGTTGCGCATGACCATGTCCTCGGAACTACTCCGCCGCCTGATGGGCGAAGCTCTGCACCTCCGCGTTGACCAGCGCCAGCGGCGATGCCGTCTCCTCCAGCATGCCCCAGCTCTTGAGCCAGTCGTAGGTGCGCTGCATCTCGTCGAGCGGGATCGGCGCCGGCTCGCACACCACCAGGCGGCCTTCGCGCAGGTCCTCGATCTTGAGCGCGGCCACTTCCGGATCGGTCTTGCCGTGATAGTCGATGAAATAGTGCAGGTAGCCGCGCTTGTTCGCGTTGATGCGCCGCACCGCCTCGCGCACCGCGCGATTGAAGGCGGCGTAGGTCTCCGCGTCGAGCCGGTCGGAGGCGACCTCGGTGCCGTGGAACAAAGCCTCGCAGATGATGCGGCAGCCTTTCTTCTCGGCCAGCGACACATGCGGCTCGGTCAGCGTCGCGGCGTCGATCTCGCCGCTCATCACCGCGTCGAGCCGGTAGCGCGAGCCGTTCGGCGCGAAGCAGAGCTTCAGTTCCTCGCGCCGCACGAACCCTTGCAGCATGTGCATCGCGATGTAGTGCGTGCCGAAATAGAACGGCACGCCGATCATCTTGTTGGCGAGCTGCTGCGGCGTGTAGACCGGCGAGTTTGGCGCCACCACCATGGCCGAATAGGACACGATGGCGCGGCGGCCGAGCTGGCGGCTGCCGGCGCCGGTCGAGCCGACGCGGCAGTAGTTGCCCCATTCGCAGGCGTTGTACATGTCCGCCTTGCCGGCTTCGAACAGCTTGCCATGGCTCAGGAACGGATCGACGCCCTTGGGACTGGTGATGGACCGGTCGACCGTCTTGACGACGCCCTGGTCGCGGTCGGCCCATGAGACGGTGAGCCCTTCCGCCGCGAACAGCCCTTCGTCATAGGCGACCAGCTCCGGCAGGCCCTGGAACGGGGCGGTGGTCTCCAACACCAGTTTTTTCATTCTTCTCGCTCCGCGCGTTTGCGCCGGCAGACACCGAATTCGCCGGCCGAATCGTAGTATCAGACTCTGCTTGAATCAAGCTTGCCGGAGATCGCTCACTCGGTGATCTCCTTGTATCTGCGGATCACGTCCGGCGGGGTGTTCACCACGCCGCGGACGATGTCGGCGACCTTGGCGCCCGGAAGCGGATCGAGGTCGAGGGCGGCCTTGCGGGCGTCCTCGATGAAGGCCGGGTCGCGCACCATGAGGTCGAAGGCGCCGCGAAGCTCCGCCAGGATTTCGGGCGCGAGCCCGGGCGGCGCGGCGAACGGTCGATCCATCGCTTCCGAGCTGGCGAAGGCAAAGATGCGGCTTTGCTCCTCGCCCTGCGCGAGCTCGGTGAGGAGCGGCACGTGGGGCAGATCCGCATCCTTGCTCAGCCCGATCTGCACGATCGGAACGATCTTCCTGTCCCGGATCCAATCGGACGAGGTCGCCTTCCAGGAGCTCCAGGGATTGCTGCCGCGCCCTTCGATCTCGCCTTTTTCCATGGCGAGGTTGATATGCGTGCCGCTCTCATAGCCGGTGACGATGCGAAACCTGGTGCCGAGCAGCGCATTGAGCAGCGCCGGATAGGCCCACATGGTCCCGATCCTGGTGAGCGCGCCCATGATGACGGGCCTTGCCTTGGCATCCTCGATCGTCTGGACGCCGGTCGTGTGCCAGACCACGACCGTGTCGACGGTCTGGCTCAGGCAGCCGAGCCAGGACAGTTCTTCCGCCTTGAAGCGCACGCCGGCTTGGCCGACGGCCTGATAGGACGGCAACGACTTGTTGAAGGTGCCGAGCACCGTGCCGTCCTTCGGAGCGGTCAAGTAGAGATAGTTCGCGGCCTGCGCGCCAGACGCACCCGGCATGTTCGACACGATCACCGTCGGATGTCCGGCGAGGTGGGCGCCCAGGTGGCGCGCCACCAGCCGCGCGTTGGCATCGTAACCGCCGCCCGCCGCGGAGCCGACGATGATCCGGATGGTCTTGCCGCGGAACTGCTGCGCGACGGCCGCATTGGCGGCGAGCGCCGCCAATGCGGCGAGCGCAAATGCCAGATGCAGAACCCACCCCTTCGTGCGCACCGCCGTATCCTCGTTCATCACTCCGCGGCGCGCTGCGGGGCGTAGGACGGGAACCACTTCTCCATCTTGGGCTCGGCGCCGTTCTTGCGCATCTCGTCGAGCCACAGCGGATGGATGCGCGGATCCTGATCCTCGTACTCGATCTGGTCGCCGCCCTCCTTGATGCTGGTCGACACCGCGCTCTTCGCGCCGGTGCTGGTCGTCCCCGACGAGCGGCGTTTGATCGCGGTGAGCGGGTAGCGCAGGCTGCCGACGCCGGTCGCCAGATAGCGCGCCGGCCGGTTGGAGGTGTTGAAGTGCTGGTGGAGCTGCTTCTCGGCGGGCGGAAACACCACGCCGTGCTTCCAGTCGATGCGCAGGAAGTCCTGGTCGCCCTCGAACCAGAGCAGCGAATAGCCGGTGCCGACCACGCACATCACATGCGCGCCGGCGCCGTGGCGATGGCCCTTCTTGTAGGTCCCGGTCGGCATCTCCGAGATGTGCGCGTGCATGATGCCGTCGGCCAGCACGAACATGATGTTGGTCGAGCCGCCGCCGCGGTCCGCCCAGGCCTGCAGTTCGAGCTGTTCGAGGTCGGGGACGAAGTTGGTCTCCCACATGTGGTTGCCGGGCCGCACCAGCACGAGATCGCCTTCGCCCGAATAGTAGCTGTCCTTGCCGGTCCGCTCGGAGAACTCGAAGTCGGTGCTGAAGATGAACCGGTCGTTGTGGAACGTGTTCATCACCAGCGGCATGTCGGTGGTCGACACCAGGAGCGCGCGGTTGCGCCCGCTGCCGTTGAAGTGGCGGTGCTTGGCGTTGAGCGGGATCGCGAACATGCTGCGCGGACCCCATTCGAAGCTGCGCCGCGTCCCGTCGCCGAACTCGAGCTGGGTCGACCCGGTCCCCTCCAGCACGTACACCACCTCCTCGTAGAGGTGGCGCTGCGGCGTGGTCGAGCCCCCGGGCGGAATGTCGAAGAGGAACATGTTGGCGAAATCGCCCCGCCCCTTGAGGTGGCAGGCGGCGGCCTTGACGCCGTAGCGCGGCCACGGCTTGGTCTCCACGTCGAACAGGTAGATGCCGTAGTCCTCGGCCACCGGCAGCCCTTCCGTCTTCACCCATTCGAGATAGGGGTCGATGCCGTAGCGCGGCTTGATCACCTGTTCGTCCATCGTCTCTCTCCCGGCATGCTGGTCACGAAAACAGCAGCGATTTGATCACCACCGGGACCACGCCCGGCGGCAAGATCATTTCCCCTACGTCCACATAGTCAAGGTCCTGGAGCTGGACGCCGTCGATCGACACAACGGTGCCCGGCAGGTCGAGCTCGTAATGCAGGAGCTGGCCGAGCGTCTTGCCGATGTCGCCGTCGATCATCAGGAACAGCGGATTTTGCCGCTCGCCGCCGGGCGCGACCGCCGCGACGATGGCGCGGCCCACCGCGGCGAGGCGGCTGTATTCCGGATCGCCGCGCCAGGAGAATGCGACCGCCATGCGCGAACTCGGCTCCAGGTCCATCTGCTTGAGCGCGGTGAGGATTGCTCCCGTGAGCGCGTCCGGATCGAGCTCGGCCGCGCGTCCGACATGCACGACCGGGACATTGTGCACCGGCAGCACGTCGGGCGCCGAAATGAAGATGGTCTTGCCGCTGACCTGGACGGTGAACTGCGAGGCGCCGATCACGGTGGCGCGGATACGCTGGCCGGGATCGATCAGCGGCAGCGTGCTGCGCTTGCCGAGCTCGGCCGCAAGCTCGCGCGCCAGCATGGGCGCGATGTCGCCGAACTCCTGTTTCTCGTGACTGAAGATGTATTCCGAGACGCCGCCGGAGAACGTGAGCCCGGTGGGCGCCAGCGGGCGGGGCAGGGGATCGGTCAGCATCAGCGCCGTGCCCAGGCCGTCGAGCGCGCCGCCCAGGATATGGTCCGCCGCAACGCCGGCGAGCCGCCGCGCGACGGCCTGGCGTGCCGACGGATCGGCCAGCTTGTCCGGATCGATGGAGAGGCCGAGCTCCTGCGCCACCATGCGCGCGGAATCGTCGACCCTGGTCCATTGCCCCTGCGCGCCGGTGGCCAAGAGCCGGCCGCCGACCGCAAAGGCCGCAAGTCCGAGCACGACGCCCCTGTCGACCAGCGCGAGCTTGGTCGTGCCGCCGCCGATGTCGACATGGAGCAGGCATTCCCCGCGCTCCTTCGACAGCCGCACCGCGCCCGAGCCTTGCGCGGCGAGGCGCGATTCCAGCAGGTGGCCGGCGGTGGCGCAGACGAACTTCCCCGCCTCGCCGGCGAACAATTCGTCGATCGCGCGCGCGTTCGTCTTCTTGATCGCCTCGCCGGTCAGGATCACGGCGCCGCTGTCGATGTCGGCGCGCGCGAAACCAGCCTGTCGGTAGGCGTCCTCGATGAAGCTCGCGAGGCGATCGGCGTCGATGGTGCCGTCGGCGACAAAGGGCGTGAGCATGATCGGCGAGCGCCACACGATCTCGCGCTCGACCACCGTGAAGCGGCTGGACAGCCCCTGCGCCTGCCGCTGCAGCGTGACCTTGGCGAACAGGAGATGCGAGGTCGAGCTGCCGATGTCGATCCCGACGGTCTTGAGCTCGACGGTTTCCTGGCTCCAGATGAAGCGCGCCAGCTCGGCGCGGTCTTCCTCCGTCAGCTCCGCGTGTTCGTGATCGAATTCGGTGTCGTGCATGCGGCGCAGCCTATCGCACCTGGGCGGCCGCTGCTCGCATGCTCACAGCGGCATGTCGGGCATCGCCATGGTCCGCCACATGTGCGTCACCGGCGTGTTGTCGTTGCCCAGCCCTTCCTTCGGCTGCCGGAAGTTGCGCCCGATGAGGTCGGTGAACTCGTCGATCGAAACCTCGACGCTCGGATCGAAGGCATAGAGGTCGTTGGTGGTGACCATGCGTGCGTCCATGTACCAGGTGTGGTTGCGCGCGTAGTCGTACGCCGCCTTCACGTGCGGCAGCGGCACATAGTCCTCGCCGAAGGTCATGTAGTAGCCTTCGGGATATTCATAGCCGACCGACGGGTCGGGATAGAAACGCAGCGCCTGGTGATACTTGATCGCGAAGGCGACCCGCTCCGACACATAGGGCTCGACGATCTGCGCGCCCCAATAGCCGTGGTCGGCGCGGCACAGATACTGGCCGGCGTCGTGCAGCAGGCAGGCGAGGACGATCTCCTCCGACATGCCGTTCTTGCGGGCGAGCCGCGCGCTCTGCAGCAGATGCGCGGCCGGCGGGAACCGCAGTTTGAAGAAGTCAATCAGCGTCGGCTGCTCCGGCATCGGCGCCAGCCTGGGCACCTTCTTGCCGCTGTCGTCGGCATCGGGGTTCTGGTTGCTGCGCTCGTGGATGAAGAGCTTGCCGCCGCCGCGCCGATAGCCGCGCTTGTCGACCTTGCTCTCGAGTTCGGCGACGGTCGGATAGCCCTTCTTCCTGACGATCGCGATGTTGTCGAGCCGGCGCGAGAGATAGTCCTCCATCGCGTCGGCTTTGGCCTCGTGGCTCATCGCCTTGACGGCCTGCTCGCCGCCGAGGCTCTCGACCAGTTCCTTGCGATCGACGTCCATGGCGTCCTCCCTGCCGGCGCGGGCCGGCGTCAGTCTTGAAATCCGTGCAGGCGGGCGGGGTTGTCGACCAGGATCTTCTGCAGCAGACCCCGGTCATTGTCCACATAACGGTAGAGCAGTTCAACGGTCTCGGCCTCGTTCATCATGCGCTTCTTGCGCCAGTTCACGTGCGGCCAGTCGGTGCCCCAGATCATGCGGTCGGGCGCCGCCGCGACGAACATCTTGCCGAACGGGACGGCGTCGTCGTAGCCGCTCTCCATCCTGGAGTCGCGGTTGCCGTTCGAGAGCATCAGCCACCAGCCGTCGTTCTTGAGCTTGTTGAGGAGCCATTGGCACGCCGGCTGGTCCGTGCCGCCTTCGAAATGCAGGTGCGCCATGTGGTCGACCGCGACCGTGATGCCCTCGATCGAATCCAGGAAATCGGCGCTGCTCTCGATGTCGTCGCCGCCGACGTGGAGCCGCGCGTGCCAGCCCATCTCGCGCGCGCGGTCGATCGAGCGCTTGACCTCCTCGCGGGTGTAGACCTGCTCATAGCGCTTCCCGATGTTGAAGCGGGCGGCGACGACGCCGAGCGCATCGAGCCGCTCCAGCTCCTTGTCGGGGACGTGATCCTTGATGATGCAGGTGGCGCGGAAGTTCTTGCGGCCCTCGGCGCCCAGGCCTTCCAGCGTGTCGACGAGCAGCCGGGTGTCGGTGTCGTAGGGCATCGGATACACGATGACGCCGCGGCTGAAGCCAAGGGTCTTGAGCACGCCCTGCATGTGCTCGAAGGTCGCGTCCGGCGGGTCGTAAAAGGCGTCCTTCTTGGGCGGATATTTGTTCGGGTCGGCGTAGATGTGGAACTGGCAGTCGGTGCTGTTCGGCGGCGGCAGCGGCACCGGCGCGCGGGTGTCGCGTACCCATTGGGGAAGGACTTCTTTTTGCATGACGCATGATGGGCGGCCATGTCGCACGGCGTCAAGGGCTGCAGGCGGCGGGACCTCCATGCTAAGGCAGGCGCACGTGGAGGATACCCGCCATGGATCGCCACAGGATTTTTGTGCTCGCCGCGGCTCTCGCGCTTGCCGCCGCTGCGCCGGCATCCGCGGCCGATCAGGCGCTGATCGACGCCGCCCGGAAGGAAGGCCAGTTCACCTGGTACACGACCCAGATCCTCACCCAGTTCGGCCGCCCCGCCGCCGACGCGTTCACCAGGAAATACGGCATCCGCGTCAACATCGTGCGCGGCGACTCCGTGGAGCTGGCCGTGCGCCTGCTCAACGAAGGCAAGGCCGGCCGCATGCAGGCCGATGCGTTCGACGGCACCGCCACGTCCACGGCCATCAAGAAGGAGGGGCTCGTCCTCAAGTGGCTTCCTGACGGCGCAAAACGCCTGCCGAAGGAATACGTGGACAGCGAAGGGTTCTGGGTCGCGACCAACATCTACATCCAGACGCCGGCCTACAACACCAATCTGGTCCCCAGGGGCACGCAGCCGCAGACCTGGCAGGACCTGCTCGACCCCAAATGGAAGGGCAAGCTGGCCTGGGCCGGCCACGCCACGACCTCCGGCGCACCAGGCTTCGTGGGGCTCGTCCTCGCCGAGCTCGGCGAGGACAAGGGCATGGCCTATCTGCGCGAGCTCGCGCGGCAGAACATCGTCCCGCTCGGCGGCTCAGCCCGCTCGGTGACCGACCAGGCGATCGCCGGCGAATATCCGATCGTGCTGCAGATCTTCAACCATCAGCCGGTGATCAGCGCCATGCGCGGCGCGCCGGTGGACTGGATCGCGATGAACCCGGCCATGGGCATCCTCTGCGTCGCCGCCGTGACCAAGGACGCGCCGCGCCCGAACGCGGCAAAACTGTTCGTCGATTTCCTGGTGTCGGAGGAGGGCCAGCAGCTCTTCCGCAAGGAATATTACATCCCGGTCGATCCCGACATCGCGCCGCTCGATCCGCGCATCAGGCCCGACGGCAAGATCTTCCGCGGTAAATTCTTCACGCCTGAGGAGGTCGACGCCGCCATGCCGCGCTGGCAGGCGGTGTTCAAGGATACGTTCCGGTAGCGAGAATACACGACTGCGGCGGCCGCAGGGTGGGCAAAGGCGTGCAGCGCCGTGCCCACGCGTCTTTTGTGCAAGTCGCAGCAATCGCAGACGCGTGGGTGGCTTCGCTTTGCCCACCCTACGCATCCTCACTCCGTCGGCAGACCCTGCTTCTTCAACAGCGCCGCGGTGTAGTCGAACGCGCCCGGCGGGGTGGCGCCGAGCGCCTGCACCAGCGCTTCCACCTCGGCGCTCGACATCGGCACGAAATCCTCGCTGGTCCTCTTGCCGCGTTCGAGGAAGTCCTGGTCCTGCACCATGCGGCCATAGGCGCTGCGGTAGGTGTCGAGCATCACCTGCGGCGTTTTTGGCGGCAGCGCCAGCCACTTGTCCATCGAGGCGATGTTGGCCCAATACTCGAACGCCTTGCCGGCGACCGGATCGCGCAGCTTACCCTCCAGCAGCGTCCCGATCATCGGCGTGTCGCCGAAATCCGGGCGCGTCACGGTCGTTCCGCCGCGCACCGTGCCGGTCTGCACCAGGAACTTGAACTTGCCCGAGGCGATCAGCTTCTGCACCAGGAACAGGTTGGCGGTCGAGGTCATGTCGATCTCGCCGCGTTCGAGCGCGAGCATGAGCTCGCTGGTGCCGCGATAGCCGACCACCCATTTGGCGTTCCAGCCGAGGTGCTCGATGCCCCAGACCGTCATCTGCATGCCCGAGCGCGGCACGCCCGCGGGCGAGCCCATGATCACCGGGCGCGCCTGCTTGTCGTAGAGGCGCGCCTCCGCCTCCTTGCTGATGAGGATCACCGAGCCGCCGCGTCCGACGCCGCCGACCACGCCGAAGTCGGTGGCGGAGAAATGCGATTGCGGCTTGCGGTAGTTCAGGGGGTCGGCCGTGGTGCTGGAACAGGCCGTGATGGTCAAGCCGTCCGCCGCCACCTGCTGCACGATGTAGTTCATCGCGGTGATGCCCTCGGCGCCGGGCACGTTGCGCGGCACCACGGTGGGCGAGCCCGGCAGATAGGTGGCCAGGAACTGGGCGGCGAGCCGGCCATAGGCATCGGTCCCGCCGCCGGCCGCGAAGCCGATGATCATGGACACGGTCTTGCCCTGGAACGACACCGGCTCCTGCGCCGCGGCGGCGCTGCATCCCACCAGGCTCGCAAACAGGCAGGCAGCGATTTTGCTCATCATTGGCCTCCGTGTGCATCCTTTCTGGATCCGCTCGTCCCCGCGAAAGCGGGGACCCAGGACAAGGAAGACTGGATTCCCGCTTGCGCGGGAATGAGCGGATGAGGGATTACCATTGCCCATCAGTACCATCGTGCTCATCGGCCTTCACCGACGTACTTCTCACGACTGCAGGAACGGCAGCTCTTTCTCCCACTTGGCGCGCACTTTTTCCAGGTCGGCCGCCGCGAACTGGTTCACCTTGGGATACTCGTCCTTCCAGTGATACGGCCGCACCGCATAGATGATGATGCGGCTGTTGGTGAGGTCGCCGCTGTCGCGTTTCTCGAGCGACAGCGTCGGATCGATCTGCCCGGTCCAGCAGCCCTCGATGATGTCGGTCTGGGTCTTGGGGTCCCAGCGCGTCGCCATCGCCCATAGAACTTCCGCGGTGTCGGTAACGTCGATGTCGTCGTCGACCACCACGGTGATGCGGCCGAGATAGGCGCCCACGCCCGCGACCGCGGCAAGGCCGGCGGTCTTGGCGTGGCCGGGAAAGCATTGCCGGATCGCGATCACGTTGATGAAGCGGGTGCCGCCGCCGAGCAGCTTCCAGACCCCCTTCACCTCCGGCACGCCCGCCGCTTCGAGCGCGTCCCACAAGGCGGCGCAGCCTGCGATATTGGTCTGCCGTCCCGCATAGGTCGGCTTCGCGGGCGGTTGCCCGAGCACGATGAGGTCGTCGCGGTGATAGACGCGGCTGACCTTGAGCACCGGCTCGGGCCTGGTGCCGGAGGCGTAATATCCGGTCCACTCGGCGAACGGGCCTTCAGGGCGAGCCTCGACGTCCGGGGAATGCATGACGCCCTCGAACACCAGCTCGGCGTCGGCGGGGAACGGCAGTCCGGTGACCTCGCC
>JAXDOD010000179.1:0-9671 GCA_034669045.1 Alphaproteobacteria bacterium
AAGTCCTCGCCAAAGGTCCATTTGTTGAAAGCGAACTTGATGTCGAAGGCGGTGGGGAGGGCGGCTTCGACCTTCTTCAGCGCTTCGTCGGTGAATCCTTTTGCCTTCAGCGTGGCGACGTTGATCGCCGGCGCGTTGGAGAGCGAGCCGTGGCCGACGGCATAGGCCTCGATCTCCGCGATATCGCTTTCGCGGTAGCCGAGCGCGCGCAGCGCCTCGGGCACGGCGCGGTTGATGATCTTCCAGTAGCCGCCGCCGGCGAGCTTCTTGAATTTCACCAGCGCGAAGTCGGGTTCGATTCCGGTGGTGTCGCAATCCATCACCAGGCCGATGGTGCCGGTCGGCGCCACCACGGTGGTCTGCGCGTTGCGGAAGCCATGGAGTTCGCCGAGCTCCAGCGCCTGGTCCCAGGCGTGCTTGGCGCGCTCGATGATGTTGGTCTGCGGCACGCTGGCGTAATCCAGCGGCACCGGCGACACCGCCAGCGCTTCATAGCCGCGGCTCTCGCCATGCGCGGCGCGGCGGTGGTTGCGGATCACCCGCAGCATGTGGGCGGCGTTCTTCTTGTAGCCGGGGAAGGGGCCCAATTCCTTGGCCATCTCCGCCGAGGTGGCGTAGCTGATGCCGGTCATGATCGCGGAAAGCGCGCCGCACAGCGCGCGGCCTTCCTTGGAGTCGTAGGACAGCCCCATGGTCATCAACAGACCGCCGATATTGGCAAAGCCGAGGCCGAGCGTGCGGAATTCGTAGGACAATTCCGCGATCGCCTTGGACGGGAACTGGGCCATCATCACGGAGATTTCGAGCACCACGGTCCACAAGCGGCAGAGATGCTCGTACGACTCGACGTCGAACAGCTTTGTCGTGGTGTTGTAGAAGGTGATGAGGTTGGCCGAGGCCAGGTTGCAGGCGGTGTCGTCCAGGAACATGTATTCCGAGCACGGATTGCTGGCGCGGATGTCACCGGAGGCCTTGCAGGTGTGCCAGTCATTCATGGTGGTGTTGAAGTGCAGGCCGGGATCGGCCGAGGCCCAGGCGGCGTGGCCGATCTTTTCCCAGAGGTCGCGGGCCTTGATCGTTTTGGTCACCTTCTTGTTGGTGCGGCCGATCAGGTTCCAGTCGCCGTCGGTTTCCACCGCGCGCAAAAAGTCATCCTTGAGCGAGACCGAGTTATTGGAATTCTGGCCGGAGACCGTGAGATAGGCTTCCGAATCCCAGTCGGTGTCGTAAACCGGGAAATCGATGTCCTTGTAGCCTTGCTTCGCAAACTGGATGACGCGCTTGATCATGCCGTCGGCGACCATGGCGCGGCGCGCCAGCTTGATTTCGCGGCGCAGCGCCGGGTTCTTTTCGGGATCGAAGCAGTCGTCGCCGGAGCCCTCGCAATTGACGCAGGCCTTTAATACGGCCTTGAGATGCCGCTGGTTCAGTTTCGAGCCGGTGACGAGCGCGGCAACCTTCTGCTCCTCCTTCACCTTCCAGTCGATATAGGTCTCGATATCAGGATGATCGGCGTCGACCACCACCATCTTGGCGGCGCGGCGCGTGGTGCCGCCGGACTTGATCGCGCCGGCGGCGCGGTCGCCGATCTTGAGGAAGCTCATCAGCCCCGACGACTTGCCGCCGCCCGCGAGCCTCTCGCCTTCGCCGCGCAACTTGGAGAAATTGCTGCCGGTGCCGGAGCCGTATTTGAACAGCCGCGCCTCGCGCACCCACAGGTCCATGATCCCGCCTTCGTTGACGAGATCGTCCTTGATCGACTGGATGAAGCAGGCGTGCGGCTGCGGGTGCTCGTAGGCCGACTTCGACTTCGTGAGCTTGCCGGTCTGGAAGTCGACGTAGAAATGGCCCTGGCTCGGGCCGTCGATGCCGTAGGCCCAATGCAGGCCGGTGTTGAACCATTGCGGCGAGTTCGGCGCCGCCATCTGCTTCGCCAGCATGTAGACGAGCTCGTCGAAGAACGCGCGCGCGTCCGACTCGGCGTCGAAATAGCTGCCCTTCCAGCCCCAATAGGTCCAGGTGCCGGCGAGGCGCTCGAACACCTGCTTGGAGGAGTGTTCGCCGACGTTGCGCTCCTTCTCCGGCAGGTCCTTGAGCGCCTCGTGGTCGGGCACCGAGCGCCACAGCCACGACGGCACGGTCTCTTCCTCGACCTTCTTGAGCCGTGCCGGGAGGCCGGCCTTGCGGAAATATTTCTGCGCGATGACGTCGGCGGCGACCTGCGACCAGGACGCCGGCACTTCCACGTTGTCGGCATGGAAGACCACCGAGCCGTCGGGGTTGCGAATCTCGCTCGTGGTCAGCCGGAACTCGATGTCCGTGTAAGCCGACTGGCCTTCCTTGGTGTAGCGCCGCTCGATCCGCATTTTCTTGCCCCTTTCTATGGCCGGCGGCCTGCGGGAAGACCCCGCTAATATAAGCCGCCGACGACTATTCTGCCCGCGGCCCTGTCCCGACCCGCGGCTTCCCGGTTGCACCGGCTCGTCTCTGTCGAACGCCTGTCTCGATGTCCGGGCCGGCCTCCGGCCCGGATCGTTGCGGCACGTCCGGCGCGCTCCTCCCAGGGGCAACACAAAGCCCTTTCCGGCGCCTGTTCGGCGTGCGGAGCGGTTAGGCGGCCCGGTGATGAGAGCGCCCGGCGGGACTAGAACCACTCGCGCCGAACAGTCAGAGGCTAGGACGACTCTGCCGTTCCGTCAAGAACTAGTGCAGGAAACTGAATCAAACGCTAAATGTGGTGCCGATCTGTGAAATGCGGGGACGAATCGTGTGCGGTGCAGCAAGTGTCGGATAACACGGCAGGATTCAAAGGCGCCGGATGTCATTGCGCTGTCACCGCGTTGTCACCAAAGACTGTCAAGCAGAAAATTAGGTAATTTGATACCGGCATCCGGCACCACGGCGCGATGCCCGCGCGGGCCTGAACGGTGCTCCGACACCCGGTCTTCGAAGCCGCGCGTAGGCCCGCTTCGATGCTGCGCACAGGCCCGGTCTCGGTTTGACCCATCGTCACGGGGTTTTTCGGGCGCGGTCCGCTGATTCTCCAAAAGTTCGGCCGCAAACACGGGCCTTTGGAAATCCCGACCACGCAATTTCTCCGATTCCATCGAAGTTTATCGCGGGACGACCGACCTGGCGCCCGCATGGCAGCCTGGGCGGGCCGCCGGGACACGGCCCGCAGGCCCGTCGCCGCCCGCCTATTCCTGCGGCTTGACGCCCGCGTCCTTCATCAGCTTGGCGGTCGAGGTGACGTCGTCCTTGAAATACTTGTCGAACTGCTCGGACGTCATCGGCAGCGGGTCCTGGCCGACCTTGGCGAGCCGCTCCTGCACGGCCGGGAAGGCGAGCGCCTTCTTTGATTCGTCATACAGCCTGTTGACGATCTCCTTTGGGGTCTTCACCGGCACGAACAGCCCGTTCCAGAACACATAGGCGGCATCCTTGAGCCCGGCCTCGGCGGTCGTCGGCACGTCCGGCAGCAGCGCCGCGCGCGTCGCCGTGCTCACCGCCAGCGCGACAATCTTGCCGTCGCCGATCAGCGAGAGCGCGGGCGCGACCGGCAGGAAATAGAAGTCGATGCGCCCGGTCATGACCTCGGTGAGCGCCTCCACCGGCCCGCGGAACGGGATGTGCTGCGCCTTGATGCCGGCGGCCGCGATCAGCCGCTCGGCGGCGAGATGCGACGCGGCGCCGATGCCGGCGGAGGCGAAGTTGAGCTCGCCCGGTCTTGCCTTGGCGGCGGCGACCAGATCGGCGACCGTCTTCCATCCCTTCGAGGGCGCCGCGACCAGCACGGTCGGCTGCATGCCGAACGGAATGACCGCCGTGAAGTCGTTGAAGGTGTCGTAGGGCAGGCTCTTGTAGAGCGAGTAGCCGGCGCTGAACGTGGAGGAGTGCACCAGGATCGTGTAGCCGTCGGGCGCCGCCTTGGCGACGTAGCCGACACCGGTGGTGCCGCCGGCGCCGGCGCGGTTCTCGATCACGATCGGCTGGCCGAGCTGGCGCTGAAGCTGGTCGAGCACGATGCGCCCGACGACGTCGTTGGCATTGCCCGGGGCAAAGGGAATGACCGCCATGATGGTCTTGCCCGGATAGCCCTGCGCCAGCGCCGCCTGCGGCGCCGCCGCGAGAACCAGGCAGGCGAGGACGATCGCGCCGCGCGCGATCGATAGCGTTGCAGGCGCGATCCGCATGGGATTCCTCCATCGCTCTGGCTTCCGCGCCGCGGCGGCCGGCCGCGCTGCTCGCGTGCGCAGGGCTTGGGTGCGCAGGACTGGAAAGAACGGCATCTCGATAAAGAACGGCATCTCGATCCTCAGGCTGTTGCACGGGCTTGTCTGGAGCGAGCGGCGCGACAACAGGCCGAGGCTCGCTCACGTTTCCACCATAGGCTCGGCCGCGACGCCTCGCAATGCGCGCACTGGTGGGCCGCTGCAAGCACGGCGTGCCACTTCGACGCATTCGTCGCACGCCGATCCGTTCATTGCGGCGGCGGTGGCGACGGACGGTCGGGCGGGCCGGATCCACGGGTTTCGGCGCCGACCACCTCCTGGCGCGTGCGCGGCAGGGCGGTCGGGATTTCGCGCTGCAGGAAGTCGATCAGTTTCTCGCGAATCTCGCAGCGCAGATCGAACGTGTCGCCGGCCGAGCGTGCGCTGGCGATCGCGCGCAGCTCGATCACGTTGTCCTTGGCGTCGGTCACATGCAGCTTGACCACGTCGCCGTCCCAGAGCGCGGACGCCGTCACCACCTCGATCAGCTTGGCCCGCACCCGCTCGACCGGAGTGGTGTAGTCGACATACAGCATCACCGAGCCGATCAGCGCGGAGGTCTCGCGGGTCCAGTTCTGGAACGGTTTTTCGATGACATAGGTGAGCGGCACGATCAGCCGCCGCAGGTCCCACAGGCGGATCACGACATAGGTCGAGGTGATCTCCTCCACCCGGCCGTATTCGTTCTCGATCAGGACGCCGTCGTCGATCCGCAGCGGCTGCGTCATGGCGATCTGGATGCCGGCGAACAGGTTGCTCAGCACCGGCCGCGCCGCCAGGCCGACGATCAGGCCGGCGACGCCCGCGGAGGCAAACAGGCTCACGCCGTATTGCCGCACCGGCTCGAGCGTCATCAGCGCGATGCCGGCGGTCGCGATCACCAGCAGGGTGTTCACCGCGCGCGTCATCAAGCGGACCTGCGTGAGCTGCTTGCGGACGATGAGGTTGTCCCGGGTGTCGATCTGCAGGCGTCGCAGGTAAAGATTGGCCGCCATGTTGACCGCGGTGATCGTGGCCCAGCCGACCAGCACGATGCTCGCGATCACCAACAGCTTGGCGAGGATTGCGGTCGTGTCCGCGTCGAACGGCGTCACCGGCAGCGCGACGAAAAGTGCGAGGACGAGCAATGCAAGACGTGTGAGCCGGGTGGTCACCAGCAGAAAGGAGCGCACATAGGGATGCCGCCCCCGCAGCAGGCGGCGCAGCAATCGCAGCACCGTGCGGTGGATCGAGAGCGCGATCGCGGCGGCGATGGCCAGGATGAGCGCGCCGACCAGATTGTCCGGAGCCCACGCCAGCATGTCGCGCAGCCAGCTCGAAGCGTTCTGGATGGCCTCGGACATGGGACCGTCTCTCTCGGCGCCGGTATGGACGCCTCGACCGCATCGACGCGTCTATTGCACAGGACCGGCGCCGCTGGACAGAGGGTGAATGCGCTGGCATCAACGCGGCGTCTTGGCTAGAACGTCCCGCGGCGGCAATCGTTTCCAGTCCAGCCGGCGCCGTGCCGGCAACAGAAGGTCGCGCCAATGAAGAATTTCTTCGTCAGGTTCTTCACCTGGTGGAACGGCCAGACTTTCGGCACGCAGCTTTGGACCTGGCTCTACGGCGAGCTCGTGGGCGAGGACGAGTTCGGCAACCTCTATTACCGCACCACAGGCGGCAAGATCGATCCGGGCCTCGGCTTCGAGCGGCGCTGGGTGATCTACAACGGCGTCGCGGAAGCCTCGAGCGTGCCGCCGTCCTGGCACGGCTGGCTGCATCACACCGTCGACGTGCCGCCGACCCAGGAGCAGGTCACGCCGCGTCCCTGGTGGAAGCCGCACCGGCCGAATCTCACCGGCACGCCCGGCGCCCACCGGCCGACCGGTTCGATCCTGGCACAAGGCCGGCGGCCGAAGGCGACCGGCGATTACAAGGCCTGGAAGCCGGGAGGATAATCGCGCAAGGCTGCGGACTGCTCAAACGGACGGTTGAAACCGGCGAAGGCAACGCATACGTTTGACCGAGGTCACCAAAGATCGGCTGCGCCATGAATTCGGCACCCCAACTGAGCGATATGGAACAGCGGCTCCTGTCCGCGATTCTCACCCATCCGAACATCGGTGGCGCAGAATTGATGAGGTATGCGGGCGTGTCGCGGTCGGAGGACCTCATTCAGCCCGTGCGCAAATTGCAGGCGAACAATCTCATCGAGGTCAGCGGAGACGTTTTCAACGAAAAGATGCTGCCATACGCAACCTTTGGCTATCGCCCGTCGGCGAAGGAGTATTTGCACTTCGTGCTGCAGCAGCAGAGCGTTTAAGACAGCGGCCGAGGTTGTCGGCGGCTTAGCCCTTTGAGGAAGGGGCCATGGATCTCAGCGTCTCGCCCGACCTCGAAGCATTGTTGTGCTACGTCATCGTATTGCTGATCGGGGCCTTCGTCGCCACCACGCAGATCAGGCAGCGGATCGGGGAAATCCAGGGAATCTGGCTCATTCCGCGGACGTGGTGGCTGTTCGCCATATACACCGCCGTTCCCGCGGTCTTGTTCTGGTTTCTCGACCGGACCGGAGCCATCAGCGACACGTCGCTTTTTGCCGCGGTCCTGGTCGGATTCGGCTACGAGCGGATCATCACGGGCGGCAGCCAGGCGGTCCGCCCACCCGGCGACGTTTCGCAATTCTGGACTCCGTTCCTCGCCTATGCCGATCGCATCGCGAAACTGGTTCGCGGCCAGGATGCGCGCAGGCGCCAGCGCCTGGCCGACCGGATCATTGCTTCGATCGTCAACGATCCCGCGAAAATCCAGGCGCTCGAGCAGTTGGCCAAAAAATCGGCGCCGGACGCCAAGGTCCTGGAGCAGCAGCTCAAGGACATCGAGGCGACCGCAGCCACCCGCGGCGCTGCAGCCGCGGCCGAGGACAAGGTGCGCGCGCTTTACAACGTGATGCTGTCGGTGTCCGACGGCCACGACCTGATGAAGCGGAACAAGATCATCGAATGGACGCTGTACTGGTTCAACGTTCGCGGGCTCAACTCGATCACCGCAATGGCGGTCGCTCTTCTCGTCGTCGTCGTCTTGATGATCTCGGCCGCGTTCTATTTCAGGCCCAACACCAGGACCTACCTTGCGGATTACTACATCTGGCGCATCGGCAAAACGAACAGCAGCAACCTCGATCAGTTCCGCTCGCGCGGGAAACTGTTCGCCCTGATGAACGACACGGACCAGGACGTCCGACGAAGTACCGCCGGCAAGCTGACGACGCTCCTGCGGCGACCGGCCTTGCCGATGGATCGCGTCGACCTCGTGCTGCAGGTCCTGCTCGAAAACCGCGGCGACCTTGTCGGCAAATCCTACCTGCCGCCCTTGCTGATCCAGTCGCTGCGCGGCGTCAGTATCGATGCCCGCACGCGCATCAACGACGCGGTGATATTCCTGGCGCAATATTGCAAGGCGGAGATCCCGAAGGGCCTGCTGGAGTGGAAGCCGAACGAGGGCGATTCGACGGCCGCGCTCGAACGCAAGGTAAGGAGCTGGGAGGAGTTCTGGGGCAAGCCCTGCGAGCCGGCGGCCTGAGCCGCCGGGCCCGCCCTTCCGCCGCCGTATTCGCCGTGTTAACCAGCCGAGCGGGGCGCCGGGACATCCTGCGCCTGCGATTGATTCTGCGCGCGGATTCCTGATGGCACGACGACCGCCTGTTGCCGCTTTTGCCGTGATCAGCGCGCTTCTGGTCGTGCCGGCTGCCGCGCAATTCGGTTCGATCTTCGGCGAGCCGCCACCGCGACCACCGGGCGGGGTGCCCGGCGGCCGCCAGCAGGCGCCAACGCCGCCGCCGTCCTATCCATCACAGAACGACTACCCGCCGCCGGGCAACTACCCGCCGCCCGCGCGCAACCAGGGCCCCCCCGGCGCGATCCAGTCGCGGCCGTTGCCGCCGCCGCCCGGCGCCGCGGTCGAGCCGGCTCCGCGCGGGCCCGCGCAGCCGTCCGCGACGCGCCGGCCGCCGCAGCCCGCCGATACGTCGCCGCAGCCCGGCGATGAAGTGATCGCCGAGCCGCCGTCGCAGAAGGTGGTCAACACGGCGGCGCTGTTCTCCGGTCTCGACAAGATCACCGGCCGCATCATCACCTTCGACGTGTCGATCGGGGAGACGGTGCAGTTCGGCGCGCTGCAGCTCACCCCGCGCGCCTGCTACACGCGCCCGCCGACCGAGACCTCCAACACGGATGCCTTCGTGGAAGTCGACGAAGTGACCCTGCAAGGCGAGGTGCGCCGCATCTTCACGGGCTGGATGTTTGCGGCAAGCCCGGGCCTGCACGCCGTCGAGCACCCGATCTATGACCTCTGGCTCACCGACTGCAAAGGCGCGGTGGTCACCGCCGAGAAGCCGGCGGAACCGCCGCCGGCAGCCGCTCCCGCGCCGGCGCGCAGCCAGCCGAAGCAGCAGCAGAAGCAACAGCCGCAGCGTCCGCCGGTGCAGTTGCAACAGCAGCAACAGCTCCCGCCGCCCCGCTAGTATCCGTGCGGCCCGCTAAGCCGCGGCCCCGGCCCCGAGTTGCGCCAGCGCCAGCGCGCCCGGCACCGGATGGTTCAGCCCGAGCGCCGCGAAATCCCCTTCGCCCGTCAGCGCCGCTTCGAGCAGCTTGTGATATTGCCGCTGCGGCACTTCAAGCGCGCCGAACGTCTTGAGGTGGTCGGTGACGAACTGGGTGTCGAGCAGCTTGAAGCCGCCGGCCTTCAGGCGCGCGACCAGATGCACGAGCGCGACCTTGGAGGCGTCGCGCGCGCGGTGGAACATGCTCTCGCCGAAGAAGGCGCGGCCGAGCGTGACGCCGTAGAGGCCGCCCACCAGCGCGTCGCCGTCGTAGACTTCGATGCTGTGGCAATGCCGCCGCTCGTAGAGCTTGCGGTAGAGCGTGCGGATGCGGGCATTGATCCAGGTGCGCTGGCGGCCCGGCTGCGGCTCCGCGCAGCCGTCGAGCACCCCGTCGAAATCGCGGTCGACCGTGACGGTGAAGCGGTCCGAGCGCACCGTGCGGGCGAGCCGCTCCGGCAGGTGGAAGCGGTCGAGCGGGATGATGCCGCGCTGCTCGGGCTCGATCCAGTAGAGCGCCGGGTCCTCCGCGCTCTCGGCCATCGGAAAGATGCCGCAGGCATAGGCCTTAAGCAGCACTTCCGGGGTGATTTCGACGTTGGCATTGCCGTGGCGGGTCATGGAATCAGCTTGACGGGATATTGTTCCAAAATTGCGGCCGTTCACGCTTAACGGATCGGTAGCGATATCGATCATAAATAATTGAAATTTTAAATCCAAACTGCCGTTAGCGCGTTAACCCACGATTCCCGGTCGAGCCCGATTGTCAGATCAACCGCCGCGAACGACGAGCTGGACATGCAAATGCGACAACATGA
>JAXDOD010000180.1:0-20950 GCA_034669045.1 Alphaproteobacteria bacterium
AGATACCTGGGAGCTGATCGTCAATCCGTTCTTCGATCGCGGCGGCATCGACCGCGGCCTGTTCTGGCATTTGTCCGCGAGCCTGCAACGCGTGGCGCTCGGCTACGCGCTGGCTTCGGTCGCGGGCATCGCCATCGGCACGCTGGTCGGGCAATCGACCTGGGCCATGCGCGGGCTCGACCCGATCTTTCAGGTGCTGCGCACGGTGCCGCCGCTGGCGTGGCTGCCGCTCTCTCTCGCCGCCTTCCGCAACGGCCAACCCTCCGCGATCTTCGTCATCTTCATCACCGCGATCTGGCCGATCATCATCAACACCGCGGTCGGTATCCGCAACATTCCGCAGGACTACCGCAACGTGGCGCAGGTGCTGCGGCTCAATCACCTCGAGTTCTTCTGGAAGATCATGGTGCCGTCGGCGGCCCCCTATATCTTCACCGGGCTGCGCATCGGCATCGGCCTGTCCTGGCTCGCCATCGTCGCGGCCGAGATGCTGATCGGCGGCGTCGGCATCGGCTTCTTCATCTGGGACGCTTGGAATTCCTCGCACATCAGCGAGATCATCCTCGCCTTGTTCTATGTCGGCCTCACCGGCTTCGTGCTCGACCGCATCGTGGCCGGCATCGCCTCCGTGGTCACCCGCGGCACCGCCGCCAACTGAGGATCGCCGCCAATGGAGCTGCCGCTATGACGCCCTATCTCAAGATCGACCACGTCGACAAGACGTTCAGCCGCGGCTCGCAGGAGACCGAGGTGCTCACCGACATCACGCTCGGTATCGACGCCGGCGAATACGTCTCGATCATCGGTCATTCCGGCTGCGGGAAGACCACGCTCCTCAACATCGTCGCCGGCCTCGTGCCGGTGACGCGCGGTGCGGTGCTGCTCGAGAACCGCGAGGTCAACGACCCGGGACCCGACCGCGCCGTGGTGTTCCAGAACCATTCGCTGCTGCCCTGGCTCACGGTCTACGACAACGTGCGCCTCGCGGTCGATAAGGTGTTGTCCGCGACGCGATCACGCCGCGAGCGCCACGACTGGACCATGCACAACCTCGAGCTCGTGCAGATGGCGCATGCCAAGGACAAGCGGCCGGCGGAGATTTCCGGCGGCATGAAACAGCGCGTCGGGCTTGCGCGTGCGCTCGCCATGGAGCCGAAGGTGCTGCTGCTCGACGAGCCGTTCGGCGCGCTCGACGCGCTCACCCGCGCGCACCTGCAGGATTCGGTGATGGCGATCCATCAAAAGCTCGGCAACACCGTGCTGATGATCACCCACGACGTCGACGAGGCGGTGCTGCTGTCCGACCGCATCGTGATGATGACCAACGGGCCGGCGGCGCGCATCGGCGAAGTCCTCGACGTGCCGCTGCCGCGGCCGCGCCGCCGGCTCGAGCTTTCGGCCAGCGCGACCTATCTCAAATGCCGCCAGCGCGTGCTCGAATTCCTCTACGAGCGCCACCGGTTCGTCGAGGCGGCCTGAGGCTTTGATGTCCGGGGACTTCACGCCTGAGCAGAAGCGCTATCTCGAAGGCTTCACGGCCGGCCTTCAGATCGCGCGCGTTCGCGGCGGCCCCGCCGCTACGGCGCCGGGCAGCGCGACGGCAGAACCGGTCGGCCCCGATGCCGTGCATCTGCGGGCGCAGGACCGCGTCGTCGCGGCCGGCGGCAAGCTCTCCGACCAGGAGAAATTCAAGCGCGAGCAGCACCCGTTCGACGCCTATGGGCGGCTCAAGGAGCAGGCCGCCGCCGACGTAGCGCCGAAGCCCGCGGATAATTTCCGCTGGCGCTATTTCGGCCTGTTCTACTGCTCGCCGGCGCAGAGCTCCTACATGTGCCGGCTGCGCATTCCGAACGGCATCCTCAAGCACTGGCAGTTCGGCGGCCTCGCCGATCTCGCCGAGCGCTGCGCCGGCGGCTATTCGCATGTCACCACTCGCGCCAACCTGCAGATGCGCGAGGTCGCGCCGAAGAACGCCGTCGCCATGGTGGAGGCGATCCAGGAACTCGGCCTGTGCTCGCGCGGCTCCGGCGCCGACAACATCCGCAATGTCACCGGCACGCCGACCGCCGGCATCGACCCGCAGGAGCTGATCGACACCCGCGATTACGCGCGCGAATGGCACTTCCACATCCTCAACGAGCGCGCGCTCTACGGCCTGCCGCGCAAGTTCAACGTCGCCTTCGACGGCGGCGGCATCATCCCGGTGCTGGAGGACACCAACGACATCGGCTTCCAGGCGGTCGAGGTGAAGGACGGTTTCGGAGTCGAGCCGGGCGTGTGGTTCCGTCTCATGCTGGGCGGCATCACCGGCCACAAGGACTTCGCGCGCGCGACCGGCGTGGTGGTCAAGCCCGCCGACGCCACCAGGGTGGCGGACGCGGTGGTGCGCGTGTTCATCGATCACGGCGACCGCACCAACCGCAACAAGGCGCGGCTCAAATACGTCATCGACACGCTCGGCCTGGACCAGGTGCTGGCGCTCGCCGAGGCGAAGCTCGGACAGACGCTGGCGCGGGTTTCGCCCGAAGCGCTGGCGCCGCGCCCCGCCTACGATCGCGCGGCGCATATCGGCATCCATCCGCAGAGACAGGACGGCCTCCACTGGATCGGCGTGGTGCTGCCGGTGGGCAAGCTCACGGCGGCGCAGATGCGCGGCCTCGCCGGCATCGCGCGCGCGCTCGGCGACGGCGACATCCGTCTCACGGTCTGGCAGAACCTGCTGATCTCGGGCGTGCCGGCCGACAAGCTCGAAGGCGCGGTGAGCGGCATCGAGGCGCTCGGCCTCACCGCCAGCGCAAGCTCGATCCGCGCCGGGCTCGTCGCCTGCACCGGCAATGTCGGCTGCCGCTTCGCGGCCTCGGACACCAAGCGCCACGCCGAGGAGATCGCGCGCTGGTGCGAGGCGCGGGTCAAGCTCGACGGCCCGGTCAACATCCACCTCACCGGCTGCCATCATTCCTGCGCGCAGCACTATATCGGCGACATCGGGCTGCTCGCCTGCAGGGTGGCGACGTCCGACGAGGGCGACACGGTCGAGGGCTATCACATCCTGGTCGGCGGCGGCTTCGGGCCGGACGCCGCGCTCGCGCGCGACATCTATCGCGACGTGAAGGCGGACGACGCGCCCGCGACGGTCGAGCGCCTGCTCAAGGTCTACCTCGCGCACCGCGCGTCGCCCGCGGAGAGCTTCCTCGCCTTCACCCGCCGTCACGACATCGAGGCGCTCAAGGCGCTGGCGGACGCGGAGGCGGTGGCATGAATAAGGCGATGCAGCCGCGCCTCATTATTCGACGCGGAATTCGACGCGGACGATTCTCTCGCGCTGCGATGGCTCGCGCCACAGCGTTCCCTCCCCCCTTGCGGGGGAGGGACAGGGAGAGGGGTGTCACAAGCGAAATCGAGTCCGGAACCACCTCCCTCCGCAACCCTCCCCCACAAGGGGGGAGGGAGCAGACCGCCTTCGCCGCGCCGCTGGTGGCTTACCGGGAGATGCGCGCATGAGCATGGCGCCGCGCCCGCCGATCCCGGAGATCATCCCCGACACCGCGCCGTTCTCGCCGGAGCAGCGCACCTGGCTCAATGGCTTCTTCGCGGGCCTAGTGTCGCTCGAAGGCGCCGGCGTGCGGCCGCTGTCGCTTGCCGAATCCGCCGCGCTGATGCCGGCGTCGCCGGCCGTGAAGGCCCAGCCCGAGGATGATCACAGCGACGACGTTCCCTGGCACGACCAGACCCTTCCGCTCGCCGAGCGGATGACCCTCGCCGAAGGCCGCCCCTTGCGCCAGCGCATGATGGCGGCGATGGCGCAACAGGACTGCGGACAATGCGGATACAATTGTCGGGACTATTCCGGCGCGCTATTCGCGCGCAAGGAAGAACGGACCAACCTCTGCGTCCCGGGCGGCAAGGAAACCGCCCGTATGCTCAAGACGCTCCACCAGGAGCTCGGCAGCTCTTCGCCGAACACCCCACCCGCAAGAATTCCGGACCAGAGCGCTGCCGATGCTACGGTTGCACCGGCCGCGCCCGGCCGTTCGCGCGATAACCCGGCGCAGGCGCTCTTTCTCTCGCGCCGGCGCCTCAACAAGCCGGGCTCCGAGAAGGAGACCTGGCACCTCGAGTTCGATCTCGACGGCGCCGGGATCGACTACCAGGTGGGCGACGCCTTCGGCATTTTCGCCCCCAACGATCCGGCGCTGGCCGACGCGGTGATCGCGGCGCTCGCCGCGCCGGCGGACTTTCCGATCGGCGGCAAGACGCTGCGCGACGTGCTGATCGACGGCGTCTCGCTGGGGCTCGCGCCCGACATGCTGTTCCATCTCTATTCCTACATCACCGGCGGAGAGCGGCGGCAGAAGGCCAAGGCGCTCGCCGCCGGCGAAGACCCCGACGGCGATGCCTCCAGCCTCGACGTGCTCGCCGCGATCCAGAAATTCTCCGGCGTGCGTCCGGACCCGGAAGCCTTCATCGAGGCGCTCGACCCGTTGCAGCCGCGGCTCTACTCGATCGCGTCCTCGCCCAAGGTCGACGGCAGGCGCATCGCGCTCACGGTCGATGCGGTGCGCTACACCGTCGATGGCCGCGTCCGGCAGGGCGTCGCGTCCACCCATCTCGCCGAGCGCGTCAAGCCTGGCGACACGATCAGGGTCTATGTCCAGAAGGCGCAGCATTTCGGCCTGCCCGCCGACCCCGCGGCGCCGATCATCATGATCGGGCCGGGCACCGGCGTGGCGCCGTTCCGCGCCTTCCTGCAGGAGCGCATGGCCACCCAGGCGCCGGGGCGCAACTGGCTGTTCTTCGGCCATCAGCGCAGCAACCACGACTTCTTCTACGAGGACGAGTTCGCCGCCATGAAGGCCAAGCGCGTGCTCACGCGGCTGACGCTGGCCTGGTCGCGCGACGCCGAGCACAAGATCTACGTGCAGGACCGCATGCGCGAGGTCGGCCGCGACCTCTGGGCCTGGCTGGCGGAGGGCGCGCACGTCTACGTCTGCGGCGACGCCAAGCGCATGGCCAAGGACGTGGAGCGCGCGCTGGTCGACGTGGTGGCGAGCTACGGCGTGCGCTCGGTGAACGAGGCGGTGGCGTTCGTCGCCGAGCTGAAGAAGAGCGGACGCTATCAGCAGGATGTGTATTAGCGAGGCACACGTGTCGGAGCAGCGAACCCGGTCTGCTCCCGCTCCCCGCAAGCGGGGAGAGGTGGAGCAAGTGGCCCGGACACTTGCGTTCAAGTCAGGGCGTTTGCTCGGCGCAACCGGCAACGTCGCGCGCCTATGAATACGTCGCCCCCTCCGGCCGCGACCCGCACCACCTGCCCCTATTGCGGCGTCGGATGCGGTCTGATCGTGCAGCCGGACGGGCTTGGCGGCGCAACGGTGGCCGGCGACCCGGCGCATCCGGCGAATCTCGGAAAGACTTGCTCGAAGGGCGCGGCGCTCGGCGAGACGCTGGCGCTCGCGGGACGGCTCCTGCATCCGATGCTGCGGCAGGCGGACGGCAAGCTGGCGCGCGTCACCTGGGATGCGGCGCTCGATCGCGTCGCCGGCGGATTCCAGGACATCCTCGCGCGTCACGGTCCCGAGGCGGTCGCCTTCTATCTTTCCGGCCAACTTCTGACCGAGGACTACTACGTCGCCAACAAGCTGATGAAGGGTTTCCTCGGCTGCGGCAACGTCGACACCAACTCGCGCCTGTGCATGGCCTCCTCGGTCGCCGGCCACCGCCGCGCCTTCGGCGCCGACACGGTGCCGGGCACTTACGCCGATCTCGACAAGGCCGATCTGATCGTGCTCACCGGCTCGAACGCGGCCTGGTGCCATCCGGTGCTGTTCCAGCGCATGGTGCGCAACAAGGTCGAGCGCGGCGCGCGCATCGTGGTGATCGATCCGCGCCGGACCGTGACCGCGGAGGAAGCCGATCTCTTTCTGCCGATCAAGCCGGGCGCCGACACGGCGCTGTTCTGCGGGCTGTTCGTCCAGCTCATCAAGCGCGGCGCGACCGACGAGAACTACGTCAGCAGCCACACGTCGGGATTTGCCGAGGCCTTCGCGCGCGCGCACGAGATCGCGCCGACGATCGCCGCCACCGCGCGCGCGACCGGACTGACCGAGGGCACCGTCGAGCATTTCTTCGATCTGTTCTACGCCAGCGCGCGCGTGGTCACGTGCTATTCGCAGGGCGTCAACCAGTCGGCGCAGGGCACTGACAAGGTCAACGCCATCATCAACTGCCACCTCGCAACCGGACGTATCGGCCGGCCCGGCATGGGGCCGTTCTCGCTCACCGGCCAGCCCAATGCGATGGGCGGGCGCGAGGTCGGCGGGCTCGCCAACCAGCTCGCCGCGCATATGGACTTTTCGCCGCCGGAGATCGACCGCGTGCGCCGCTTCTGGAACGCGCCGCGCATGGCGGAGCGCGAAGGGCTCAAGGCGGTGGCGATGTTCGACGCGGTCGCGCGCGGCGAGATCAAGGCGCTGTGGGTGATGGCGACCAATCCGGCGGTGTCGCTGCCGCGCGCGGGCGCCGTGCGCGCGGCGCTCGGCAAGCTCGAGCTGTTCGTGGTCTCGGAGAACGTCATCTCCAACGACACCGTGAACGCGGGCGCGCATGTGCTGCTCCCGGCCGCGGCCTGGGGCGAGAAGGACGGCACCGTCACCAACTCCGAGCGCCGCATCTCGCGCCAGCGCGCGTTCCTGCCGCCGCCGGGCGAGGCGAAGCCGGACTGGCAGATCGTGTCGGACGTGGCAGAGCGCATGGGATTCGGCGCTGCCTTCGCCTATCAGTCGCCCGCGGATGTCTTTCGCGAGCACGCGGCGCTCTCGGCCTTCGAGAACGAGGGCACGCGCGATTTCGACATCGGCGGCTTGGCGGAGATCAGCGACGCCGGCTATGACGCGATGGCGCCGGTGCAATGGCCGATCGCTCGTCATTCCGGGGCGCCGGCACAGCCCGCGCGCCCGGAATCCATCACCACGGCTGCGGCGCCTGGATTCCGGGCTCGCGGCTTCGCGGCGCCCCGGAATGACGACCAAGGGAGCGTTGACGGAGACAAACGCTTCTTCGCCGAGGGCGGCTTCTTCACGCCCGACCGCCGCGCGCGGTTCGTCGCGCCCGAGCCGCCGGCGCTGAAAGACGACACCTCGCCGGCCTTCCCGTTCCGGCTCAACACCGGCCGCATCCGCGACCAATGGCACAGCATGACGCGCTCGGGCATGAGCCCGCGGCTGGCCGCGCATCTGCCGGAGCCGTTCGTCGAGGTCTACCCGGACGACGCGCAGAAGGCCGGCCTCGCCGACGGCGGCTTCGCCCGCGTCATCACCGCGCATGGCGAGTGCGTTCTCAAGGTGATCGTGAGCGAGAACCAGCAGCCGGGCTCGCTGTTCGTGCCGATCCACTGGAGCGGCGAGACCGCGTCCGCCGCCCGCGTCGGCGACCTGGTGGCGCCCTGGACCGATCCCCATTCGGGACAGCCGGAAGCAAAGGCTACGCCGGCAGCGATTGCGCCAATTTCATTCTCGCTGCGCGGCTTTGCTCGAACACATCGTTCTCCCATGCTTCCGGAGGGCACCTGGTGGGCACGCGTCGCAGTTGCCGAGGGCGCCGAGTATCGGCTAGCAACGAGCCATGGACCGCTGGTCTGGCACGATTTCGCCTATCGCGCGCTGGCGCACGACGCGCGGCTCGCCGAAGAGATCGATGGCCAGAGCTATCGCGCCGCCGCCTTCGTCGACGGCGCGCTCGACGGCTGCATCAGCGTGAGCCCCACCGAAGCGCCGCCGCGGTGGGATGCCCGCGCGTTCAACGCGGCGGAGGTGGCGGACGGCGGCATGCTGGCGGCGCGCCTGCCGGATGCCGCGTTCGGCGAGACGGAGCCGGTGATTTGCGCGTGTTTCGGCGTCGGCGTGGAGACCGTCCGCAAGGCCGTCGCAAGCGGTGCGACGCGCACGGTCGCCGACATCGGCGCGAAGCTGCGCGCCGGCACGAATTGCGGCTCGTGCCTGCCGGAATTGAAGAGGATCATCGTTCATGAACGCATCTCGCATCCCGACTGAAGCGCGGCCGCCGCGCATGGAAGCGCTGGCACGGCTGCCGGTGTTCTATGCGCTCGCCGGCAAGCGCGCGGTGCTCGCCGGCGGCACGCCGGCGGCGGCGTGGAAGGCGGAGCTCCTTTCGGCGGCCGGTGCGGAAGTCGACGTGCTCGCAAGCGCGCCCTGCGACGAGATGCTCGCGGTCGCGGCCGACCCGCCGCAGGGCGCGATCGTGTTGCACATGCGTCCCTGGGACGCGCGCGATTTCGCCGGCGCCGCCATCGCGGTCGGCGCCTTCGACGACGAAAGCGAGGCGCAGCGGTTTGCGGCCGCGGCGCGCGCCGCCGGCGTCCCGGTCAACGTGATCGACAAGCCGGCATTTTGCGATTTCTCGTTCGGCTCGATCGTCAACCGTTCGCCGCTCGTCATCGGGGTCTCGACCGATGGTGCTGCACCCGTCTTTGCGCAGGCGATCCGCGCCAAGCTCGAGGCGCTGATCCCGCGCGGCTTCGCGCGCTGGGCGGCGGCGGCGCGGCGCTGGCGGGCGGACGTGAAGGCCGCGGGCCTCACCTTCGCGGGCCGGCGGCAGTTCTGGCAGCGCTTCACCGCGCATGCGGTCAGCCATCCGGACGGCGAGCCGGCGCCGGCCGATCTCGCGCGCCTGCTGGCGGCGACGCGCGCGGAAAGCGCCACGGTCGAGCACGGCTCGGTCACGCTCGTCGGCGCCGGCCCCGGCGATCCCGAACTGCTCACGCTGCGGGCCGTGCGCGCGCTGCAATCGGCCGACGTGATCCTGATCGACGACCTGGTCGCGCCGGGTATCCTCGATTTCGCCCGCCGCGAGGCGAAGAAGATGCTGGTCGGCAAGACCGGCTTCGGGCCGTCGTGCAAGCAGGAGGAGATCAACACGCTCATGATCTCGCTCGCCAGATCGGGCAAGCGCGTGGTGCGGCTCAAGGGCGGCGACCCGATGATCTTCGGCCGTGCCGGCGAGGAGATTGCGGCTTGCCGGGCGGCGGGCATTGCGGTCGAGGTCGTGCCCGGCATCAGCGCCGCGCAGGGCGCCGCGAGCCGGCTCGGCATCTCGCTCACGCACCGCAGGCTCGCGCGCCGCGTGCAATACGTGACGGCGCACGGCTCGAACGGCCGGCTGCCCTCCGACATCGACTGGGCCAGCGTCGCGGACCCCGCCACCACCACGGTGGTCTATATGCCGAAGAAGACGCTGGCCGAGTTGGCCGCCGCCGCGATGCGGCACGGGCTGGCGCCGGACACGCCCGCCATCGCGGTTGCCGACGCGACAAGGCCGGAGCAGCAGGTGATCGCGGCCACGATCGCCGACATCGCCGAACGGCTCGGCGACACGGCGCCCGATGGCCCGGTGCTGGTCATGATCGGCCGCGCGCTGGCGGCGGATGCCGGCGCCAGCAAGGATCGCCAGCTTGTCGGCGAAAATCCCGGTCCGCAGCGGCAGGCGTCCTAGTGTGGCGGTTCAGAAGTCCGCATCATTCTTGCAGCGAGTCCGACATGCGGACTTCTGAACCAAAGCCACACTAGATCAATAATTTGCTAGTGTCCTTCGATTCCGAAGTTCGCAAACGACGGTGCCGCACAATGATGCGAACTTCGGAATCGGGACACTAGCGCCGCGCGACAATCGCCGATCTCCAACGCTCGAGGCCGCGGGCTGCGGCGGCGAGTACACTGGTGGACCGGATTTGGCCGCTCTATAAAGGTCCTAGCGTCAAAGGAGCAGCGGATGAGCGCGCAGGACAGCGCCCTCGCCACAGCGGCAACACCGGTCCCCCCCGCGGCTGATCGCGTCGATATCGGCGAGCAGGCGCGCCTCGCCGCGCGTCGCCGCGAGCGGCTGATGAGCATCGGCTCGCCGCTCGGGCTGATGCTGGCCTGGGAGATCGCGGCACAGGCAGGCTTCATCGACGTGCGGTTCTTCCCCGCGCCTAGCACGATCATGGTGGTGCTGGTCCGCATGATCGGCACCGGCGAACTGATCGAGCACATCCTGGTCAGCATGCAGCGGATCACGCTCGGCTTCCTGCTCGGCGGCATTCCGGCGATCATCCTGGGCGTGCTCATGGGCATTTCGCGGCCGCTGCGGGCGCTCGTCGATCCGCTGATCGTGGCGACCTATCCGATCCCGAAAAGCTCGCTGCTGCCGTTCATCCTGCTGATCTTCGGGCTGGGCGAGATGTCGAAGATCGTGATGGTGGCGATCGGCGTGTTCTTCCCGGTCGCGATCAACGCCACGGCGGGCGTGCTGCAGATCAGCACGATCTATCTCGACGTCGGCAAGAGCTTCAAGGCGAGCCGCTGGGATACTTTCCGCACCATCGCGCTGCCCGGCGCGCTGCCGTTCATCATGACCGGCGTGAAGCTCGGCGCCGGCCTTGCCCTGATCCTGATCGCGGTCGCCGAGATGGTCGGCGCCAAGAGCGGCATCGGCTACATGATCTGGAGCGCGTGGGAAACCTTCGCGGTCGCCAAGATGTATGTCGGGCTGTTCGTGATCGCGCTGATCGGCTTTGCCATCAGCTTCCTGCTCAACGAGGTCGAGCGTTGGCTCATACGATGGAAAGCGGACAACTGACCGCCGCCGCCGGCATCGGCGGCACCGGCAGGCGGCCGGTCAAGATCCGCATCAAGCACCTGATCAAGCGTTTCCGCACGCTGGTCGCGATCGACGACGTCTCGATCGATATCGAGGAAGGAACCTTCTTCGCGATCGTGGGACCCTCGGGCTGCGGCAAGACCACGATGCTGCGCATCCTGGGCGGGCTCGAGTCGCTGACCGGCGGCGAGGTCGAGATCGCCGATCCGGCGCCGGGCCGGCCGCAGTATTCGATGATCTTCCAGGGCGATTCGATCTTCCCCTGGATGACCGTATGGGAGAACGCCGCCTATGGCCTGCGCATGCGCAAGGCGCCGAAGGCGGTCGTCGACGCGTCGGTGGCGCTGTGGCTCGACCGCACCGGGCTCACGCGCTACGCCGGCCTCTATCCCTACCAGCTCTCCGGCGGCATGCGGCAGCGCGTGTCGATCGCGCGCGCCTTCGCCAACGATCCCGAGGTGCTGCTGATGGACGAGCCGTTCTCGGCGCTCGACGAGCAGAACCGCACCATCCTGCAGCAGGAGCTGCTGCGCATCTGGGAGGTCGACAAGAAGACGGTCGTGTTCATCACCCACAGCGTCGACGAGGCGGTGACGCTCGCCGACAAGATCATGGTGATGACCGCGAGCCCGGGCCGCGCCAAGTCGATCATCGACGTGACGCTCGAGCGCCCGCGCAACGTGCTCGAACTGCGCAACGACCCGCGCTACGGCAAGATCGTCTACGGCATCTGGGGCCACCTCAAGGACGAGGTCGAGCGGGCGCGGCTGTAGTCGAACATCCGTCGCCCGCACGGGCAATTGCTGCTACCCTGCGGCGGTTCGTCCGGGAGATTCGTTCGCGGCCGGTCATCCTGCGCTGGAACGATCGGCGCGGCGTGTTTCCGGGGTGCCGGCAGCTTACGAGAGGGAGCATCATGCGAAACGCTGATCGCGCCGACCCCCGCTTGTTCCCGGGATGGCTCCGCCTCATGGCCGCCGCGGTGCTGGCCGCTCTCGCGAGCGCCTCCCCGGCTGCGGCCCAGACCGGGTCGCTCGAGGACCTGATCGGCGCGGTCGTGAAGATCAAGACTCACATCAATCCGCAAGGCAACACGGTCTCCGGCCTCGGCCGCGATCGCGAAGGCTCCGGCATCGTGATCGACGCCGACGGCCTCGTGCTGACGATCGGTTATTTGATGGTCGAGGCCTATGCGGCAGAAGTCGTCACCAACGACGGCCGCACCGTCCCGGCGAACGTGGTCGGCTACGATCACGAGAGCGGCTTCGGGCTCCTGCGCACGCTCGAGCCGCTCAAGCTCAAGCCGATGGCGCTGGGCAAGGCCGCCGACGTCAAGGAGAAGGACGTGGTGGTGGTGGCGAGCGGCGGCGGCGCCGACATGGTCGCGCCGGCCGTGGTGGTCTCCAAGCGCGAGTTTGCCGGCAACTGGGAATACATGCTCGACGAGGCGATCTTCACCTCGCCGCCGCACCCGGCCTGGAGCGGCGCGGCGCTGATCAGCCGCGCGGGCAAGCTCGTCGGCGTCGGCTCGCTGATCGTCGGCGACGCCGCCGGCACCAGCGAAAAGACGCCGGGCAACATGTTCGTGCCGATCGACCGGCTGCCGCCGATCCTGGGCGATCTCATTTCCGACGGGCGGCTCTCGGGACCGGGCCGGCCATGGCTCGGGGTCAACGCCGATGAAGTGCGCGGACGGCTGATTGTCAGCCGGGTGACGGCCGGCGGCCCGGCCGAGAAGGCCGGCATGCAGCGCGGCGACGTCATCGTCGGCGTCAAAGGCGAGACGCCCAAGACCCTGGTCGAATTCTATCGCATGATCTGGGCGCAGGGTGCCGCCGGCGCCGTGGTTGCGCTCGACGTGCTGCAGAACAACGGGGTCCGCCACATCGACGTCAAGTCGATCAACCGCCTCGATCATCTCAAGCTCAAATCGACGTTCTAAGCCCGAGCCCCGGCGGCCTGTCGCATGGCGGCGCGGCGCCCGATGTGGCATTCTCCCGGCATGATGACGTTGCGGGAGGAACCGGTGCGCATCCTGTCGGCTGTCCTGTTGACCATCGTGCTCGCGAGCGCCGCTGGCGCGCAGCAGCGCGCGCCCGTGAAGATCACGGTGGTGCCGAGCATTCCGGCGGCCTCGACCTTCCTCGCTCTCGATAAAGGCTACTTCCGCGACGCGGGGCTCGACGTCACCATCGAGCGCGTCGATTCGTTGAGCCGGGCCGTCCCCTTCCTCGCAACCAACCAGGTGCAGGTCGGGCAAGGCGGGATCAGCGCCGGGTTCTTCAATGCGGTCGCCGAAGGGCTGCCGCTGACGATCACGCTCGATGCCGGCTCGACCCCTCTCTATCACCGCATCATCCTGCGTTCCGGTCTCAAGGACACGATCAGGACGGTCGCTGACCTCAAGGGCCGCAAGGTCGGCATCAGCTCGCCCGGCTCGGCCGCGGTCTACGAAATCGGAATGGTGCTGGCCTCGGCCGGGCTCAAGCTCAAGGACATCGACGTCAAGTACATCTCCTATACCCAGATGGGTCCGGCGCTCGCCAATGGCGCGCTCGACGCGGCGCTGCAGGTGGCGCCCTTCATCGACATCGCGATCGAGCAGAAGATGGCGGTGGGCTGGATCGATCCCGAGGATCACATCAAGCAACTGCCGCTGACCAACGTCTTCACCATCGCCAATGTCGACTGGATCAAGCGCGAGCCCGACGTGGCGCGGCGGGTCTTCGTCGCGCTCGCGCGCGCGGGCCGCGACTACTGCCAGGCCTATCACCGCGGTCCCAACCGCGGCGAGCTCATCGACGTCATGATCAGGAACAAGGTCGTCACCGACCGCGATCTCCTCGACCAGATGGAATGGCAGGCGCGCAGCCCGAACGGCACGGTCGAAGTGGCGAGCGTCGCCAGCATGCAGGCCTTCTACAAGGACGAAGCGATCATCGAGAAGACGGCGCCGCCGGCGCGCCTCGTGGATGCCAGCTTCGCCGCCGCTGCCGCGACCGAGCTCGGGCCGTTCGAACTGATCAACAAGGCGAGCACGCTCAAGGGCTGCCGCTGATGGGCAGGCCAGTCCGGCGCGTGGTGACCGGTCACGACGCCGCCGGTCGCTCGGTCTTCGTCATGGACGGCGATGCGCCGCATGTGTTTCAGCGCAGCACCGGCAGCGTGGTGGTCACCGAGCTGTGGGAGACGACCGCGGCGCCGGCCGACAACCGCGGCAACGAGGACGCGATCAAGCGCGGCTTCCGCCTGCCGCCGCCAAAGACCGGCAGCGTGTTTCGCATCATCGACTACCCGCCCGACAAGGAACGCTTGGCGGCGCTCGCCGCCGAGCTCGCGCGCCCCGATGACGGGTCCGGCCGCAAGGCGGCGGCGGATCGCGGCAACCCGCGCCACCCGGGATTTCACAAGACCAGTTCCGTCGACTACGCCATCGTGCTCGCGGGCGAAATCTACGCGCTCATGGACGCGGGCGAAGTGCTGCTCAGGCCGGGCGACGTCTTGATCCAGCGCGGCACCAACCACGCCTGGAGCAATCGCACCGACGAGCCGTGCACCATAGCCTTCGTGCTGATCGACGCCGAGCCGGTGTAGTCCCTCCGCGCGCAGGCATCATTCATCCAGGAGAACGTCCCATGGCTCTGAGCGACGAGATTCGCCGCGTCGTCACCACCGTCGATGAAAACGGCAAGGCCGTGGTTCTGTTCGACGGCGACAATCCGCACAAGGTCGTGCGCCCCGGCCGCAGCGTGACCTCGCGGCTGGTGTGGGTGACCGACCGGACGCCGGCGGATATTTCCGGCAAATCCGACCGCGCGGCGCTCCCCATCGGCATCGCGCCGCCACCCAGCGGCTCGGTCTTTCGCATCATCGATATTCCGCCCACCCCGCCCGAGATCGAAAAGCTCGAAGCCGATTTCCTGCACAAGCAGATCGGCGACCATGCCCCGGAAAAAGGCCTGCCGCCCCGGCATCCCCTGATGCACCGCACGCGCACCATCGACTACGCCATCATCATGCAGGGCGAGATCGACATGCTGCTCGACGACACGGAAATCCACCTCAAGGCCGGCGATGTGCTGATCCAGCAGGGCACCAATCACGCCTGGGTGAACCGCGGCAGCGCGCCCTGCCGCATCGCCTTCGTGCTGATCGATTCGCTGGAACCATAGGCCGCGCGAGGAGGTTGGATTTTATCGCCAGGTGAAGGGCTCGACGTTGCCGGTCGCCCTGTGCGCGACCATGGCCTCACCTTGCAAGCCAGGCCCGGAAACCTTAGGTTCCCAGCAACTCTTCAAAATCCTCAGGAAACGCCCATGATCAGCGCACCAGCCCATCCCAGGTCGCTTTGGGTTCTGGCCCTTGCGGCTCTCATCACACAGTTTGCGGCCCCCGCGGCGTTCGCACAGGCCCCCAATGTCGCCGAGCTTGCCGCCTATCAGGGCGCCGACCGCACCGAGCGCCTGGTCGCGGGCGCCAAGAAGGAAGGCACGCTCACCATCTACACATCCGCGACGGTCGACGACATGGCGGCGCTGACCGGCGCGTTCCAGAAGAAATACGGCATCAAGACCAGCGTCTGGCGCGCGAGCTCGGAGAATATCATCCAGCGCGCGGCGACCGAGGCGCGCGGCAACCGCTTCGACGTCGACGTGTTCGAGACCGACGGCGTGGCGATGGAGGCGGTGCATCGCGAGAAGCTGCTGCAGGTGGTCAAGTCGCCCTATCTCGGCGATCTCATCCCCGCGGCCGTGCCGTCCCATGGCGAATGGATCGGCGACCGCTTGCAGATCTTTACCGCCGCCTACAACACCAACCTGGTCAAGAAGGCCGATCTGCCCAAGCGCTACGAAGACCTGCTGGACCCGAAGTGGAAGGGCAAGCTCGGCGTCGAAGCCGCCGACTACGACTGGTTCTCCGCCGTGGTCAGCGAGATGGGCGAGGAAAAGGGCCTGGCGTTCTTCCGCGAGCTGGTCTCGAAGAACGGGCTTTCCGTGCGCAAGGGCCACACCCTGCTCGCCAACCTGGTCGTGTCGGGAGAGGTGCCGCTGGCGCTGACCACCTACCTCTACAAGGTGCTGCAACTCAAGAACGACGGCGCTCCCACCGACTGGCTCGCGCTGCCTCCGGAAGTCGCGCGTTCGCAGGGCACCGGGCTGTCGCGCCGCGCGCCGCATCCGAACGCCGGCATCCTGTTCATGGACTTCCTGCTGTCGGACGCGCAGGAGATTCTTGCCAAGCGCGATTTCATCCCCACCAATATCAAGGTCAAGCCGTTGCCGGCGGGGCTGACGCTGAAGTTCGTCGACCCGGCGAAGATGCTGGATGAAAACGACAAGTGGGAAAAGCTTTACAAGGACATCGTCACCAATCAGGCGCGCTGATGTTCGATCGTCGAGGAAACAACCATGGCTGAAAAGCAACACGATCCGGACCGCGACCGTATCTTCGTGCGCGCGCTCGAGGGCAAGTACAGCCTCAAGGACGAACTGGTCCGGCTGCGTTCGCTCCCGCGCGTGATCAAGGGCAAGGAGCTCAAGCTCGACGGCGGCCCGCAGCATTTCAGCCGCCATTACGTCGAGCCGGAAGACGGCCGCACCCAGACGCTGCACATCCATCTCGAGGAATATGCCCCGGGCGGCACCACCCAGAAGCACGGCCACGTGAACGAGGCGGCGTTCTATATCCTCGACGGCGCCGGCTATGAGATCCACGACGGCGTGCGTTACGACTGGAAGGCCGGCGACGTGGCGATCGTGCACAACAACTGCGTCCACCAGCACTTCAATGCCAGCGCCAAGGAGCCCGCGCGCGCCCTGGTGATCAAGACCAAGCCCATGTACCTGTTCATGAACATGCTGTTCCAGCACACCGTCCAGAAGCGGCCGAATACGCCCTCTCCGAGCCAAGGCAATTTCGTGCCGCGGCATGAGGACCAGGACTACAACGCCACGAGCGACGAAGACCTCAAGGCCTGAGCCGTCCGGCGGGGGCGGGGCGAGAGCGGCTACTCCAATTCAGAGGCTGACGATGGCATGGGATGAATCGAAGACCTGGCTCTCCGGCTCGACCTCCGGCGCGCTCTACAAGGGCCTGCTCGACGACGCGACCGAGCTGCCGGCGCGCAACGCCAAGCGCAGCAAGATCGTGCGGCCTGAAGACATGCCCTGGGAAATGTCCCGGCAGGGCCTCTTGAAGCACCTGCTCAACGCGCAGATGAACGCGCGCATGGAGACGGTCGACGCCTATATGCAGGTCATCCCGCCGGGCAGCCGCTCGGGCAAGCACCGTCATCTGGCGGAAGAGTGCCTCTACGTGGTCGAGGGTCACGGCTACGACATGCACCAGGACTGCGACGTGGAGATCACCGACACCTACGAATGGAAGCCGCAGAAGGAGGTCAAGCGCTTCGAGTGGGAATCCGGCGACGTGATCTACATCCCGCCTTGCACCATCCATCAGCATTTCAACGCGGACAACACCCGCCCGGCGCGGCTCATCTCGTGCATCAACCGCATCTACAAGAACTCGGGGCTCAATGACCTCGAGCAGATCGAAGACGCGCCCGAATACGATCCCAACGTCGTGCTCACGGCCGAGCTGGTCGCGAGATACATCGCCGACGCCGCCCGGAGGGCGGCCTGATCCATCTCGACCTCATGCCGAGGAGCATTGCGGAGCAATGCGTCTCGAAGCATGGGCCCCGTCCCGCCTTCGAGACGCGCCCTGCGGGCGGTCCTCAGGATGACGAGGGCGGATCACGGCGTCTGAACAGCCGCACGATCCGCTCCCACAGCACCTTCGCCATCAGCGAAAATCCCGAGATCGGCCTCGCGGCCGGCGGCGGTTCGGGCGGCGGCGTTGGCGCTCCCGACGTTGCCGCGCCGGCGGGCGTTCCGCCGGCCGCAATCTGCGCCCGCAGGTTGTTGGCGAACTGCGTCATGATCGCGCCTGCGGTCGCCTGGATCATGCCGACGCCGCGGCCGTATTGCGCGACCGCCCCCGACAGCGCGAGGTCGGTGTGCACCAGCACCTTGGAGCCGTTCGCCGACGGCTCGAGGCGGAACGCGGCGCTGGCATGGGCGCCGCCGCGGCCCTTGGCGTCGGTCCCCTGCGCCTTCACGCGCGCGCGGCGATTGGCGTTGTCGAGCTCCTCGAATGTCACCAGGCCCGCGAAGGTGAGCGCGACCGGCCCGAGCCGGACCGAGATCCGGCCCTTGTAGGTCTTGTCGTCGACGACCTCGGTGAGCTGCGCGCCCGGCATGCAGGGCGCGATGCGCGCGATGTCCATCAACAGCGGCCAGGCCTGCGCCGGCGGCAGCGGGACCTCGAAGGCGTTGTCGAACTCCACTGCACGCGCTCCCGCGGACCACCGCTACTCGTTGACGGCCATGGCCTTGCCGCCATGGGCCTTCGACCAGCCGGCCGGATCGCGCATGAAGGCCTCGGCCTCGGCCAGCTTGCCCTGGTCGAACTTGCCGCTTGCCTTGGCGACCGCGAGCACGTCCCACCAGGTCGCGAGGTGGTGCATGGTGATGGCGAGATCGCCGAGGATTTTCCTGCTCTCGGGGAAGATGTCATAAAAGAAGAAGACGAAAGCGTGATCGACCTTGGCGCCGGCCTGCCGCAGCGCGTTGCAGAAGTTGACCTTGCTGCCGCCGTCCGAGGTCATGTCCTCGACCAGGAGCACGCGCTGGCCTGCGTCGAGCTGGCCTTCGATCTGCGAACCGCGGCCGAAGCCTTTCGCCTGCTTGCGCACATAGAGCATCGGCAGCGCCAGCCGCTCGGCGAACCAGGCCGCGAACGGAATGCCCGCGGTCTCGCCGCCGGCGACCGCGTCGAACTGCTCGAAGCCGGCATCGCGCTGCACGGTCGCGACGCCGAAGTCGATCAGCGTCTGCCGCACGCGCGGAAACGAGATCAGCCGCCGGCAATCGGTATAGACCGGGCTCGCCCGTCCCGAGGTGAAGATGAAGGGCTTGTCGCCCATGAATTTCACCGCCTCGACCTCGAGCAGCATCTTTGCCGTGAGCTCGGCCATGACCTTCTTGTCGATGAATCCAGCGGCTGCCATGTCGATCTCTCTGCGGGTCTGCCCCGGGCATGTGAGCGGAGATGCGTCAAAAATCAATATGCGATCGGCGGATGTCCCACGCAGAATGCAATCGGCCGGCCGCCGCGCAGCAATCGGCGGCCCTGTTCAATTCTGCCGCTCGCCGACATAGACGTCGCCATGATGATGGTGGACGTCGCGCTCCGGGTCCATCGTCTCGGCCTCGGAATAGCCCAGCATCAGCGCCTCGATCACCTTGCGCAGCGGGTCTTCCGAGAGCGACAGGTGCGCGGCCAGGAAGCCGGCGAGACGCGCGAACACGACCGGCTGCATCGCAAGCCGCTCGTAGCGCCGCGCCGGCTCCGCCTCCTCGTCGTCGCGCACGGCGCGACCGAGGGTGTCGGAAAAAAGCTTGTCCAGATACTGGTTCAGGTCGGCGGCGGCGCCCTTGGCGTTGCCGCTGTTCTGCGCCATCAGCGCCAGCGCGTGATCGACGAACCGCGCATAAAGCTTTGCTTCGAGGTTGCCTTCGTCGTCGTCCAGGTCGCCGCACATCTTGGTCGTCTTCCTGCGCGGCCCGACTACTCCGCGGCTTCGTTCTGCAGCGCCTTCGGCGGCAGGTCCGCGAGTTCGGCCTTGTAGGCCTCCTCCATGCGCGGGAGGACGCCGTTTTTGGCGAGCGCCTGCGCGAACATCGTGCGGATTTCCGGGCGCTCGTCGGCGTAGTCGAGCTGGTCGCCGCCGACCCGGGTGCTGATCCAGGCGGTCGGAACGCCCTGCGCATTGCGGATCAGCGCGACCTCGTGCTTGAAGGCAAGATAGCGCGCCGGCGTGGGGCCGGTGTTGAAGTGCTGGTGATACATCTTGTTGGGCGGCACGATCAGCGTGCCGACCTCCCAGTCGTAGCGCTGCGGCTCCTCGCCCGGCCGCCACATCAGCGAGAAGCCCTCGCCCGAGAGGATGATGACGTGCGCGCTCGGCCCGTGATTGTGCGCCTTCTTGTAGGTGCCGACCGGGAACTGGGAGATGTGGCTCGACATCGAGCCCTTGGCCATGTTGAAGCGGATGTGGCCGCCGCCGGCGCCGCGCTCCTTGGCGCTGATGAGCGGAAGATTGACCGCGTCGGGCACGAAATTGGTCATCAGCAGGAAGCCCTTCTTCTCCGCCTTCGGCGTGAAGTAGTCCGGCTCGCCGGCGAAGCGGCTCTTGAAGTCGTAAGGCGTGTCGAACACGAAATCGGTATCGAGATACATGTTCATGACCGCCGGCGCATTGGTGACGCCGACGTAGCGCGCCGGCTCCTGCCCCGAGCCGTTGAAGTGCTGGTGCCAGCAGTTGAGCGGGATCGCGAACATGGCGCCCGCCTTCCACTCGAAGGTGATGCGCTTGCCCTCGTCGTTCCAGACGCTGGTGGAGCCGCGGCCGTCGAGGATGAGGATCATCTCCTCGAACAATTGGCGTTGCGGCGCGAGCTTCTTCCCGGGCGGTATTTCGCAGACATAGCAGTCGTTCGACATGCGCGAAGCGTCATGGTTGATGTAGACACCGCTGCCGCCGCGGCGCGGCCAAGGCTTGAGCGCGACCGTGCGCAGGTTGGCCACGTATTGCGCGCTGATGACGTCGAGCCCCTCGCCGCGCACCCAGCGCAGATAAGGCGTGTCCTTCTCGGTGGCGAATTTCTTGGCAAGATCGTCGGAAACGGTTGGGCTCTTGGTTGGGGTGTCGGCCATTCGAGTCTCCTTTTGCCCCGGAAGTTGCGCTACATTAGCGGGCAATGCCGGTGCGTCAACGGCGGAACTCGCGGGGAGACGATGCCATGCCAAAGGCCGAGCCATCGCGCCGGACTGCGCGGTGCATGCTCTCGATCGCCGTTGCCATTCTCGCAAGCCATGCCGCAAGACCGGCGATGGCACTGACGAACGAAGAAATCTTCAACTATAGAGGCTCCGATCGCGAGCACATGCTGGTCGCCGGGGCGAGGACCGAAGGCCAGGTCGTGCTCTATTCCGGCCTGATCGTGAACCAGATGCTGCGCCCGCTCACCGCCGGCTTCATGAAGAAGTATCCCTTCCTGAAGATGACGTACTACCGCGCGGATTCCGAAGAATTGCTGGCGAAGCTCTCCGCCGAGATGCGCGCCAACAGCGTGGTCGCCGACGTGTTCGAAGGCAGCGGCGGCGGCGAGATCGCGGTCGAGGCCGGATTCACGCAAGCCTTCCACACGCCCGTGCTCGACGCCTATCC
>JAXDOD010000181.1:0-43711 GCA_034669045.1 Alphaproteobacteria bacterium
GAGAAGCAGCGCTTCGCCATCCGCGAGGGCGGCAAGACCGTCGGCGCCGGCGTCGTCGTCACGATCACGGAATAGACAGAAAGCGGGAAGGCCGCGGTTCGCCGCGGCCTTTACCTTGGAGCAATAGTCAATGAACGGCCAGAACATACGGATCCGGCTCAAGGCGTTCGATCACCGCATCCTCGATGCGTCGACGCGCGAGATCGTCGCGACCGCCAAGCGCACCGGCGCACAGGTGCGCGGGCCGATCCCGTTGCCGACCAGGATCGAGAAGTACACGGTGAACCGTTCGCCTCACATCGACAAGAAGAGCCGCGAGCAGTTCGAGATGCGCACCCACAAGCGCCTCCTCGACATCGTCGATCCGACGCCGCAGACCGTGGACGCGCTGATGAAGCTCGACCTCGCCGCCGGCGTCGACGTCGAGATCAAGCTCTGAGCCGGGCCGGACGAGAAAGACAAGGATCAAGCCAATGCGTTCCGGGGTGATCGCACAGAAAATCGGAATGACCCGCCTCTTCAGCGCGGCGGGCGAACATGTGCCGGTGACGGTGCTGCGGCTGGGCAACTGCCAGGTCGTCGGCCATCGCACCAAGGACAAGAATGGCTACGTGGCCATGCAACTTGGTTCCGGCACCCGCAAGATTCGCAATGTCGGCAAGGCCGAGCGCGGCCACTTCGCGGTCGCCAAGGTCGAGCCCAAGCGCAAGCTCGTCGAGTTCCGGGTCGAGGAAAGCGACCTCATCCCGGTCGGCGCCGAGATCACGGCCGACCACTTCCTCGTCGGCCAGTTCGTCGACGTGACCGGCACCTCGATCGGCAAGGGCTTCGCCGGCGGCATGAAGCGGTGGAACTTCCACGGGCTGCGCGCCACCCATGGCGTGTCGATCTCGCACCGCTCGATCGGCTCGACCGGCGGCCGCCAGGATCCGGGCAAGACCTTCAAGGAAAAGAAGATGCCGGGCCACATGGGCGTCGAGCGGGTGACCACGCTCAATCTCAAGGTGGTGCAGACCGACGTCGAGCGCGGCCTGATCATGGTCGAAGGTGCGGTGCCGGGCGCCAAGGGCGGCTGGATCACCGTGCGCGACGCGGTCAAGAAGAAGCTGCCCAAGGACCTGCCGAAGCCAGGCAAGTTCCGCCTCGCGGAAGCGACCTCGGTGCCCACGGTCCATAGCGGGGCCGACAAACCGGCGGACGACAAGCCGGCCGAGCAGGAGGGCGCGTGACATGGAACTGAAAGTCACAACCTTCGAGGGCGAGGCTGCGGGTTCGGTCGAACTGCCGGATGCGATCTTCGGGCTCGAGCCGCGCGCCGACATCCTGCAGCGCTGCGTCAAGTGGCAGCTCGCCAAGCGCCAGCGCGGCACCCACGACGTCAAGAACCGCGCCGAGATCAACCGCACCGGCAAGAAAATGTATCGGCAGAAGGGCACCGGCAGCGCCCGCCATGGTCCCGCCAAGGTCAACCTGTTCCGCGGCGGCGGCCGTTCCTTCGGCCCGACGCCGCGCAGCCACGCCATCGGCCTGCCCAAGAAGGTGCGCGCGCTCGCGCTCAAGCACGCGCTCTCCGCCAAGGCCAAGGACGGCGGCATCATCGTGGTCGACAAGGCAAGCATGACGGACGGCAAGACCAAGATCCTGGCGTCGAGCTTCGAGAAGCTCGGCCTGCGCAACGCGCTGATCATCGACGGCGCCGCGGTCGACGCCGGCTTCGCGCAAGCCGCCCGCAACATTCCCAATATCGACGTGCTGCCGGTCCAGGGCATCAACGTCTACGACATCATGCGGCGGCACACGCTGGTGCTGACCAAGGCCGCCGTGGAAGCGCTGGAGGCGCGGTTCAAATGAGCACGTCCGACCCGCGCCACTACGACGTGATCCTCTCGCCGGTCATCACCGAGAAGGCGACGCTCGCCTCGGAGATGAATCAGGTGATCTTCAAGGTCGCCAGGAACGCCACCAAGCCGCAGATCAAGCAAGCGGTGGAGAAGCTCTTCGACGTCAAGGTCAAGAGCGTCAACACCCATGTCCGCGGCGGCAAGGTGAAGGCCTTCAAGGGCACCGTCGGCGTGCAGAGCGACGTCAAGCGCGCGATCGTGACGCTCGAAGAGGGTCACCGCATCGACGTGACCACGGGTCTGTAGGGAGTAGGGCACCATGGCACTCAAGACCTACAACCCGGTCACGCCGAGCCAGCGTCAGCTCGTCCTCGTCGACCGTTCCGGGCTCTACCGCGGCGCTCCGGTGAAGACGCTGACCGAGGGCAAGCACTCCTCGGGCGGCCGCAACAACAACGGCCGCATCACGGTGCGGTTCCGCGGCGGCGGGCACAAGAAGGCCTACCGCATCGTCGACTTCAAGCGGCGCAAGTTCGACATGCCGGCGACCGTCGAGCGCCTCGAATACGATCCCAACCGCACCGCCTTCATCGCGCTGATCAAGTACCAGGACGGCGAGCTCGCCTATATCCTGGCGCCGCAGCGGCTCGGGCAGGGCGACAGCGTCGTCTCCGGCGAGCACGTCGACGTGAAGCCGGGCAACGCCATGCCGCTCGGCAATATCCCGATCGGCACCATCGTGCACAATATCGAGCTCAAGCTCGGCAAGGGCGGCCAGATCGCGCGCTCGGCCGGCACCTATGCGCAGATCGTCGGCCGCGACGGCGACTACGTGATCGTGCGGCTCAACTCGACCGAGCAGCGCCTGGTGCTCGGCCGCTGCATGGGCACGATCGGCGCGGTGTCGAACCCCGACAACATGAACATCTCGATCGGCAAGGCCGGCCGCCAGCGCTGGAAGGGCCGCATGCCGCACAATCGCGGCGTCACCATGAACCCGATCGACCATCCCCATGGCGGCGGCGAAGGCCGCACCTCGGGCGGGCGCCATCCGGTGACGCCGTGGGGTTTCCCCACCAAGGGCAAGAAAACCCGCAAGAACAAGTCCACCACCAAGTTCATCCTGGCGAGCCGCCACGCGCGGAAGAAATAAGGCAGGCATCATGGCGCGTTCAATCTGGAAGGGTCCGTTCGTCGACGGCTATCTGCTCAAGAAGGCAGAAGTCTCGCGCGCGTCGGGCCGGCACGAGATGATCAAGATCTGGACCCGGCGCTCGACCATCCTGCCGCAGTTCGTCGGCCTGACGTTCGGCGTCTACAACGGTCAGAAGCACATCCCGGTGATGGTCACCGAGGAGATGGTCGGCCACAAGTTCGGCGAGTTCTCGCCGACCCGCACGTTCTACGGCCACTCCTCCGACCGCAAGGCCAAGCGCAGCTCGGGCGGCGGGGGTGGCGGCGGCTCGGCGGAAGCCGGGTCGGCAGCCGCCACGAAGTGAGGCAGAGGCCATGAGCAAGAAGAAAACCGAGCGCAGCCTCTCCGACAACGAAGCGAAGGCGGTCGCGCGCATGCTGCGGGTGAGCCCGCAGAAGCTCAATCTCGTCGCCGGTCTCATTCGCGGCAAGAAGGTCGCGACCGCGCTCGCCGACCTCGAATTCTCGCGCAAGCGCATCTCGCGCGACGTGCGCAAGTGTCTGGAATCCGCGATCGCCAATGCCGAAAACAACCACGACCTCGATGTCGACGACCTGATCGTCGCCGAGGCCTATGTCGGCAAGGCGCTGGTGATCAAGCGTCACACGCCGCGCGGCCGCGGCCGCGTGGGAGCGATTTTCAAGCCGTTCGCGAACCTGACCATCGTCGTGCGTCAGGTCGAAGCAGCGGCTTCATAGGAGAGATTTGATGGGTCAAAAGGTCAATCCGGTCGGCTTGCGCCTCGGCATCAACCGCACCTGGGACTCGCGCTGGTACGCCGGCAAGAACGAGTATGGGCAATTGCTGCACGAGGACATTGCGATCCGCGCGTCGCTGATGAAGGACCTCAAGCTCGCCGCGGTCTCCAAGATCGTGATCGAGCGGCCGCACAAGAAGTGCCGCGTCACCGTGCAATCGGCGCGGCCGGGCGTGGTCATCGGCAAGAAGGGCGCCGACATCGAGAAGCTGCGCAAGAAGGTGACCGCGCTGACGCAGTCGGACGTGGTCATCAACATCGTCGAGATCCGCAAGCCCGAGCTCGACGCCCAGCTCGTCGCCGAATCGATTTCGCAGCAGCTCGAGCGCCGCGTCGCGTTCCGCCGCGCCATGAAGCGCGCGGTGCAGTCGGCGATGCGGCTCGGCGCCGGCGGAATTCGGATCAACTGCTCGGGACGTCTCGGCGGCGCCGAGATCGCGCGCATGGAGTGGTACCGGGAGGGCCGCGTACCGCTGCATACGCTGCGCGCCGACGTCGACTACGGCGTCGCCACCGCGTTCACCACCTACGGCACCTGCGGCGTGAAGGTCTGGATCTTCAAGGGCGAGATCATGGAGCACGACCCGATGGCGCAGGACAAGAAGATGGCGGAAGGCGAGGCGGGCCGTCCGCGTCGCGACGCTTCCTGAGCCGGCGCGCGATCGAAGGACAAAGGACGAAAAGTCATGCTGCAACCGATGCGCACCAAGTTCCGCAAGGCTCACAAGGGCCGGATCAAGGGCGTTGCGACGTCGGGCGTCGCTCTTGCGTTCGGCCAGTTCGGCCTCAAGGCGCTGGAGCCGGAGCGCGTCACCGCGCGCCAGATCGAGGCCGCGCGCCGCGCGCTCACGCGCCACATGAAGCGCTCGGGCCAGGTCTGGATCCGCGTCTATCCGGACGTGCCGGTGTCGAAGAAGCCGCTCGAGGTGCGCATGGGCTCGGGCAAGGGCACGCCGGAATACTGGGTGGTGCGGGTCAAGCCGGGCCGCATCATCTTCGAGATCGACGGCGTCTCGGTGGCGATTGCGCGCGAGGCGCTTGGCCTCGCCGCCGCCAAGCTGCCGATCAAGACGCGCTTCATCGAGCGCATCGCAGGCTAGTTGGGAGTTGATGATGAAGGCTGGTGATATTCGGGCCATGACCGTCGATCAGCTCGACGACGAGGTCCTGAAGCTGAAGAAGGAGCGCTTCAACCTGCGCTTCCAGCGGGCGACGGGACAGCTCGAGAACACCTCGCGCGTGCGCGCGGTGCGGCGCGACATCGCGCGCGTCAAGACCATTGCGGCGCAGAAACGCGCCGGCCAGCCGGCGCCTGCGTCGGCTCCCAAGAACAAGCCCACAACCAAGCGCGCCGCGCGCTCAAAAGCCAAGTCGGAGTAAGGACAGATGCCGAAGCGCACGCTCCAGGGCGTCATCGTGAGCGACAAGCAGGACAAGACCGTGGTCGTGCGCGTCGAGCGCCGGTTCACCCATCCGGTCATGAAGAAGACGGTGCGCAGCACCAAGAAATACTACGCCCACGACGAGAAGAACGAGTTCGCGTCGGGCGATGTCGTCTGGATCGAGGAACGGCGCCCGCTGTCGAAGCTCAAGCGCTGGGAAGTGATCCGGGGCGAGAAGAAGAAGGTCGTATGAGCGCGTCGCGCTCGGCAACAAGAGCGAGGAGAGCATCATGATCCAGATGCAGACGAACCTCGACGTGGCGGATAATTCCGGCGCGCGTCGCGTCATGTGCATCAAGGTGCTTGGCGGCTCCAAGAAGCGCTACGCCACCATCGGCGACGTCATCGTCGTGTCGGTGAAGGAGGCGATCCCGCGCGGGCGCGTCAAGAAGGGCGAGGTGATGAAGGCCGTGGTGGTGCGCATCCGCAAGGACATCAAGCGCGCCGACGGGTCGATCATCCGCTTCGACCGCAACGCCGCGGTGCTGATGAACCCGCAGATGGAGCCGGTCGGCACCCGTATCTTCGGGCCGGTGCCGCGCGAACTGCGCGCCAAGCAGCACATGAAGATCATCTCGCTCGCGCCGGAGGTGCTGTGATGGCGGCGAAGATCAAGAAGGGCGACAAGGTGGTCGTGCTCACCGGCCGCGACAAGGGCCGCACCGGCGAGGTGATCGAGGTGCATCCGGCCGCGGGCCGCGCGCTCGTGCGCGGCGTCAACCTGATCAAGCGCCACCAGAAGCAGTCGGCGCAGCAGGAGGGCGGCATCATTTCCAAGGAGGCGCCGCTCCACCTTTCCAATCTGGCCGTCGCCGATCCGAAGGACGGCAAGCCGACCCGCGTCGGGTTCAAGTTCGTGGGCCAGGGCGACGGCCGCCGCAAGGTGCGGGTCGCCAAGCGCTCGGGAGTCGAGATCGATGGCTGACAAAGAAGACAAAGCCAAAGCCGGGGCGGCCGACAAGCCGGACAAGGCGCCGAAATCGCCCAAGGGCGAGCAAGGCAAGCAGGCGCAAAAGGGTGACAAGAGCCCGAAGCCGCCAGCCGGCGAAAAGGGCGGCGACAAAGGCCAGAAACCGCCGGCGGGCGAGAAGAAGCCGCGTGCGCCGGAGGAGAAGGTCACGCCGCGCCTGCGGACGACCTTCGACGCCGAGGTGCGCAAGAAGCTCGCCGAGCAGTTCGGCTACAAGAATCCGATGCAGGTGCCGGTGATCCAGAAGATCGTCATCAACATGGGCATCGGCGAAGGCGTCAACGACCGCAAGAAGGTCGACGCCGCGGCCGCCGACCTGATGCTGATCGCCGGCCAGAAGGCGGTGATCACCAAGGCGCGCAAGTCGATCGCGACCTACAAGCTGCGCACCGGCCAGGCGATCGGCTGCAAGGTGACGTTGCGCAAGACGCGCATGTACGAGTTCGTCGACCGCCTCATCACCATCGCGCTGCCGCGGGTGCGGGATTTCCGCGGTCTGTCGCCGAAGAGCTTCGACGGGCGCGGCAATTTCACGCTCGGCATCAAGGAACACATCATCTTCCCGGAGATCGACTACGACAAGGCAGCCGATATCTGGGGCATGGACATCACGGTCTGCACCAGCGCCAAGACTGACGACGAGGCGCGCGCGCTGCTGACCGCATTCAACTTCCCGTTCCGGCAGTGAGGCTTCGCAAGCCCTCAAACGCGGAAAGCCAGGAGACCTAGATGGCGAAGAAGAGTTCGATCGAGAAGAACAACCGGCGGCGGCGGTTGACGAAGCAATATGCCGAGCGGCGCGCCAAGCTCAAGACCATCGCGCACGACAAGAACAAGCCGATGGAGGAGCGCTTTGCCGCGACCCTCAAGCTTGCCGAATTGCCGCGCAATTCGTCGGCGACGCGCATTCACAACCGCTGCGAGATCACCGGCCGGCCGAAAGCGTACTACCGCAAGCTCCGGATGAGCCGTATTGCGCTGCGCGACCTCGGGTCCAAGGGCCTGATCCCGGGTCTGCTCAAGTCGAGCTGGTGAGGAGGATCGCACAATGCCAATGACCGATCCGCTCGGCGACATGATTGCGCGCATCCACAACGCGCAGATGCGCAAAAAGTCCAAGGTCTCCACGCCGGCGTCGCGGCTGCGCGTGAGCGTGCTCGATGTGCTCAAGACCGAGGGCTTCATCCGCGGCTACGCCTCCGTCGAACATGCGAGCGGGCACAGCGAGCTCGAGATCGAGCTGAAATATTTCGACGGCGCGCCGGTGATCCGCGAGATCGCGCGCGTTTCCAAGCCGGGGCGGCGCGTCTATGTCGCGGTGCGCAACCTGCCGCGCATCAACAACGGCCTCGGCGTCGCGATCCTGTCCACGCCCAAGGGCGTGATGGCCGACCACGACGCCCGCGAGGCCAATGTGGGCGGCGAGGTTCTCTGCACGGTGTTCTAAGCGGCCAGATCGTCTGGGCGGCAAGATCGTCCAGGCGGCAAGAAACGGATTGAAGCCATGTCTCGTGTCGGAAAGAAACCGGTCCCCATCCCCGCGGGCGTCACCGCCGCGGTGGAAGGCCAGACCGTCAAGGTCAAAGGGCCGAAAGGCGCGCTCCAGCTCGTGCTGCATGGCGACGTCACCGCCAGGGTGGAGGCGGGCGCCGTCAGGGTCGATCCGAACAGCGAGACCAAGCGCGCGCGTGCGATGTGGGGGACCTATCGGGCGCTGATCGCCAAGTCGATCGAGGGCGTCACCAAGGGTTTCGAGCGCAAGCTCGAGATCACCGGCGTCGGCTACCGGGCGGCGCTGCAGGGCAAGATCCTGCAGCTTCAGCTCGGCTATGCCCACGACATCGCCTATCCGATCCCGGAGGGCATCACGATCACGGTTCCCAAGGCGACCGAGGTCGTGGTCACCGGGATCGACGCGCAGAAGGTCGGCCATGTCGCTGCCGAGATCCGCGCCTTCCGCAAGCCCGAGCCCTACAAGGGCAAGGGCGTGAAATACGCCGGCGAATACATCTTCCGCAAGGAAGGCAAGAAGAAGTGATGGGAGCCGACGATGGCAACAGTCAGTGATCGAACCGCGCGCCGGACGGCGAAGGTGCGCCGGCGTGTCCGGCGCGATGCCGGAAGCCGTGCGCGGCTCTCGGTGTTTCGCTCTTCCAAGCACATCTATGCCCAGGTGATCGATGACCTGAAGGGCGAGACGGTGGCGGCGGCGTCCTCGCTCGAGAAGGACTTGCGCGGCAATCTCAAGAGCGGCGCCAACAAGGACGCCGCCAAGGCGGTTGGCAAGCTCATTGCCGAGCGGGCCTCGGCGAAGGGCGTCCAGGACGTGGTCTTCGATCGCGGCGGCTATCTTTATCATGGGCGCATCAAGGCGCTGGCGGATGCGGCGCGCGAAGGCGGCCTCAAATTCTAGGATGATGGACGGGCGCGGCCCGCAGCAAACGGAACAACGATATGGCACGTGAACCACGCGGACGTGAGCGCGAGCGAGAAGACAGCGAGTTCACCGACAAGCTCGTCCACATCAACCGTGTGGCGAAGGTGGTGAAGGGCGGCCGGCGTTTCGGCTTCGCCGCGCTCGTCGTCGTGGGCGACGAGAAGGGCCGCGTCGGCTTCGGCCACGGCAAGGCGCGCGAAGTGCCGGAAGCGATCCGCAAAGCGACCGAAGCCGCCAAGCGCAATCTCATCCGCGTGCCGCTGCGCGAAGGCCGCACGCTGCATCACGACGTGCATGGCCGCCATGGCGCCGGCAAGGTGATCCTGCGCGCGGCGCCGCCCGGAACCGGCATCATCGCCGGCGGCCCGATGCGCGCCGTGTTCGAGACGCTCGGCGTCCAGGACGTGGTGGCGAAATCGCTCGGCTCGTCCAATCCCTACAACATGGTGCGCGCCACCTTCGACGCGCTCAGGCACCAGGACTCGCCGCGTTCGGTGGCCGCGCGCCGCAACATCAAGGTCTCGGCCTTGCAGGCGCGCCGTCGCGACGCCGGCGAGGGCGAGCAGATCGCCGAATAACGGCGCAGGGTGGAGATCGACATGAGCAAGCCGGACGGCAAGACGATCAAGGTCAAACAGATCGGCAGCGCGAGCCGCCGCCCTCACGATCAGCGCGAGACCTTGATCGGGCTGCGCCTCAACAAGATCGGCCGCGTCTCGGAGCTGCCCGACACGCCGGCGACCCGCGGCATGATCGCCAAGGTTCACCACATCGTGCAGGTGGTCGAGAACGACTGACATTGCACGTCATCGCCGGGCTGACGCCGGGCATGACGAAGGAAACTGCGAGGACGCTGCCATGAAGCTCAACGAAATCGCCGACCGCCCCGGGTCGCGCAAGAAGCGCCAGCGCATCGGCCGCGGCATCGGCTCGGGTATGGGCAAGACCGGCGGCCGCGGCGGCAAGGGCCAGACCGCGCGCTCCGGCGTGCGCATCAAGGGCTTCGAGGGCGGCCAGATGCCGCTGCATCGCCGGCTGCCCAAGCGCGGCTTTCGCAACACGCCGTTCCGCAGGAAGCTCAACGAGGTCAATCTCGGCCGCGTGCAGGCGGCGATCGACGCCGGCCGGCTCGACGCGGCGGCCACGGTCGACGCCGCGGCGCTGGTGAAGGCGGGGATTCTGCGGCGGGCCAAGGAGGGCGTGCGGCTCCTCGGTACCGGTGAAATCAAGGCCAAGGTGACGTTTTCGGTCTGGGGCGCCTCGAAATCCGCGGTCGCCGCGGTCGAGAAGGCGGGCGGCTCGGTCGAGGTGCTCGCGCCCAAGCGCGAGGAGGCCGAGCAGGCGGCCTGACCCCTGTCGCAGGCCGCTTTCCGATCCCCATATAGGGAGGGCGGCTGGTCGAAGCGGGGCAGGCACGGGAGCTTTTGCGCATGGCATCGGCAGCGGAACAACTTGCAGCCAATCTCAACTTCGCGGCCCTCGCCAAGGCCGAGGAGCTCAAGAAGCGCATCTGGTTCACGCTCGGTGCGCTGCTGGTGTACCGGTTCGGCACCTACATCCCGCTGCCCGGCATCGACCCTTCCGCCTGGGATCAAATCTTCCGCTCGCAGGCCGGCGGCATCCTCGGCATGTTCAACATGTTCTCCGGCGGCGGCATCCACCGGATGGCGATCTTCGCGCTGAACATCATGCCCTACATTTCGGCCTCGATCATCATCCAGTTGATGACGACGGTGTCGCCCACGCTCGAACAGCTCAAGAAGGAGGGCGAGCAGGGCCGCAAGGTGATGAACCAGTACACGCGGTATCTCACCGTGCTGCTGGCCGTGTTCCAGTCCTATGGCATCTCGATCGGGCTCGAGGGCGCCGGCAATGTGGTCAGCGACCCCGGACTGCTGTTTCGCATCTCCACCGTGATCACGCTGACCGGCGGGACCATGTTCCTGATGTGGCTGGGCGAGCAGATCACCGCGCGCGGCATCGGCAACGGCATCTCGCTCATCATCATGGCCGGGATCGTGGCGGAGCTGCCGGCCGCGATCGCGGGCACGCTCGAACTCGGACGCCAGGGCGCGCTGTCGACCGGCCTGATCCTGGTGGTGATCGCGATGTCGGTGGTGGTGATCGCCTTCATCGTCTTCATGGAGCGCGCGCAAAGGCGCCTGCTGATCCAGTATCCCAAGCGCCAGGTCGGCAACCGCATGTTCGAGGGCCAGTCCTCGCACCTGCCGCTCAAGCTCAACACCTCGGGCGTGATCCCGCCGATCTTCGCCTCCTCGCTGCTGCTGTTGCCGACCACGGTCGCCAACTTCAACGCCGGGCAGGGACCGGAATGGTTCCAGATGATCGTCACGCAGCTCGGCCACGGGCGGCCGCTGTTCCTGCTGCTCTATATCGGGATGATCATCTTCTTCGCCTTCTTCTATACGGCGATCGTGTTCAATCCGACCGAGACGGCGGACAACCTCAAGAAGCACGGCGGCTTCATCCCCGGCATCCGGCCGGGCGAGCGCACGGCCGAGTACATCGACTATGTGCTCTCGCGCATCACCGCCATCGGCGCCCTCTATCTCGCGCTGGTGTGCCTGCTGCCGGAACTGCTGCTCTCCTATGCGGCGATGCCGTTTTATTTCGGCGGCACCTCGCTTCTGATCGTGGTCAGTGTCACCATGGATACCGTGGCGCAGATCCAGGGCTACCTGCTGGCCCATCAGTATGAAGGCTTGATCAAGCGCTCGAAGCTGCGGGGGCGGCGTAGATGAGGCTTATTCTGCTCGGCCCGCCGGGGGCGGGGAAGGGCACGCAGGCGCAGCGGCTGGTTGAGAAGCACGGCATCGTGCAGCTCTCGACCGGCGACATGTTGCGCGCGGCGGTCAAGGCCGGCACCACCGTCGGGCGCCAGGCCAAGGACATTATGGCGCGGGGCGAACTCGTCCCCGACGAGGTGGTGGTGGCGATCGTCTCCGAACGCATCGACCAGCCCGACGCCCGCAAGGGCTTCATCCTCGACGGTTTCCCGCGCACCGTGCCGCAGGCAGTGGCGCTCGACCGCATGCTCAAGGACAAGGGGCTCAAGCTCGACGCCGTCATCGAGCTCAAGGTCGACGGCAACATCCTGCACCAGCGCATCGCCAGCCGGGTCAGGGAGGCGCAGGAGCGCGGCGAATCGCTGCGCCCCGACGACAACGCCGAGGTGCTGCGGACGCGAATCGATGCCTACCGCGAGCAGACCGCTCCGCTGGTCGATTATTATCGCTGGCAGAGTACCCTGAAGTCGGTCGACGGCATGGCCACCATCCCGGAGGTGGCGGGCGCCATCGACCGGGCGCTGCTCGCCGCGCCGCCCAAGGCGACGGCCCGGAAGGCGCCGCCGGGACCCGCCAAGCCCGCGAAGGCGCCTGCAAAGGCTTCAAAAGCGGCCAAAGGCGCGGTACGCCAGGCGTCCAGCACCAAAAAGACCCCCGGAAAGCCGCCTGGAAAGGCGGCCAAGGCGGGAAACAAGACGGCGGGCAAGCGGGCCACGGCCCGAAAGTCCGGGGCTTCCAAGGCCGGCCGGCGGTCCGCCGCCGGTGCAAAAGGTGCTCCCCGTAAAAGCAAGCGCGCGCGAGGTTGACGAAGGGCAGTTGAATCCATTAATAACCGCGCATCCAGTCGGAGAAGTGCGCACGATGCCGGCCCCGGGGGAACGGGGAGGGTGTCGCGTTATCGTTTGCAGTCTCCGTACGCGGACCGTGATGGATCTGGATCGGCCGACCGTTTGCACAGGCGGCAACAGGAGTTAGAACCGTGGCCCGCATTGCCGGAGTGAACATACCCACTAACAAACGCGTGATCATTGCGCTGCAATACATCCATGGGATCGGGCCCCAAAAGGCCAATGAAATCATGGAGAAGGTCGCGATTCCGGAGGACCGCCGGGTGTCCCAGCTCACCGACCAGGAAGTGCTGCAGATTCGCGAAATGATCGATCGTGACTACATCGTGGAAGGCGACCTCCGGCGCGAGGTTGCCATGAACATCAAGCGGCTGATGGACCTCGGCTGCTACCGCGGGTTGCGGCACCGGCGTGGGCTGCCCGTGCGGGGCCAGCGGACGCATACCAACGCGCGCACCCGCAAGGGACCGGCAAAGGCCATCGCCGGCAAGAAGAAGACCGTTTGAGCCGCGGAACAGGAACCGTCACGGCGACGTCATTATTGCGAAGCCGGGTCGCGAAAGGATCGTGAATGGGCAAAGAAGCCACCCGCGTCCGTCGACGCGAACGTAAGAACATCGCCTCGGGCGTTGCACATGTGAATGCGAGCTTCAACAACACCATGATCACCATCACCGATGCCCAGGGCAACACCATTGCCTGGTCGTCGTCCGGTACCATGGGTTTCAAGGGTTCGCGCAAATCGACCCCCTATGCCGCGCAGGTTGCGGCCGAGGACGCTGCCAAGAAGGCGCAGGAACACGGCATGCGCACGCTCGAAGTCGAGGTCGCGGGCCCCGGCTCCGGGCGCGAATCGGCGTTGCGGTCGCTGCAGGCGGCCGGCTTCACCATCACCTCGATCCGCGACGTGACGCCGATCCCGCATAACGGCTGCCGTCCCCGCAAGAGGCGGCGCGTATGACAGACCACGTTCTCATCCGGCAGGCGCCCGACCCGTCTGCCGCAGACGATCTTTCCCACGGGGCGGAGTGGGATGCGCGCACGAATCTCGCGCCACGCAACGCGATGGGTGCCCACGTGACGATCCAGAAGAATTGGCAGGAACTGATCCGACCAAACAAGCTGCAGGTATCGGCCGGCGCCGATCCCAAGCGCGAGGCGACGGTGATCGCCGAGCCGCTCGAGCGCGGATTCGGCGTGACGCTCGGCAATGCGCTGCGGCGCATTCTGCTGTCGTCGCTGCAGGGCGCCGCCGTCCAGTCGGTGCATATCGACGGCGTGCTGCACGAGTTCTCGTCGATCCCCGGGGTGCGCGAGGACGTGACCGACATCGTCCTCAACATCAAGGACATTGCCATCCGGATGCAGGGCGATGGCCCCAAGCGCATGGTGGTGAAGAAGCAGGGACCAGGCACGGTCACCGCCGGCGACATCCAGACCGTCGGCGACACGGTGGTGCTCAACCCTGACCTCATTCTGTGCACGCTCGACGAAGGCGCCGAGATCCGCATGGAGTTCACGGTCAACACCGGCAAGGGCTACGTCCCGACCGAGCGCAACCGCCCGGAGGACGCGCCGATCGGCCTCATCCCGGTCGACAGCCTGTACTCGCCGGTGCGCAAGGTGTCCTACAAGGTCGAGAACACCCGCGAGGGCCAGATCCTCGACTACGACAAGCTGACGATGCAGATCGAGACCAACGGAGCGCTGAGCCCCGACGACGCGGTCGCCTATGCGGCGCGTATCCTGCAGGACCAGCTCAACGTGTTCGTGAACTTCGAGGAGCCGCGCAAGGAGGTCATCTCCGAGGCGATCCCGGACCTCGCCTTCAATCCCGCCTTCCTCAAGAAGGTCGACGAGCTCGAGCTCAGCGTGCGCTCCGCCAACTGTCTCAAGAACGACAACATCGTCTATATCGGCGACCTCGTTCAGAAGACCGAAGCGGAAATGCTGCGCACGCCGAACTTCGGGCGCAAGTCGCTCAACGAGATCAAGGAAGTGCTCGCCCAGATGGGGCTGCATCTCGGCATGGAAGTGCCGGGCTGGCCGCCCGACAATATCGACGAGCTGGCCAAGCGGTTCGAGGATCATTACTGAGACTTTGTGTCCCGGGGGCGGTGCAGCGCGAGCGAAGCGATGCGCCGCAGACCCGGGACCGTTACGAACTGTGTCTTTGGCGGTCCCGGATCAGCGGTGCGCCGCTGCGCGCAAGGCGCCTCGCGCTGCACCGCGTCGGGGACACACCTGGAATAGGGAGTAGGCGATGCGTCACGGCAATGCCCACCGCAAGTTCAACCGCACCCATGAGCATCGCCGCGCCATGTTCGCCAACATGGCGGTCGCCCTCATCCAGCACGAGCAGATCGTCACCACGCTGCCGAAGGCGAAGGATCTGCGGCCGGTGGTCGAGAAGCTGATCACGCTGGGCAAGCGGGGCGACCTGCACGCGCGCCGCCAGGCGATCGCGCAGATCCGCGACGTCGCCATGGTCAAGAAGCTCTTCGACGTGATCGCGCCGCGCTACAAGGACCGCGAAGGCGGCTACTGCCGCGTCCTCAAGGCCGGCTTTCGCTACGGCGATTCCGCGCCGGTCGCCGTGATCGAGCTGGTCGATCGCGACGTCAGCGCCAAGGGGCGCGACGACCTCGCCCGCCACGAAGCCGTCAAGGCGGCGTCGCCGGCTTCCGCCGAAGCGTCCGCGTAAGCGGCGCGGGTTTCATCCGGGTTGCGCAAGGGCGGATGCGGCCGCCTTATCTATTCCAATCTATTCCAAAATTGGCCACGGCGCGGTCGCGGTAATATCGCGCCCGCAGTGACCAAAGACGTGGGCACGCTTCGCTTTGCCCGCCCTGCGGACAGGAACGGGCGGCTATTTCTTCTTCGGCCGGTCCTTGCCGATCGTATCGTACAGGTTGACCGGCGCGAAATCGTCGGTGATGAGCTCGCCGCCGGCGGCCTCCGCCTTCGGGTTGTCCATGCGCCGCCGCAGGGCGTCCTGCAGCGGATAGCGGAATTTGTAGCGCTCCTGCAGCGCGGCGGCGCGGCTGGCGAGCGCATCCTTGTCGAGGGCCGGGTTCAGGGAGCCGACCGCGATCACTTCGCCGGAGCCGGAGGGATAGAGGTCGAGCGTCGGAAACACCTCGCCGAGCGTCTTCACGGTCGAATGATAGAGCTTGGTGCCGTCGTGCACGTTGGAGGCGATCGCCCCGGCGGGCGTCAGCCGCTGCTTGAGCAGGGCGTAGAATTCCTTGGTCAGCAGGTGGAACGGCACGAAGCCGCCGCGATAGGCGTCGAGCAGGATCAGGTCGTAGAGCTGCTTGTTGCGGTTGAGGAAGACGCGGCCGTCGCCCTCAAGATAGCGGATGCGGGGGGTCTCGCGCAGTCCGAAATACTTCTTGGCGGCTTCGATCACCCGGCGGTCGATCTCGACCGTATCGATCGTCGCTTCCGGCATGAAGCGCCCGAGATAAGTGGAGAGCGAGCCGCCGCCGAGGCCGAGCATCAGGATCTTCTTCGGCTCCTCGGGATAGAGGGTTGCGATCGGCATCACCTGCGCATAGCGCAGCACGAGTTCGTCGGGGTCGCGCAGGTTGGTCACCGATTCGGTGTAGTCCCAGCCCTTGAGCTGGAACGCCATGGTGAGCTCGCCGCGGCGCTTGTTGATGTAGATGTCGTTATACTCGCTCTCGACGTGGGCGATGCGGCCGTCCGGGCGCTTGAGCAGCGCCGCGCGTACGCTCTCGTCGAACAGGTCCTCGGCGCGCGCGGGCGCCGGCGCGACCGCCAGCACGGCCAGGAGCAGCGCCGCCAAGGCGCCGCCGCTCACCGCCTTGCGGCCCAGGCGGGGGAGCGCCATGAGCAGCAGCCCGCACGCGATGCCGGTGACGCCGAGCGACAGCGTGATCGCGCGCGAGCCGATCAACGGGATGAGAAAGAACGTGGTGCCGAGCGTGCCGACGATCGAGCCCGCCGTCGAGACGCCGTAGACCGTGCCCGACACCGTGCCGGAGCGCTGCGGGGAGTGCAGCATCAGCCGGATGCCGAAGGGCGAATAGATGCCGTAGAGCGTCACCGGAAAGAACATGATGGCGAGCGCGGCGACCAGGCTGCCGGTGCGGATGTCGTCGATGTCGGCCAGCACGAATTCGAGCACGGCTTCGGCGAACAGCGGCAGCGCCAGGAGATAGAGCGAGGCGACCGCCACGGTCGCTCCCAGGATGGTCGGCGAGGCGGTGCGGTCGGCGAGCCAGCCGCCGAGGAAATAGCCGACCGTCAGCGCCGCCAGCACGGTCGAGATCAGCGCCGCCCAGGTATAGATGCCGCTGCCGAAATAGGGGTTGAGATAGCGCGAGCCCAGCATCTCGAAGCTCATCACGATCGCGCCGGTGACGAAAGCGACGAGGTAGATCGCGGTCGCGGAGACCTGGGACGGCTCTGCTGTGGCGGGCGAGGTCGTGTTGGCAGGCGGTTGGTCGAGCTTCTGATCCACGCTGTGGTTCCTTGCGGGCCGGGGGAGCGTCGTGACAGTCTAGCCGGTCCTGCCACGCAGCGGGGAGGGGACTTGCGGCCTCGCCGTGCGATGCCTCGCCGCGCCCTTCAATTGCCACGGCGATGGCCTTATATCTGCTGGCCTAACCCGGGATTCGACCATGCCTTTGTGTCTGAAATCGCTGGCCACGAGCCTGCTCGTGGTCCTGCCTTTGGCTGGCATCGTTCCGCAGGCGCTCGGGCAGGAGCGCCGGGTGCCGGCCTCGCCGAACGAGGTCCGCCTGTCCTACGCCCCGGTGGTGCAGCGCGCCGCCCCCGCGGTGGTCAACGTCTACGCGGCGAGGGCGGCCGTGGCGAACCGCAATCCGCTGTTCGAGGACCCGGTATTCCGGCGCTTCTTCGGCGCGCCCGGCGGCGGCGGCGCGCCGGCCGAGCAGATGCAGCGCTCGCTCGGCTCCGGCGTGATCGTGGACGGCAGCGGCCTGGTGGTGACCAACAACCATGTCATCGAGGGCGCGACCGAGATGAAGGTGTCGCTTTCCGACAAGCGCGAATTCGAGGCCGAGCTGGTGCTCAAGGACCAGCGCTCGGACCTCGCGGTGCTCCGCCTCAAGGCCCATGGCGAGCGCTTCCCGGCGGTCGACTTCGCCGATTCCGACGCCCTCCAGGTCGGCGACCTGGTGCTTGCCATCGGCAATCCCTTCGCGGTCGGCCAGACCGTGACCCACGGCATCGTCTCGGCGGTCGCGCGCACCCAGGTCGGCATCACCGACTACCAGTTCTTCATCCAGACCGACGCGGCCATCAATCCCGGCAATTCCGGCGGCGCGCTGGTCGATCTCGCGGGCAAGCTGGTCGGCATCAACACCGCGATCTTCTCGCGCTCGGGCGGCTCGCAGGGCATCGGCTTCGCCATCCCGGCCAACATGGTGCGCGTGGTCGTGGCCTCGGCCAAGGGCGGCGGCACCTCGGTCCGGCGGCCGTGGCTTGGCGCGCGCCTGCAGGCGGTGACGCCCGAGATCGCCGAAGGGCTCGGCCTCAAGCGTCCGGCCGGCGCGCTGGTGGCCAGCGTGGCGCCCGGGAGCCCCGCCGCGCGCGCCGGGCTCAAGTCGAGCGACCTCATCGTCAGCGTCGACGGCCAGGGCGTCGACGACCCCAACGCCTTCGACTACCGCTTCGCCACCAAGTCGCTCGGCGGCAGCGCGCGGCTCGGCCTGATGCGCGCGGGCAAGGAAACCACGATTGCGGTCGCGTTGCAGGCGGCGCCCGACACGTCGCAGGACGCGATCATCATCGAATCGCGCTCGCCGTTCCAGGGCGCCAAGATCGCGGATGTGTCGCCGGCGGTGGCCGACGAGCTGCGGCTCGACCCTTCGGTGGACGGCGTGGTCATCCTCGACGTGGTGAACGGCTCGCCGGCCAAGACATTCGGCTTCCAGCGTGGCGACGTGGTGCTGTCGGTCAACAATCAGAAGATCGCCAGCGCGCGCGACCTGGAGCGCGCGGCCGGGCAGCAGAGCCGGGTCTGGCGCATCACCCTCAAACGCGGCGGCCAGCAGATCTCGGTCGTGTTGAGCGGATGACGCGCGTGCAACCCATTCGGTGCGCTCCCTCTCCCCGCGTGCGGGAGCGCGCCGGCTGCTTGGATCGCTCATGACTCCGCGCGCAAAACGCGGCGGCCCGAGCCTGTTCGCGGCGGCGGGCCTCGATCGCGATGCGCCGCGGCCGCTCGCCGACAGGCTGCGCCCGACCAAGCTCTCCGACGTGGTCGGCCAGGATCATCTGCTCGGGCCGGACGGCGCGCTCACGCGCATGCTCGACACCCGCAGCCTCGGCTCGCTCGTGTTCTGGGGCCCGCCCGGCACCGGCAAGACCACGGTGGCGCGGCTCCTCGCCGAAGCCACCGACCTGCATTTCGAGCAGATCTCCGCGATCTTCACCGGCGTCGCCGACCTCAAGAAGGTGTTCGAGGCGGCGCGGGCGCGGCGCGAGACCGGGCAGGGGACGCTGCTGTTCGTCGACGAGATCCACCGCTTCAACCGGGCGCAGCAGGACAGCTTCCTGCCGGTGATGGAGGACGGCACCATCGTGCTGGTCGGCGCCACCACCGAGAACCCGTCGTTCGAGCTCAACGCCCCGCTGCTGTCGCGCGCGCGCGTGCTGGTGTTCAAGTCCCTGGACGCGGCGGCGATCGAGAAGCTGCTGGCCCGGGCCGAGACGATCGAGGGCAAAGCACTGCCGCTCGACACCGACGCGCGCGCCTCGCTGACCCGCATGGCCGACGGCGACGGCCGCGCGGCGCTGACGCTGGCCGAAGAAATCTGGCGCGCCGGCCGCAAGGACGAACTGTTCGACGCCGCCACGCTGCAGGAGATCGTGCAGCGCCGCGCGCCGATCTACGACAAGAAGCAGGACGGCCACTACAACCTCATCTCGGCGTTGCACAAGTCGGTGCGCGGCTCCGATGCCGACGCCGCGCTCTACTATCTCTGCCGCATGCTCGACGCCGGCGAGGACCCGCTCTATCTCGCGCGCCGCGTGGTGCGCATGGCGGTGGAGGATATCGGGCTCGCCGACCCGCAGGCGCTGGTGATCTGCAACGCCGCCAAGGACGCCTACGACTTCCTGGGCTCGCCGGAGGGCGAGCTCGCCATCGCGCAGGCGGTGATCTATATCGCCACCGCGCCCAAGTCGAATGCCGCCTACCGGGCCTATGGCGCCGCCATGAAAACGGCCAAGGCGGCGGGCTCGCTGCTGCCGCCCAAGCACATCCTCAATGCGCCGACGCGGCTGATGCAGTCGGAAGGCTACGGCGAGGGCTACGATTACGATCACGACGCGCCGGAGGCATTTTCCGGCCAGGACTACTTCCCCGAAGCGCTCGGCCGCCAGACCTTCTACGATCCACCCGAGCGTGGCTTCGAGCGCGAGATCAGGAAGCGGCTGGACTATTGGGCGAAGCTGCGGAAGGAACGGAGTGCCGGATAGGACACTACGATTCTCACAGCTCTCGAAATCGACGATTTCGATGAATGGCGGACGTCTGGGAACGAGAGCGGCACGGGATGCGGGGCATTGTGCAGGCGGCGTGCATTCTGCTGTCGGTTGCGCCGGTGCTTGGCGCCGAAACCGTCTATGGCCGCTGGACGGTCGATCCGGCCGCCTGCCAGGAGCACGGCATGGTCCTGTCGGTTGCTCCGACCGCGCTGCAATGGCCCGATACGGTATGCGCGGTCAGGAGGAGCTATCGCGTGGCGGAGACGTGGTATGCCAGCGCGCATTGCCTGGACTCCGCGAGCGACGTCGCGGTGCAGTTGCGGATGAAGGGCGGACGCCTCCACCTCGACTGGGCCGGAACGCCGGTCGAATTCCGTCGCTGTCCATGAGGAGCTTTGAATAATGCGCGGCAGTCGCGGCCCAAGGCAGCCCGGTGGCGGACGGCAGATCGCCGGGCCGCGCGATCATGCCAAGCGCAGGCGTTTCGATCGCCGTCATCCTGAGGCCGGCGCAAAACGAGCCCCGAAGGACGAGGGCCAAAAGCGGAGCCGTCCCGCTTTCGCGACGCCCGCGCCGCGTCCGTTTCCCGCCGGCGCGGGAAACAAGGCCAGGGGCGTGCCGCTTCCCGCGAGCGACCGAAGCAAGGCCAGGGCCAGGAGCGCGCCGGACGATCAGGGGCCGAAACCGGCGGCAGTTGCTCCGGCCGAAATGCCGAGCGCGGTGCAGACCGTCGGGGTCAAACCGGACGAATCCGGCATGCGCGTCGACCGCTTCTTCGAGGCGCGCTTCCCCGGGCTGTCGTTCAGCCACATCCAGCGCATCATCCGCAAGGGCGAGGTACGGGTGAACGGCAAACGCGCGCAGCCCAAGCAGCGGCTCGAAGCCGGCCAGACCGTGCGCATCCCGCCGCTCAAGCTCGATGCGCCGAAGCCGCGCGAGAGCGCCAGCGAGGACCAGAAGACCCGCGCCTTCCTCGAATCGATCACGCTCCACGAAGACGCCGACGTGCTGGTGCTCAACAAGCCCATGGGGCTCGCCGTGCAGGGCGGCTCCGGCACCACCCGCCACCTCGACGGCATGCTCGAGGTGCTGCGCGCACCGGGGCTGGATGGCCAGCGCCCGCGGCTGGTGCACCGGCTCGACAAGGACACCGCGGGCTGCCTCCTGGTTGCCAAGACGCGCTTCGCAGCCGCCGCGCTTGCCAAGACCTTCCGGTCGCGCTCGGCGCGGAAAATCTACTGGGCGCTGGTCGCCGGGGTGCCGAAGCCGCACCAGGGCCGCATCTCGACCTTCCTCGCCAAGGAGGAGCGCGAGGACGCGAGCTTCATGCGCATCGCCGGCCACGGCGAGGAGGGCGCCAGTCACGCGGTCACCTATTATGCGGTGGTCGAGACCTCGGCGCAGACGCTGGCCTGGCTGTCGCTCAAGCCGGTCACCGGCCGCACCCATCAGCTGCGCGCGCACATGGCGCATATCGGCCATCCCATCGTGGGGGACCCGAAATATTTCGGCAAGGAGAACTGGGAGCTGCCGGGCGGCATGCAGGACAAGCTGCATCTCTTCGCCCGCCGGATCGCGGTGCCGCACCCGCGCGGCGGCGCCATCGACATCACTGCCCCGTTGCCGCCGCACATGCAGCAGTCGTGGAGCCTGCTCGGGCTCGACGCCAAGCGCTATGATCCGATCGAGGAGGCGCCGGAGGACTAGGCGGCCGGGCGGCTGCGCCTTGTCCTCGTCGTGCCTATATGAGGCGAGGGGCGAATTGGCAGGAGGCCGGCCGTGAACCCAGGTCTGTTCGTCGCCCTTGCAATGGGCTGTGTCCTCGCCGGCACGCCGGCCTTGGCGCAGATCGTTCCGCCGCCGCCCGAGCTGGAGAACCGCATCCCGGCGCCGCTGCCGCCGCCGCCGCAGCCGCCCATCATCAACGGGCCGCTGCAGCAAGGTCCGCCGCCGGGCGTCGCGCGCCAGCGCAACCTCAACACCCACAGCGACCGCACCGTGCGCTGCCTGCATTCCGGCTCAGGGTATGGGCTCAAGGGGGCGGAACTGGACGCCTATGCGCGCGCCTGCGCCAATGCGCAGTGACGAACGTGTAGGGTGGGCAAAAGGCGCGTGTTCGCGCCGTTGCCCACGCGCCTTTCTTGCGAAGCTCTAAAATTGAAGACGCGTGGGCACGCTTCGCTTTGCCCACCCTACGAAGCCGCGTGTTTACCGCAAGCTGGCGTTGATCTTCTCCAGCGCCGCCGAGCCCGGGCTCAACTCCTTCTCGGACAGCGTGTTGAGCGGCGCCTGCACGGTGTTGAAGTGGCGATGCAGGTCCTCCGGGTCCTTCTCCACGTAGAGCAGCCCGGTCACGATCTGGCCCTTGGCGGCGTGCTGCTGCAGGAAGGTCATGGCGCCCAGCCGGTCGTGGGCGTCGTAGTCCGCCGCCACCTTCTTGAGCACGAGCTTCGAGCCGTCGTGCTGTTGGACCACCTCGACCGCGCCGGCCTCGTAGGCGACCGTGATCGGCGCCCGCGCGGTGATGATGTCGAGCCGGTTCACCGCCTCGTTGTGCTCGCGCACGTAATCGAAGCTCTTGGTCGAGCCGGCATGATTGTTGAAGGCGACGCAGGGCGAGATCACGTCGAGAAAGGCCGCGCCTTCGTGCTCGATCGCCGCCTTGATCAGCGGCACGAGCTGGTCCTTGTCGCCGGAGAACGAGCGCGCCACGAAGGTCGCGCCGAGCTGCAGCGCGAGCGCGGCGAGATCGATCGAATTGTCGGCATTGATGACGCCGCGCTTGGACTTCGAGCCGCGGTCGGCGGTGGCGGAGAACTGGCCCTTGGTCAGCCCATACACCCCGTTGTTCTCCACGATATAGACCATGTTCACGCCGCGCCGCATGCAGTGCGCGAACTGGCCAAGCCCGATCGAGGCGCTATCGCCGTCGCCCGACACGCCGAGATAGATCAGCTCGCGGTTGGCGAGGTTGGCGCCGGTGAGCACCGAGGGCATGCGGCCGTGCACGGAGTTGAAGCCGTGCGAGGCATTGAGGAAGTAGTCCGGCGTCTTGGACGAGCAGCCGATGCCGGAAATCTTCGCCACCCGGTGTGGCTCGATCGACAGCTCGAAGCAGGCCTCGATCACCGAGGCGGTGATCGAGTCGTGGCCGCAGCCGGCGCACAGCGTCGAGATCTTGCCTTCGTAGTCGCGGTGGGTGTAGCCGAGCTCGTTCTTCGGCAGCGACGGGTGGTGGAACTTCGGCTTGACGATATAGGTCATGATACAACCTTGCGCAGCGGCGTCACCTTGAGCGCGTCGAGCCGGTCGCCGATGGCGCGCGCGATGAAGCGGGCGGTGATCGGCGTGCCGTCGTAGTGCAGGACCGGCACCAGGCGCGCCGGGTCGATGGCGCATTCGTTGACGATCAGCGAGCGGAGCTGGCCGTCGCGGTTCTGCTCGACGATGAACACGAAATCGTGGTCGGCGATGAAGTCGTCGACCGAATGATGGAACGGGAACCCGCGCACGCGCAGCACGTCGAGGTGATTGCCGTGTGACTTGAGCATGGCATTGGCCTCGTCCATCGCGGGCGAGGTCGAGCCGAAATAGATCACGCCGTAGCGGGTCGGCTTCTCGGCATCGGCCCGCAGCGGGCGCGGCAGCAGGTCCTTGGCGGTCTCGAACTTGCGCAGCAGCCGCTGCATGTTGTCGGCGTAGGGCGCCCCTTCCTCGGTGTAGCGCGCATAGCGGTCGCGCGAGGTGCCGCGGGTGAAGAACGCGCCCTTGCTCGGATGCGTGCCGGGATAGGTGCGATAGGGGATGCCGTCGCCGTCGACGTCGAGGTAGCGGCCGAATTCCTTGCCGGCGTCAAGGTCGGCGGCGGTCATCACCTTGCCGCGATCGTATTTGGCCGCGTCGTCCCACTTGAGCGGCCGGCACAGGCGATGGTTCATGCCGATGTCGAGGTCGAGCATGACGAAGACCGGCGCCTGCAGCCGGTCGGCGAGGTCGAAGGCCATGGCGCCGAACTCGAACGCCTCGGCCGGGTCTTCCGGCAGCAGCAGCACGTGCTTGGTGTCGCCGTGCGACGCATAGGCGCAGGAGAGGATGTCGCACTGCTGCGTGCGGGTCGGCATGCCGGTCGAGGGACCGGCGCGCTGCACGTCGAACACGACCGCCGGAATTTCGGCGAAATAGGCAAGGCCGAGGAACTCCTGCATCAGCGAGATGCCGGGCCCCGAGGTCGCCGTGAAGGCGCGCGCGCCGTTCCAGGAGGCGCCGATCACCATGCCGATCGAGGCGAGTTCGTCCTCGGCCTGCACGATCGCGAACCTGTTCTGCTTGGTCTCGGGATCGACGCGCAGCCGCCGGCAATGGCTGGTGAAGGCGTCGGCGAGCGAGGACGACGGCGTGATCGGATACCAGGCGCAGACCGTCGCGCCGCCATAGACGGCGCCGAGCGCGGCCGCGCTGTTGCCTTCGATGAAGATGCGGTCGCCGACCTTGTTGCTGCTCTTGAGCCGCAGGCTGATCGGGCATTGCAGGTTCATCATCGCCCAGTCGCGGCCGAGATGGAGCGCGTGCTTGTTGGCGGCGAACAGCTTTTCCTTGCCCTTGAACTGTTCCTCGATCAGCTTCTCGATCGCGGCCACGTCCATGTCGATGAGCGCCGAGAGCGCCCCCACATAGATGATGTTCTTGAACAGTTGCCGCTGGCGCGGATCGGTGTATTCGCGGTTGCAGATCGCGGTCAGCGGCACGCCGATGACGTTGATGTCGCCGCGGAATTTCGAGGCCGGCATCGGCTTGGTGTTGTCGTAGAGCAGGTAGCCGCCGGGCTCGATCATGGCGACGTCCTTGTCCCAGGTCTGCGGGTTCATCGCGACCATGAGATCGACGCCGCCGCGGGCGCCGAGGTGCCCGTCTTCGGTGATCCGCACCTCGTACCAGGTCGGCAGGCCCTGGATGTTGGACGGGAAGATGTTGCGCGGCGAGACCGGCACGCCCATGCGCAGCACCGAGCGCGCGAACAGTTCGTTGGCGCTCGCCGAGCCTGAGCCGTTGACGTTCGCGAAACGGACGACGAAGTCGTTTACGCTGCTGATCGGTGCTTTATTCGACATAGGTCATCCGCATGCGTCATATCGATGAGGTACTTCTTCATGTCCCAGGCGCCGGTCGGGCAACGTTCGGCGCATAGGCCGCAGTGCAGGCACACGTCTTCGTCCTTCACCATCACGCGGCCGGTCTTGAGGTCGTTGGCGACGTAGAGATCCTGGGTGAGGTTCTGGGCCGGGGCCTGCAGGCGCGTGCGCAGGTCGGCTTCCTCGCCGTTGTCCGTGAAGGTGATGCAGTCCATCGGGCAGATGTCGACGCAGGCGTCGCATTCGATGCAGAGCTTGGACTCGAACACCGTCTGCACGTCGCAATTGAGGCAGCGCTGCGTCTCCTTCAGCGCCAGCTCGAGGTCGAAGCCGAGCTCCACCTCCGCCTTGATGTCGCGCAGCGCCACGACCTTGTCCCGCAACGGCACCCGGTAGCGTTTGTCCGCTGCGATGTCGTTGTCGTAGCTCCACTCGTGGATGCCCATCTTCTGGCTGACGATCTCGACCATGGGCGTGGGGCGATCGTTGAGGTCGGCGCCCGAGCACAGCTTGTCGATCGAGAGCGCGGCCTCGTGGGCGTGCGCCACCGCCCAGATGATGTTCTTCGGCCCGAAGGCGGCGTCGCCGCCGAAGAAGACCTTGGGGTTGGTCGAGGCCATGGTCCTGGCATCGACCTTGGGCATGTCCCACTTGTCGAACTCGATGCCGATGTCGCGCTCGATCCAGGGGAAGGCGTTCTCCTGGCCGATCGCCACCAGCACGTCGTCGCAGGGGACGTGCTGGTCGGGCTCGCCCGAGGGCACCAGGTTGCGCCGGCCTTTGGCGTCGTATTCGGCTTTGACCTTCTCGAACAGGACGCCGGTGAGCTTGCCGTTGGCGTGGGTGAATTCCTTCGGCACCAGGAAATTGAGGATCGGGATGTCCTCGTGCATGGCGTCCTCCTTCTCCCAGGGGGACGCCTTCATCTCCTCGAAGCCGGAGCGCACGACCACCTTCACGTCCTCGCCGCCGAGCCGGCGCGAGGAGCGGCAGCAGTCCATGGCGGTGTTGCCGCCGCCGAGCACGATCACGCGCTTGCCGATCTTGCTGATGTGGCCGAACGAGACCGACGACAGCCAGTCGAGGCCGATGTGGATGTTGGCGGCGGCTTCCTTGCGGCCGGGGATCTCAAGCTCGCGCCCGCGCGGCGCGCCGGAGCCGACGAAGACCGCGTCCCAGCCTTCCGCCAGCAGCGCCTTGAGGCTGTCGATGCGCTGGCCGCCGCGGAATTCGACGCCGATGTTGAGGATGTAGTCGCATTCCTCGTCGATGACGGTCTCGGGCAGCCGGAAGCGCGGGATCTGCGTGCGGATCATGCCGCCGGCCTTCGGGTCCTGGTCGAACACCGTGCAGTGATAGCCGAGCGGCGCGAGGTCGCGCGCGACCGCGAGCGAGGCCGGACCGCCGCCGACAAGCGCGATGCGCTTGCCGTTCTTGACGGCCGCCGGCCGCGGCAGGCGGCCGCGAATGTCCTCCTTGTAGTCGGCGGCGACGCGCTTCAAGCGGCAGATCGCGACCGGCTCCTTCTCGACGCGCCCGCGCCGGCAGGCCGGCTCACAGGGCCGGTCGCAGGTACGTCCCAGGATTCCCGGGAATACGTTGGATTTCCAATTGACCATGTAGGCGTCGCCGTAGCGACCCGCCGCGATCAGCCGGATGTATTCCGGCACGGGCGTGTGCGCCGGACAGGCCCACTGGCAATCAACCACCTTATGGAAATAGTCAGGCGCCGAAATGTCGGTATTTTTCATTGACTCCTCGTGCACGCACGCTCGACGCGCCCCCCTCGAGAAACCCGCGCGCAGGCGTCGGCCGGTCTTCCCTAGTCGGTTCGGCTTGTAGGCGCCGAATCCGGGGGCAATTTAGTGGAGCGGTATCGAAAATTCCACCGCTACCCACCTCATAACAGGGAATTCCGTATTGCTCCCTTAATCCAAGTGCAAGGCGGCCACAACGTGGCGCCCGCATTAACATCGAAGCGGCGTGGCAACGGCCCACGGAACGTCTAAGCCCTTGAAGTCATTCTCGAAAGAGCGACGATGCTGTTTTAGGCTTGCCCACGGATAAGGCGGGCGGCATTACGGTCGCCGTCCGTGGCAACGGCCCAGGTCAACAATGCGTGACATTTTCGAGGACATCTTCGAGGGCGAGCCGACGGACCCGGTCGCGGCGGTGCGGCGCAGCGCGCGGGTGGCGCTCCGCGCGCGGTTCTACAAGGAGGTGAGCCTCGCCCAGGGTGAGGGTGGCTTCGGCCTCCTGCTCGACGGGCGGCCGGTCAAGACCCCGGCCCGGCGCGCTCTGGCGGCGCCCTGCCAGGCGTTGGCCGAGGTGCTGGCGGCCGAATGGCGCGCGCAGGTCGACCATGTCGACCCGGCGCGGATGCCGCTGACGCGGCTCGCCAACACGATCGTCGACGGCGTTGCCGATGCCGCCGAGCCGGTCGCGGCGGAGATCGCGAACTATCTCGCCTGCGACCTCGTCTTCTATCGCGCGTCCGAACCGGAAGGCCTCGTGACCCGGCAGGCGCAGGCCTGGAACCCGTTGCTCGCCTTCGCACGCGAAGAGTTCGGCGCACGCTTCATGCTGGCGGAAGGTCTCATGTTCGTGGCGCAGCCGCCGGCTGCGCTGGCGGCCGTGCACGCCGCGATCCCGCGCGAGCCGTCCAACGCAACGGACATCTGGCGGCTCGGGGCGCTGCATTCGATCACCACGCTGACCGGCTCCGCCCTGATCGCGCTCGCGCTCCTGCACGGCCGGCTCTCGCCCGCGGCGGCCTGGGCAGCCGCGCATGTCGACGAGGACTGGAATATGGAGTTCTGGGGCCGCGATACCCTCGCGCTCGAGCGCCAGGCCTTGCGCTTCCATGCCTTCGAGGCGGCCTGCGCGGTGCTGCGACTGCTCTGAAACAAGGCGCGCCGTCATTGCGGGGCGGACGAAGTCCACGAGCCCGCGATCACAGCCACGGCCGCCGCGCATGGATCGCGACAGCCGCTTCGCGGCCTCCGGTCTGACGGGGCCGATCGACCGATCTACTTCTTCTTCAGCATGCCGTAGGCGACGATGTTGTCGCCCTTGATGTTGCCGAACCACCCGAGCGCGAGATTGTCGCCCGCCCGCGCCACCGTGATGGTGCCGTCCGGGCAGCGGCCGCCCTTTTCAAACGAGCCCTGGGAGATGACCTCGATGAAGAAGACATAGGAGCGCGACTGTCCGACCCGGGTGAGCTTGCCCGTGCAATTGAGGTCGGGGTATTTCGTCTCCAGCACCCGCGGCGTGATGGCGATCTCGAACTTGTAGGGCGCGGTGCCGCCGACCTGGCTGACCTCGCCGGCCCAGACGCCGGCGACGTTGGGGCCGGCCGGCGGGGCTTTCTTCGGCTTCGGCGCGGTGGTCTCCGGCGGCGCCGGGTCGGTCTCCGGAAAGGTCGGGAATTGCGCGGCCGCCGGCGCAATCGCGGCAGCCGCGGCGGCGACCAGCGCGGCCGCGCAGTATCGGAACGCCGTGGTCATGACTGGCTCCCCCCTTGATCCGTTCAGCGGCAGGCGTGCGCGCAAGCTTACTCCCAAACCGCCGAGGCGTGAACCCGGGCAACCGGGACTGGCTCGCCGGCGCGGCGAACTCGCTCTGCCCCCGCCCACCTCGTGGTCTCCGTAGGCTGGGCAAAAGCGCGCGTAGCGCGCGTTGCCCATGTCTTCGTCCTGTGCGCGTGACGACCGGAGACGCGTGGGCTTCGCTTCGCTCAGCCCACCCTACGCCATCCCGACGCGACGACGCCACCGTCCGCTCGTCGCCGCGCAAGCGGGGACCCAGGGCAACAGATCAAGTCATCAGAGCAAGCTCCTCCTGGATTCCCGCTTGCGCGGGAATGAGCGGGCGAGGTCGTGGGGCCAACGGGATGCGCTCGAGCAATTCTGATGTGGGCGAGCCGGGCATCGCTCGATCGGGTGCGTTCAAGCGAACGGCATCCTCCCGTGCTATGCATCGTCATCGAGATTCCTGCAGGCGCGGGGGCGCCCGATGAAAGACATCCTCGACAAGCTCGAAGCCCGGCGCGCGCGCGCGCGTGAAGGCGGCGGCAAGGCGCGTATCGAGGCGCAGCACAAGCGCGGCAAGCTCACCGCCCGCGAGCGCATCGAGCTTCTCACCGACAAGGGCTCGTTCGAGGAGTTCGACATGTTCGTCGAGCACCGCACCTCCGAGTTCGGCATGGACAAGACGAAGATCCCGGGCGATGGCGTGGTCACCGGCTGGGGCACCGTCAACGGGCGCACGGTCTTCGTCTTCGCCAAGGATTTCACCGTGTTCGGCGGCTCCCTGTCGGAGACGCATGCGCACAAGATCGTCAAGATCCAGGACATGGCCTTGCGGGCGCGGGCGCCGATCATCGGTTTGTTCGACGCCGGCGGTGCGCGCATCCAGGAAGGCGTCGCCGCGCTCGGCGGCTACGGCGAGGTGTTCAAGCGCAACGTCCTGGCCTCGGGCGTGATCCCGCAGATCAGCGTGATCATGGGCCCGTGCGCGGGGGGCGACGTCTATTCGCCCGCGATGACCGACTTCACCTTCATGGTGCGCGACACCAGCTACATGTTCGTCACCGGGCCCGAGGTGGTGAAGACCGTGACCAACGAGCAGGTCAGCGCGGAAGAGCTCGGCGGCGCCTTGGTGCATACGGCGAAGTCGGGCGTGGCCGACGGCGCCTACCAGAACGATCTCGAATGCCTCCTGCAGATGCGCCGGCTGCTCGATTTCCTGCCGGCCAACAACGAAGCCGGCGTGCCGGAATGGCCCACGCAGGACCCCGCCGACCGCGAGGAACCCTCGCTCGACACGCTCGTTCCCGACAACCCGAACAAGCCCTATGACATCAAGGAACTGATCCTCAAAGTTGCGGACGAGGGCGATTTTTTTGAAATCTCCGATGCGTTCGCCAAAAACATCGTCACCGGATTCGGCCGCGTCGGCGGCCGCACGACGGCCTTCGTCGCCAATCAGCCGATGGTGCTCGCGGGCGTGCTCGACATCGATGCCAGCCGCAAGGCCGCGCGCTTCGTGCGCTTCTGCGACGCCTTCAACATCCCGATCGTGACCTTCGTGGACGTGCCGGGTTTTTTGCCGGGGACCAACCAGGAATACGGCGCCCTTATCAAGCACGGCGCAAAACTCCTGTTCGCCTATTCGCAAGCGACGGTGCCGCTGGTGACCGTGATCACGCGCAAGGCTTTCGGCGGCGCCTATGACGTGATGGCGTCAAAGCACGTCGGCGGCGACGTGAACTACGCCTGGCCGACGGCACAGATCGCCGTCATGGGCGCAAAGGGCGCGGTCGAGATCATCTTTCGCGCCGACATCGGGGACAAGAAAAAGATCGCCGCGCGCACCAAGGAATACGAAGACCGGTTCCTGTCGCCGTTCGCCGCCGCCGAGCGCGGCTATATCGACGATGTGATCATGCCGCGCAGCACGCGCGCGCGAGTGGCGAAGGCGCTGGCGATGCTGCGGGGGAAGCGGGTGGAGATGCCGGCACGCAAGCACGACAATCTGCCGCTGTGAGGCGCATGATCGTCGAGGCGGCCCAGCCGCACCCGTTCGCCGTCACCCTTCCTTGCGGGTGCGACGAGTGGCGCCCTCGGCAAGAAATACCAGCCTTCGTGATGATCGACGCTCGCGCGGCTGGCTCGCTTCCCGCTCAAGGCTTGTCCGTCATGTACTCGACCGCGAGCTTCACGACCGCGGGCGGCGTGGCGTAAATCTCCTTGATCAGCACCTGGGCCTCGCCGCCCGCGACCGGACGCACTTCGAGGTCCTGCCGCTTGGCGTCGGCAAGAAAGGCCGGGTCCTTCATGGTGGCGTCGAAGGCCGCGCGCAGCGCGCGCAGGCGCTCGATGGGAATGCCGGGCGGCGCCACATAGGGGCGCGCCATGGTCTGGCGCGAAACGATGAGCCTGAGCGCGGTCTTCTGATCGGGATCGTTGGTCAGATCGGTGATCAGCGGAACATTTGGAAGCTCGTCGAGCTTTTGCGTCGCGAGCTGCACCACCACGTCGATCTGCTTGGTCTCGAACATCTCGCGGTTCCAGCTCACCAGGCTCGACCACGACCAGCCGCAACGGCCGTCGACCTCGGCGCGTTTGATGGCGATGACCACCTCGGCGGCGCTGGAATAGCCGGCCACGAGCTTCATCGGCAGCTTGAACATCTTGCGTAGCACGGTCGGAAACACGTCGCTGTCGGCACCCGCACCGGTCGCGCCGATGATGAAGGGCTTCGTCCGCATGTCGTCCCACGACTTGATGCCGACGGCGGACCGGAACGCGCAGACGCCGACCTCGTTCGAGATGCTCCCGACCCAACTGAATTTCTGCGCGTCGTATTGCGCGCCTTCGCCGCGGCCGAGCAGCGGATCGATGTAGGCGCCGCGCGCGAAACCGCCGAAGGTGGTGCCGTCCTTGGGCGCGATCGTATAGAGGAAATTCGCCGCCTTGAGCGAGCCGGCGCCGGGCATGTTCTGCACGACGATATTGGGAGTGCCCGGGATGTGCCGGGCGATGTGGCGGCCGAGCGTGCGGGCATAGAGATCGTAGCCCCCGCCGGGCGCGTAGCCGATCACCAGGTTGACTGTCTTGCCGGTGTAGAAATCGGACACCGCGTCGGCGCGGCCGGGCCTATTCGCGGACACGAGCATCGTCGCGCAAACGATGCCGAGCGCGGAGCGCGCCAGGATTTTCCCAGACTCCATCATAACGTCTCCTTCTCGCCGGCAGGACGAGTTTAGATGGCCGTTGCGGCGATGGGAAGGCGAAGAGGTGTCGTCATCGTCAGTAACCTGCATGCGACCGGCGCCTGCCGCGAAAGCAGGCGCCGGCAAATCTCTCGATCAACGCGTGACGCTCACTGCATCGGTGCCGGCTCGTTGGCCGCGCGGTCATAGCCGTGCTTCTGCACGTTCATGTCGATGAGGTCGGTCGCGCAGCTTGCGGTCTCGAGGAAGCCCCAGCTCTTCATCCATTCGTAGGTGCGCTGCAGCTCGTCGGCCGGGATCGGCGCCGGATCGACCAGATAGAGACGGCTCTCGCGCAGGTCGGAGACCTTGAGCTTGGCGATCTCGGGGTCTTTGTCTTTGTAGTAGTCGATGAAGTAGTGCATGTAGGCCGACTTGTTGGCGTTGATCTTGCGCACCGCCTCGCGCACGGCGCGATTGAAGGCGCTGTAGGTATCCGCGTCGATACGGTCCGACGCCACTTCCGTCCCGTGATGAAAGGCGGTCACGACGGTGCGGCAGCCCTTCTTTTCGGCCAGCGTGATGTAGGGCTCGGTCAGCGTGGTGGCCTCGCAGAGACCGTCCATCAGCGCCTTGAAGCGGTAGGGCGAGCCGTTCGGCAGGCGCCCGGTCTTGATCAGTTCGCGCGGGACGAAGCCTTCCAGCATCTGCAACGCGAGATAATGGGTGCCGTTGTAGTACGGCAGGCCGATGAGGCGATTGGCGAGTTGCTGCGGCGTCTGCACCGGCGAATCGCCCCGCACCACCAGCGCCGCGTAGGTGACGATGGAGCGGCGGCCGACCTGGCGGCTCCCGACCTTGCTGGTCTCGACGCGGGAATAGTTGCCCCACTCGCAGGCATTGTAGAGATCGGCCTTGCCTTGCTCGAGTTGGCTGCCATGGCTGGCGAAGCGCGACGCGTCCTTGTGGTCGGTGATGTGGAGGGTCGGGCTCTTGTCGACGTGCGACTCGCGATCGATCCACTCGACCTTGATGCCTTCTTTTTCGAACAGGCCTTCGTCGTAGGCGACGAGTTCAGCCAATCCCTGGAACGGGGCGGTGTTTTCCAAACGCATGATCTTCATGGGTGTCGGCTCCTCAGGTGCTAGGGAAGTTATCCTGTATACAGCGGTATTCCGGGCATTGTATACAATCGTATTCCGAGTTTTGTCAACGGCGGACGCGTAAAATCCCCGCATCGGAAAGCGGCGGCGAAAAAGGGGCCGGTCGGAATGGCGGACGTCTTTGCAACGGACACACTGGCCGCCGACGCGGCGGCGCTGCGGACGCGATCGCGCGCGGAGTTCGTCTATGAAAGCCTTCGCGACGCCATCTCGGAGGGCCGTATCGCAGGCGGAGAGCGCATCCGGGAGGAAGAGGTCGCCCGCAATCTCGGCGTCAGCCGGACCCCCGTGCGCGAAGCCCTGCAGCGGTTGCAGCAACGCGGCCTGCTGGCGGTCGGCGCCGGGCGAGGACTGGTGGTCGCTCGCCTGAGCCAGCAGCAGGTTGTCGAGCTTTATGCGATGCGCGAGATCCTGGAGGGCTCCGCGGCCCGTTTCGCCGCCACCCACGCCACGCCAGCCGAAATTGAAATTCTCTACCAACTGCAGGACAAGCTGAGGACAGCCGCAAACGACGCAATGTTGCACGTCAGTCTCGATCGCCGCTTCCACCACGCGATCTACGAGGCGGCGCATAATCGATATCTGATGCAGACGCTGGATTCGTTGCATGATTCATTTGCCCTCCTGCACAGCACCACGTTGCGGTTGCCGCACCGGCAACGGAATTCCGACGAGGAACGTCGCAGGATTATCGCGGCCATTGAGAAGCGCGATCCGGAGTTGGCGGAACGGGAAGCGCGAGAACACATCCTGCAGGCGCAGCGAACGCGCTTCGAGAGCGCAGCCGGCAGCCCGGAGCCCGGCATTGCGGCGCGAGATCGACCGGCATAGACCCCATCCACGGCCGTCCCGCGGGCGTCGCGAGACCCGAGGCCGCATTGCGAGCGGGGTATTCGCGCCCTAGGGTCGCGCCATCGTTGGGGAGGGATTACATGGCAGGACTGGTCGTGGCGCGGCCCGCCCGCGCGAGGCTCCTCGTGATCGCGCTGAGCGCGGCGCTGCTGCTCGGGCTTGCCGAGAGCGCCTGGGCCGAGCCCGCGGTGCAGACCACGCGCGAAATCGTCATGCTGCTGCTGGGGATTTTCGCGATCTTTATCGCGATCCTGGGCTCGCTCGCGGGGTACTACTACTACACCGGCCATCGGGCGCAGCGGCGCGCCGAAGCCAGCGCCACCTGGCCCACCACGCAAGGCAAGGTGATCGCGGCCGGCGTCGAGAGGCGCGTGCACGCCAAGGGCGGCACCACCTACGAACCGCGCCTTCGCTACGAATATACGGTCGCCGGCGCGCGCCACGAGTGCAATGTGATCCAGTTCGGCGCCCTGGCCCAGGCTAGCCAGGCGATGGCCGAGACGATGATTGCGCCATACCCGCTCGGTGCGGCCGCTATCGTCCATTACGATCCCGCCAGTCCGGACAGCGCGACGCTCGACACGTCGGCGGCCGCGGGGAGGACGCGCAAGAAAGTGGCGATCGCGATCCTGGCCGTCGGGCTCGCGGTCTATGCGATCGTGGCGTGGGTCGTTTTTGCCAACCTTCGCTAGAGCATTTTCAGGAAAAGTGGAATCCGGTTTTCCGTCGAAAATGCGACCAACGCAAGAGTCCTAGTGCGGCGGTTGCGGCGCAAAATGGCGCCGTGCTATTGCGGCCGCGTCCGCTCTTTAGGCAACCGATCGGGAGCGCTTCATGTCCGTCGACGCCGATACCGTCCGCCGCATTGCGCATCTGGCCCGCATCGCGGTCGCCGATGATGAGGTCGAGCACCTGCAGGGCGAGATCAACGCCATCCTGGCCTTCGTCGAGCAGCTCTCGGAGGTGGACGTCGCCGGCGTCGAGCCGATGACATCGGTCACGCCCATGGAGATGAAAAAGCGCAAGGACGCGGTCACCGACGGCGGCATCCCGGACGATATCGTGCGCAACGCGCCGGCGACGCAGGATCATTTCTTTCTGGTGCCGAAGGTGGTGGAATGAGCTGCGGAGCGGCTCGTTCCACCATCGGGCGAGCGTTGCGCGACCCGGGGATCTCGACCGTTTCAGACGGGAATGGCCGGCAACAGTCCGGCCCTGATGAGGATAGCGCCGATGTGCTGGGCCTGTGAAGAGGACGCCGCGTTCCGGCGCTACCAGCTTGAACTGGCGGTCGAGCGCGGCGTGATCCCGGAGGGCTTCGAGCCCGCCGACTTCGAAGCGGCCGGCCTGCCGGTGCCGGGCCGCAAGGCGCCCGCGAAGATGCCGCTCAAATCCGCCGCCGCCTTCGTCTGCGACACCCCGGGCGGCGAATGACCGATCTCACTTCGCTGACGCTTGCGCAAGCGCGCGACGGGCTCACCAGCAAGCAGTTCTCGGCCGCCGAACTGGCCGAGGCTCACCTTTCCGCGATCGAAGCGGCGCGCGCGCTCAACGCCTTCGTGCTGGAGACGCCCGATGTGGCCCGGGCCATGGCCAAGGCCGCCGACGCGCGCTTGCACGCCGGCGACGCCCGGCCGCTGCAAGGCATTCCGCTCGGCGTCAAGGACCTGTTCGCCACGCGCGACGTGCGCACCACGGCCTGTTCCCGCATCCTCGACAATTTCATCCCGCCCTACGAGTCGACCGTCACCGCCAACCTCTGGCGCGACGGTGCCGTCATGCTCGGCAAGCTCAACAACGACGAATTCGCGATGGGCTCGTCGAACGAGACCTCCTGCTTCGGCCCCGTGGTCAATCCGTGGCGGCGCGAGGGCGCCAATGCGCCGCTGGTGCCTGGCGGCTCGTCCGGCGGCTCGGCGGTCGCGGTTGCGGCAGGGCTCTGCATCGGCGCCACCGCGACTGATACCGGCGGCTCGATCCGCCAGCCCGCCGCCTTCACCGGCACGGTTGGGATCAAGCCGACCTATGGCCGCTGCTCGCGCTGGGGAATCGTCGCCTTCGCGTCCTCGCTCGACCAGGCCGGACCCATCGCACGGACCGTCAGGGATGCCGCGATCCTGCTCGGCGCGATGGCCGGCCACGATCCCAAGGACACCACGTCGGTCGACCGGCCGGTGCCGGACTACGAGGCCGCGGTCGGCCAGTCGGTCAAGGGGCTCAAGATCGGCATTCCGAAGGAATACCGCATCGACGGCCTGGCGCCGGAGATCGAGCGGCTGTGGCAGCAGGGCGTTGCCTGGCTCGAGGCGGCGGGCGCCGACGTCGTCGAGATTTCATTGCCGCATACCAGATACGCGCTGCCGGCCTATTACATCGTGGCGCCGGCGGAAGCCTCCTCCAACCTCGCGCGTTATGACGGCGTGCGCTACGGGTTGCGCGTGCCCGGCCGCGACGTCCTCGACATGTACCGCAAGACCCGCGCGCAGGGATTCGGCAAGGAAGTGCGCCGGCGCGTCATGATCGGCACCTACGTGCTCTCGGCCGGCTATTACGACGCCTATTACTTGCGCGCGCAAAAGGTCCGCACGCTGATCAAGCGCGATTTCGAACAATGCTTTGCAAACGGCGTGAACGCGATCCTGACGCCGGCGACGCCGTCCGCCGCCTTCGGCATCGGCGAGAAGGGCCAGGCCGATCCGATCGAGATGTACCTCAATGACGTGTTCACCGTCACCGTGAACATGGCGGGACTTCCAGGCATTGCGGTGCCTGCCGGGCTGTCGGCGGAGGGGCTGCCGCTCGGGCTCCAGCTCATCGGCCGCCCGTTCGACGAGGAGACGCTGTTCTCCGTGGCCGAGGTCATCGAGCAGGCGGCGGGGCGTTTTCAGCCGCAGCGCTGGTGGTAGGCGCGGCGCGGGTCCGCGTGCCGCGCCGCTTGCATCACTTCGGCATGGCGTCGTGCACCACCTTGCCGCCGACCATGGTGATCAGCGGCTTGAGGTCCTTGATCTCGTCCGCCGGCACCGTGAGATAGTCGCGGTCGAGCACCAGCAGATCGGCGTATTTGCCGGGCGCGAGCGATCCGATATTGGCTTCCTGGACCATGAAGACGGCGTTCGAGCGCGTATGCGCGATCAACGCCTCCTCGCGCGTGATGCTCTGCCGGTTGACGTGACGGCCGCCGATCATCTTGCCGGTGACGGCGAAGCTCAAGGTGTAGAAGGGATTCGACGGGGTGACCGCGGTCGCGTCCGATCCCAGGCCCCAGTGAATGCCGGAGTCCTGGATGCGTCGGAACGGCGGCATGTCCCAGGCCTTGTCGCCGTGCGCCTTGTGCATCAAGGCACCCTGGATCAGCGGACGGCTGTGGATCTGCGCGGTCATCCCGAGCTTCTTCATGCGCTCGAGCTGCGCCTCGCCGACCTGGTCGAGATGCGAGAACGACCAGCGCAGCCCCTTGATCGGCCGCTCCTTGTTGACGCTCTCATAGACGTCGAGGAAGGCATCGATCGCCGCGCTCATCTCGACATGCGAGTTGAGATAGAGTCCCCGCTCGGCCAGCGCCACCAGGATCCGGCGCATCTGGGCCAGGTCCTCGGGCTTGGTGTTGCTGGCTGGGTTCAACAACTGGGTCGTGAGCGGGCCATAGACCGATTCACCCCAGCCCACCTGGTCGAAATAGTCGTTGCCCTGGAACGGCTTCTGTTGCGGAATCTCCGCCAGGACCTGATCGACTTGCGCGGGCGTCGCGGGCTGCCGGATCGTCGTCCAGAACACCCGGATATTGAGCTCGCCACGGTCGGCGAGATGCCTGTAGGGCTCGTAGTGCTTGGCGCCCATGCCGCGCCCGCCGGCGTCGAGCCACGCGGTCAGGCCCAGCGAGTTGAGATAGGCCGCGAGCTTGCGGGTGTTCGCGAGCCAGGCTTCCTGGGTCTCCAGGGGAATCCGGGCGGCCACGTAAGCCACGCCGCCGGCGCCGTTGACCTTGCCGGTCGGCTTTCCGCTGGCGTCCTTCTCGATGGTGCCGCCCGGCGGATTCGGCGTGCCGGCGTCGATCTTGGCCGCCGCGAGACCCACGCTGTTGAGATAGGTGTGGACATAGACCGCCTGGATGGCGACCGGATTGTTGGGTGCGATGCGGTCGAGCTCGTCGAGCGGAAAGCCGCGGGGATCGTCGGTGAACTGTTCCTCCGACCAGCCGCCGAGGACCGCGATCCATTCGCCCGGCTTGGTCGTCCGCACCCGCTCGGCGAGCATCTCGATGGCCTTCGCGCGCGACGTCACGCCGTCGAAGCGCAGCTCGTCGTGCTCGGCGGCGCGCACCCAATGGGCGTGGTTGTCGATCAGGCCCGGAATTACGGTGCGGCGATTGAGATCGATGGTCCGGGTCTGCGGGCCCTTGAGCTTCTCGATCTCGGCGGTGGGACCGACCGCGACGATGCGCCCGCCGCGGATGGCGAGCGCCTCGGCGATGCTGAAGCGGTCATCGACGGTGACGATCTTGCCGTTGGTCAGGATGGTGTCGGGCGCCTGGGCCTGCGCCGCCACGCTCAGGGCCGGCAGGCACGTGACGACGAGCGCACGGATGATCGTAAAACGCATGGACAGCTCCATTCTTCGGTAGGTTTTCGCCCGGGCGGCGGCCTCGATTCACTCGTTGGCCGTGATGCCGGCCTCCTTGATGACCGGTCCCCACTTGTCCATTTCGCGTTTGAGGAAGGCTCCAAGCTCCGCCGGCGTGGAGCCGACCACCGCCACGCCGAGCCCCTCGAGCTTGGCTTTGGTCGCCGGATCCCGGAGCGCCGCGACAATGTCCGCGTTCATCTTGCGGACGAGCTCCGGCGGCGTCCTGGCCGGGGCGAGGATTGCATACCAGGACGACACGTCAAAGCCCGCCACGCCCGACTCCGCGATCGGCGCCAGCTCCGGCGCGGCCGGCGTGCGCTTGGCCGTCGTGACCGCGAGCCCGCGCAGCTTGCCGCCCTGGATCAGCGGCAGCACCGCGCCGATGTTGTTGAACATCACGTCCACGCGTCCCGGCAGCAGGTCGTTGAGCGCGGGGCCCGCGCCGCGATAGGGCACGTGCAGCATCTCGATCCCGGCCATGCGCTTGAACAGCTCGCCGGAGAGATGCACGGAGGTGCCGTGGCCGGACGACGCGAAGCTGATCTTGCCCTTGTTGGCCCTGGCGCCGGCGATGAACTCCATGACCGTGTTCGCCGGCGATGAGATCGGCACCGCCATGATGTTCGGGTAGTCGCAGACGAGCGACACCGGCGCGAGATCGTTGACCGGATCGTAGTTGAGGACCGGAAACAGGAACTTGTTCACCGCAAGCGGCATCGAGTGCAGGATCAAGGTGTAGCCGTCCGGCTCCGCCCGCACCACCGCTTCGGTGCCGATGTTGGTGGCACCGCCGCCGCGGTTCTCGACCACCATCTGCTGGCCCCAGATCTCCGAGAGCTTGCCGGCCACGAGGCGGGCGATGGCGTCGGTACCGCCGCCCGGTGGAAACGGCACGATCAGCCGCACGAAGCGGTTGGGCCAGGTCTGCGCCGCCGCCGGGCGCACGACAGCGGGAGCAAGCACCGATGCGGCCGCGAGCACGAGGTTGCGGCGGGTGATCATGGCTGTCCTCCCCGGGGCGGTCGCTTCCCGCGCGGGCGATCGCTGCGGCCGGTTTGCGGTCCGGCTCCAGGAATGAGAGAGGCTACTGCGGCGGGCGGCATGCCACAACCGCCTGCGCCATCCGCCCTTGACGCGGTCCCGCGGCGGGGCAATTTGAGCTAACTCGGGAACGGACATGTCCACTCACGGCAGGCCCACGAAGCTCATCAAAGGCGCCACCGGCGATTGGGAGGTGGTCATCGGCCTGGAGGTCCACGCGCAGGTGACCTCGCGCTCCAAGCTGTTCTCCGGCGCCTCGACCGAATTCGGCGGCGAGCCTAATTCCCACGTTTCGCTGGTCGACGCGGCGATGCCCGGCATGCTGCCGGTGATCAACCAGGAGTGCGTCAAGCAGGCGGTGCGCACCGGCCTCGGCCTCAAGGCTCGGATCAATCTGAAATCGGTGTTCGACCGGAAGAACTATTTCTATCCCGACCTGCCGCAAGGCTACCAGATCAGCCAGTACAAATCGCCGGTGGTGGGCGAGGGGGAGGTGGTGGTCGACCTGCCCGATGGCGAGGTGGTGAGGATCGGCATCGAGCGGCTGCACCTCGAGCAGGACGCCGGCAAGCTGCTGCACGATCGCCATCCCACCATGTCCCTGGTCGATCTCAACCGGTCGGGCGTCGCCTTGATGGAGATCGTGTCGAAGCCGGACTTGCGCTCGGCGGAGGAGGCCAAGGCCTATGTGGCGAAACTGCGCACCATCCTTCGCTATCTCGGCACCTGCGACGGCGACATGGAGAAAGGCAGCCTGCGCGCGGACGTCAACGTCTCGGTGCGCGCGCCGGGCGCCCCCCTGGGGACGCGCTGCGAGATCAAGAACGTCAACTCGATCCGCTTCATCGGCCAGGCGATCGAGCACGAGGCGCGGCGCCAGATCGGGGTCATCGAGGACGGCGGCACGATTGTGCAGGAAACGCGGCTGTTCGACCCCGACAAGGGCGAGACCCGCTCCATGCGCAGCAAGGAGGAGGCGCACGACTACCGCTATTTCCCCGATCCCGACCTGCTGCCGCTCGAGTTCACGACGGCTTTCGTGGAGGAACTCCAGGGCGGGCTCCCGGAACTGCCGGACGAGAAGAAGGCGCGCTTCATCCGGGACCATGCGCTGTCCGCCTACGACGCTACCGTACTGGTCGCCGAACGCGAGGTTGCGGACTTCTACGAGGATGTCGCCCGCGGTCGCGAGCCCAAAACCGCGGCCAATTGGGTGATCAACGAGCTCGCCGGCCGCCTCAACCGGCGCTCCCAACCCATTACAGCCTCGCCGGTGTCGGCCGCGCAGCTCGGAGGGGTCCTCGACCTGATCGCGGCCGGGACGATTTCCGGCAAGATTGCCAAGGAATTGTTCGAGATCGTGTGGAGCGAGGGCGGCGACCCGGCGGCGATCGTCGAGGCGCGCGGCATGAAGCAGGTCACCGACTTGTCGGCGCTCGAGAAGGTGGTCGACGAGATCGTCGCGTCGAACCCCGACAAGGCCGAGCAGGCGAAGGCGAACCCCAAGCTCGCCGGCTGGTTCGTCGGCCAGGTCATGAAGGCGTCGAGCGGCAAGGCCAACCCGCAGGCGGTGAACGACCTGCTCAAGCGCAAGCTCGGGATGTGATCGCGCTTGCAGCGCGCGCGCGAGATCGCGTCGCAGGACGATGCGAGACTCGAAAAATGTCGGGCGCGAAGACGTCACGCTGCAAAAATTTCGATCGCCGACAACCGCGTTCGCGAATCACTTTGCAGGCGATTCGCTCGATTCCGATCGGAATCGAGTGCTCCGAACACTTGCGCAAGCGACAATCCAAAAAAAATTTTCACATGGTGAATCCGCGCGCTCAACGTCAGTCGCTGCATCTTCGGCGCGCGCAATCGGGTTGCAAATGTCGTGCGATGACGATGCGGTGCGCCGCAATGGACGGCGCACAAATCCTTATAACATCGGCACTTCTCGACGTCTGGCAAAAATTGCGCGTGTCGTGTCGTGCAAGCGTGCGTTCAATTCGCGTCGCGCATCGATCGTGCTTGCGCGCGCACTAGCGCTGGTAGGAGACGAGCGCAATACACGCTTCATTAAGCGGCAAAGCTGATTTTTTCGCTGCTCTGTAGTAATCGGAGTGCAGTGCTCGCGATTCGCGCGGGTGCTGTTACGATATCGCCACTCACTCATCAGCTAGGAGGGCAGCATGGCGAAGAAGAGAAAGTCGAAGACGAAGTCAGCGGCAAAGAAGGGCGCGAAGAAGACAAAGCGCCGGAAGAAGAAGTAGGCAGCCGCCACTTCACGGTCTTCGACTTCGCTTTGATGTCGAGGGCTGCGTCAAACGAGCCGGCGGAGGTCGAACAGCGGTGAGCGCTTCTCAAACGCATTCGACATCGCCGGCTCTGGTCGACGACAGAGGGCGTCGGCGAGACAGAGGTACGGGCGTCACGGTCTCAGCCCCGCAAGGGAACGGGCGGTGATCAGAGGGACGGACAGATTCCGCACCTCATCGGCGGCGGAGCGTTCTCTGCCACCGGGCTTGCACCTCCGGCCTCTCGCCGACGCCCTCGGTCTATTTTAACACTACCGGCTGATTGCGAAGCGCGTCCGTTTTTCGAAGGAGCGTCATCCCATGGCGCGCACTGCTCGCAAGCCCGCGCGCAAGGCGAGGACTGCGAAGAGCCGATCCAGGACCCGGCGCCCTATCGACCTCTATTACTGGCCGACGCCGAACGGCTGGAAAATCTCGATCATGTTGGAGGAGTGCCGGCTGCCCTACCGGCTGATTCCCGTTGACATTTCTCGTGGCGACCAGTTCAGGCCGGAGTTTCTCGCAATCTCGCCTAACAACCGCATGCCCGCGATCGTTGATCCTGATGGACCGGGCGGGCGACCGATATCGATCTTCGAGTCGGGCGCGATCCTGCAATATCTCGGGCGCAAGATCGGCAGGTTCTATCCGCGCGACGAGCGCGGCCGCGTCGAAGTCGACCAATGGCTGTTCTGGCAGATGGCCAACCTCGGCCCCAAGGCCGGCGAGTGTCATCATTTCCGCATCTATGCCGCCGAAAAGTCGCCCTATGGCGTCGAGCGCTTCACCAATGAGGTGAACCGGCTCTATGGCGTGATGAACAGGCGGCTCGAGCGTCATGAGTACTTGGCCGGCAAGTATTCGATTGCCGACATGGCGTGTATCGGCTGGGTGCGATACTGGGAGCGCCAGGGGCAGGACATCGAGCGCTTTCCTCATCTCAAGCGCTGGCTGGCGCGCATGCGGGCGCGCCCGGCGGTCGACCGCGGCATCCATGTGCGGGTCGAGGAGGCCTCGAAGGTGGACATGAAGGACCCCAACGTCCGCGCCGTGCTGTTCGGTCAAAAGGCGCGCTGAGACAAGTGTGCCGTCTGTCGTCGACGTGTCGTTCTGGCATAGTTATCGCCACCCCAACCGTATTGGTTATCACCCACCCAACGTTGACGGTTAGCGATTGCTCACTGATTGAAAAGTGCAGCAGTGGCGGGGCTTTCTGCGCGGCTCGAGCAAGAGCCTCGCGCCGCAGCCGTCACCGCGTTCAGATTCGATTCATCGCAACGCTTAAAACGCCATTCAAATTTTCTCCCGATAGTCACCACGCTCGGCCGGGGGGCTGAGCTTGCTTCGCGCGAAGTCCGCCATCGATGGATACGCGCGAAAGGGGAGGCCGAACATGGCTCGTTTTGGGATCAGTGATGGCGATCATGCCACGCTCGGGGAAGCGCCCGCCGGCGTGGATACGTTCTTCGAGCTCGGGATGATGTATTCGGTGGGACGCAGCGTCCCGGTCGACTATGTGACCGCGCATAAGTGGTTCAACCTGGCGGCGATGCGCGGCAACTCGGACGCGGTCCGCTTGCGTCGCGAAATCGCCGACCAGATGTCGGAAGCCGAGGTCGCTGCCGCGCAGCGTGCGGCTAGGACTTGGCTACGGGCGAATTGAGGTTCGCGAAAGCGGACCGCAACCGCTTGTGCGAGCGTGAGATCGACGTGGGATCGCCAGATCCCCTCGATTCGCGCCGCAGGTTTGACCCGCAAGGGCGGCTTCTATAGGTATTCCCGTCACCGGAGACGTGGCCGAGTGGCTGAAGGCGGCGGTTTGCTAAACCGTTATACGGCCTTAAAGCCGTATCCAGGGTTCGAATCCCTGCGTCTCCGCCAAATTACTGTCTGTCACTGTCTGCCCACATCCCAAGCCATCCACAGAAGTGTAGTATTCAAGGGCATTTCTTTCCTTTGACATCTGTACACTTCCGCCAAAGTCTGCCAGCATCCGGGTGTCCCACATGGGCAAGGACATGGGCAGGCAGTTCGGCGGAGGGCGGTCATGGCGAAGACAAGCGAGCGGCTTTCGGCCGTGAAGCTCGCCAGCCTCAAGACCCCCGGCTACTTCGCCGATGG
>JAXDOD010000182.1:0-21293 GCA_034669045.1 Alphaproteobacteria bacterium
GCGCTCCGTCAGCGTCGCCTCGATCCTCGGTTCGGTGTCGCGGCCGATGCGCCGCCCGGAGAGCCGCGCCGGAATCACGCGCGTGTCGTTGACCACCAGCGCATCGCCGGGATTGAGCAAATCCGGCAACTCACACACGCCCTTGTCTTCAAGCTCGGGCATGCCACCCGGCCTCACCACCAACAGCCGCGCCGCGTCGCGCGGCGCGACGGGCCGCAGCGCAATTCGGTCCGGTGGCAGGTCAAAGTCGAACAGATCGGTACGCATGATGCTTTCTTCTCCCTCTCCCCGCTTTGCGGGGAGAGGGTTGGGGTGAGGGGCATCTTTGCGAGACCGTGGCGGCCCCTCACCCGACGCGCTGCGCCCGTCGACCTCTCCCCGCAAGCGGGGAGAGGTAAAAAGCAGAAAGTCACTTCTTCGCGTCGGCGGCCATCGTCGCCTTGATGATCTTGTCGGGATCGCGCACCGGCTCGCCCCGCTTGATCTTGTCGACATTCTCCATGCCCTCGACGACGTTGCCCCACGCCGTGTACTGGTTATCGAGAAAAGAAGCATCGCCTAAGCAGATGAAGAACTGGCTTTCGCCGGAATTGGGATCAACCGCGCGCGCCATCGACACCGTGCCACGCACATGCGGCTCCTTGTTGAACTCGGCCTTGAGCTTCTGGCCGGAGCCGCCGGTGCCGGTGCCGTGCGGGCAGCCGGTCTGCGCCATGAAGCCATCGATCACGCGATGGAACACGATGCCGTCGTAAAAGCCCTTGCGCACCAGTTCCTTGATGCGCGCCACATGCCCCGGCGCGAGATCGGGCCGCATCTGGATCACCACCTTGCCCTTGGTGGTGTCGAGGATCATCGTGTTGTCGTCGCTCATGGTTGCTCCGCGTGTTCCTTGAAGGTCCGGTTGTCGACGTAACGGATGGCGATCGGCCGGCCGGCGATGGCCCCGCCCAGGCCCTTGGTGAACGGCAGCGGCGTGCAGCGCTCGAGCGCCGCCGTGATGGCCTTGAGATAATTCTCCCGAAGCTCCTTGGCAGCCTCCGGTGTCGCATAGGTGACGCGCGGCGTACCGATGATCTCGCCGCTGCGCTTGAAGCTCAGGCGCACCGACATCTGCATCCCCGCGCGCGCTTCGTCGCCCGGCGGCGGAATCCAGCAGGCCCGCAGCGCCGCGAACAGCTCGCGGATCGAATCGAGCTTGTGCTGCGTGTCGCTGTCCTCCTGGCGCACTTGCGCCAGCGCCTCGGTCGGCTGGTCGTGGGACGCGCCGTCAGCCGCTTTCTCGGTTCTGGCGCTTTCGATGGTCAGGCGCAGGTCCTGCCCGACCCAGTATTCGATCTCGGGCAGGCAGGGCCGGCGCTGGAAAACGCTGCACACGGTCGGCGCGCAAGGGTGCTTGTCGAACACGCTGCACACCGCCTGCGCCGGGGCGGCGGCGAGCATCGATGCTCCCGCTCCCAGCACGACGATCGCCGCCGATCCAAGCACCTTGCGCATCGGTCTCACCGCGTGTCGCGGCCGATCACTTCTCGATCGTCGCCTTGCGGACGAAATCGAGATTCGGGAAGTCCTTGGTCAGGTAGGCGTTGCCGTCGCGCTGGACGCGGCCCTGGTCCGGACCTCGGCCGTTCGGTGCGCCTTCGCCGTAGCCGGCAAACAGCGCGTCGACGACGTTCATGCCGGTGGTGACCTGGCCGAACGGCGCGAAGCCCTGCCGATCGAGCGCGGCGTTGTCCGCGAAGTTGATGAACACCTGGGTCGTGCGCGAGTTCGGACCGGAGGTCGCGAAGGTGATGAACCCGCGCTTGTTGCTCTGGACCACCTTGTCGTCCTGGATGCGCGCCTCGCGCCAGGGCGTCTGCACCTGCGGATTGCCGTTGATGCCGAACTGCACCATGAAGCCGGAGATGACGCGGAAGAAGCGGTTATCGTCGTAATAGCCGTTCTTCACCAGATTGTAGAAGCGGTCGGCGCCGTTGGGCGCCCACTCGCGGTGCACGTCGATCACGACCGCGCCCTTGCTGGTGTCGAAACGCGCCTTGTAGGTCGCCGGCGCCTTCTCGGTGAGGGCTGCCGGATTGGCGAGGTTGCCCTGGCCGAGGACCGGCGCGGCGAGTGCGCCCAACACAAGGGCGGAGCTCAGCGTCATCAAAGCGGAACGTATTGTCATGGCACTCCTTGCAGCGTTCTCAGATGGACTCTTGGATATGGGCTCGGCCGCCAGCATGAATGTGCGTCCTTTGGGTCGGTCCCGCAAGCCAGCGGCTTGGAGTCAGGCGCTGGCCTGCCCGGCGAATTTCTGCTTCAAACGCTCCGCCACCTGCGGCGGCACGAAGGACGACACGTCGCCGGCCATCGCGGCGATCTGCCTGACCAGTGTGGCGGTGATCGGGCGGACCCCCGGTGAGGCCGGGACAAACACCGTCTGCACGCCCGGCGCCATGGCGCCGTTCATGCCTGCCATCTCCATCTCGTATTCGAAATCGGCCGCGCTGCGTAGGCCGCGGATCAGCAGCGTCGCGCCCTCGCGTTTCGCAGCGGCGACGACCAGGTCCGCGAAGGTGATGCACGCGAACTCGCACTTGGCCTCGCGCGCGACCGGCGCACAGGTCTCTTCCAGCATCGCCAGCCGTTCCTTCGCGGTGAACAGGGGCGTCTTGCCGGGGTGGACCCCGATCGCCAGCACCAGCCGGTCGGCGAGCCGCACCGCCTGGCGCACCACGTCGACATGGCCGTTGGTGACGGGGTCGAAGGAGCCCGGAAAGAGCGCAATGCGCGGCATGACGCGGGTCTACCCCGCCCGTTTCCGCGCCGCAAGATCGCTCGCCGCCGGCTGCCCCGGCCTTGATCCGGGGGGCGCCTGAGCGAAATTTCAGTTCCGGCTGAACCTTTTTCGGCGCCAACGCAACCAAAGGTCAAATGGGCCGGAAAAGGCCCAGGGCATGGCGATGCAGGGGAGCCCACGATGTTGATCTACAAGGTCCTTGCAGCAGTGGCTGCTGCGGCTCTGGCGGCCGCGGTGGTGCTGGTGCTGCCGGGCTTCAGCCCCGAGGTCGAGGCGAGTTCGCCGATCCCCGTCGGGAAGGGCGACCGGCTCGACTACCGTCCGACCGGCACCGCCTGTTCGCAGCAGGCATGGCCCTATTTCGAGACGAACTGCCTGCGCGACCGCAAGCGGGTGGCCGGCCAGGTGCGCCCGGTGCGGATCGTCACCACCGACCGCGTTGCGGCGAAGTAGCACGCCCTCGGGCACCGCGCCCGGCCGGTCCTTGCAGCGGCGCCAAATCGCGACCCAATCCGCCCGTCACCCGTGCTAGCATTCCGGACCACCGGGGCCCTGACGGCCTCGCCATCGTCCGGGATATCGATGATCCGAATCCGATTCCTGCCAGCCTTGGCAGCGCTGCTTGCGCTCCTTTGCGCCGCCGCGCCGTTGCCGCTTCACGCCCAGAACCCGCCGACCGACCGCGACCTTGCGATCTATGCCGGCCTGCACGCCGCGGCCGCCACCGGCGACGTCGCCGAGATCGAGAAGCTGATCGTCGAAGGCGAGAGGCCCGATCTGCAGGATTCCAGCAGCCGCACGCCGCTCCATGTCGCGGTCTACCGCAAGCAGCACAAGGCGGCCGAGGCGCTGATGCGGCTCGGCGCCAACCCGAACGCGCTCGACCTCCAGCGCTTCGACATCCTCACCATCGCGACCACGCAGAACGACCTCGAGATGGTCAAGATCGCGCTCGCCGGCGGCGCCAAGGCGACCAACGTCACCACCCAGTCCAACGCCACCGCGCTCATCTCCGCCGCGCATCTCGGCCACGTCGACATCCTGCGCGCGTTGATCGAAGCGAAGGCGCCGCTCGACCATAAGAACAACATCGGCTGGACCGCCCTGATCGTGGGGGTGGTGCTCGGCAACGGCAGCAAGGCCCACGTCGACACCGTCGAGACGCTGGTCAAGGCCGGCGCCGACGTCGACATCAAGGACCGCCAGGGCATGACCGCGCTCGCCCACGCCCGCCAGCGCGGCTACAGCGACATGGTGAGGATCCTGGAGCCGGCGAGCGGCCGGCGAACCTGACAACGAAGGAAGCAGCCTTGGGCCATCGCCTCACCGCCTCGATCCTCCTCGTCGTCGGCTCGGCCACAGGCGTCACGGCAAGCGCGCCGGCGCTGGCGCAGGACCGCTATCCGTCGCGGCCGATCAAGATGCTGGTCCCGTTCCCGGCCGGCGGGCCGGTCGACGTGATGGGGCGGCTTGTTGCGCAATCTCTCTCCGCGACGCTGGGCCAGCAGGTGCTCATCGACAATCGCCCGGGCGCGGGCTCCACGCTCGCCGGCAAGGCGCTCGTGAGCGCGGACCCGGACGGCTACACCCTGATCGTCGGCAGCGCGGCGCTGCTCGCGATCGGTCCGACGCTTTATCCCAACGCCGGCTATGATCCGATACGGTCGTTCGCGCCGATCGCCTTCGTGTCGAGCGTGCCTTACGTGATGATCACCCGGCCGCAGGCGGCGCAGCGCACGCTTCCCGATCTCGTCGCCCATGCCAAGGCCAACCCGGGCAAGCTCAACTTCGGTATCCCCAACGGCGCGCCGCCGCACATGCTGGCGGCCTGGTTCCGCAACGTGACCGCGACCGACATCGTGATCGTGCCCTACCGCGGCGCCTCCACCGTTCTCACCGACATGATCGGCGGGCAGATCGATCTCGGCTTCGAGACCACCTCGGTGACCTTCGCGCATGTGCACGAGGGCAAGGTGCGCGCGCTTGGCGTCGCCACGTCGGCGCGGCTGCCGGAAATTCCCGACGTGCCCACCATGATCGAGGGCGGCGTCCCCGACTTCATCGCGAGCTCGTGGACCGGCGTCATGGCGCCGGCCGGCACGCCGCGCGAGATCGTCAACAAGCTCAATGCCGAGATCAATGCGGGGCTGCGCTCGCCCGCGATGCAGGCGCGCTTCAAGCAGCTCGGAGCCATCGCCAATGTCGGCACGCCCGAGGACTTCGCGGCCTTCATCGTGAAGGAGGTGCCGAAATGGTCGACGATGACGAGACTGTCCGGCGTCCAGCCCGAGTGAGGCCCGCCATCGGCGCAGGCAGCGAGAAGGACACGCCATGCTCCGCATTCTGCTCGCCGCACTGACGCTCGCCGCCGCGACCCTCCAGCCGGCGTCGGCGCAACCCTATCCGAACCGCCCGATCAAGCTGATCGTGCCGTTTCCGCCCGGCGGCCCGATCGACGTGATGGCGCGGCTGCTCGGCCAGAAGCTCTCGTCCAGCTTCGGCACGGTGATCATCGAGAACCGCCCCGGCGGCGGCAGCACGGTCGGATTGAAAGCCGTCGCCACCGCCGAGCCCGACGGCTACACGTTCCTGTTCGGCGGCACCATGACCATGAGCGTGATCCCGCCGTTGTTCTCCGGCCCGGAAGGCGACGCGATCCGCCGCATGATGCCGATCGCGCTGGTCTCGGCCACGCCGTTCGTGCTCATCGTCGCGCCGCGCGTGCCGGCGACGACCGTGCAGGAGCTCGTTACCTTCGCAAAGGCCAATCCCGGCAAGCTCAATTTCGGCGCGCCCGCGGGGGCGACTCCGCTCCTGGTCGGCGAACTGTTCAAGATCAAGGCCGGGATCAACTTCACCACCATCCCCTATCGCGGCGCCGCCACCACCATGAACGACATGCTGAGCGGACAGATCGATCTCGCGATCGAGCCGACGTCGGTCACGCTTGCGCATGTGCACGAAGGAAAGATCAGGCCGCTCGCCGTGACCGGGAGGGAGCGCAGTCCCGAACTGCCGGTCCTGCCGACCATGGCCGAGAGCGGGGTGCCCGGTGTCGTCGCGCTGTCGTGGACGGGCGTGGCGGGGCCGGCCGGCATGCCGGCCGAGGTCGTGACTCGATTCAACCGCGCGATCAATGACGCGCTCAGGTCCGAGGACATGCGGGCCGCGCTGCGCAAGCTCGGCAGCGACCCGCTCGGCGGCTCGCCGCAGGAGTTCGCGGCGTACCTCGCCGAGGAGGCGCCGAAATGGGTCGAGGTGGTCAAGACGGCGGGAATCAAGATCGATTGAGCGCAACGACTACAGGAGATTGTCGTGATCCATAGGCTGACATGGCTCACCGCCTTCGCTCTATTCGCTTGCAGCACAACCGCAAAGGCGCAGCCCTATCCGAACAAGCCGGTGAAGATCGTGGTGCCGCTGACGCCGGGATCGCCGGTCGACGTGGTCGGACGGCTGGTCGGACAACACATGTCGACGGTCCTGAAGCAGCCGGTGATCGTCGAGAATCGGCCCGGCGCCGGCGCGACCATCGGCGCCAGATCGGTGGCCGGCGCCGAGCCCGACGGCTACACGCTGCTGCACAGCGCCGCCAACCACGTGATCGCGCCCTCGGCCTACAAGAACCTCAGCTACGACCCGATCAAGGATTTTTCGCCGGTCGGCGCCGTGGCCACGAGCCCGTTCGTGGTGGTCGTGACGCCTTCGCTGCCGGTCAGGACGGTGCCGGAGCTCATCGCCTACGCCAAGGCCAACCCCGGCAAGCTCAACTGGGGCTACGGGCTCGGCACCTCGCCGCACCTGATCGGGGAACTGTTCAAGCACATCACCAGGACCGACATCGCGGCGATCCCCTACAAGGGCGGCGCGCAGGCGGTCACCGACATGCTCGGCGGCCAGATCCACATGAACATCGGCACCACGGCGACGCTGGTGCCGCTGGTGCAGAGCGGCAAGCTGCGAGCCATCGCGGTGATCGGCGAGGGCCGCTATCCCGATCTGCCCGACGTGCCGACCATGGCGGAGAGCGGGGTGCCGCTGGCGCTGACATTCTGGACCGGACTGCTCGCCCCGGCCGGCGTTCCGGCCGAGATCGTCGGCAAGCTCAACGCCACGCTCAACGACGTGCTGCGCAGTCGCGAGCTCAAGGACAGCATGGCCAAGCTCGGAGTGCAGCCGAATCCCGGGACGCCGCAGGATTTCGGCAATTTCCTGCTGGCGGAGATGAAAGAATGGTCGAGCGCGGTGACGGTCACCGGCGTGAAGCTCGACTGAACGCGCGGCTACGCGATCGCGTCGGCGCCGGCCTTGGCCACCACGTCATCCTGGTGCCCGCTGCCGCCGCTCACGCCGACGGCGCCGATGAGCTTCCCCTGCGCGACGATCGGCAGCCCGCCCGGCGCGCCCGACAGCCCCTCGAAGGTCAAGAAGAACAGGTGGCCGGCCTCGAGCGCTTCGGTGAACAGCCTGGTGGGCCGGCGGAACTGCGCCGCCGTCACGGCCTTGGCCTGCGCGATCTTGATCGAGCCATACTGGGTGTCGTCCATCTTCTGGAAATAGACCAGCGCGCCCGACGGCTCGACCACCGCGACCGCCATGGCCCAGCCGTTGCGGCGCGCTTCCGCCTCGGCGGCGGCGGCAATGCACTTGGCCTGGTCGAGCGTGATCGGCGCGCCGTGCGGAAGCGGCGGCGGCGGGGCGGCCGCAGGCCTGGTGGATTGAGCCATGGACGTTCTCCTGAAGGCGGCACCGCAGTTCAGACGATTATCGAGCTTACCCGATCGAGACCACCCGATTTTCGACTCAGTCCCGCGCACGCGGGAATCCAGATCCTGAAAGTGCTGCCGCCAGGGGGCACAAGTTTGGGTCGCCGCTTTCGCGGGCCGGGCGGATAAGACGAACTCAGCCGCCGTTGACCTCGGCCTCTTCCGAGAGCCGCTCGACCGAGACGACGCGCTCGTCATCGGCGGTGTCGAACACGATCACGCCCTGGGTGCCGCGCCCGGCGATGCGGATGCCCTCAACGCGGGTGCGGATGAGCTGGCCGCCATTGGTGACCAGCATGAGCTGGTCCTGGTCCTCGACCGGAAACGAGGCGACCAGCAGCCCGATCTTCTTCTTCACCGGTCCGTCGCGGCGTTCGCGGATATCCATCGCGACGATACCCTTGCCGCCGCGGCCGGTGACCCGATAGCGGAATGACGACGTGCGCTTGCCGAAGCCCTTTTCCGAAAGCGTCAGCACGAACTGCTCCGCCGCCGACATCGCAGCATAGCGCTCCGGCGTCAGCGTTGCGATCTCCGACGTCTCGATCGGCTCGTCGGCCTCGTCCCGCGCCTCGTCGCCGGTGACCGCTTGGCGCATCTTCAAATAGGCGGCACGTTCCTCGGCGGTGGCGTCGAGGTGGCGCAGGATCGAGAGCGAGATCACCTTGTCGCCTTCGGCCAGATTGATGCCGCGCACGCCCATCGAGGTGCGGCCCTGGAACACGCGCACCTCGGGCACCGCGAAGCGGATGCACTGCCCGCCCGCCGAGGTGAGCAGCACGTCGTCCTTTTCCGTGCAGATCTGCACGTCAACGATCGCCTCACCCTCGTCGAGCTTCATGGCGATGATGCCGGAGCGGCGGACGTCGACGAAGTCGGAGAGCTTGTTGCGGCGGACGGTGCCGCGCGTGGTCGCGAACATCACGTCGAGCTCGGCCCAGGTGCTCTCGTCCTCGGGCAGCGGCATCACGGTGGTGACCAGTTCGCCCTGATCCAGCGGCAGGATGTTGATCAGCGCCTTGCCGCGCGCCTGCGGCGCCGCCTGCGGCAGCCGCCAGACCTTCTCCTTGTAGACGCGGCCGTGCGAGGAGAAGAACAGCACCGGCGTGTGCGTGTTGGCGACGAACAGGCGCGTCACGAAATCCTCGTCGCGCGTCTGCATGCCGGCGCGGCCCTTGCCGCCGCGCCGTTGCGCCCGATAGGTCGAGAGCGGCACGCGCTTGACGTAGCCCATGTGCGAGACGGTGACGACCATGTCCTCGCGGTGGATCAGGTCCTCGTCCTCCATCTCGCCTTCCTGGTCGAGGATGACGGTGCGGCGCGGGGTCGCGAATTGCTTCTTCGCCGCCAGGAGCTCGTCCTTGACGATCGATTGGATGCGCGCGCGCGAGCGCAGGATGTCGAGATAGTCCGCGATCTCGTCGGCGAGCTTGTCGAGCTCGGCCTTGATCTCGTCGCGGCCGAGCGCGGTGAGGCGCTGCAGGCGCAGGTCGAGGATCGCCTTGGCCTGCTCGGCCGAAAGCTTGTAGGTGCCCCGCTCGGTCACCTTGTGGCGGGGATCGTCGATCAGCGTGATCATCGCCTCGACGTCCTTGGCCGGCCAGTCGCGCACCATCAGGGCCTCGCGCGCCTCGTTGGCATCCTTGGAGGCGCGGATCAGCCTGATCACCTCATCGATATTGGCGACCGCGATGGCGAGACCGACCAGGACGTGGGCGCGGTCGCGCGCCTTGCCGAGCAGGTGCTTGGTCCGCCGCGAGATCACCTCCTCGCGGAAGGCGAGGAACGCCGACAGCAGGTCCTTGAGGTTCATCACCTGCGGCCGGCCGCCGTCGAGCGCCACCACGTTGGCGCCGAAGGTCGATTGCAGCGGCGTGTAGCGGTAGAGCTGGTTGAGCACCACGTCCGGCACGGCGTCGCGCTTGAGCTCGATCACCACGCGGTAGCCGTGGCGGTCGGATTCGTCGCGCAGGTCGCCGACCCCCTCGATCTTCTTCTCGCGCACCAGTTCCGCGATGCGCTCGACCATCGTGGCCTTGTTCACCTGGTAGGGGATCTCGGTGATGATGATCGCTTCGCGCTCCTTGCGCAGCGTCTCCATCTCGACCTTGCCGCGCATGACGATCGAGCCGCGGCCGTGATGATAGGCGCCGCGGATGCCGGCGCGGCCGAGGATCACGCCGCCGGTCGGGAAATCCGGGCCCGGAATGATGTTCATCAGTTCGTCGATGCCGAGCGCGGGGTCCTCGATCAGCACGACGCAGGCGTCGATCACCTCGGCCAGATTGTGCGGCGGGATGTTGGTCGCCATGCCGACCGCGATCCCGCCTGCCCCGTTCACCAGAAGGTTCGGGAACTGCGCCGGCAGGACCGCCGGCTCTTTCTCGTTGCCGTCGTAATTGTCCTGGAAATCGACCGTGTCCTTGTCGATGTCGTCGAGCAGCGCCATCGCGGACTTGGCGAGACGGCACTCGGTGTAACGCATGGCCGCGGGCGGATCGCCGTCGACCGAGCCGTAATTGCCCTGCCCGTCGATCAGCATCAGGCGCATGGAGAAATCCTGCGCCATGCGCACCAGCGCGTCGTAAATCGCCTGGTCGCCGTGCGGGTGATATTTGCCCATCACGTCGCCGACCACGCGCGCCGATTTGACGTATTTCTTGTCGGGCGTGTGCCCTTGTTCGTGCATCGAATAGAGGATGCGCCGATGCACCGGCTTGAGGCCGTCGCGCACGTCGGGCAGCGCACGCGACACGATCACGCTCATGGCGTAATCGAGATAACTGCGCTTCATCTCCTCCGTGATCGACACGGGGCGAATGTCGGAGGGACCGCCGTCCCCCGGTTTATCGTTTTCGATGTCTGCCAAAAATGAAAATCCCGGCCGCCGTGAGCTTCATCTGCGTAGCTGATTCACCCCCTCGGCGCCACCGCAAAACAGCCCGCCGATCGGGCTATTTTAAGATGGGAATTCAGAGGCTTATCGTCAAGCCGCCAGGGGCCGGCGAGGTGGCCGCTGGCGCCCTTGCACCGAAGCCGGAAGGCGCGCCCGGTTGCCCTGCAGCGGCGCGGGCGCTACGGCAGATGACATGCCGCTGGAATATCTCGTCTCCGCGCTGGTGACGCTCGTCGTGGTCGTCGACCCGATCGGGCTGGTGCCGACGTTCCTGGCCGTGACCCACGGCCTCCCGGCATCGGCGCGCCGGCGCATCGCGCTGCGGGCCTGCATCATCGCCGGTACGATCCTGGCCGGGACCGCGCTCGTCGGCGCCTGGCTGCTCGCTAACCTCGGCATCTCGTTGCCGGCCTTCCGCATCGCCGGCGGCCTCCTTCTGTTCGCGGTGGCCTCCGAGATGGTGTTCGGCGTGCGCATCGAGCGCCAGTCGAAACAGGCCGAAGAAGCGCTCGACGAGCACGTGCGCAACATCGCGGCCTTCCCGCTGGCGATCCCGCTGATGGCGGGGCCGGGCGCCATCACGGCGACGCTGCTCCTCTCGGGCCGTGCCGGCGGCGACCTGCTGCTGCTGGCGACGCTGCTCGGCGTGATCGCCGTGGTGTGCGCGCTGTGCCTCGGCGCGTTCCTGCTCGCCACCCGCATCGACCGGCTGCTCGGCATCACCGGCAACGTGGTGTCGTCGCGGCTCCTCGGCGTGCTGCTCGCCGCGCTGGCGGTGCAGTTCGTGATCGACGGCGTGCGGGCGGTGCTCGCCGGCTGAGCCGGACTGCACGGTCGGCGGAGTGCGATTATTCCGGCACCACCGTGACTTGGAGCGTGATCCAGCCGCGACCGAGGCAATTGCAGACCGGCATAAGGAGGGGCGCCTTGATGCAGTTTTCCCCGTTCGGCTCGACCGCTGTGACGATGTTCAAACAATTCGGACGAGTCGGAGAGATGCGCTCGCTTTCCACCGCGGCGCGCTTGCCCGCCTGACCCCTCGTGGTGATGGTCCAGGACTTCACTTTCTGCCCTTCCGACAAGCAGACCTGATGGGTCGCACGACTCCCGCCGCGGCAATCCGGCGTCGTGTTCGTCACCGTGAACTCGCGCTGCTGGGCCCTTGCTATCCCCACCGAGACCAGCAAGCCGAATGCAACGGTGCAAAGCTTGCGGACCACCCTGGCCTCATTCACCGGGAATAAAGGTTGTCTGGCCGATCACATGGGTGGGTGTTGGTGCCGCTGCAGTATGGGTCGACTGCTTGGCGACCGTGTCGATGAAGAACGAGCTCGAAATGACGAGATAGACCAGCACGCAAAAATTGACCGGCCACAGGACGAGCCGCCACCGGAGCGCAAGGTTGCCCGCAACAAACGTCGCAAAGAAACTGACAATGGCTGCGAACAGAATCACCGCGCTTTCGAATGCCGACAAGGCCAGGAGTTGCTTCATGACGTAGTCTGCGCCGACGGCGGCGGCCGTGACCACGGTCACCACGGTCGCTGTCGACGGCAACGCCGCCGAGGTCAGCAGCGTCGCATCCGTCGGAAACGAGGTCAGCTTCTTTTTCGGAGCTGAAGGCATCCAGCGCCTCGCAATCCCTTGCTGCGGGGACGATCCTATACCATCGGAGGTTTAGTTGGGAAGCCGTCATATCCCCCGGGCATCATCAAGGCGACGCCGTGCGCGTGCGCGCGGCCTTGAACCCGGCGACGAAACGGGCGAGCGTCGCCGAGGTGGCGCCGCGCGGCAGCATCACCTCGACCAGCGAGAACTGTCCGCGCCGCGCCACCGCGCGCTCGAGCGCATCCTTGAGCGCGCGCCGCGTCGTCACCCGCTCGCCGTGGCCGCCGAGCGCGGGCGCCAGCGCGGCGAACTGCCAGTCGTCGAGATCGTTGAACCGCGACTCCGGCTGGAATGCGCGCAGCATCTCCCAGCTCGCGTTGTTGAACAGGACCACGATCGGATCGAGCCCGTAGCGCCGGCAGTTGCCGAGCTCCCAGCCGGTCATCTGGAACGCGCCGTCGCCGACCAGCACGAGCGGGCGTTTCCCGGTCGCGGCCGCGACGCCGATGCCGGCCGGCACGCCAAAACCCATGCCGGCGTAATAGGCGGGGGCCGCGAGCGCGGTGTTCTCGATCTCCATGGCCGCGAACAGGCAGTCGCCCACGTCGGACGTCATCGGCATCGGCCCGTGGCGGTCGAACAGGTCGTTGACGGCGGTGGCGACGTCGGAGGGCTCGATCGGCTGGTCGTCGGCGGGAAGCCCGCGGCGATAGTCCATCGACGGCGGCTTGGCGCGCCACTGCGCCGGCAGCAGCGGACGCGCCCGCGCGATCAGCGCCTCGATGAGATCGTCGATCGGCACGTCCGGATAAACGTGATGGCCGACGCGCACCGCGCGGTCGAAAGCGAGCACGGTGTGGCGCGGGTCGAGCCGTCGCTGCGAGAGCGCGAAATTGGTATCGGAGAGGATCACGCCGAGCAGAAGGAGCGCATCGGCTTCCTCGACCAGCCGGGTGACGGCGGCATCGCCGGCGGCGCCCAGATAAGTGCCGACCAGCACGTCGGGCGCGCTTTCGAGCAGGCCGCGCCCCATGAAGGTGGTCACCACCGGCAGGCCGAGCTTGCGCGCCAGCGCCGTGACGGCGGCTTCGAGATCGTAGCGGCGGATCTCCACGTCGACGATGATCGCCGGGGTCTTGGCCTGCGCCAGCTTCTCGATGATCTCGTCGGCGCATTCGGCCAGCGCCTCCGGGTCGGCCGGCCGGCGCGGCAGCACCGGCACCGGCGCGCACGCCGCCTCCGTCATGTCCCGCGGCAGCTCGATATAGACCGGCAGCGAGCGCTCGCGCGCGCTGCGCAATACGCGCGCGATCTCGCCGGGCGCGTCGGCGGTATCGGCCAGCACGGCCTGATCGCAGGTGATCTCGCGATAGACCGCCATCTGGGTGTCGAGCGAGCGCGCCTGATGATGCAGCACGAAGCCGCTGGCGCGTTCGCGCGCGCCCGGCGCGCCGGCGATCACGACCACGGGCGAGCGCTCCGCATAGGCGCCCGCGACCGCATTGACGAGGTTGAAGGCGCCCGCCCCATAGGTGACGACCGCCACGCCGAGCCCGCAGTGATAGCGCGCCGCCGCATCGGCGGCGAAACCCACTCCCGGCTCGTGGCTCAGCGTGTAATGCGGCAGGATGCCGCTCTCCTCGATCACCTTGAAGAAGGGCAGCACGAAGTCGCCCGGGATGCCGAAAATTTCCCGGGCGCCGTGGTCCTTGAGGCCTTGCAGCAATGCGGTCGCAAGCGTGGGCATGGATTACCGGGCCTCGCGTCGATCGCGCATTAGATCACGAAGCGGCGTTCACCACAGCCGCGGCATCGCGGACGGGCCGGTCACCAGTCCCGCGCACCGCCGCGCCCAGCACGTGGACAAGCTCGAGCGTGACCGGAGGCTCGTCATCGTTCGTCGAGGATCGCGAGGGTCAGGGCGGTCGCCACCAGCAAGGGGATGGTTTTCGTCAGCGGCCCGAGCGGATCGGCCCAGAGCTGCGGCGCCAGCACGCTGCCGGCCAGGACGTAGAACGGCGTCGCCGCCAGCATAACCACCAGCACCGGCCGCGCCAGACGCCGCACCAGCAGGAGAACTCCGAGCACGACACCGAAGACCGCCCCGCCGATGAGCGTGACGTCAGCCCCAAGCCCGTGCACGCCGGCCTGGTTCAACTGCGCCATGGCCGCGGCGCGCGCCGGGCCGAGCGCGATCACGCCGGTCGCCGACCAGAACAGCGCCAGCGCCAGGATCGCGACCGGCTTGAGCAGATAGAGCCGCGCGAACCAGCGCTCCTGCACGCCAGACGGCGTCGCCGCGAGGATGTCGTCGAGACTCCTGGGCTTGATCCCGGTTGCGGCCATCCAGGGCGCCGGATCGCCGACGACGCCGGCGGTGAGCTGCGCCAGCGCGGTCGAGCGGGCGGGGCTGCGCCAGCCCAGCCAGCCGAGCGCGTCGGCGAGAAGGCTCACGACCCGCCCCGCTCCGGGCGGCAACGCCAGCAGCGGCTGGGGCGGAAACCCGAGCCAGGCGCGCAACGCCGCGACGATCCCGCCCAGGGTATGGACGTGCGGATGCGCGAGCTCCCACGTCACCGTTGCGGGCGCGCCCGGGCGCACCGACAAGGCCACCGTCTCCGTGACGTCGTCCACGGCCACCACCTGGATCCGGCTCTGCGCCCCGACGACCGGCGTGACGAACGGCACGCCGGCCAGACCGCGCAGCATGGCAGTGCCGCCGAAGGCGGCGGGCGCCAGCACCAAGCCCGGCCGCAGGATCACCCAGTCGAGATCGAGGCGCGACAGCCGCGCGTCGGCCTCCGCCTTGGTGCGCGAGAAATCGGTCGGGCCGTCGCGCGCAGCGCCGATGGCGGAGACATGGACGACGCGGCGGATGCCGGCTTGCGCGCAAGCCTCGAACAGCGCGCAGGTCGCCTCGACATGGACGCGGCGGGTGTCGTCGCGCGCGCTGTCCTGGAGCACGCCGACGCAGTTCACCACCGCCTCGATGCCGGCGAGGAGCGGCCGCCATGCCGCCGCCGTCACCAGCCGCGCGAAATCGGCCTCGACCCACCGTGCATAGGGAAAGCGCCTGCCCGCCACGGCGAGCGCGCGGCCGGCGCCGACGAGCGCGTGGCCGTCGCGATGCAGCCGCGCGAGGATCGCCGAGCCGATCAGGCCGTAGGCGCCGGTGATCAGGATCCGCATGAGTGATATCGCCCGTTGGATCTGTCACGCCGTACGGCGAGTCTGCGGCCTAACCCCGCCCTGTTTCGTCGGGCGTGACGAACAGTGGCTCCACGGCGTTCCCTCCCCCCTTGCGGGCGAGGGACAGGAAGAGGGGTGCCGCAGGAAAAGATCGAGACAAGATCGAAAGGGAGGGAGCCCACCGAGTTACCGTGCCGACACTGCATTCCCAGGTCAGTTCCCACACGGCTGCCGCGTGCGCGTCCAGCGGATGCGCTCGAGCACCACGCCTTGACCGCACAGGCTGGCCTTGTCCGTGACTGTGCCACGCAGACGGATCATGCGGTCCAGGCGCCGCGGCTTCGGATTGACGGCGGTGATGTTGTAGACGGTACCGTCGCGGTCCTTGATCATCAGGCAGTTCCCAGTCACGCCCGCAAAGATGCACGCGGAAATAGTGACCCGCTCGCCCGGCTGTGGCGCCGCCTGCGCGGACGCAGGCAGCAGCGCGGCGAAACCGAGCCATGCCCCGGCCGCGATCCAGCCTGTCCGCATGCCACTCCTCCGCCGCTTCGCGGCCGCCCGCCGAGACGATATCGCTGGACGCGTCACCCCGGGCCGGCGATCAGAACGGAATCTCGTCGTCCATGTCGCCGCGCTTGCCGCCGGCAGCCGCCACCGCGGGCTTGCGCGCCGCGGTCGGGCCGGACGCGCCGAACTCCCCGCCGGTATCGCCGTAGTCGCCGCCACCGGCGCCGCCGCCGGCACGGTCGAGCATGGTCAGGGTCGAGTTGAAGCCCTGCAGCACGACCTCCGTCGAGTATTTGTCCTGCCCGTCCTTGTCCTGCCATTTGCGTGTCTGCAGTTGGCCTTCGAGGTAGACCTTCATCCCCTTCTTTAGGTACTGCTCGGCGACGCGGCAGAGGCCCTCGTTGAAGATGACGACCCGGTGCCACTCGGTCTTTTCGCGCTTCTCGCCGGTTGTCTTGTCGCGCCAGTTCTCGGAGGTCGCGACGCTCAAATTCGCGATCGGGCGACCGTCCTGGGTGCGCCTGATTTCCGGATCCTTGCCCAGATTGCCGACCAGGATCACCTTGTTGACGGAACCCGCCATGACCATTCTCCGCTTGTCACTGCCCGGCCCGATAACGCGGCGGGATCGGCATCACCCTAGTGCCGGGCCGCGCCCCGGCAAGCCTTAAGGCTGTTTTCCACAATGTCTGCCGGCCTCCACCGCTCGGCGCGGTATCGTGTTCCAGGCTGACCGAAATCCATGTTCTCTTTTTGTTCTAACACCAGCGGCGCGCATAATCAAGCGCGTCAGCGGGCCGCGCATCGCGTGGCCGAGGCACCGAGGCGCACCCAACGAGCGTCTGCCTCCCACGGCGCGGGCGGCGCCGAATGTCCCTGCACTGTGGCGCCCGCGGCACAGAATTCACGACGCAATGGAGTAGAGTTGTGTGCGCAGGGGACGACAACGTATCGAAAAGGAGTGAGGCCATGAGCCGGCTTGCAAAGGCTTGTGCTGCACTGATGACAGCCGGGATGGTTGCGCCGGCAATGGCAGCCGATCTTCCGACCAAGGCGCCGAAGGCTCCGCCGGTCATGACGTCCACCTGGACGAGTTGCTACATCGGTGCGAATGCCGGCGGCGGCTCGACCCGCGCGCATTACATCGATCCCCTGGCCGTGCCGCCGGTCGATCTTGGACGTCATACGGGAAGCGGCCCCGTCGGTGGCGGACAGATCGGCTGCGATTACCAGGTGAGCAACTGGGTGGTTGGCGCGCGCGGCCTGTTCGACTGGGCCGACGTGAAAGGCGAGCATGCCCCGCTCGGCGCCGGCGACGTCTTTTCGAGCCGGATCTCGTCCTTCGCGCTCGCCACCGCACGGATCGGCTATATCGCACAGCCCGACCTGCTGCTCTATGTGCAGGCGGGCGGCGCCTGGATCCGCGATCGCGAGCGCAAAATCGATTTTGGGGTGCTCGAAGGCGCGGCCGATGTCTCGCGCAGCGGCTGGACGGTCGGCGGCGGCCTGGAAGTGAAGGGCGCGAGCGGCTGGTCGTTCTTCGTGGAATACGACTACATGGACTTCGGCAGGCGCAGCGTGATCTTCACCAACTTCGAGGTTCCGCCGGTGCCGCCGACGTTCCCGCTCAATATCCGTCAGAGCGCGCAGGTGGTCCTGCTCGGCGTCAACTACCGCTTGGGCGCGCCAGGCGCTCTGGTCGCGAACTACTGAGCCACGCTCGCCCCGAAATCAGGGGGTCGGCCTTTCGGGGCCGGCTCCCCTTTTTTGCCGTCGCGTACGATCGCGAGGGCCGCCTACAGCGCGCCCTCGAGCATCCGCAGCACCTTGGGGGCCGCGAAGGCGCCAAAGCTCGTCGGGTCGTCGAGCGAGTCCGAGCCGACGAAATAATGCCCGGCCCCCGGCACCACGACGGTGCGCGCGAAGAAGCCCGCCTGCTTGAGCACGGTCTGGAATGCGGTCGACTGGGTCGGCACGTCGACCACGTCGTCGTTCGTGCCATGCACGATCACGAAACGGGTGCGGTTCTTGCTCTCGATGGCGTAGCTCGCCGGCGAGGAGTCGAAATAGACGCGCCGGTTCTGCATCGGCGACGCGCCGAGGAATTTCTCCGCGATCTGGTCGCGCGGACGCGCGATCTGGTCGTGCTGCCACTGCGCCCACAGGTCGTAGACGCCATAGAAGCCGACCACCGCCTTGAGGCTCGACGGCGTTGCCGCATTCGGCGCGTTGCGGTACTCGGACGAGAACAGCGGTTCGTCGCCCGCGAGCGCCACCAGCGCCACCAGATGGGCACCGGCGGAATCGCCCATGGCTCCGATCCGTTCCGGGTCGACGCCGAGCTCGCCCGCCTTGGCGCGCAGGAACTGCACCGCCGCCTTGATATCGTAGACCGCCTGCGGATAGGTCGTCACGCCCGGCTTGGCGAGCCGGTAGCGCACCGCGAACACGCCGAAGCCGTTCTTCGCCAGATACGGTCCCCACTGGCGGTAGCTCGCGGGCGAGCCGCCCTGCCAGCCGCCGCCGTGGACCGCGACCAGCACGGGCGCCTTAGCGAGCCCCTTGGGCAGATAGAGATCGCCGGCGAGCTTGACCCCGTCGTGCTCGGCATAGTCGACGTTGCTGCGGGTATCGACCTGGTACTGCGCGCCTGCCGCTCCGAGGCCGAGCGCCGTCACCACCAGTATTGTGGCCAGCCGGAACGTCATAAAAGCCTCCCGATCCTGTTGTGAATTCGCCATGATACTCGCACGGTTCCGCCGTTGTCCCCAGGTCTCGCGGCCGGCCCGGCATGACGCCCTTGCATGGTGCGGCTGCGCGCGGCTCTTTGGGCTGGCGAAACCGCCCCGTTCTTCCTATGTTCGCGAGAGGCCGATGCCGCCCGGGCGTCGTGCGCTTCCCCTTACCGCCGCGGCCGCGGCATCGCTGGACCGATGAACGACCTGTTCGACAAATCCGCGCGCCGCCGGACCGATGCGCGCGCACCCGACCGCCGGGTGATCGCGATCCGCGGCGCGCGCGAGCATAACCTCAAGGGCATCGACGTCGAGATCCCGCGCGATCAGCTCGTCGTGTTCACCGGGCTGTCGGGTTCCGGCAAGTCCTCGCTCGCCTTCGACACCATCTATGCCGAGGGCCAGCGCCGCTACGTGGAGTCGCTCTCCGCCTATGCGCGCCAGTTCCTGGAAATGATGCAGAAGCCGGACGTCGACCAGATCGACGGCCTGTCGCCGGCGATCTCGATCGAGCAGAAGACCACCTCGAAGAATCCGCGTTCCACCGTCGGCACCGTCACCGAGATCTACGACTACATGCGGCTCCTGTGGGCGCGCATCGGCGTGCCCTATTCGCCCGCCACCGGGCTGCCGATCGAAAGCCAGACCGTGTCGCAGATGGTCGACCGGGTGATGACGCTGCCCGAGGGCACGCGGCTCTATCTGCTCGCGCCGGTCGTGCGCGGACGCAAGGGCGAGTACCGCAAGGAGATCGCCGAGTTCATGAAACGCGGCTACCAGCGCGTGAAGGTCGACGGAAAATTCTACGACATCGCCGAGGTGCCCGCGCTCGACAAGAAATTCAACCACGACATCGACGTGGTGGTCGATCGCATCGTGGTGCGGCCCGACATCGCCGCGCGCCTGGCGGATTCGTTCGAGCAGGCGCTCAAGCTCGCGGATGGTTTGGCGGTGGTGGAGTTCGCGGATAGTGCCACAAACTCCGGTACCTCTCCCCGCCTGCGGGGAGAGGTCGACGCGCGCAGCGCGTCGGGTGAGGGGGACTCTCGACAGGCCCGCCGTTCAAAGGATGCCCCTCACCCCAACCCTCTCCCCGTGAAAAACGGGGAGAGGGAGCAGACCGAGCAAGCGGTGAGAAAGACCGCCAAAATCCACGATCACAGCGGCCCCGAGCGCCTGATCTTCTCCGAGAAATTCGCCTGCCCGGTGTCCGGCTTCACCATCCCGGAGATCGAGCCGCGGCTGTTCTCGTTCAACAACCCGTTCGGCGCCTGTCCGAAGTGCGGCGGGCTTGGCGTCGAGCAGCACATCGACGCCGATCTCGTCATCCCCGACCAGGACGTCACGCTGCGCAAGGGCGCGATCGCGCCGTGGGCGCGTTCGACCTCGTCCTATTACATCCAGACCCTCAACGCGCTCGGCAAGCACTACCGTTTCACTCTCGACACCAAGTGGAAGGACCTGCCGAAGAAGGTGCAGCAGGCGATCCTCTACGGCTCGGGCGAAGACGACGAGATCCGTTTCACCTACGACGACGGGCTGCGCTCCTACACCACCAAGAAGCCGTTCGAAGGCGTCATCACCAACCTGGAGCGGCGCTGGCGCGAGACCGAGAGCGATTGGGCGCGCGAGGACATGGCGCGCTTCTTCACCGACATTCCCTGCGACGCCTGCAAGGGCTATCGCCTCAAGCCCGAGGCGCTGTGCGTGAAGATCGCCGAAAGACACATCGGCGAGGTCGCCGACATGTCGGTCAAAGCCGCAGGCCAGTGGTTCACCGAGCTACCGCGGAGACTGACCGGGAAGCAGAACGAGATCGCGGTGCGCGTGCTCAAGGAAATCCGCGACCGGCTGAAATTCCTGGTCGACGTCGGGCTGGAATATCTCACCCTGGCGCGCGCCAGCGGCACGCTCTCCGGCGGCGAGAGCCAGAGAATCCGGCTCGCCTCGCAGATCGGCTCCGGGCTGACCGGCGTGCTCTATGTGCTCGACGAGCCCTCGATCGGGCTGCACCAGCGCGACAACGCCCGCCTGCTGGAGACGCTCAAGCGGCTGCGCGACCTCGGCAATACCGTGATCGTGGTCGAGCACGACGAGGACGCCATCCGCCAAGCCGACCATGTGCTCGACATCGGCCCCGGCGCCGGCATCCACGGCGGCCACATCATCGCCCAGGGCACGGTCGAGGACATCATCGACGAGCCGAAATCGCTCACCGGCAAATATCTCTCCGGCGAGCTGGTGGTGCCGGTCCCCGAGCGGCGGCCCAAAAATCCGCGCCGCCTCCTCAAGCTCATCAACGCGCGCGGCAACAACCTCAAGAACGTCACCGCCGAAATCCCGCTCGGCCTGTTCACCTGCGTCACCGGCGTCTCCGGCGGCGGCAAGTCGACGCTGCTGGTCGACACGCTCTACAAGGCGATCGCGCGCAAGCTCAACGGCGCCAGCGAGGCCCCTGCCCCGCACGACCGCATCGAGGGCCTCGAGCACATCGACAAGATCATCGACATCGACCAGTCGCCGATCGGCCGCACCCCAAGGAGCAACCCCGCGACCTATACCGGCGCCTTCACGCCGATACGCGAATGGTTCGCCGGCCTGCCCGAGGCCAAGGCGCGCGGCTACGAGCCCGGACGCTTCTCGTTCAACGTCAAGGGCGGGCGCTGCGAGGCCTGCGAGGGCGACGGCGTCATCAAGATCGAGATGCACTTCCTGCCCGACGTCTACGTCACCTGCGACGTCTGCAAGGGCAAGCGCTACAACCGCGAGACGCTCGACGTCACCTTCAAGCAGAAATCGATCGC
>JAXDOD010000183.1:0-13220 GCA_034669045.1 Alphaproteobacteria bacterium
GGCATCGTGCCGGGCGGCGGCGTGGCGCTGCTGCGCGCCAAGAAGGCGGTCGGCCGGATCACCAACGACAACTCGGACGTCCAGGCCGGCATCAACATCGTGCTCAAGGCCATCGAAGCCCCGATCCGGCAGATCGCCGAGAACTCGGGCGTCGAGGGCTCGATCGTGGTCGGCAAGATCCTCGAGAACAAGTCGGAGACCTTCGGCTTCGACGCGCAGAGCGAGGAATATGTCGACATGGTCGACAAGGGCATCATCGACCCGGCCAAGGTGGTCCGGGCTGCGCTGCAGGACGCGGCCTCGGTCGCCGGCCTGTTGGTGACGACGGAAGCCATGGTCGCCGAACTGCCAAGGGACAAGCCGGCCATGCCGATGGGCGGTGGTGGCAGCGGCGGAATGGGCGGCATGGGCGGGATGGATTTCTGACCTCCCGCTGACCGCAAGACACAACCGGAGCCGCGCCTCGTGCGCGGCTCTTTTTTGGCCCTGTCTGCCAGACCAGATCCATCTGGGGGGAACCAGACCTCCTCCCCTCATTCCCGTGCCACCGGGAAAATCCAGCCCCCTGTTCGATTCATGAGGCGCTGGGTCCGCGCTTTCGCAGGGACGAGCGAATACGGACAGATTCCCCGGACGGGATAGACTTCAGGTCGAACCGGAAGCGCGCCCTGAGCGTTACCCGAGGTTGGTCGGACCCATGCCCGATGGCCTCAACCTCCTCCTCGAAAACCGTCATCTACGCCGCGCTGGCCGGAAACCTCCTGGTTGCGCTGACGAAATTCGGTGCCGCAGCTTGGACCGGCAGCGCCGCCATGCTGAGCGAAGGCCTCCATTCGCTGGTGGACACCAGCAACCAGGCGCTGCTGCTCTACGGGATGCACCGCGCAACGCGACCGCCGGATGAACGCCACCCGCTCGGGCACGGACGCGAACTCTATTTCTGGAGCTTCATCGTCGCCGTCCTGATGTTCGCACTCGGCGCCGGCGCCTCGGTCTACGAGGGCGTCAGCCACATCCTGCATCCGTCGGAGATCGTCGACCCGGCCGTCAACTACGCGGTCCTTGGCGTCTCGTTTGTGTTCGAGTTCGTCACCTGGCTCGCGGCGCTGCGTCACTTCCGCGCCGTCAAGGGTCCGATGGGTTACTACGAAGCGATGCGCCGCAGCAAGGACCCGCCCTCCTTCATCGTTCTTTTCGAAGACAGCGCGGCCCTGGTCGGCCTTGCGATTGCGTTCATCGGCACGCTGATCGCACACCGGCTCCAGCTTCCCATTGCGGACGGCATTGCGGCGATCGGCGTCGGCGTGGTCCTCGCCATCACCGCCACGATCCTGGCGCGGGAAAGCAAGGAGCTGTTGATCGGAGAGGCGGCGAGCCGACACGTCAGCGAAGCAATCTTGCGGCTGGCTGCCGGCGCGCGCGGGATCGAAAGCGCCAATGGGCTGTTCACCGTTCATCTGGCACCGAGGCAGATCGTCGCCGCCTTGAGCGTTGAATTCTGTGACGACATGACGGCGCCGGAAATCGAGAGTGCGGTGGCCGAGCTCGAGCAGGAAATCAGGAAAGCTCATCCCGAAGTGGTCGCGCTGTTCGTCAAGCCGCAGACGACCTCGACCTACCGCAAGCTCAAATCCCCGGTCGCGTCGCCGGTCTAGGCGATCAGCATGACGTCCGCGACGACGGCCCCGCTCTAGCGGGACCTGCGCCGCACCAAGCCCAGCGCGCCCGGCACCAGAAGCACTGCCAATACGAGCATGCCTGCTCCAGCAGTCCAGCGCGAGCGCGCGCGCGCCCGCGAGCGCACCTCGTGCATGACGAATTGCTCGCCCCGTCGCATCTCGCCATAGGATTTCAAGAACGATGAGATCCTCTGTACCATCGCGTCGTCGAGCGCTTCGCCCTGGGCGCGGCTATGCGTCTCGATCTCATTCAGCCGCTCCGCGTCCAGGCGATGGCGCTCCGCAGAGGCGCTTGCATCCGCGTAGGCCGCCAGCTCGCCCGCGGTGAAATAGGCCGCGCGCAACGCCGGGAACGCAGATTCGGCGCCATCGAGCAGCGGCTGGTCCGAACGTGGCGCGATCATCAGCAGCAGCGCGGAGCCGGCAAGGATGACCGCCGCGCAGCAGCGCACCGCCGCGAGCATGCGTCGCGCGGCCACACGCGCATCATCCATGAAAAACGGATAGAGCAGACCTGCAAAGGCGAGCGCACCGCCGAAGGCGCAGACCATCGTCGCTCCGGTCGGCAGGTCGAACCCGAACGAGGCCGCGAGCCCGGCCGCGCTCGTGACGGTGCCGGCGAACCAGCCGATTGCAAGCTGGCGCGCCAGCTTGCGCGCATAGAGGACGCCGATGGCGGCCGGAATGATCAGGAACGAAAAGACCAGGAGCACGCCCGCGAGCGCGACGGAGCTGGTGACCACGACCCCGAAGCTTGCATAGAACACGAAGTCCCAGGCGATCGAGCCGGACAGCGCAAAGCGCCGCTGCAAGAGCCAATGCGCCAGCCCGATGGCGGCATAGAGCGGCGCGATGAGGACAAGGTCCTCCGTGCCGGTCGTCAGGATATTGCCGGTGAGAATCTGCTTGAGGTGCTCGGCGCCCTGCGGCGCGCGGTCGATCAGGAGGATCGCCGCGGCGGCGGCGACCACGTAGATGACGCCGATCAGCGCCTCCTGGGAGACGCGCGCGGACCACGTTCGCGTGAATGCGAGCAGCACCGCCGCGACGAGCGTGAATCCCAGCGAGTAGCCATAGGCCGCGAGGCCCTGCGCCGGATGGCCGAGCATGAAGGCAACGGTTGCGCCCAGCGCGGCGATCTGCGCCAAGGCCAGGTCGACGAACACGACGTTGCGCGCCAGCACCTGGATTCCGAAATAGGCGTGAATGCCGACGAGGCAGAACGCCACCACGAACGACGGCCACAGGAAGGCAAGCGTATCCGTCATCGCGCTTTGGCCGCCGACAACAAGGCGGCGATGTTGACGTCAAACAGCGAAAGATAATCCGTCGCATCCGGCAATGCACCGACCGAGGCCGCCAGCAGCGCGACCGCGCTGCCCGTGCGCTTCGCCAGGAAGCCGACATCCTTCTCCGGCTCGTGGGGCTGGCGAACGATGATGCGGGCGCCGCGCGCGTCCATCGTCCGGATCAGCGCGGCGAGTTGCGCGGGCGACGGCGGCACGCCGGGCTTCGGCTCCACGAAGCCGATGAAATCGAGGCGGAACCTGCGGGCAAGGTAGGCCCAGCTATTGTGGTAGGCGACGAGCGGCACCCGGTTGAGCGGCGCGGCTTGGTCTTCCCAGCGTTTGAGCTCGGCCTCGAGACGCGCCAGGAACGCGAGGCGATTGGATTCATAGATGGCCCTGTTGCCGGCGTCGACGCGGGCCAGTCCCTCCAGGATGTTGCCGGTGATGATGTCGGCGTTCCTCGGATCGAGCCAGTAGTGCGGGTTGCCGCTGCCATGGGCGTGGCCGTCGCCCGGCCCGACGGTGGCGCCGCGCACGTCCAGCGCCGAAATCGCGTAGGACGCATCGACGTAGCCGGGGTGCGTCCGCGCGATCCCCGCCTGAACCAGCAGCCGATCGAACCACAGGTCGAAGTCGAGCCCCACTCGCACCGCCAGCCGCGCATTCTTCACCCGCGCGAGGTCCTGCGGCTTGGGCTGGTATTCCTCGGGATCGAAACGCGGCGGCACCAGGCTCGTTACCGCGACGCGATCGCCGCCGACCGCCTCGGCAAGGCTGCGCAGGTCGCCGGTGGTGGTGACGATGGCGAGCCGATCCTGCGCGTGCGTCGGCGCGAGTGCAAGAAGCGAGGCCGCGATGACCGATACACGCAAGGACGTCCGTACGAGAGTCAGATCCATCACCTCGCTTGTTGCCAGAGGCTCTTCGGCATCACGCAATGGACGTTCTTCTCGGTATCCGACACGGCCCCAACGCGGCAGTCCATCGCCACGCTGGCGAGCCCATAGGCGTCGAGGCGCGCGACCTTCTTTTCCGTCTCCAGGAGCTTGATCATCGCCATTGAGGCATCGTTCATCGCCTTGTTGAGATCGGCGTCCTTGACGTGGGTAACGAGATAGTCGGCGGTTTCCTTGATCGGCCGCTCCATGTCCTCCTTCCCGCTCACGTTCTTCGGGTTGAGGCAATGAATGCCTTTCTTCACGTTGACGACCTGGGACACGCGGCAGTCGGACACCGTCGGCATGAGCGCGCCGGCCTGGGCGGCCGATATATTGCGCTGCTCGGCGAGGAACTTTCCTGTCTCAGCCTTCGCCTGGTCCCACGCCTTGTTGAGGTCAGCGTCGAAGCCCATGGTGATCCACGAGGTCTTGGTCTCGATGCGCGGCCAGTCGAGCGGCTTGCCCTTGATGACCTCGACCGTGATGTTGAATTCCTTATAGGCGGTTTCGATCGCGGTGAGATTGACCTCGCCGTTGCCCTGGCCGGCGTGGGAATCGCCGCTCCACAGCAACGCACCCGGTACGTGCACCGGCACGTAGAGCGAGCTCCCGGCGACGAAGTCACGGATATCCATGTTTCCCGCAAACTCGCCCGGCGGCACGCTCGAGTAGCGGCCGGGCTCCTTGCGTGCCACGGCCAGCGTGCCGGGAAACGGGTTCAGCGGAATGACAACACCCGGCAGAAACTCGGTCGTCATCTTGTCGAGATCGAGGTAGAGGTACTTCACCTGCCCGTCGGTGTAGATGTTCGGGAACTGGCCGAACATGCCGGGCACGTTGAAGTTCGTGGCGTAGGCGCGCGGCACGATCTTGTTGAGGGTGACCTTCAGCACATCGCCGGGCTGCGCCTCCTCGATAAAGATCGGACCGGTCAGCGTATGCGGGCCGCGGCCGGGAAAGTCGGTGCGCGTCTTCTTGATCTGTTCGATGGTGGTGCCGGGCACGACCTGATTGTGGCTGTGCATCATCGTTTCGAGCACGACCGTGTCGCCGGAATTGACCCGCAGCACGGGCGGCTGGGCGTTGTCGAACCAGCCCCACTGGGTGGTCTCCAGCGTCGCCGGCAGGAGGTGCATCTTCTTGCCGTTCGGCAAGGGCAGGACGCGCAGCTTGGCGTCGGCCGGACCGGTCGTCGGGCTCGGGATGGTCGCCGGCGGTTCTGCCGGCGGCTGCTGCGGCTGCGCGAGCGCGCCCATCCCCGCCAGCAGGGCCGATCCGGCTGCCAGCACCAGTGCCGATTTGATGATTTCGCCGCGCCGCATGGCCACCCTCCACCTGTTTGTCGGACTGCTGGCTGCAAGCAAGCAGCAGGCCATTCCGACCGTAAGATCCCGGCCATTGTCGCTGGATTTCGCGGCGGTTCAAGACCGTCTGCACAGATCACAGGCACTGCCCGCCGAAGGGGCAGGCATCGGCTCGGCTAATGCGTCGAGAGCCGGAAGCGCAGCTCGGTCGGCCCGAGCAGCACCACCACGTCCTCGTCGAGGCGCCAATGCGTGGCCTGCGCGAGCGCCGCGGCAACCTCCTCGTCCGCCTGCATGCGCTCCGGCGTGCAGGGCTGGTCGGCCATCGCGCCGAGCGTGAACTTGATGGCCTCGCCGGTCACCTCGACCAGGCCCGGACCACTTTTGCACCACAGATCGATCTGCGCCTTGCCATCGGCGGCGATCTCCAGGATCGGAATGCGCTTGCCGCCGGGCATCGGCTTCGCATCGAGCAGCATTTCGCGGTCGAAGGGAAAGTCCGCCTGCGCAAGCGCCAGCGTCGTAGTCCCTAACAGCATTGCCGCATTCAAGGCGGTGCGCGCAACTTGGGCGGCGCTCATTCCGGCGAAAGCGGGAAGCCAGAATCTAGTGGGCGCAGTACTCGCGTTGCTGACCCGCGTCCCTGTTTTCGCGGGGACGAGCGGATCGATTTCGAGAAAAACATCCATCATCTGGCCCTCTGCCATTATCACCCCACCAGCTCTCGCACCGCACGCGCGGCCTCGTCGATGGCGAGATGCGCATAGGCGTCCCCGCCGGCATCGGAATTGGCGATCGCGACGCGCCCGGCCTGTCGCCGCGCGAGCGCCAGCGTCTCATCGTAGTCGTCGCCATCGTACAGCGAGTTCTCCGCATAACCATAGCCGTGCGGCCAGCGGTTGACGGTGATCGCCGCGATGTCGCGCGCGCTCGAAAATCCGCCGGGCCCCAGCATCCGGTCAAGCTCGTCGGTGATCCTCGCCTCGAAGTCCGCGAACGTCATCGTCAGGAGCTTGCCCTGCCCAATGCGGAACTGCTCGCGCGCGGTCAGGCCGCGGTTGGGCTCGCCCGCCACATGCGCGAGGTGCAGGCACACCGGCTCGGATGGGTGGCGCGGATGGCGGTAGCCGCCGAGGCTGACCGGGAAGTCAAGCGTCACCTGGTTGTGGAACGACACCGGCGCGTTGATCGCGTGGACCTTGAGCTCGGCGAACGCGCGCCAGTTGCGCACCAGCACATTGGTGTAGACGATCGGGGTCTTGACGTTCTGCGCCAGCGCAGCGCGTTGCGCCGCCGGCAGTTCCGGCATCAGGTGCGGGATCATCATGTGGAAGCAGGCGAGCACCGTATGCTTCGCCTCGAGGCGATGCATCGTCCCACCCCGTACATAGCCGACGACGACGCGCCCGTCCGCATTGCGCACATCGATGCAGCTCGCATCGAGGCGGAGGCGGACCTTGCTCGCGCGCTCGTCGAGTTTGCCGTAGTCGAACGGCGCCAGCACCACGTCCTCCATGGTGCCGCCGGGCGCGACGCCGGGAATGAGCGCGCGCACGAGGAGGCGCGCCAGCGAGGCGTTGCCGTCGGGGAAATGGTAGATATAGGCTTCGCTGCGTCCGCCGCCGTCCGCCGGAAGCTTGAGCCCGCGAAAGCCGGGATAGCCGGCCTCGCGCGCGTCTTCCGCCGGCACCGAGTCGCAGCCAAGCCCGAAGTAGTCGAGCGTGCGGCCCTGGAAGCAGTCGGCGGCCTCCGCGCTGCAGCCGCAGATGCGCATGAGATAGGCGCGGTAGCTCGTGGTCTTGAGGATGTCGCGCTTCTGTGCAGCCGTCTTGCCCGCGAGCGGGTCGCGCGCGCCGTCATAGAGGGCGAGGAGCTGCGCCTTGCTCGCTGCCGCGATCGGCAGGTCGGCGACGAACTCCGCGAGCGGCCGCGCGTTCGACAGTCGGCGGGTCTGCTCGTTGCCGGACGGCGCGAGCGCGTCGCCCGCCACCAGCACGTCGCGGCCGTAGAATTCGCGCGGCAGGAACAGCCCGGTCGAAAGACCGAGCGAGGAATAGAGCGTGCGCTCGAACGCGGTCTCGAAGCGCGCAACGTTGACACCGAGATCGCGCAAGAGCCCCTTGGCGGTCGTGCTCCATTGCGTGGCAGGACTGTCGATCGACTGGCTGCCGCCGTAGCCGATCAGCAACTTCCCATCCAGCATGAACTCGTTCCGCTTGGCATGGCCGCCGAAATCGTCATGGTTGTCGAGGATGAGGATGCGAGCATCGGGCGCGGCGCGCCGGTAGAACCACGCCGCGGCGAGCCCGCTGATGCCGCCGCCGACCACCACCAGGTCGTAGCTCTCCTCGGCCGGCAGCCGATCGACCGCAAGGGGTGCGCGATCGCGCGCGAACGCATGCGCGGTCTCGAACGCGCCGTCATGCTGCCCGCGCAGACCGGTCAGCGCCGGCGGGTAGCGCCAAGGAGGTGTCGCGTCCTGTGCCGCGATCTGCGCCGCGGGCGTGAGGCCCGACGCGATGGCGAGCGCCGCGCCATTGAGGAAGTCGCGGCGGGTGATGCTCACTGCCGCGCCCGTGACCGCCGCTCGGGCTCGCTGCCGCGCACGACCTCGTGCGCCGTCCCCCGATGCGCCGTGACCCGGATGAGTCCGCCGGTCTCGCCCGCGAGCACGCCCTGCTCGGCCGGCGCCGGCCGCAGCATGGCATCGAGCAGCGTCTCGTCGTCGGTCCAATAGGGAATGTAGAACTGCCGGTCCACATCCATGATCAGCACGCGCCGGCGATCGATGTCGTAGGCGCCGAGCGGCGAGATGTGCGGTCCGTCCCAGTCGCCGGTGACGGCGCCCTGGTTGAAATAGAGCAGCACGATGTCGTCGTCGGAACCTTCGTTCTCCACGAGCAGCGCGCGCAGCCGCGCGAGCGTTGCTTCCCCGCCGTCGGCCGGCTTGAACGTCTCGAGGTCGGCCTTCAGCCCATAGGCTTCGAGACTGAGCGCGACGTAGGTCTTGAACTCCTCGAAAGTGAGCCCCTCGCCGTCCTGCGCCGACTTCTCCGCCCACTGCTTGCTGTCGACTTTTTCCAATAGCGATTGCTGACTCACCAGCGTCTCGGGACCCCAGGCCGGCAGGCCCAGCATCACGTTCATCATGATCGCGATGGTCGCGACCGAGCAGGCGCTGCCGGAGATTTGCGGGACGTAATAGGGGCTGAGCGCCCAGTAGTCCGGCGCGTCATGGGTGCGAAAGTAGTCGCGCGATTGCTGGATCGACGTTGCAAGCGGCCCGAATTTTGGCTTGACCGGCGCCGTTTCGGCGAAAGCGGATGCGGCCGACACGATGAGGACGACGAGTGTGAGCAGCGACCGGCGAACGCGTGTCGCGAGCGCGCCGCGGAAGAGGCCGGAACAGTCCATCTGCCTTTTCCTCCGGTAGCCAATGCTTGAAGCATTAACTAATTCATATCGAGCTGGTACTGGCAAGGCCGCCCGCTCCGCTTCCGTTCGCACAGATTTCCTGCCAAAGCCGCCGCACGCAACCATTGCCCCGGGAGAGCACGAGATCATGTCGCAAAAATATGCCGGGGCCGCACGGCCGGCGCGAGCGCCCGCCGAGCCGTTGCCGCCGCTGAGCTGCGATTGCCATCTTCATGTCTTCGGCGACCCGGCACAATTTCCAGACCGCCACCCCAACCCGGTGCACAAGAGCCTCGAAGCCACCTGGGAGGACGCGCTCAAGATGCACCACGCGGTCGGCTTCAGCCGCGGCGTGTTCGTGCAGCCGGCCAACTACATGACCGACCACACCTACCTCAAGGAGGCGCTGGCGCGGGTGCCGCGTGGCCAATATCGCGCCACCGGCATCATCGACGACGGTGTCAGTGACGCTGAGCTCGAGACCCTGCATGACTCCGGCATGCGCGGCGTTCGTTTCAACTTCGTGCGTCAATTCAACATGGCGCCGTCGCCGGCGACCTTCCACCGCTCCATTGCGCGCATCCGCGCCTATGGCTGGTACGTCAAGATCTTCATCGGCGCCGAGGAGATCGCCGGCCACATCGATACTCTTCGCGACGTGACGTCGGTGCCGGTGCTGGTCGACCACATGGGACGCACGCCGCCCAATCACCCGGCGCGGCGCCTGGTCGTCGACCTCGTCAAGCGCGAGAACGTCTGGATGCTGCTGTCGAACGGTCCTCGCATGTCGGCGCAGGCGTCGGGCTGGGACGACATGGTCCCGCTCGGCCGCGAGCTCTACGCGGCAGCGCCCGACCGCTGCATCTTCGGCACCGACTGGCCGCACACGCACAGCCAGAAGGAGGGCGGCGGCCCCGAGGAGGACGCGCTCGTCGGGCTGCTCTACAAGTTTCTGCCCGATGCCAAATCGCGCCAGGCGGTGCTGGTCGACAATCCGGCGCGGCTGCATGGGTTTTGAATGACGAGGGACGGTGGTGCCACAGCGTTCCCTCCCCCACAAGGGGAGGGAGCCGAGCGCGTCGTGGGCACGATCGTGTTCTCCCCGAAACAATCAATCAATGCGTCAGCAACCTGAACCGCAGCAGCTTCGGCCCACGCAGGGTCAGCGCGTCACCGTCGCGCCGCCATGTAGTGACCTGGCTGAGCGCGTCGATCAGGTCGTCGTCGGCGCGCATGCGGTCGGGCGTGCATTGCTGCTCGGTCCTGGTGCCGGTGAGAACCGTGAGCGTATCCTCGGCCACGACGAACTGCGCCTGCATGCTGTTGCACCACAGGTCGATCGAGACTTCGCCACGCGGCTTGATGTCGAGCATCGGCACGCGCTTCGAGCCCTTCATCGGCCGCGCGTCCAGCATCAGTTCGCTGCCGTAGGGAAAGCCGCGCTCGGCGGCAACGGACGGAACGAGGCCGGCGATCATGACGACGGCGAGCGCGACAAGGCGCAGCCGCCGGCGACCGAAACGGGGCGCAGGCACGGGGCGCATGAACTGTTCTCCAGGGGAGTGGAAATCAGGCAGGAGGATCGAAGACGCCGGATCATCTCATGCGTCCGGCTTGCGATCAAATGCGGCCGACGCAGCCTTGCGGACAACCCCGGCGAGGCGCGTGCATCCCGATGAATGCCATGGCGAATTGCCGCTGCCACAGTGATAGGCGAAAACGGCGATTGTGCTATTGTGCCCGCTCCAATCAGGGAGGATCCATGATGGACCAGAAAATTATCAATCTCTACGACAAGTTCACTCACGGCGGCATGAGCCGGCGTGACTTTATGGAAGATCTCGCCAAGCTTGCCGGCTCGACGGCGGCGGCCGCAGCGCTGCTGCCGCTGCTGCAGAACGACTACGCGAAAGCCGCCGTGGTGGCGCCCGACGACCCGCGTCTCAACGCGCAAAAGGTCACCTACGATTCGCCCAAAGGCAAGGTCAACGGCTACCTGGTGCGCGCCAAGGGCAATGCCAAGCGCCCGGCCGTCATCGTGATCCACGAGAACCGCGGCCTCAACCCGCATCTGGAGGACGTGGCGCGTCGGCTCGCGACCGAAGGCTTCCTCGCCATCGCGGTCGACCTGCTGTCGATCTCGGGCGGCACCCCCGCCGACGAGGACGGCGCGCGCACCACGCACGAGAAGACCAACCGCGAAGACATGATCGTCGAGGCTGTGGCCGGCGTGACCTACATGAAGAACCATCCGGAATCGACCGGCAAGGTCGGCACCGTCGGCTTCTGCTTCGGCGGCGGCGTGGTCAACCGGATGGCGACCGACAGCCCGGACCTCGCGGCGGCGGTGCCTTATTACGGCGCGCAACCGCCGGCCGACAAGGTGCCGCCGATCAAGGCGGCGCTGCTGCTGCAATACGCCGCCATCGACGACAACATCAACAAAGGCATCGAGGCCTACGAGGCCGCGCTCAAGGCCAACAACAAGACCTACACCAAGCATGTATACGAAGGCGCCCAGCACGCCTTCAACAACGACACCAATGCCGCCCGCTATAACAAGGCGGCAGCCGACCTGGCCTGGGGCCGCACCATCGCGTTCTTCAAGCAGCATCTCGGGGTGCCGCCGAGCATCGGCTGATCGCGTCTCGGACGTTACGACAAGCGCGGACGCTTCCCTCGCGGGAAGCGTCCGCGGCCGACCACGATGATGTCGCACCGCCGCCTCGTTGGCGCATCTTCAGCCGCCATACAGATAGGCCGGCAGCCAAAGCGTCATCCCCGGCCAGACATACATGATGACCATGCACAGGATGATGACCACCATGTATGGCATCATGCCGGCGAAGATTTGGTTGAGCGTGACATGCGACGGCGCAACGCCCTTGAGGTAGAACGCCGACATGGCGACCGGCGGCGACAGGAATGCCGCCTGCAGGTTCACGAATACCAGCGTGCCCCACAGGATCGGGTCGATGTTGAAGTGCTTCAACAGCGGCAGGAAGATCGGCACGAAGATCACGATGATTTCGGTCCATTCGAGCGGCCAGCCAAGCACGAAGATGATCGCCTGCGACAGGATCATGAACTGCGTGGGCGTCAGGTCGAAGGACAGAACCCATCTCTCGACCAGCGCCTGCCCGCCGAGAATGGCGAAAACGCCGGAAAAGAGCGCCGAGCCGACGAACAGCCAGCACACCATGGCGGTGGTCTTCGCCGTCAGGAACACGGCTTCCTTGGTGCGTTTCCAATCGAGCGTCCGGGCATGGAACGCGAGCAGGAAGGCGCCGGCGGCGCCGACGCCCGCGGATTCGGTCGCGGTCGTGATCCCGAACAGGATGACGGCGAGAACAATGACGGTGAGAATGCCGAGCGGCATCACCGACGAGGTCAAGAGCTTGAGGACCTCGAAGCGATCGGCGGTCATCCTCGAATAATAGCGCACGAGCACCAGCGCCATGGCAGCGACGATGCACCAGAACCAGACGTAGAAGCTCGTCGCCGGCCCGGATTCGGCGGGCGCGCCCGCGGCCTTTGGCAGGTCCGGGCTGCCCAGGGGCTGCAATCCCTCCGGCAAGACATCGACCACCACCTGCTGGTGAACGACGACGTACCACCAGATCAGAGCGAACGTCGCCGCAGTCAACAGCAGGGGCACCAGCGCGGCCGCAAAGTTCTTCACCAGCATCCAATAGTTGATGCGGCCGCCGTCGACTTCGATCGCCGCCGCCTTCGAGGGCGACAGCAGCGCCTCGATCAAACCCACGAGCATGTTGGCCGAATAGGCTTGCTGGAACCTCGCCATCCAGGCCGGAACCGGCACGCGTGTCTGCTCTTCCGGCAGCGGAGGGGCGATCTTCGGATTGATCATCGCCCAACCGACGATGTAGACGAGATAAAGCAGGGCCAGGAAGAAGCCCGGAAACATCGCGGCCGCGTACAGCTTGACGACCGACTGTCCCGCCACCGCCGCATAGACGATGATCATCACCGACGGCGGGATCAAGATCCCGAGCGTGCCGCCTGCGGTGATAACGCCGGCGGCGAGCTTGACGTCGTAGCCCGCGCGCAGCATCGGGTTGAACGCGATCACGCCCATCAGCACCACGACCGCGCCCACGAGGCCCGACGCGATGCCCCAGAACGTGCAGACGATCAGCGTCGCGACGGCGAGCGAGGCCGGCACGCGCCGGAACGCGAGCTGGATCGAATAGAACATCTTGTCGACCAGCGCGCCGCGCTCCATCACGTAGCCCATGAGCACGAACAGCGGAATGGACACGAGAACGTCGTTGGTCATCGCACCGTAGGTGCGCTGGACCATCAGGTCGAACACCTGATTGTCGGTGAACATCTGATGCGGCGAGTAAAACGCGATGTAGCCAAAAAACATGCCAAGGCCCATCAACGTGAAGGCCGTCGGAAAGCCCATCATGATCACGACGACGATGAGCCCCAGCATCAGGAGCCCGAGGGCGGGGTCGGTCATGTCTGCAGGTCCCCGCCCATGCCGCGCTGGCGCGCGACCTCGTCGATCTTCTTGGCGCGCTCGATCGCGATCTTGCGCGATTCTTCATCGACATACTCGCTGTGCGC
>JAXDOD010000184.1:0-69559 GCA_034669045.1 Alphaproteobacteria bacterium
GTCTATGAGGTCGCCACCTTCTACGCCCATTTCGACGTGGTGAAGGACGGCCCACCGCCGCCCGCCGTGACGGTGCGGGTGTGCGACAGCCTCTCCTGCGCGATGGCGGGCGCCGAAACCCTGCTGACGACGCTGCCGGGCAAGCTGGGGGCGAACGTGCGCGTGCTGCGGGCGCCGTGCATGGGCGCCTGCGATCAGGCGCCGGTCGTCGCCGTCGGCCATGTACAGACTAACCGCGCAACGCCGGAGACGGTAACCGCCGCCGTTGCCAAGGGGGCGCATGCGCATGCCTACAAGCCGGGCAAGGACTTCGCCGCCTATCGGGCCGACGGCGGCTATCAGCTCCTGCGGGCGTGCCTGAGCGGCAAGCGCAGCCGCGACGATCTCATCAAGATCGTGAGCGACGCCGGCCTGCGCGGCCTCGGCGGCGCCGGCTTTCCGACTGGGCGCAAATGGACGCTGGTGCGGGCCGAGCCCGCGCCCCGCCTTTTTGCCGTCAACGGCGACGAGGGCGAGCCCGGCACCTTCAAGGACCGCTACTACCTCGAGCGAGATCCGCACCGCTTTGTCGAAGGCATGCTGATCGCCGCCTGGGTGGTCGAGGCGCCCGACACGTATTTCTATCTGCGCGACGAGTATCCGGAAGTCCGGCTGATGCTTGACGAGGAGCTCGCCAAGGTCGAAGCGGCCGGCCTCGTGCCGCACACCAGGATCCATATGCGGCGCGGCGCCGGCGCTTACATCTGCGGCGAAGAATCCGCGATGATCGAGTCGATCGAAGGCAAGCGCGGGCTGCCGCGCCATCGTCCGCCCTATGTGGCGCAGGTCGGCCTCTTTGGCCGTCCGACCCTGGAGCAGAATGTCGAGACGCTGTTCTGGATTCGCGACATCGTCGAAAAAGGCGCCGACTGGTTCACCTCCCAGGGCCGGCACGACCGCAAGGGTTTCCGCAGCTTCTCGGTTTCCGGCCGTGTCAAGCAGCCGGGCGTGAAGCTCGCGCCGGCCGGCGTCACGATCCGCGAGCTGATCGACGAGTTCTGCGGCGGCATGGCGGAGGGCCACACCTTCACGGGCTATCTGCCGGGCGGCGCGTCGGGCGGCATCCTGCCGGCCCACATGGCCGACCTGCCGCTCGACTTCGGCACGCTGTAAAAATACGGCTGCTTCGTGGGGTCGCACGCGGTTGTGATCCTGTCCGACAAGGACGACATGAAGGCGGTCGCCCTCAACCTGATGAAGTTTTTCGAAGACGAAAGCTGCGGCCAGTGCACGCCGTGCCGTGTCGGCACCGAGAAGGCCGTCAAGCTGATGGAGCGCGGGCCGTGGGATCCGGAGCTCTTGACCGAGCTGTCGACCCTGATGCGCGACGCCTCGATCTGCGGCCTCGGCCAGGCGGCGCCCAATCCGCTGCTTTGCGTGCTGAAATATTTTCCCGACGAACTGACCAGGCCCCTGGGACGTTGGTGAGACAAGAGGTTGCCATGAGCGACGACGCACAAAAGCCGGCCGGCTACGGCCACGACCGCAAGGGCGCGGCCGGCGGCGCCACCAAGAATGACGGCGAGGTCCATGTCTCGCACAAGGGCCCGACCGACACGGTCGCCGGCCAGGGTCACGGCACGACGGCGCAGAGCTTCTTCATCGACGACCGCGAGATCGACATTCGACCGGGCGAGACCATCTTCCGTGCGGCGCGCCGGCTCGACATCAAGCTGCCGCACCTGTGCTACACGCCCAAGCCGGGTTACCGGGCGGACGGCAACTGCCGTGTCTGCATGGTGGAGATCGAAGGCGAGCGCGTGCTGGCGGCGAGCTGCATCCGCACGCCGGCGCCCGGCATGAAGGTGAAGACCCAGACCGACCGCGCCAAGACGGCGCGCCGCATGGTGGCCGAGCTCCTGCTCACCGACCAGCCCGCCATCAAGGTGGCGCACGATCCCGATTCCGAGCTGTGGAAGATCGTCAACCGCCAGAAGATCGACGCCGGCCGCTTCCCGAAGCGCGCGGCGCCCGCGCCCGACCGCAGCCATCCCGCGATGGCGGTCAATCTCGACGCCTGCATCCAATGCAATCTGTGTGTGCGCGCCTGCCGCGAGGTCCAGGTCAACGACGTGATCGGCATGGCGGGGCGCGGCCACACCGAGAAGATCGTGTTCGACTTCGATGACCCGATGGGCGCCTCGACCTGCGTGGCCTGCGGCGAATGCGTGCAGGCCTGCCCGACCGGCGCGCTGATGCCGGCCACGATGGTGGACGAGAAAAACGTCTATGCCGGCAAGCCCGACCGCGCGGTCGACAGCGTCTGCCCCTATTGCGGCGTCGGCTGCCAGCTCACCTACCACATCAAGGACGATAAGCTCGCTTACGTGAGCGGCAAGAACGGCCCGGCCAACCAGAACCGCCTGTGCGTCAAGGGCCGCTTCGGCTTCGACTATGTCAGCAACCCGCAGCGACTGACGCAACCGATGGTGCGCCGGGATGGCGTCGGCAAGGCCGCCGACGATCTGGTCGACCCGTCCAATCCCTGGACCCATTTCCGCCCCGCGACCTGGGAAGAGGCGATGGACCGCGCCGCCAAGGGCCTCACCAGGATCCGCGACCGCGACGGACCGCGCGCGCTGGCGGGCTTCGGCTCGGCCAAGGGCTCCAACGAGGAGGCCTATCTGTTCCAGAAGCTGGTGCGCACCGGCTTCGGCAGCAACAACGTCGATCACTGCACCCGGCTATGCCATGCCTCCTCGGTCGCCGCCTTGCTCGAAGGCGTCGGCTCGGCGGCCGTCACCGCCACCTTCAACGAGTGCAAGAATTCCGACGTCATCATCGTGATCGGCGCCAACCCGACCGAGAACCATCCGGTCGCCGCCACCTTTTTCAAGCAGGCCGCCAAGCGCGGCGCCAAGCTGATCGTCATGGACCCGCGCGGGTCGGCGCTCACGCGCCACGCCTGGCAGATGCTGCAGTTCAAGAACGGCACCGACGTCGCCATGCTCAACGGCATCCTCAACGTCATCATCGAGGAAAAGCTCTACGACCAGCAATACGTGCAGACCTATACGCAGGATTTCGACAAGCTCGCGGCGAGCGTCAAGCCGTTCACGCCCGAGGAGATGGCGCCGATCTGCGGCATCGCGCCCGACGTGCTGCGCAAGGTCGCGCGCACGTTCGCGCGCGCCGAAAGCGCCATCATCTTCTGGGGCATGGGCGTGTCGCAGCACACGCACGGCACCGACAACGCGCGCTGCCTGATCGCGCTGTCGCTGATCTGCGGGCAGATCGGCCGCCCGGGCACCGGCCTGCATCCGCTGCGCGGCCAGAACAACGTGCAGGGCGCCTCCGACGCGGGGCTGATCCCGATGTTCTTCCCCGATTACAAGTCGGTGGAGGACGCCGAGACCCGCGCCAAATACGAAGCCGCGTGGGGCGTGACGCTCGATCCCAAGCGCGGCAAGACCGTGGTCGAGATCATGGATGCGGTGCATGCCGACGAGATCAAGGGCATGTATATCATGGGCGAGAACCCCGCGATGTCGGACCCCGATCTCAACCACGCGCGCGGCGCGCTCGCGCATCTCGAGCATCTGGTGGTGCAGGACATCTTCCTCACCGAGACGGCCTCTTATGCCGACGTGATCCTGCCAGCCTCGGCGTGGCCGGAGAAGGACGGCACCGTCACCAACACCAACCGCCAGGTGCAGATGGGACGCCAGGCGCTGCCGCTGCCGGGCGAGGCGCGGCAGGACCTCTGGATCATCCAGGACCTCGCGCAGCGCATCGGCTGCAACTGGAGCTACCGGCACGTCGGCGAGGTGTTCACCGAGATGGCGTCGATGATGCCGGCGCTCGACAACATCTCGTGGGAGCGCGTCGCGCGCGAGGACCACGTCACCTATCCGGTCGACGGGCCCGACGTGCCGGGCCGCGACGTGGTGTTCGACCAAGGCTTTCCGCGGCCGGGCGGCTTCGCCAAGCTGGTCGCCACGAAATTCAAGGCGCCGGACGAAGTGCCCGACGCCGAGTATCCGTTCATCCTCACCACCGGGCGCCAGCTCGAGCATTGGCACACCGGCGCGATGACGCGCCGCGCCTCGACGCTCGACGCGCTGGAGCCCGGGCCGGTGGCGGGGCTTTCACGTGCCACCATCTCGAAGCTCGGCATCAAGCCGGGCGATCCGGTGCGCGTGTCGACCCGCCGCGGCGTGGTGCAGCTCGACGCGCGCCAGGACGACGGCGTTCCGGACGGCGTGGTGTTCATCCCGTTCGCCTATGTGGAGGCGGCGGCAAATCTCCTGACCAATCCGGCGCTCGATCCGTTCGGAAAAATCCCCGAGTTCAAGTATTGCGCGGCAAAGGTCGAACGCGTGGACCCGGCGACCCGCGTGGCGGCGGAGTAACGCCGATCCATCCGCGCAGTGGCTGTGAGATTCACACCTTCGCGGTGAACCGGAAGGCCACACGGGTGCGGCATACGCGGTCTGCTCCCTCCCCCACCGCCCGTCGAAGACGGGCGTGAACGCCCTGACGCTGGGGAGGGTTGGGAAGAGGGGTGGTTCTGGATTCGATCTTTCCTTCACCCCTCTCCCTGTCCCTCCCCCGCAAGGGGGGAGGGAACGTTGGGGTACCAACCTTTGCGAAGCCAACGCAGCATTCGCAGCCCAAGCTTCAGAACGAGCAGTCGAGATGCGGGTAGGGGTCCGACACGTACTTGCATTTCGCCTTGCTGCGTCCGGCCGTCTGGCCGCTGACCTGCCCGCTCACCTGCCGGGCTGCCTGCGCGACCGGTGCGACCTTGACGCCGCCCGCTCCGCGGATGCCGGCGCCGCTCTTGGCGGAGGCCTCCGAGCCGTGCGAGACGAGCGCGACGGCGACGAGGGCCAGAATGACGGCGAACTGCTTGCTGTGCTTCACGATGGTGGACATGGTCATCTCCCTGAATTGATCGGGCGCCGATCGCCCTGTCAGTGTCAGGAGGCTACCGCCGCCTCGCCGCCGCCGATGTGATGGCCGTCACAAGATGGTCGATTGTCCGCGGCCGCAGCCCGGGACTGGCGTCCTGCATCCCCCTGCGGCGGAGCTCCCGGCGTCGGCTGACGCCGCGGGAGCCGATCTGCTATATCGCTCCCGTCGCAGGAGCCGCCGATGTCCCTCGCCGCCATTGAAACCGCTCTCCCGCCACCCGTCGCGGGCGCCATCCGCCACGACTGGACGCGCGAGGAGGTGCGCGCGCTGTTTGCGCTGCCGTTCCCCGAGCTGATCTTTCGCGCCCAGAGCGTGCACCGCCTCCACTTCGACCCGACCGAGGTGCAGATCTCGACCCTGCTCTCGATCAAGACCGGCGGCTGCCCGGAAGACTGCGCCTATTGTCCGCAGAGCGTCCGCTACGACACCGGCGTGAAGGCCGAGAAGCTGATGCCGCTCGATGCGGTGCTGGCCGAGGCGCGCACGGCCAAGAGCGCCGGGGCGAGCCGGTTCTGCATGGGCGCGGCCTGGCGCGCGCCCAAGGACCGCGACCTCGACGCGGTCTGCGCCATGGTCGCGGGCGTGCGCGCGCTCGGGCTCGAGACCTGCGCCACGCTCGGCATGCTCACGGCGGCGCAGGCGGCGCGCCTCAAGGCGTCCGGGCTCGACTACTACAACCACAACCTCGACACCTCGCCGGAGCATTATGGCGCGATCATCACCACGCGCACCTACCAGGACCGGCTCGATACGCTCGGCCATGTGCGCGACGCCGGCATTCATGTCTGCTGCGGCGGCATCGTCGGCCTGGGCGAGCAGGTGGAGGACCGCATCGGCATGATCGTGACGCTCGCGACGTTGCCGGCGCATCCGGAATCGGTGCCGATCAACATGCTGGTCAAGGTCGCGGGCACGCCGCTCGCCGACGGCGCCGACGCGGCAAAGCCGCTCGACCCGATCGACTTCGTGCGCACCATCGCGGTCGCCCGCATCACGATGCCGAAGTCGGTCGTGCGCCTGTCCGCCGGCCGCGAGGACATGAGCGACGAGACCCAGGCGCTCTGCTTCCTGGCCGGCGCGAACTCGGTGTTCTACGGGCCGAAGCTCCTGACCACGCCGAACCCGGACCGCGACCGCGACCTGCGGCTGCTCGACCGCCTCGGCATGGCGCCGATGACGCCGTGATCGCCTCGGCTGCGGATCTCTGCGCAGCCTAAGGGACGACCGGCGTCATGCCCTTCTGCACGTAGATCGGTCGCGCCGCCGGCGAGGTCAGCGCCTGCACCAGCGCCCTGCCCGTGTCCGGCTCCTTCGCTCCGACGAACAGGCCGGCGGAAAACGTCGTCACCTTCTGCAGCTCGGCCGGCAGCGGCCCGACCACCTCGATACCGGGGACCGGCAGGAGCTCGCTGATCTGCTGGATGCCGATCTCCGCCTCGCCGGTGGCGACCACCTCGCCGACCGGAACGCCGGGCGCGGGAATCACGATTTTGGTCTGGACCGCCTCGGCGAGGCCGAGCCGCGCCAGCACGCTCGGGAAATAGACGCCGCTGATGCCGGTCCTGGAGTAGGCGATCGAGCGGGCCGCGAGCAGCGCGCGCTTGAACGCCTCGGCCGAGCCGATGTCGGGCCGGGCGGCGCCGGCACGTACCGCGACGCCGATGGCGGACCGCGCCAGGTCGACGCGGCTGCCGGCCGCGACCTTGCCCTGCCCGATCAGGGCGTCGATCGCCTCGTCGGTCAGGATCGTGAGATCGCCGCCCGCGCCCGCGGCAATTTCGTCCATGAGCATGTTGGTCGAGCCCCACAGGATGTCGAGCTTGCCGCCGGCCGTCCGCTCGAATGCCGGCATGACCTCGAGCAGCACGGCCTTGACGCCGTTGGAAAACAGACCCCGCATCGCCCGCCCCTTTATGCCGGCTATTCCGTCTCGATGAACACGCGGCCGTTCTCGACGATGGTCTTGTAGGTCTTGACCGGTATCATGCAGGGCGGCGACACCACCTCGCCGCTCTTGATGTTGAACTGGCCGTTATGGAAATTGCACTCGACCACGTCGCCCTCGATGTAGCCCTCCGATAGCGAGCCCGGCCCATGGGTGCAGAGGTCGTCCGTCACATAGAACTCGCCGTCGACGTTGAACACCGCCAGCGCCAGGTCGCCGGTCTCGACCTTGACGGCGTTTCCGGGCGCGATATCGGCGGCGCACAGATCAATTCGTTGCGACATGGGCTCCTCGTTGACGTTGCTGCACTGCGGTGTTATTCTACATTGGAACGCCGTTCCATATAGAAGAACGCATCCCGGGGGAGAGCTGCCTTTCCTTCAGGGTCGCGCCTACCATATAGAACATAAGCTGGGTTGCGGAGTTCTATGGACGGCACCAGCGCTGGCGGAGTTTTTCCATGCTCAGAAAAGAACAGAACGACCTGTTGACGCAAACCGGTCCCGGCACGCCGATGGGGCGGATGTTCCGGTGCTATTGGGTGCCGGCGCTGATGGCGGAGGAGCTGCCGGAAAACGAGTGCCCGCCGGTGCGGGTCAAGATCCTCTCCGAGCGGCTGCTCGCCTTCCGCGATACCGACGGCAACTACGGGCTGGTCGACGAGTTCTGCGCCCACCGCGGCGTATCGCTGTGGTTCGGCCGCAACGAGGAGGGCGGGTTGCGCTGCCCCTATCACGGCTGGAAATACGACGTGACCGGACAGTGCATCGACGTGCCCTCGGAGCCGGGCGAAAGCGGCTTCTGCCAGAAGATCAAGCTCAAGTCCTACCCGCTGGTGAAACGCGGCCCGGTACTGTGGACCTATATGGGCCCGCCCGACCGCCAGCCGCCGCTGCCGGAGTGGGAATTCGCGACCGTGCCGACCGACCAGAGCTTCATCTCCAAGCGCTTCCAGGAATCCAACTGGCTGCAGGCGATGGAGGGGGGCATCGATTCCAGCCATGTCTCCTTCCTGCATCGCGGCGACCTCGGCTCCGATCCGCTGTTCAAGGGCGCCAAGGGCAACGAATACAATCTCGCCGACACGCGGCCGCATTTCGAGGTGGTGGAGCAGCCGGGCGGCCTGTTCATCGGGGCGCGCCGCAACGCCGAGAACGGCAACTACTACTGGCGCATCACGCCCTGGGTGATGCCGACCTTCACCCAGATCCCGCCGCGTGCCGATCATCCGATCCACGGCCACTTCTGGATCCCGATCGACGACCTCACCTGCTGGGCCTGGACCTACGACTTCCATCCGGTGCGCGCGCTCAGCCGCCGCGAGGTCGAGGCCATGCGCGACGGCGCCGGGGTGCACTGCAAGTACGTGCCCGGCACCTATCGGCCGCTCGCCAACAAGGACAACGACTACCTGATGGACCGCGCGGCGCAGAAGGCGGGCAGGACCTATAGCGGGATCGCCGGCTTCGCCAGCCAGGACGCCTCCCTGCAGGAGAGCATGGGGCCGGTCTGCGACCGCACCAAGGAGAACCTCGTCTCCACCGACAACGGCATCATCATGGCGCGCCACCGCCTGATGCGCGCCGCCAAGGCGCTGGCCGACAAGGACATCCTGCCGCCCGGCGTCGATCCCGAACATCACAAGATCCGATCGGTCTCGGTGGTGCTGCCGCCCGACCAGGCCTTCAAGGAAGGCGCCAAGGAAGCGCTCAAGGCCAAGCCCGGCGTAGCGCAGACGACAGTGTGACGACGGAGTACGCACGATGCTCAGCGAAAGCGCACGCATGACCACGCCCGAGGAGGCGCGGTTCCGGATCAACTATCCGAACTCCAAGCCGCGCGCCATCAAGGTGGTCGCCCTCGACGCCCCCAGCGAAGACGTGGTCAAGCGCCTCTCCCGCGTGCAATGGCAGCGGGCGTCGTTCTTCACCGCCCCCAAGTTCGACGGCGCGCCGCGCGGCGGCGCCGGCTGGTCGATGAAGGCCTGGCTCTCCGACCTCGCCGGACGCACCAAGGACCTCGTCGACGAGGTCTCCACCGCCGACCTGGTCGTGATGGTGTCGAGCGCGGGCACCGACGCCAACGCCGCCGCCGTCATCGCGGAAGCCTGCAGCGTGCGCAAGGTGATGACCACGGCGCTCATCATCGGCAGCGAATCGAAGTCGGACGAGGAGCTGTCGAAGACGCTGGCGAGCCTGCGGCCCTATGCCTCGATGCTGGTGATCGCGAGCAACGACGATTACATCGAGGAAATGCTGGTGGCGCTGCGGGCGTAAGGCGCTTGCCCCGCGCAGCATCCTTCGTCAGTCCCGGGCTCGCGCCGTCGGCGCGCCCCGGAATGACGACACGACCTATCCCGCTCCTTTCCCCCGATAGCCGAGCCGCGCCGAGATCAGCTCCGCCGTCGCGATGACGTGCGGGACGACCGCGCCGACCCACTTCTTCGACAACCGCGTCACCGGCCCGGCGATGCCGACCGCCGCGACCACTTGGCCGCTGTCGTCGCGGATCGGCGCTGCCACGCAGACCATGCCGAGTTCGCTCTCCTCGTCCTCGATCGCGCAGCCGCGCTGGCGCACCAGGACGAGCGTCTTGATGAACCGCTCCGGCGCCGTGATGGTCTTGGGCGTCCGCGCGGGTAGCCCGGCCGCGATCACCGCATCGGTAGCCGCCTGCGGCTGGAACGCCAGCATCGCCTGGCCTTCCGCCGTGCAATAGGCGGGCTTGCGCACCCCGATATCGGAGCGCATGCGGATCGCGTGCGTGCTTTCGAGGTTGTAGACGTACATGATCTCGGTGCCGTCGGGGACCGCCAGATGCACGCTCTCGTTGGTCTTTTCCCGCAGCTCATAGAGATAGGGCCGCGCCTCGTTGGAGACGGTCATGCGCCGGCGCACCAGCGCACCCAGCCGGAACAAGGCGATGCCGAGCTTGTACTTCCCGCTCGCGCGGTCCTGCTCCAGCATGCCTTCGGACATCAGCGTGGCCGCCAGCCGGTGCACCGTGCTCTTGGCGATGCCGAGCCGCCGCGCCAGCTCGCTGATGCCGATCTCGTCCTCGTCCTCGGTGAAGGCCTTGAGCACGCGCGTCGCCGTCGCGACCGACGACAGGCGCCCGCGCTTGCGGTCTTCCGATTTGCCGCTAGCTTTGACTTTCGCCATGAGGCGCCCGGTGGACGCTGGAATTTCGGCAGGCCGCGGGCTACACCATCGTTCCGCTGCGCGGACCGTTGTTCCGAATCTAGGCAAGCGGTGCCGCGCAAGTCAATGACGGAGCCGACGAGAACACCCTCATGAACGCTTCCCGCAGGATCGTGATCGTCGGCGGCGGGCCGGCCGGCGTCGGCGCCGCGCTGGCGGCGCGCCAGCAGGACGCCGCGGCCGAGGTCACGCTGCTCACCGAGGAACATTGCGAGCCTTATGAAAAGCCCCCGCTGTCGAAGGCGGTTCTCACCGGCAAGGCGATGCCGCAGGCCGCGCCGATCGCCGGCCCCAAGGGCGTGGCCGGGTTCAACATCGCGCTCCGGTTCGGCGTGCGGGTGCGCGAGATCGAGCGCGCCGGCCGCACGGTGGTGACGCAGGCCGGCGAGCGCATCCCCTACGACGCGCTCGTGCTGGCGACCGGCTCGGTCAACCGGGTGCTGCCGATGTTCCCGCAGGGCGGCGGCATCCATTATCTGCGCACGCAGGCCGAGGCGCTCGCGCTCAAGGACGAACTGCATCGCAGCAAGTCGCTCATTCTCATCGGCGGCGGCGTGGTCGGCCTCGAGATCGCGGCCTCCGCCGCCGAGATCGGCCTCAAGACCACCGTGATCGAGATTGCGCCGCGCATCCTCGGACGCGTCTGCGACGAGGAAACATCCGCCTTCATCCACGAGCGCCACCGCGAGCGGGGGGTCGATGTCCGCGTCGCTACCGCGGTGGCGACGCTGCACGCCGCGCCGGGCGGCGGGTTCGTGGTCGAGACCACGGCGGGCGAGCGGCTCGCCGCCGATCTCATCGTCGTCGGCGCCGGCGCCATGCCGGACGATGCGCTCGCCAAGGCGGCCGGCCTCGACGTCAGGGATGGGATCGTGGTCGACGACCATGGCCGCACCTCCGACCCGGCGATCTTTGCGGGCGGCGACTGCACGCGGTTCCCCGGCCCGCATGGGCCGGTGCGGCTCGAAAACTGGCGGCACGCGCAGGAGCACGGCGCCGTCGCCGGCCGCAACGCCGCGGGCGGCGACGCGGCCTACACGGCCGCGCCGTCGTACTGGTCGGAACAGCACGACATGTACATCCAGGGCATGGGCTGGCCCGCGGTCAATCCGACCCGGCGGGTGCGCCGGCTGATCGGCCCCAACGCAATGCTCGCGTTCGAACTGGACGGCGATCGCCTCGCCTATGTCACGGGCATCAACGCGCAACGCGACATCGCGGCGGCGCGCCGGCTCATCGAGCGCCGCGTGTCCGTCGATGCGGCCGATCTCGCCGATCCGACCAAGCCGCTGGCGGCGATGCTCAAGGCCAAGGCGTGACCCCTCGTCATTCCGGGGCGCGCCGCACGAGCCCGCGCCCCGGAATCACGGGTGGAACAACCGCCGATAACAGGGAGATACCATGACCAACGGACAAAAAGAGCGGGTCGGCATCGTCGGCTGCGGGCGCATGGGCTTCGCGATGCTCAAGCACCTGGTCAAGCACGGCTACGGCGTCACCGTCTGCGACCTCAGCGCCGAGCAGCTCAAGAAGGCGAAAGAGGCCGGCGCCGCAACCGCCGACTCGCCGGGCGCGCTCGCCAGGCAGTGCGATTTCGTGATCCTCGGCGTCGGCTACACCGAGGAGGTCCACGCCGTGGTCTACGGCGAGGGAGGGCTGATCGCTTCGCTGGCCCCGGGCTCGATCATCGCGGTGTCCTCCACGGTCTCGCCTTTCACCGTGCAGGAGATCGACCAGGCCGCGAAGCCCAAGGGCATCGGCGTGCTTGACGCCCCGATCTGCCGCGGTCGCTTCGCGGCGGACGCGGGCACCTTGCTCGCCATGGTCGGCGGCGCGCCCGACGTGGTGGAGCGCGGCCGCGCGGTCTACGGCGCCTTCTGCTCCGACTACGCGCATCTCGGCGACGTCGGCCATGGCCAGGTCGGCAAGACCATGAACAACCTGCTGCTCTGGATCAACGCGGTCGGGCTGATCGAGGCGGGGCGGCTGGCCCAGTCCACCGGCATCGACCTGGTCAAGCTGCGCGACGCGCTGATGATGAGCTCGGGCCAGTCGGACGCGCTCAAGGAATGGGACATGATCTCCTTCACCTGGGCGCTCAAGGACATGCAGGTGGTCGCCGAGATGGCCGACAGGGCCGGGCTGTCGCTGCCGGTCACCGGCGCGGTCAAGGAGCTGGTCAAGGAGGCGCGCCGCATCAAGGCGAGCAATCCGCCCGATTGGACCGGCAAGGGCCCGATCAAGTACGGGTGATGGAGTGCATATTCTCTCGGCCTCGAGCCGCGCGTTGCGAGCACCGCCTGCCGGGATCAGGGCGGACGAAATCAGATCAGCTTGCGAGGATTGATTCGCGTTCCGAAGCGGCGGGAACGTCCGCACGCTCGGTCACTGACCGACGCAATGCGCTCTGGGCGCCGCAAAAGGCCCCTTGGCGGCCTTCCCCGGAATATTCCTCGGCGAGCGTGTCGCCGCTGCAACATGCCGCCAGACAGCGAACAAATCTGGGCTTTTTGCATGCGCGCGGGCAAATCCAGCGCGCGCGAGCGGCAGAAATCCACATCGTTAACCTTTGATTAAACATCGCACTTGAAGGACGCCGACGCGCTTGCTTCTATCAGCGCATGAGCACGATCCTGATAGAAGTCCGTCGCGCCAAGCCGTCCGATGCATCGGCGATCGCGTTGACTCATGACGATGCCTGGCGCTCCACGTATCAGGGCATCATTCCAGGGCCCGAGCTTGACAAGCTGATCAACCGCCGCGGTCCCGACTGGTGGGAAAGCGCCATCCGCAAGGGCAGCCGGATCGCCATCCTGGTTTTCGGCGAGCATGTTGCGGGCTATGCCAACTACGGCCGCAACCGCGCGCGCAGCCTCTACTACGACGGCGAAGTCTATGAGATCTACCTGCGGCCGGAATTCCAAGGCCTGGGCTTCGGCCGCAAGCTGTTCACGGCGGCGCGCAAGGACCTGGCGCAGAGCGGGCTGCACAGCCTGGTGGTCTGGGCGCTGTCGGACAATGAGTCGGCGGTCGATTTCTACCGCAACCTCGGCGGCCGCGCGGTGGCCCGCTCGTCCGAGCGCTTCGGCACCAAGGTGCTCGATAAGGTCGCCTACGCCTGGCAGAGCTAGGCGGGCCTTTCCAACCGTGTTGATCGTGACGGCCGGGCTAGTCCCGGCCGGCATCGCTTTTGGACTCGAATGACGGCAGCGGCAGGCCGGCAAGCGCGCAGGCGGCGCGCACCGTATTGGCCAGCAGGCAGGCGATCGTCATCGGCCCGACGCCGCCGGGCACCGGCGATAGGGCGCCGGCGACCTCGCGCGCTTCCGCAAACGCCACGTCGCCCACGACGTGGGTCTTGCCGCCCTCACCGGCCACGCGATTGACGCCGACGTCGATCACGGTGGCGCCCGGCTTGATCCAGTGGCCGCGCACCATCTCGGGCCGCCCGACCGCCGCGAACAGGAGGTCGGCACGGCGGCAGACCGCCGGCAGGTCCTGGGTCTTGGAATGGGCGACCGTCACCGTCGCGTCCTCGGCGAGCAGGAGCTGAACCAGCGGCTTGCCCACGATGTTGGAGCGGCCGATGACGACGGCCTCGAGGCCCTCGAGCGAGTGCTGCACCGTCTTCGCCAGCACCACGCAACCGAGCGGCGTGCACGGCACCAGCGCCGGCAGCCCGGTGGTGAGCCTGCCGGCATTGGCCGGCGTGAAGCCGTCGACGTCCTTGCGCGGGTCGATGGCGGCGACGATCTTCTGGGTGTCGATATGCGCGGGCAGCGGCAGTTGCACCAGGATGCCGTGCACGACCGGGTCGGAGTTCAACCGCCCGACCAGCGTCAGCAGCTCCGCCTCGGTCGCGGTCGCGGGCAGCCGGTGATCGAACGAGCGCATGCCGGTGCCGACCGCCATCTTGGTCTTGCTGCCGACATAGACCTCGCTGGCCGGATTGGCGCCGACCAGGACCACCGCCAGCCCCGGCACCAGGCTGCGGTCGCGCGCCAGCCGGTGCGCCGCGTCCGCGACCTTGCCGCGCAGCTCCGCCGCGATCGCCTTGCCGTCGATGATCCGCGCGGTCATGCCGCCCTCGCTTATACGCGCGCCGGTAACCCGTCAGCCTCATGGTGAGGAGCGGCCCGAAGGTCGCGTCTCGAACCCTTGAGGACCGCAAACGATTAGCGCGTCGCGCAGATTTTCTCCAGCGCGGCGGCGAGCGGCGCGACGGCTCAGAACACGTTGGGCCGGATGTAATAGAGGATGATGTTCTCGATCAGGATGATCAGCAGGATCAGGATCACCGGCGAAATGTCGATGCCGCCGAGATTGGGCATGATCTTGCGGATCGGGCGCAAGGCCGGCTCGGTGATGCGGAAGAGGAAATCCGCCACCATGGCGACGAACTGGTTGCGCGTATTGACCACCCCGAAGGCGATCAGCCAGGAGACCACCGCCATGGCGATGACGAGATAGATGTAGATCTGGAGCGCGATCAGGATGACGTCGAGGACGGCGCGCATGGCAGGAATCGCCTCTGGTTGAGCGAGGCCGCACATGTAACCGTCCCGGCGCCCGGGAACAAGGCAGTCGCGCGGCCATGGCTTGCGGCCGGGCTTATTGACAGCGCGGAAACCCAGCCCTAAATGGCCGCACTCACCGACCCGCTAGCCACGCAACGGCTCGTTTCCGTTGCTTTTCGGCGGGGCCGTAGCTCAGCTGGGAGAGCGCCTCGTTCGCAATGAGGAGGTCAGGGGTTCGATCCCCCTCGGCTCCACCAGCCTTCGCGGCTGTACCGCCACGGCCGGCAAGCCAGCCCGGGCGATGCAGACGCGAAGGCTGTCCGCGGTCGTTGTTATACCAAGCTTGGTAATGATCGGCACTCGCGAGGCCTGCTTGGTGGCTTCGCTGTTGGCTCACTCGTGACCAGTCGGGGTTTATGAAGCTTGGCAGAATGGCGCTCGCGGTGCGAATTCATCCGAATGCCACGCCCCCTCAGCGGCCGCGATTGCGGCGGTCGATCAGCGCGAGCGCCAGCCCGCGCGGGATGAACCGCGTCAGCACCGTCACCAGCTTGTTGGCGAGGCCGGGCACCACCAGGCGCCGGCCGGCCGCAAGTCCGCGATAGCCGGCCTCCGCCACCTGCTCGGCCGTTTGCGTCAGCAGCGGCGGATAGGCTTTCGCCTTGTGTCCGGCGCGCTCCTGGAATTCGCTCGGCACCGGCCCCGGACAGAGCGTGGTGACGCGCACGCCGCGACCGCCGAGCTCGCGATGCAGCGCCTCGCTGAAGGAGAGCACATAGGCCTTGCTGGCGTAATAGACCGCCATGCCGGGACCCGGCATGAAGCCCGCGACCGACGCCACGTTGAGGATGCCGCCACGATGGCGTCCGAGACTCTCGATGAAGGCGAGCGAGAGGTCGGTCAGCGCCCGCACGTTGAGGTCGATGATCGCAAGCTGCTCGGCGCGGTCGAGCGCGGCCGCCGGTCCGACCAGCCCGAAGCCCGCGTTGTTGACCACGATGGCGGGCTCGACCCCCGCCGCCCGCAACGCCTCGCCGAGGCGCGCCACCGCGTCGGGCCGCTCGAGGTCGCACGGCAGAACGATCGGCAACGGGTGACCCTTGGCCGCGATCGCCTGCGCGAGCGCCGCCAGCTTCTGCTCGCGGCGCGCCACCAGCACCAGGTCGTGGCCATGCGCTGCAAAGACATGCGCGAGCGCGCTGCCGATGCCGGCGGACGCGCCGGTGATCAGCGTGACGGGACGCATCAGGCCTGCTCGTCGCCCGAGCGGTTGGCCGCGACCTGCTGGCGCAGCTCGATGCGCTCGCGCGCGGACACATTGAGCAGATCGGCGGCGCGCCAGATCAGGTTGTCTTCGAACTCGCTGACGCGATTGTCGGCGTAGACGATCTCCCACATCATCTCGACCATGCGCCGGCGGCCCTCGTCGTCGAGCGAGCGGTTGAGCAGGCTGGTGAAGTGATAGAGATCGACCGAGTCCTGCTCCACCCGGGTCGCCTCGGCGAGAAGCTCGGCGGTCGCGGCGTCATCGAGGCCGAAGCGCCGCTTGATGATCGCGTGCAGCTTGTCGCGCTCGACCTCCGACATGACGCCGTCGATCGCCGCCGCGTGCACCAGGAGCGCCGTGGCCGCGAGCCGGTAGTCATTTTCGTCGAAGCGGCTCGGATGCTTCTCGCCGCCGGTGAGATCGGAGACGAAATGCTTGAAGGCTTGGAACATGGCGGTGGCGCCTCTTTCGACGTGTCATTCCCCGTGAAGCTGGACATGACAGGCCGGAATTCAAGGATCGCCGCGCGCGCTACTGGACGGCCTTGCCCTTGTGGGTCGCCTTTTCGAGCAGCTCGAGATTGTTCTGGATGTAGGGATTGTCCGGATCCTGGGCCTGTGCGGCCAGCAGCGTCTGGCGGGCGCGCTTGTAGTCGCTGCGCAGGATGTAGGAATAGCCCTTGTTGTTGAGGATTTCCGCCGTCGGCCCGACGATGCCGATGGCCTGGTTGTAGGCGCGGTCGGCCAGCTCGAACCGGCGCAGCCGGTCGTAGCAGGCCGCCAGCCCCACCCAGGCCTCGGCGTCGCGCGGGTAGGCTTCGACGGCACGGCGGAAATGCCGTTCCGCAAGCCCGTAATTGGCGGCGCGGTAGTATTTCTTGCCGAGGCTGAGGTCGTCGTTCGGATCGGTGCCGAGGATCCCCTGCGGATAGGGCTTTTGCGCGCCGTCGGACACCGAGCCGGTGGTGGCGGGGTCGGCGGCGGCGGTCCGGTCGGGCAGTGACCCGGTCGCCTGCGGGTCATCGGTCCGCGCGGTGCCGAGCAGGTCGCCGAATTTGCTCGAGGTCTCGCAGCCGCTCAGCCACAGGAGGCTTGCCAGCGCGACAATGAGAACTCGACCTGCACCCGCACGCATCAACACACACGGCCTTCAATCGGAACCGGATACGCGAAGCTAGGCGACGATGGTTAAGATTTCCTCCTCGGCCGCGGGCCGGCGGGACCATGAAAACTCATGCAATTCAGGGGGATAGGGGCCGCGTGACGCCGGCCGGGGAGCCGCCCCGGCGAATTGCCGCAAGCGTAGGGCCCGCCGCCGGGGCGCCCGCTAGTAGTGGCCGGTGTAAAGCCGCACGACCACCGGCAGCAGGATGACGACGAACAGCACCGGGAAGATGCACACCATCATCGGGATGGAGAGCTTGGCCGGCAGGCTGTAGGCCTTCTCCTCGGCGCGCGAGAGCCGCTTGTGGCGCATGTCGTCGGAATAGACCCGCAGCGCGTCCGTGATGCTCGATCCGAGCTCGGCCGACTGCTGGATCAGCGTGGCGAAGGAGCGCGCCTCTTCCAGCCCCAGACGGTCGCCGAAATGCTCGAGCGCCTCGGTCATGCTGCGGCCGGCGCGGATTTCGAGGTTGGTCATGTGGATGTTGGCGCAGAGCGACGGATAGGTGTCGCCGAGCTCGCGCCCGACCCGCTCCAGCGCCGCCTCCATGCTCAGCCCGGAGTCGGCGCAGACCACCAGGAGGTCCATGAAATCCGGAAACCCGGACTGGTGCTCGGCCCGGCGCTTGGCGATGCGCCGGTCGATATAGAGGCTCGGGCCGATGTAGCCGACGATGCCGCCCAGCATCACGGAGAGCCAGAAGATCGCCGGCGTCTGCGTCCACACCATCGGCAGCAGGATGAACACCGCGCAGCCGAGCCCGACCGCGAGCGCGGTGCGCGCGACGAAGAACAGGGCGATCGCGCGCGGATCGAAGATGCCGGCATGCACCATGCGGCGGCGCAGAATCTTGCCCTCGCCCTTGTCGCTCGCCGAATAGTGCTTGCTGGTATAGTCGAGGATGCGCTGGACGGCGCGCAGGCTGGACTGCCGCAGCGGATTCTGCTCTGCGGAATCGCCCGAGTGCTCGTTGATCCCGGCGGCGCGCCGCGTCACCGCGCGGCGCGAATGCAGCGTCGCCATCACGCCGAAGGCCAGCACCGCGGTCGCCAGGAACACCAGGAGCGCCAGCATCATCACCGAGCTGTCGCCGAAGACGTCGATCAGGATGTCGTAGAGCGCGTCCATCGGTCAGATCCTGAAGTTCACGAGCCGGTACATGATGAAGTTGCCGATTCCCATCCAGGTGCCGGCGGCCAGGAGCGCCTTCTTGGTCAGGTCCTCGTTCCAGACGCCGGCGTAGAAATCCGGCGCGACCACCTGGATCACCAGGAAGATCATGATCGGCAGCGACGAGAGGATGAGCGCGGACGCGCGGCCCTCCGCCGCCAGCGCCCGGATCTTGCGGCGCATCTTGAACCGCTGGCGGATGACGGCGGAGAGGTTCTGCAGGATCTCGCCGAGATTGCCGCCGGTCGACCCCTGGATCGCCACCGCGGTGACGAACAGCGGCAGGTCGTCCTGGCCGATGCGGAAATAGAGGTTGCGTAGCGCCGTCTCGAGATCGGCACCATAGGTGATCTCGTCCGCCACGATGCCGAATTCGGACCCGATCGGGTCCTTCATTTCGCGCGCCACCATGGTGATCGCGATCGGTGTCGGATGGCCGGCGCGCAGGCTGCGCACGATCATGTCGAGCGCGTCGGGGAACTGGGCGCCGAACGCCTTCTGCCGCCGGCCGCGCAGGATGCGCAGCAGCATGTAGGGCACCACGGTGCCGCAGAACAGGCCGAGCAGCAGGGCTTCGAGAATGTCCTTGCGCCAGACCATCCCGACGCCGAACGCGACCACGGCGCCGATGGCCACGAAGATGAAGAGCTTGGTCAGGCCGAGCGTCAGCCCGGACTGCAGCACCAGCCGGTTGAAGGATTCAACTCCGATGCTGTAGCCGCCAGAGGTCGAGAGCCCGCGCTCGCGGCGCAACTGCACCAGGATGTTCTCGCGGTCGGGTTGGTCCTTCAGCAGCTTGAGCCGGCGGTTGACGTTGTGACGGTACGACGCGCCGGAAAAGCAGATGAGATAGATGCCCTCGACGAACAGCCCGGCCGAGGCCGCCACGAAGATATAGATCAGGTAGATCGGGTCGAACTCGAGCGACATGTCGTTTAAAGCGGCTGCGACGGGTCGAAATAGCTGCCCGGGATCTTGATTCCGAGCGCGATCAAATCGTTAAGGAAGCGCGGGCGCACGCCGGTCGCCTGGAAATGGCCGATCACAGTGCCGTCGGGCGCAGTCCCGGTGCGCACGTATTTGAAGATTTCCTGCATCTGAATGATGTCGCCTTCGAGCCCGGTGATCTCGGCGATCGAGGTGACCTTGCGCTTGCCGTCGGACATGCGCGAGAGCTGCACGATGACGCGAATGGCGGCGGCGATCTGCCCGCGGATCGAAGCGATCGTCATCGGCAGGCCGGCCATGCCGATCATCTGCTCGAGGCGCGAGATCGCGTCGCGCGGCGTGTTGGCGTGGATGGTCGCCATCGAGCCTTCATGGCCGGTGTTCATGGCCTGCAGCATGTCGAAGGCTTCCTCGCCGCGGCACTCGCCGAGGATGATGCGGTCGGGACGCATGCGTAGCGCGTTCTTGACCAGCTCGCGCTGGCGGATTTCGCCCTTGCCTTCGAGATTCGGCGGACGCGTCTCCATGCGCCCGACGTGCGGCTGCTGGAGCTGCAGCTCGGCGGCGTCCTCGATGGTGAGCAGGCGCTCCTTCTCGGAGATGAAGGCCGACAAGGCGTTGAGCATGGTGGTCTTGCCGGAGCCCGTGCCGCCCGAGATGATCGTCGTGATGCGCGCCTTGACGGCGGCCGCCAGCACCTCCGCCATCTGCGGCCGGCAGGCGCCGACCTCGACCAGCTTGTTGAGGTTGAACGGCTTCTTGGAGAACTTGCGGATCGACACCAGCGGCCCGTCGACGCCGATCGGGCGCACCGCCACGTTGACGCGGGAGCCGTCGAGCAGGCGCGCGTCGCACATCGGATGCGATTCATCGACCCGGCGGCCGACCGCGGAGACGATCTTGTTGATGATGCGCAGGAGATGCTGCTCGTCCTTGAAGCGCACGCCGCAGGGCTCGAGCTGGCCGTTGCGCTCCACGTAGACGCATTCATGGCCGTTGATCAGGATGTCGGCGACGCTGTTATCCTTGAGCAGCGGCTCGAGCGGCCCGAGGCCCGTCATCTCGTCGAGGATCTCGGTGACGAAGTCGTTGAGCTCCTGGGAGTTGAGCGCGAGCCGCTCGACCAGGACATATTGCGAGACGAGCTGCTGGATATGCGCCCGCATCTCCTCCTCGGGCAGCTTTTCCAGCGCCTGCAGATTGACCTCTTCGATCAGCCGGCGATGCAGCCGCACCTTGGCGTCGAGCAGCTTGTCGCTCTGCAGCGGGTTGGCGGACAGCGATATGGCCGGTTCCGCGGAAGGCTCCGGAAACACCGTCCAGGACACGCCTTCGAGGCCGCCGGCCGGCGGTTCCTCGATGCCCGGGATAGGCTCGGGAGCAGTGCGGCGGGCTGTGAAACGACCGACCATTCTTCTTCCTCGTTACGTGGTCTTTCGCCGGATGTTCCGGTCTTGGCTTCGTTATCGCGCCTGCTGTCAGCGGGCCCAGGACAGCTTGAATTTCTTGGCGGCGCCCTTCTCCGTGGCGGCGGCCTTCGCCGAGGGCTGCGGCAGGATCAGGCTGCGCAGTTGCATCGTGATCTTGTTGCCGGGCTTGATCTCATCGAGCGGGACGCCGCGGTCGATCGCTTCGCGCACGAGGCCATAGTGATTGGGGATGCAGGCGGCGAACGAGTCCCCGAGCACCTGCTCGATGTCGCCCTTGCGCAAGCCGGAGGAGAACAGCTTCTGCTCGAACCGGTTGACGATCACCTGCGGTTTCGGCGTGTCGCCGAGCCGCTCGTGGATGGCTTCGACGAGCTGCTTGGCGTGACGCAGGCCCGGCACCGTCATCTCGCTGATGATGAAGAGCTTGTTGGAGCCGAGCAGCACGCTGTCGGTCCACGAGAACCAGGTGCGCGGCATGTCGAAGACCACGTAGTCGAAGTTGGACGAGACCATGTCGAGGAGCCGCGTCACCACGTCCGGGTCGAACGAGCGCATTTCCGCCGGGCGGTTCGGCGCGGCAATGACCGCGAGACCCGAAGGATGATGCGACAACATGATTTCGAGCAGTTGGCGGTCGAGCCGTTCCGGCCGGCCTTCGATCTCGCTCAGGTTGAGGCGCGGCTCGAGGTCGAGATAGTCGGCGCAGGCGCCGTGCTGGAAGTCGAGATCGACCAGGCAGGTCGTCGACTTGCCGCGCTGGCCGCTGTTGAGCAGCATCATCGCGCTTTGCACCGCGAGCGTGGTCACGCCGGCCCCGCCCACCGCCGGCAGGAAGGTGTAGATCTGCGACTCGGTCGTTTCCGTATTGGCCGGGCCCTTGGCGACGCGCGCGCAGGTGCGCACCAGCTCGACCGGCGACACCGGCTTCACCATGAAATCGGCGACGCGCATCTGCAGGAGCGTGCGCGCGACGCTCTCGTCGAATTTCTGGGTGACCACCACGACCGGCGGCCAGGCGCCGATCCGCGCCATCAGGCGCTCGAGCGCCTGCATCTCGTCGGTCTCCGAGGCGTCGAGGTCGATCACCACGACGGTCGCGCTTTCGATCTCGAACTTGCCCTCGAGCGCCGCGAGCGTGCCGGGAAGGACCTTCAGCACGATCTGCTCGCTCGCGCCGAAGGTCAGGCGCGCCTGTTCCTCGAATCCGGAATCGGCGGTCAGGACGATGACCTTCGTCTTGCTCGCTGGATTGCTGGACCGGCTCATCTTCATGACGCGATGCTTCCTGCAGTGATGCTCAAGGGCCGTTGCCTTTGACCGGCGCCGCGGAGGCGCCGGGCGGGGTGGGCGGCGAGCTCGGGACTTTTTCGGTTACGGTCGACAGGTGCTGCTGCGACAGATTGCTGGTGCTCTCGGGGCGAGGCTGGATCACCTCGTGGTGCCGATACCGCTCGATCGCCGACTGGATGCGCTCGCCATTGAACGCGATGTTGCGGTTTTCGCTGTGGCGCGGCCAGGGATCGACCATGTGCGTGAGCCGGTTGGTGGCGACCGCGTCGTCGGCTCCCAGCGAGATCGTGTCGCGCCGGTCGAAGTAGATGTCGGAGCATCCCGCGAGGGCGACGCCGGCCACAAAGGCCGCGCAGACCACCGGAACAGCCGCGTTAGTTCTTGACCGAGACATAGGCGCCTCCCTTTTTCGGCAGGTCGAGGATGTGTCCGACGTAGCGCTGGCTGGCGGCCAACACGGCCTCGCGCGGGCTCACTTCCCCCTTGCCCATGAGGAACAGATCGACGTCGTTGGGCGGCAGCCGGTTGTCGAGCGGCGACTTGATGACGTCACCGGGACGTGCCGGCCGCACGATGCGCGGCGTGACGATGATGGCGAGATCGGTCTCGTTCTTCTGATAGGATGCGCTGCGGAACAGCGCGCCGAGGACGGGCATGTCGCCGACCCAGGGAAGCTGTTCCTGCGCTGTCGTGCCGACATTGAGGAGCAGCCCGCCGAGCATGAAGCTCTGCCCGTCGCGCAGTTCGATCGTGGTATTGGCGCGCCGGGAGATCAGCGGGGGCACCGAGGTCCCCAGGATCGTCACCGGATGGCTGGTGTCGAGCTGGCTGACCTCGGGTTCGATCTTCAGGTTGATCACGCCGTCCTTGAGCACGGTCGGCGTGAAGGCGAGCATGACGCCGTATCGCTTCCACTCGATCGAAAAACTTCCCAGCGAGCTCGGCACCGGATACGGATATTCGCCGCCGGCAAGGAAGCTCGCGGTATCGCCCGACAGCGCGACCAGGTTCGGCTCGGCCAGGGTGCGCGCCACCCCCTTCTGTTCGAGCGCGTTGATCAGCACGTCGATGGTGGTGCCGCCGGTCATGATGCGACCGAGCATGAAGCCGAACGGCGAGCCGCCGGAGAGCACGCCGGCCGCGACCTCTCCGACCGGGATATTGAGCGGAGAGGTTGGGGCCGTAATGGGCAGCGCGTCCGGCCTTGCCGTGCCGTCGGCCTGCTTGCGCGAGCCGATATTCGAGACCAGTTTGCTGTTGAAGATGTTCCACTGCACGCCGAGGTCGCGTCCGGCGTTGCGCTTGGCTTCGATGAAGCGCACCTCGAGCATGACCTGTTGCGGCGATGCGATCTGGACGGTGTTGATCACCGCATTGGTGTCGGGCGCGAACTGGCGCGCGATCTGCACGGCCTTGTCGAGCGTGACCGCGTCCGGCACCATGCCGGACAGCATGATGCGGCCATTGACCGACGAAACGCGGATGTTGGCGCCGGTGGCCGTCCTGATCTCGCTCGAGAGCCGCGTGATGTCGTAGGACACCTCGACGTCGAGGATGCCGATCTGCTTCTTGCCCTCGGAATAGATCGCTACGCGGGTCGTCCCGATCTTCTTGCCCAGAATCGAGATCGCGTGGTCGGTGAGCGGCGTAACGTCCGCGACATCCGGATCGCCGACCGTGATGTCGGTGAAGGGAGAGTCGATGCGCACGTCCTCGGTCTTGCCGACCGTAACCGTGATCGAGACGGTGCGCTTGGCGCCGCTGATCTGGATCAGGCGCTCCGCCGCCTGCGCGTCGCCGGCAGCGATCGGCGACACCGTCACGGCCGCAGCCGCGATCGTGAGCCCCGCCACCGTGGCGAGGAGCCGGCGCACCCTATTGCGGTCTTCGCCGGCCCCCCGCCTGCCTCCCAACCTCTCCGCATGCCGTTGCCCAAAAGCCGCGGCCTGACGCCCTGTTCCGTTTTTCACCTTGATCTCCCCACCCATTGTCCACCTTCCCCGAAACCTTCCGAATTATCGAACCTCGCGCCTCCGCTCGGTTGATGCGAGTGCCGTCGCGTCCCCGTCTTCCGTCGGCACGCTGTAGTCGTCTCTCTTGCCGGCGCGGCGAACGCCGACCGTCGTGAAGCGAGTGTCCTGCGCCGCCGGCGCATTGCCGTTGGCGAGATCGCCGAGGCTGATGCGGCGCGTGGTGTCGACTGCCGCCTCGCCGGCCTTGCGCAGCATCAGCGAGAGCGTTCCCACCGACGAGGCGAGCGCGAGCTTCTGGGCGGACGCGGTGTCGACCTCGAGCGTGACGGCCTTCGCGACGGAGGGCTTGTCGTTGCGCTCGTCGGCGGTCTGGTCGATCGCCAGGACGCGCGTGTTCTGCAGCACGACGTCGGTGCTCGACTGGTCCTTGCCGTTGTTGTCCTTCTGGCGCGTGAGCGCGACGTCGACGCGGTCGCCCGGCAGAACGAAGCCGGCGACGCCTTCGACGTCGTTGACACGAATGGTGACGGCCTTCATGCCGTCCGTGAGCGCGGCGGACAGCGTAGCGCGCTGACCCGGCCCGGTGATCTTGGACGCGAGGATCGGCTCGTTCGCCTCGATCGCGGTCAGCACCACGCGGCGACCGTTTGCCGCCAGCAGATCGGCGATCTTGCCGAAGGCGCCGTTCGGCACCGAATCATCCGGCCAGGGAATCTCGCGCAGCGACATCGAGGAGAGCTCGGTGCCGAAGCGCAACGGCTTGCTGGCGACCACGATCGTCTGCGTCGCCATCGGCTTCTTCTGCGCCTCGAGGCTGCGCATGCGCATCTCGGTCTGGCTGTTGAGCCACGACTGCGCGATGAACACCGCGAGCAGGCCGAACAGCGCCGCGAAGCCGATCATGACGATGGTGCTTTTGCGCACGACGTAGTTCCCTGGCTGCAAGCAGTCTTTTTCGTTTCGTCACGGTCATATAAGAGGCCGGGAGGTATTGATTTGGTGAAGCGACATCGGGTTCTCGTCCTATGCTGAAGAGACGTTGAATCGCTATTGTTTATGGTTGGTGTACCCGGTCGTTAGAACTTTGACGCAACCTTTGCGGACATGCACAACGCCGCAGTAATGATTGTGGCGCTTGCGCCGGTTCGCCTGCGACCGCGCCGCGCAGGAGCGCAGATGGCGGCCATAACTCGACAGGACGGGCCTGCAGGACGGTCGCAGCATGAGGTCGCCGCCGGCGGCCGGCGGCGTGGTAAACAATGCGCAACTGCCGTTGATAGATTGTTGGCCATTCCGCAACATGCCGCGCGCGTGCCGCGCTGGCCGGCCGCTCAAGCGCATCGCCGGCAACATCATCCGCCCGATCTCCATCAGAAACGGCGAGCTCGGCCGTATCCTGCCGGCGGCGGACCGCGACGCCGGGCGCGTGAGGTGAAAGGCCGATGGCGCTCAACTTGATCGAGGAGGGTAACCACATCGCCAACCACCGCGCGCACCGCTGGCGCACACCAAGCGCAGGCTGGATGGCGGGAGCAGTTCAAGCGGGGAGCAACTCGAGTTGGTTAAATCCTGCTGGTTCCCGCTACGGGAACATGGTAGAAGACATAATGCGGCTGATCGCACGAAGCGTGCTCCAGGCCTATGCAGAGGCGCATCCTGAAACAGCGGTTTCGCTTCAGCGTTGGGATCGGCTCATCAAGTCTGCGAATTGGGCCTCGATGGATGACGTTCGCCGAACGGTCCCGAAAGCCAAGGTGCTCAATCGTGACCGCGTACGGTTCGAAGTTGCCGGCGGAAACTATCGGCTGATCGCCGCATTCAACTTTCGCCGACAAATAGTGCTCTTGAAATTTCTCGGAACACATGCCGAATACGATGAAGTCGATGCCCTGACCGTCGCCATGTTTTGATGAGGACCCCATGGATATCCGTCCAATCCGAACCGACAAGGACCACCGTTCCGCACTTGCCGAGATCGAGAAGCTCTGGGACGCGCGCGATGGGACGCCGGAGGGCGACAAGCTCGAAATTCTGGTAACGCTGGTGGAGCTCTACGAGGAGCGGCGCTGGCCGCTCAGGAGCCGTCGCCGCTTCGATCCCGTGGATGTTCTACACTTCGCGATCGACGAGCTCGGTCACACTCAGGCCGAGCTTACGAAGATTCTGGGTTCGCGCTCGCGGGCCTCTGAAGTTCTGGCTCGGCGACGTCCCCTGACCCTGGCGATGATCCAAAGGATCAATGCCAGTTGGAAAATTCCGGCCGATCTGCTGGTGCAACCCTATCGCCTCGGTAAAGCGGCAGCCTGAAGGTCTCATACCCGCGGCGCGCCCTCGTAATTTTCACGCAACCACGGCCGCCCGCTCCGCCACGCGCTCGTGCACCAGCTTGGCGAGCGTCACCAGGTCGACCTTGCCGGAACCGAGCAGCGGCATCTTGTCGAGGATCATGATCTCGGCCGGGATCATCAGCTCGGAGGCGCCGCGCTCGCGCGCGAACGCCATGAACTGCGAGCGCGTCGCGTCCTTCTGCTGCGTCACCAGGATCAGCCGCTCGCCCTTGCGCGGATCCGGCGCCGCAATGACGGCGGATGGCGCGTTCGGCCAGAGCTCGGCCGCGATCATCTCGACTGCCGCGAGCGAGATCATCTCGCCGCCCACCTTGGCGAAGCGCTTGGCGCGTCCCTTGATGGTGACGAAGCCCTGGGGGTCGATGGTGACGATGTCGCCGGTGTCGTACCAGCCGTCCTGCGGCGGCTCGAGCACGCCCGGCTTCTCGGCCTTGAGATAGCCAAGCATCACATTCGGCCCGCGCACAATCAGCCGGCCGCCCTCCTCGACGCCCTCGACCTTTTCCAGCCGCGCCTCCATGCCGGGCAGGATGCGTCCGACCGTGCCGAACCTGTTGAACATGGGCGTGTTGAGCGCCAGTGCCGGCGCCGTCTCGGTGACGCCGTAGCCTTCGAGGATGCGCAGCCCGAATTTCTCCATGTAGGTCTTGCGGGTGGACTCCTTCACCGGCTCGGCGCCCGCGAGGATGTAGCGCAGCGAACGGAAGTCGTAAGGGTGCGCCACCCGCGCATAGCCGTTGAGGAACGTGTCGGTGCCGAACATGATGGTGGCGTTCACGCCGTAGATCAGCTCCGCCACGGTCCGATAGTGCAGCGGCGACGGATAGAGATAGAGGCGCACGCCCGACACCAGCGGCAGCACGGTGCCGACCGTGAGCCCGAACGAATGGAACACCGGCAGCACGTTGAACACCTTGTCCTGGCGGCCGAAGTCGATGCGCGCGGCGGCCTGGGCGGCATTCGCCAGCATGTTGCGGTTGGACAGCACGACGCCCTTGGGCACGCCTTCGGAGCCCGACGTGAACAGGATCGCGGCCCAGTCGTCGGCCTTGCGGGGAACCAGCGCCTTGTTCCAGTTGAGCGCGCCGCGGATCTTGTCGGACACCGTGATGGTCGGGCGGATGTCCTCGAGATAGACGATCGAGACCTTGCCGGCGAGCGTGGCCACCAGATTGTCCAGGCGCGCCTTCTCGACGAAGCTGCGCGAGGTGACGATGCATTTGAGCTCGGCGGCCTTGCAGGCCGCGAGGATGTTCGCCGCGCCCGATGTGAAGTTGATCATCGCCGGCACCCGGCCGGCCGACATCAGGCCGAGCACCGTCAAGACGGTGCCGTTCGCGTTCGGCAGCATCACGCCGACCGGCCGGCCTTCGGCGGCCAGCGGCATGAGCTTGGAGCCGAGGATCGACGCCGCCGTGAGCATGCGCTTGTAGGTCATGGCGCCGGTGACCGGATCCTCGATCGCGATGCGCTTGGGGCCGTGCCGCTGCGCCGCCTCGATCACGGCCTCGATCACGGTGCGGTCGGTCGAGGTGGTGCGGAACACCAGGTCGGACATGATGCCGTAGAGCGCCGCGCCGGCGGCCTGCCGGCGGAACTTGCCCCGGAGCGCCGGATCGACCGAGAGCTTGACCGGCTCGAGCACCGTGACCGTGACCTTCGGGAACCACTTGCGGCGCACTTGGCCTTTCGAGAGGCGGCTGAACGGTGTCTGTTCGAGGCCCTCGATGCGCACCGGCACGACCTCGGCGTCGGCCTTGTCGGCGATCATGGCGGCGCCGTCATAGACCTTCATCAGGCTGCCCGTGACGGTGATGCGCCCTTCCGGAAATATGATGAGGGCGTCGCCCGCGCGCACGGCGTCGATCAGCGTGCGGACCGCCATCGGCTTCATCGGATCGAGCGGCAGCGCGCGCGTGAGGGTGAGGAACGGCTTCACCCACCAGAGCCGCGCGATGGCGACGTCGATGGCGAAGACCGGTTTGCGGCTGCGCAGCGACATCGCGAGCCCGGCGTCGAGGAAGCTCACGTGGTTGAGCGCGATGATGACGTTCGGGCCCGCGTTGTGCAGGTTTTCGAGCCCCTTCACCTCGATCCGGAACAGCGCGCGGTAGATGATCGACAAGGCGTCGCTGAGCGCGCTGGCCGGCATGGTCTTGCCGATCGCAAACGCCACCAGCAAGCTGCCCGTGCCAAGCAGCGCGAACAGCGCCGGCGTGCGGAACCCGGCCGCTTGCAGCAGCGCGACGATGATCGCGCTCCCGGCCATGAAGGCGGCGTTGAGCACGTTGACGCCGGCGATCACGCGGGCACGGCGATCGGCGCCGGCCCAGGCTTGCACGGCCGCGAAGGTCGGCACGATGTAGAGGCCGCCCGCGATGGCGAGCCCGGCGAGGTCGACGGCGATGCGGATGCCGCGTCCGCTGCCGAACACCTCGGCTACTCCCAGGCCCTGACGGGCGGGCACGACGCCCCAGGTGGCCCAGCCGAGATCGATGGCGAAGAGGCCGAGCAGCACGGCGCCGATCAGCGTGGGCAGGATGATGATGCGTCCGGCCGCGAGCCAGGCCGCGAGCCCCGAGCCGATCGCGATCGAGATCGAGAAGATCGCCAGGCAGACCGTGACCACTTCCTCGGTGCCGCCGAGCGCGTTCTTCACCATCGGCGGCAGCAGCGAGAGCGAGACCGCGCCGATGAGCCAGAACCAGCTCGTCACGAAGGCGCCCCACCAGATGCGCCGATCCTGGCGCAGATCCCGGAGCAGGTCCGCGGTCGAGACCAGGACGTTGGAGCGGATCACGAGATTGGGCGCGGCCTCGCCGGTCGGCGGGATGAACAGGCTCGCGCTCCAGCACATGATCGAGAACACGATCATCAGCAGCGCGAAATACATCGGGTCGCCGCCGTCCTTGGCCGCGAGCCCGCCCACGATGGTGCCGAGCAGGATGGCGATGAAGGTCGCGCCTTCGACCAGCGCGTTGCCGGCGGGAAGCTCGGAGCGCTGCAGGTGATCGGGCAGGATGCCGTACTTGATCGGGCCGAACAGCGACGCGACCACCCCGAACAGGAACAGCGCGACGAACAGGATCGGAACGGAGTGGAGCGCGAAGCCCGTGACCGCGATCAACGAAACGCCGATTTCGCCGAGCTTCAATCGCTGCGCGATGAGAGCCTTGTCGTAACGGTCGGCGATCTCGCCGCCGAGCGCGGAGAGGAAGAAATAGGGCGCGATGAACACCGCCGCCGCCAGCGTGATGAGCGACTCGGCGCTCGAGCCGCCGATCTTGAACAGAATCAGGAAGACGAGCGCGTTCTTGAGAAAGTTGTCGCTGAATGCCGAGAAGAACTGGCACCAGAACAACGGCGCGAAGCGGCGCGTCAGCAGCAGGGACGACGACATGGCCTCTCCGGTCGTTCGATCGGGCCCGATGCGGCCCACCCAACGGACGATCTAAAGACGATATTTTTGGCAAAAGAACAATCGCTCATTGCGGCGGGCTTTCCCAGGCCGCACACCGGAATCCGCAACGTCTGCCGAGGGTTACGAAAAGCACGGCCGAATTCCGGCCGATTGCCGACCAGCCGCGTCGAATGCGCATCGCGCAACGGACGCAAGTCCTTGAGGGCCGCCCCGTCAGCGGCGCGTGGCAGCGGTCGCGCCGCCCGCCTTGCCGGCGAGGCGGGATTGCTTTTATAGTTGCGGGATGGGCGGGGTGGTGCATCGTTCCTTCGTGTGGACAATCGTTGCCGCGCTGATCGTCAGCGGCGCGACGTGGCGTGCGTGCATGGCCGGACATTTGCCGCCGGCGAGCTTCGTGAGCGCGCCGCCGTCGCACGCGCAGCCGTCGCATGAGCATCATTCGCGCGCAGCGGCGCATCATGAGCATCACGGCGACGATAGCGACCGGCGTCATGGTGGTGGTCACCACGGCGCAGGTCCCCACGGCCAGCAGGCCGCGGACAACCCCGGCCAGACCGCTCTCGACGACCATGCCTGTCTCAAGTGCTGCAGCATGTGCACGGTCGCCAGCATCGTTGCGGGCGATGCGAGCCCCGCGGTCCTGTTCACCATCTCCGCCGTCTTGTTCTCCATCGAGCAGGGCCATCGATCCGACCGGACGGTCCTGATCGATCCCGGAATACCCAAGCGCATCGTCTGACTGAACGCACCGCCCGGCGGTGCCTGTGACCGCGCTCGCTCTCGCCACCCGCGAGGACGAGCCGACGTCCATCGCCAACAGTCAGGAGATGATCATGTCGATCCGACGAGAACCCATGTCGCGCATGCAGCGGACGGCGGCGCTGGTGCTGGCGGCGACGCTGATGCTCGCGGCCCGCGCCGGCCAGGCGCAGCCGGAGCTGTCGCAACCCCCGCAACACGACCACGGCCAGCATGGACCTGGTCAGTTGCCGGATGAGCACGCCGGACACGGCGACCATTCGCCGGCGAAGCCCGCGGACCAACCAGAGGCGACGCCGCCCGCCCAGGCGCAAACTCCCCCCGCGCACGACAACCACGGCGGACACGCGCCACCCCCGGGACCGGCCGGCAGCAAGTCGAAGCACGCCGGCCATGCGACCGCGAAGTCCAAAGGCGGGCAACACGCCGGCCATTCCAAGTCCAAGGGCTCGCAGCATGCCGGCCATGCCGGCGCCAAGTCCAGGAGTGGGCAGCACGCCGGCCATGCCGGGACGAAGTCCGGGAGCCAGCAACACACCGGTGCTCACACCTCGGCGGACCACGGCATGAAGGGATTTCTCGGACCCTACGGCATGACCCGCGAAGGCTCGGGCACGAGCTGGCTGCCGGACACGACGCCGCACGAAGGCATTCACGGCCGCTCCGGCGAGTGGACGACGATGTGGCACGCACTGATCAACGGCGTGTACGACCAGCAAGGCGGCCCGCGCGGCGGCCAGAAGACGTTCGCCGGCGGCATGATCATGGGCATGGCGCAGCGCGCGATGGGGGACGGGACCGTCGGCGTGCGGGCGATGCTCTCACCCGATCCGTTCATGGGCCCAGCCGGCTATCCGCTGCTCCTGGCCACCGGCGAAACCGCCGACGGCCGGACCCATCTGGTCGACCGGCAGCATCCGCACGACCTGTTCATGGAATTGGCGGCGACCTACAGCTACACCCTGTCGAGCACTTCGAGCGTCTTTCTTTATGCCGGCTGGCCCGGCGAGCCGGCGCTCGGCCCGACGGCGTTCATGCACCGCACCAGCGGCATGGACATTCCGGAGGCGCCGATCAGCCACCACTGGCTCGATTCGACGCACATCACCTTCGGCGTGCTGACCGCCGGCCTGGTGGTGGACAAGTGGAAAGTCGAAGCCTCCGCGTTTCGCGGCCGCGAGCCCGACCAGCACCGCTTCGACCTCGAGAGCCCGAGGTTCGACAGCTTTGCGGCGCGCGTGACCTGGAATCCGATCCGCGAGCTCTCGATGCAGGTGTCGGCGGGACGGCTGCATTCGCCGGAACTGCTCGCGCCCAACGTCGACGAAGACCGGATCACGGCTTCGGCGACCTATACGCTGCCCTTCGGCGACGGCAATCTTTGGAGCAGCACGCTGGCCTGGGGCCGCAAGATGCGACGGCCCGGCGACAGGCTCGACGGCTTCCTGCTCGAAAGCGCGCTCATGTTCCAGAAGACCTATACGCTCTTCGCGAGGGCCGAGCGGGTGGACGAGAACGAGCTGTTCCACGATGTGCCCGGCTTCGACACACGCATATTCACGGTCAACAAGCTCACGCTCGGCGGAATCTACGATTTTCCGGTGCAGGACCAGGTGAAATTCGGCGTCGGAGGGCTCGTCAGCATGTATGGCCTGCCGAACGAGATCAAACCGTTCTACGGCCATGATCCCATCAGCTACATGCTGTTCGCGCGGATCAAGGTGCAGTAGGCACGATCAGAGTTGCCCCGCCGGCGCGGCCGTCGGGGCGGAGTCTCATCCGCTCATTCCGCGCAAGCGGGAATCCACGGTGACTTGCGCTCTATCTCATCATGGGTCCCCGCTGAGCGGGGACGAACGGGATGCGGACTGATTCCGCATACGCGCAGTAAACTCTAAACATTCCCGAGCCGCCACGCGCTGGGATGCCGCGCCGTGATGGTGGCGGCCTCTGCGACCGAGCGCGCGCCCGCGTGCAGGAGCTCAGTCTTGATCTCGTCGAAGAACAGGTCGACCACGTGTGCCGCCCCGACCGGCCCGAGGGCGCCGAGCCCATAGGCGAAGCAGCGGCCGGTGAAGCAGAACTTGGCGCCCAAGGCCAGCGCCCGCACCACATCGAGCCCGCCGCGGATGCCAGAGTCGATCATGACGGTCGCCCGCGTGCCGACCGCCGACACGATTGCCGGCAAGACATCCACCGACGCGGGTGCGCCGTCGAAATGACGCCCGCCATGGTTGGAGACGATGATGCCGTCGGCGCCGAGCTCCACGGCGCGCTCGGCGTCCTGCGGATGCAGGATGCCCTTGACCACGAAGGCACGCTTCCAGCGGTCGCGCAGGCGCTTGAGCTCCTCCCAGGTGTGACTGCCGCCCGAGCGCAGTTGCATGGCGCGCGCGGTGGCGAGCTGCGAGGCGTCCTCCGCGTAGGGAACCAGGTTGGCGGTGATCGGCATGCCGTTGCGCAGGAGCGCCATGGTCCAGGCCGGCGAGGTCAGCACCTGGAACGCGGTCCAGGGATTGACCGGGAACGGCACCCGCACGCCGTTGCGGATGTCACGCGGCCGTTTCGACTTGCCGGCGCTGTCGACGGTCGGCACCAGCACATGCGCCCCGGCCTCGTCGGCGCGGCGGACCAGATCGAAGGTGATGGCGTGGTTGTCGTAGGGGAAGCGATAGAGCTGGAACCAGAACACGTCGGGCGCGATTTTCGCGATCTCCTCGATCGAGGCATTGCCGGGCGTTGCCAGGATGTAGGGAATGCGGTTGCGCTGCGCCTCGGCAGCGAACAGTTTTTCCGCCCCCGGCCACATCAGCCCGGCCGAACCCATGGGCGCGACCCCGATCGGGGCGGCGTATGTGCGTCCAAAGATCTGGGTGTCGGTGGTGACCTTGCCGTCGATGCAGTAGCGCGGCATGAGCTCGACGGTCTGGAAGGCATCGGTGTTGCGCCGGATGCAATATTCCTCGGTGGCGCCGCCATCGACGAAGTCGAAGCCGAAACGCGGAACCCGCCGGCGGGCGCGACGGCGCAGGTCGTCGATGGTCGGGAAGCGTTGGCGCAGGCGCGCGGCCGACCCGTTTTTCGGCGTTTCCACGGCGCCTCGGTCGACCATCCTGCCCTCCCCCAAACGAAGCGGGCGGCCCGGGGGCCGCCCGCTAATCTTTAAATTGCCGTGCTGGGTCGTGCTAGCCGCGGAAGGGGCGCCCCGCCGCCGGCTGCATCACCACCGCCGCCACGCTCAGACAAATGGCAGCCCCGGAAGCAATCGTAAAAAGTGAGATCCACATGCTGTGACTCCCTCGATCTGTGCCTGAACCTTCGCAGTAACGCCCGCCGCCTTATTTCGTTCCAGGAAACTTGGCCTGCAGACTGGTATAATAACACCGAAATTACGCAGATCGCCGGACCCTCCCTTGAAACTCCGCCATCGGCATCGCGCCCGGGCCCAAAACGGCCCGGAACCACTCGACACCGGCAAGTTTGGCAGCGACGGACCGGCCATGTCATGGTCGCGCCGGGGGTGGCTGGGCCCTGCAGGCCTGCATCTTTGGGGACGGACCCGGTGAACGAAACCACGACCTGGGAGCGCGAGCGCGACCGCCATCTGTTCGGCCCGGGACCGAAGCGGCTGCTGGCGCTCGACGGCGGCGGGGTACGCGGCGCCATCACGGTCGCCTTCCTGGAACGGATCGAGGACATCCTGTCGCAGCGGCTCGGCCGCCAGGTGCACCTGGGCGACTGGTTCGATCTCGTCGGCGGCACCTCCACCGGCGCCATCATCGCGGGCGCGCTCGCGCTCGGCTACACCACCGCCGACATCAAGCGGTTCTATCTCGAGCTCGCGCCGCGCGTCTTCAAGCGCCCGTTCTGGCGCATCATGGGACTGCAGGCGAAGTTCGACGCGCGCGCGTTGCGCCAGGAGATCGAATCGATCGTCGGCGATTGCACGCTCGACAGCGAGAAGCTGATCACCGGCCTGTGCGTCATCACCAAGCGGATGGATACCGGCAGCCCCTGGATCCTCGCCAACAATCGCGGCGCGCCGTATTGGGAAGGCTCGCCCCGCGGCGCGTCGTCAAAGGGCCACACCGGCAACAAGGACTACAAGCTGTCGAACCTGGTGCGCGCCAGCACCGCGGCGCCGTTCTTCTTCGATCCGGAATGGCTGCCGATCGCCGAGGGCGAGCCGCCCGGCCTCTTTGTCGACGGCGGCGTGACGCCGCACAACAATCCCTCGCTGATACTGTTCCTGATGACGGTCCTCACGCCGTTCAAGCTGTGCTGGCAGCCGGGACCGGAGAATCTCAGCATCGTCTCGATCGGCACCGGCACGCATCGCGATCGGCTGGTGCCCGACGAGCTCGGCATGGGCCGCACCACCAAGCTCGCGATCCACGCGCTCACGTCGCTGATGACCGACATCCAGACCTTCATCCTGATGCAGATGCAGTACCTGGGACAGTGTCCGGCGCCGTGGCCGATCAATTCCGAGATCGGCACGCTCGCGAACGATTCGCCCCCGCACGGAAAGATGTTCCGGTTCCTGCGCTATGACCTGAAGCTGGAATTGCCCTGGATCGAGCAGAACCTCGGCAAGAGGGCCGAGGACGCGCTCGAGCGGAAGCTCACGGAAACCGATGTGGTGCGGATGCGCAGCATGGACGATCCCACCATCATCCCGGACATCTACAAGCTCGCCAAGCTCGCCGCCGAAATCCAGGTGAAGCCCGAGCATTGGCTGGGCGACCTGCCCGGCTGGTGCGCCAGCGTCGATCTGTCCACCCGCCCGCGGCTGCCGGAGCCCGCCCCCGACCAGCCGCTGCCGGCTACCGACACTTTCAGCGTTGCGGTCAGTCACCTGCGCGCGTGGCTTGCTCGCATGCGCAATCCGGCCGGCCATTGAGGGCCGGGCGCGTCCGGCGCCCGGAACCAACCGCGGCGACCGATCGTTAATCGGGCGGAAAGATTCACGCTTAATGGGCTCGCGCTACGGGCGGCCGCCATGTCCGGCATCGTCGAAGTGACGTTGTTGTATGTTCTCGTGCTCACGCTGGTGCTTGGCGTACTCGCAGTAGCGACCTCTTTCGGTGTCGCGCGTCTCGAAGCGGCGCATCCTCCCACCGGCCGGTTCGTCGAGGTGCAAGGCGTGCGTCTGCACGTGGCCGAGCTCGGCCTGGCGCGCCACGCGCGCGGCGCCGACCCCGCCGTCGTGCTGATCCATGGCGCCAGCGGCAATCTAGAGGATATGCGGCTCGCGCTCGGCGAGAAGCTCGCCGCCTCGCATCGCGTCATCCTGATCGACCGGCCGGGCCACGGCTGGAGCGCGCGTCCGCAGAGCGACGACTATGCCTCGCCCGCGCGCCAGGCGGAGCTTGTCGCGGGCGCGCTCGAACAGCTTGGCGTGCGGCGCGCGATCCTGATCGGCCACTCCTGGGGCGGCGCCTTTGCCACCGCCTACGCGCTGGCATTTCCCGAACGCACCGCAGGGCTCGTGCTGCTGGCGGCGCCCACCCATCCATGGCCCGGCAACCCAGGCTGGTACAACAAGCTGGCGTCGTTCCCTTATATCGGCCCGCTGTTCGTGCGGACCTGCGTCTATCCGCTCGGACTGCTGCTGGTCGGCGGCGCCTCGCGCAGCATATTCGAGCCGCAGGCGGTGCCCGACGACTATGTGCGAAGGGCCGCGATCCGGCTGGTGCTGCGGCCGAAGACGTTCTACTTCAATGCCCGCGACCTTTCGCTGCTCCAGCGATTCATCGTCGCGCAAGTCCCGCGTTACGGCGATCTGCGCACGCCGACCGTCATCATCACCGGCGATCGCGACACCATGGTGTCGCCGCAGATCAACGCGCGCGCGCTCGCCGCTGCCTTGCCCTGCGCCAAGCTCGTCCTGCTCAAGGACATCGGACACATGCCGCACCACGCCGCGCCCGACGCGGTGGCTGCGGCGATCGATGATCTCGTGCCGGCCGCCGCCAGCCCGGCCGCGCTGCCTTACCTGCTGCGGGATGCTTTCCGGGCCGGCACCATGGCGCTGCCCGTCCGGTGAAGGGCTTTCTATCCCCGAAGCCACCGGCCGGCTGACCGGCGCCTTGAACTTCCTTAACCCGCCGCCACCTAATACAATGGGATCGACCATTCGCGCGGGAGCTCGGACCTGCGCCAAGGAGCGAGCGATGTTCATCCAGACCGAACCGACGCCGAACCCGGCGGCGCTCAAGTTTCTGCCCGGACGCAGCGTCCTCTCCAGCGGCACGCTCGACATGCGCGACAAGGCCGCGGCCGGGCAGTCGCCGCTGGCCGAGCGGCTGTTCGACATTGCCGGCGTGGGCGGCGTCTTCTTCGGCTCCGACTTCATCTCCGTCACCAAGACCGAGGGCGAATGGCAGCAGCTCAAGCCCGCCATCCTCGGCGCCATCATGGAGCACTTCATGTCGGGTGGGCCGCTGCTGCGGAGCGAGGGCGCCGACGCGCCGGCCGGAGCGGAGGAGTTCTTCGAGCAGAAGGACGCCGACACCGTCGCCACCATCAAGGAGCTGATCGAGACGCGGGTGCGGCCCGCGGTCGAGAACGACGGCGGCGACATCACCTTCCGCGGCTTCAAGGACGGCATCGTCTACCTCGACATGAAGGGCGCCTGCGCGGGCTGCCCGTCGTCGACTGCGACGTTGCGCCACGGCATCCAGAACCTGCTCAAGCATTACGTGCCGGACGTGGTCGAGGTCCGGCCGACCTGATGTGGCGAATAGCGCGTAGCGAATAGCAAATCGTCAGCAGCGGTTGCGATTCGCCGGTTCTCTTCGCTGCTCCCTCTTCGCTGCCGCTGTCCTTGCCATTCGCCATTCCGGCTCCGCAACCATGCGCGTCCTTGCCATCGACACTGCGCTCGACGCCTGCGCGGCTGCGGTGCTCGACACCGGTCGCGGGTCGATCATCGCGCGCGAATCGCTCACCATGCTGCGCGGCCATGCCGAAGCCGTGATGCCGCTGATCGCGCGCGTGATGGACGAGGCCGACGTCGAATTCGTCGACCTCGACCGCATTGCGGTGACCACCGGCCCCGGCAGCTTTACCGGACTGCGGGTCGGCATCTCGGCCGCGCGCGGGATCGCGCTCGCGGCCGGCAAGCCCGCCATCGGCCTTTCCACGCTCGCCGGCTTTGCGGCGCTGCACATCGCGGAGGACGACGTGTCCACGGTGGTGTCGGTGATCGACGCCCGCCACGAGCACGTCTATCTGCAGGTGTTCGGCGCCGGCGGGCGCACGGTGGTGCCGCCGCGCATCGCGCCGATCCGCGAGGCCGTGCGCGCGGCGCTCACAGGGCCCGCCCGCATCGTCGGTTCGGCCGCCGCGCTGATCGCGGCGGCATGGCCCAAGACCGAGCCGCCGCCGGCGCTGGTCGACCAGCGCGGCGCGCCCGACATCGGCTGGATCGCGCGGCTCGGCGCCGCCGCCGCCGCCGGCCACGGCCCGCCGAAGCCGCTCTATCTGCGGGCGCCCGATGCGCAGCCGCAGGACGCCGCCCGCCTGCCGCGCCGATGATGAACATCATCGCCCGCCTGTTCGCGCGCGGCGAGCCCGCGCTGTCCGAAGCGAGGGCGCAGGACGCCGCCGCCATCGCCTCGATCCACGCCGCATCGTTCAACCGAGGCTGGAGCGAGGAGGAGATCGAGTATCTCATGCTCGAGCGCAACGTGCTCACGCATCGCGCCATGGTCGGCGCCGACCTGGTCGGCTTCATCATGTCGCGGCACCTCGCCGGCGAGGGCGAAATCCTCTCGATCGCGGTCGCCTCGCACCGCCGCAAGAAGGGCCTGGCGCGCCGCCTGCTCGATGTACACATGCGCCGGCTTGCCGGCCTCGGGGTGCGCACGATCTTCCTCGAAGTCAACGAAGGCAATGCGCCCGCGCGCAAGCTCTATCAGCGCGCGGGCTTCCGGGAAGCCGGACGCCGCGCCGGCTATTACCGCGATCCGGCCGGCAAGGATTCCACCGCGCTGGTGCTGCGTTGCGACCTGCCTTGATCGGACATGAAACTTGTAGGGTGGGCAAAGGCGCGTCTGCGCGCCGTGCCCACGCGTAAGATCGCACACGCGGTGAATACAGACGCGTGGGCACGCTTCGCTTTGCCCACCCTACACATACTGAAATCTGATTTCTGACTTCCGGGTTCTATGGTATTGCGGAGCGGGCGGAGGATCGTCGTGGCCGCACAGAAACCCAGAGACATCGAAGCGCTCTGCACCGCCAAGGGCATGCGCATGACGGAGCAGCGCCGCGTCATCGCGCGCGTGCTGGCGGCGGCGGGGGATCACCCGGATGTCGAGGAACTGTACCGGCGCTGCTCGGCGGTCGACGACCGCATCTCGATCTCCACCGTCTATCGCACCGTGAAGCTGTTCGAGGATTCCGGCATTATCGAGCGGCATGAATTCCGTGACGGGCGCGCGCGCTACGAGCAGATTCCCGATACCCACCACGACCATCTGATCAATCTGCGCACCGGCGAGGTGATCGAATTCCAATCCGAGGAGATCGAGCGCCTGCAGGCCGAGGTCGCGCGCAGGCTCGGCTATCGGCTGGTGGACCATCGTCTCGAGCTTTACGCGCTGCCGCTCGACGACAAGACGCGGCGCTAGCGTGCATCCCGTCTGGGTTGGCCCGCGGCCTCACCCGCTCATTCTCGCGCAAGCGGGAATCAGGAATCGCCTGCTCTGATCACTCGACCTCTTGCCTTTGGGTCCCCGCTTGCGCGGGCACGAGCGGACAGTGGACCGATTCCGCAGGAGCGGGACCTGCGCCAGGCTTACCCGGCCGACATCTGCGCGCCGGATGTCGTGCGCGCGGCTGCGATCAGGGCGCTCAGGACCTCGTCCTCGCTCCACAGCAGGCGCGTGAAATCGGCGCACGGGCGGCCGGCCGCATCCAGGATGAAGAGGTCGAGGCGATGGCGGTTCACCGTCACGGCGCCGTAACCGACGCCGAGATCGAAATACCGCCTCATCGGTTCGAACGGGCCGGTCGTGCGCAACAGCCGGTTACGGGCATCGAACGTCATGCCGCGGTCGGCACCATAGGCACGGAGGCGCTGGGGCAGGTCGTAGGCGGGATCGTAGCTGAGAGCCGCGACATTGAACCGGCCCTGCAACCGATCGTCCGAGATGCGTTTCTGCAAGCGGGCGAGTTTCGTGATGGTGAGCGAGCATTTCTCCGGGTTCATGCAACGAGTATAGAAAAACGTCATGATGCTCGGTCTTCCGCGGAAGAATTCGCCGAAGGTCAACAGCGCTCCGTTCTGATCCTGCAGTTCCAGACCTTCGATACCGTCCGCGCATGCTGCGAACGCATGAACGCCAGCAACATGCCCCGCCGGCAGGGCAGGTTCGGGGCCGGCGCAGCAGGACCCGGCGGGCGCGGCCGGCAGGGATACGGCCTCGAGCGCCTCGGCCAACTCGCGCCGCACCGAAGCGGAAAATCCCTCCGCCTCGTTGTCCAGCATGGCCGCAAGAGTTTGGCGCGCCGCCGCGGCACGCGAGCCGAGCCAGGCGAGGGTTCGGAACAGCTCGGCAAGGGCGGTCGCCGGCGCGGGCCGGGCGGAGGGAGCATAGCTGTCGAAACACACGGCGTCGTCGCCCGACTTGATGCGGTCGATCGCCAGCAACAGGAGCCGCACGACCGCGTCGGGGGGATTGGCCGCGCCGCGCAGGGCTTTGGCGGCTGCCGCCACGGTGTATGGATTGAGGCCAGTCTGCAGTTCCTCGAGCACATAATGCATCGCCGCCGGCGGCAGGCCGATGGCCTGAAAGCTCGCCAGCATGTAGCCCCGCAGCCGCTCGGCTTCGTTGGTGCCGCGGCCGGCATAGAGCGGCGCCTGTTCCGCCAGCAGTTCCACCAGTTCGTTACGCCGCACCGGCCGGCGCCGGACAGCGTCGACATAGGCGACGATGTCGGCGACCGGCGTGGCGCGGTCGAACGCGGGCGTCATGTTACTTATGCGTCGACTGAAGGAAGCGCTTGATCGCCGCCTTGACGTTGCTCGAGCTGGTCCGCTCCTTGAGATTTTCGACATGCTTGACCAAAGCGGAATCGGCCGCGGACTTGCCGACCTCCTGGGCATGCGCGAGCGCGCTCAGCGTCGTGGCAATGATTTCCTTGAATTCCTTGCCGTCGCTCACGATCTCGCGCGCCGCCTTCTGAAAGGCATCGGGATTGATCGCCTGCAGCCCGCTCGCGCTGAGCCGGCGGATGATCGAAGGCTGGGATTTGTCCTTGAGCAGCCGCCTGAACAGGCCCTCCGACTCGGGGTCGATGGCGAGGACCCTCAAGGCTTCCTCCTTGGCGGCGCCCGTTGCGCGTTTGAGCACGTCGCGGATCGCCGGGATTATCTCGCTGTGGATGTCGTAGGCCAGGAGCTGGATCGCCTTGGCGAGCGGCACCAGGTCGATGTCTCCTTTGACCACCTTCAGCAAGAGCTCTTGCGCGAACGGGTCCTTTTCGATGGCGAGCGTTTCGAGCGCACTCTCGCGCAGCCCCGGCTCCGGATCCTCCGCCAGCTCGCGCAAGGCCTGCAGATAATCGGCGCGATGGGGCGCGAAGCGCGGCCCGAGGAAGGAGGCGGCTCCGAGCGCCCGCAGCGCAGCCTCGCGCACCGTCTTGGGCTCGGCGCGGTCGCGCACAACGCTCAACAGCCGCTCGACCATGCCGCCGATGCCTTTTGGATCGATCGGCACGCTCTCGATGACTGCGGCGCGCTGATCCGCATTTGCGCCTTTATCCGATATGGCCTCGGCGACTGCAGCGAAGTCGATCGTCTTGCTGCCGACCTTGCGTAGCCCCGCTTCGTATTTCTTGCGATAGTCGCTGACGTCCATCTCGACGGTTCCTGCTGCTCTCGCTCAGTTCTCAAAGGGCACGTCGTCGTAGCCGAAGCCGAGGGCGGCCCCGCCTGCCACCGCTTGGCTGTCGATCATGGACCGCACGGTCGGATTCGGCCCCGGCGCGCTGGTGACGGTCGAAGGCGCGAGGGTGCCGCCGGGCGCCGTGGACGGGCGCGGGGATGTCGTGATCCCGTTCCATGGCCACATGGTGTCGTTGAGGCGATGTCCCACTCGGTTGGGCGCCGCCGGCGCAAACGCGCCGGGGTCGCCGGAGTCGGTCCGTCGGTTCACCCATTGCCATTTCGCCCAGAGCCGATCGACATTGGCATGCAGCAAAAAGAACAAGGGGTCCTTTGCGGCCGTTCCAATCTTGCTGATGGAACCGCCAAAGCTGGTGTGCGCGTTTCCGTGCGGATTGAACTCCATCGGAACGAAATTGCCATAGATGTGATTAGGCGGCGCAGCCAGGTTGAGCGTCTCCTCCTCCGTGAGCAGGCCGGATGGCGCCTCGTTGGCGGCAAAGTCCGGGGAGCGAACGATGCCGGTCACGCCGTCGGTGCGCCAATTCTCGAACGGGTGACCCGCCGCGAATTGCACGCGGCCGGCGCTGTTGGACGTGCCGATGAACTGCCGGGTGAACAGGCTGGGCGCCGGCTGGTCGAACCGCCAGTAGGGCAGCGCCACGCTGGGATCGATCGCCTGCAATTCACGCTCGAGGTCGAGCAGATAGGCTCGGTGCCAAGGCAGGAAGCCGACATTGCCGTGCTCTTCCGCGGTGGCTGCGTTGACATGCATGTCGCGGAAATCGCGAAACCGGCCGGCGCCTTGGCCGTTCAACGTTCCCATCGCGGCAATGAAGCGGTCGCGCTCAGCCGGACTCAGCGTCTGGGCGTTCTTGCGGATGCGCACCATCGTGGCCTTGGTCCCCAGCACGGCGGTCGTACCCTGCTGCACGGCCTCGACCACCGCGTCTCCCACGGCCGTGCTCGGGCGCTGGAACTCTCCGGCGATGAAGAACGCGACCGGCGTGCCATCGGCGGGCAGGCTCAGCGTCAACGTGGGCGTGCCGTTATGCGTGCGCGTGGTCGCGAACTCGAGGCGGGGACCGTTGGCCGGAGCCTTGTTGCGCAAGGTGACGGGCACGGTGCCGGAGGCGGGGCCGTTGAGCAGCCGCGCCGTCGCCGGCACCGGGGCCCACGTCAGGAAAACGCGCCCTTGCGCGTCGATACCGGGGATTTGAATATCGACATTCATCGCGGTCGCGCCCCCACATAACTCCGCAAAATTACTGCATCAGCCCGGTAGATGCAACCGTGAGTGGCAACCCTATATATAGGGCGGGACGCCGCGGAGGATGAACCGCCGCCGAGCATTCGTCAGCCGTGACGGGATCATTTCCTTTGCGGCCGAAATTCGATAACAGACCGGACGGCAGGCACCATACTGTATGGTAAAGGTTCCCGTCCGGAAATGCCGGAGGGCTGACGCCAGGTGCCGTCGGCCATAAATAACCCGAACCCATCCCCGCCTGACCGCCCATGAATGGACCGCGCAAGCTCTTCGTCAAATCGTTCGGCTGCCAGATGAACGTCTACGATTCCCATCGTATGGCGGACACGCTCGCGGCCGAGGGCTTTAGCGAGTGCGCCACGCCCGAGGACGCCGATCTTGTCATCCTCAACACCTGCCACATCCGCGAGAAGGCGGCCGACAAGGTCTATTCCGAGCTTGGCCGCCTGCGCGTGCTCAAGCAGGAGGCCGCGCGCGAGGGCCGCCGCGTGGTGATCGCGGTCGCCGGCTGCGTCGCCCAGGCCGAGGGCAAGGAGATCATCCGCCGCGCGCCGTCCGTCGATCTCGTGGTCGGGCCGCAAAGCTATCATCGGCTGCCCGGCCTGCTCGCCCGCGTCGCGGCCGGCGAACGCGCCATCGACACCGAGTTCCCGGTCGAGGACAAGTTCGACGTCCTCGCGGTCCCGACCCGCGCGGCGACGCGCGCACGCGGCATTTCCGCCTTCGTCACCGTGCAGGAAGGCTGCGACAAGTTCTGCACCTTCTGTGTGGTGCCCTATACGCGCGGCGCCGAGGTCTCGCGGCCGGTCGACAAGATCGTGGCGGAGGTCGAGCGGCTCGCCGATGCCGGCGTGCGCGAGGTCACGCTGATCGGCCAGAACGTCAATGCCTATCACGGCGAAGGGCCCGGCGCACGGCCGTGGACGCTCGGCGCGCTGCTGCATCGCGTCGCCGAGGTGCCGGGCATCGCCCGGCTGCGCTACACCACCAGTCATCCCTGCGACGTGGACGAAAGCCTGCTCGCGGCGCACCGCGACCTGCCGGCGCTGATGCCGTTACTGCATCTGCCGGTGCAGTCGGGATCGGATCGCATCCTCGCCGCCATGAACCGCCGGCACAGCCGCGCCGATTATCTCGCGGCCATCGCCCGCATGCGCGCCGCGCGCGCCGACATGGCGTTCTCGTCCGACTTCATCGTCGGTTTTCCGGGCGAGAGCGACGAGGAATTCCGCGCGTCGCTCTCGCTCGTCGACGAGGTTGGCTTCGCGAGCGCCTACTCGTTCAAATATTCGCCGCGGCCGGGGACGCCCGCCGCCGACCTGGCCGAGCAGGTGCCCGACGATGTGAAGTTGCAGCGACTGCACCGTCTGCAACACGCGATCGCTCGGCACCAGGCGGCGTTTAATGCGCGCATGCATGGCCGCACCGTCGCGGTGCTGTTCGAGAAGCCGGGGCGTCACCCGGGGCAGCTCGTCGGGCGCTCGCCCTATCTGCAGCCGGTGCAGGCGCAGGTCGCGCCGGCGATGATCGGCGAAGTCGCGCCGGTGACGATCACCGAAGTCCGCAGCAACAGCCTGTTCGGCGCACTGGCGGTGCCGGCACGCGCGCACGAACCGATGCTGGCGGAAGCAGGAGCCTAGAGCCGTTGCGCACCACGCGGTCGGATAACGAGACCCTCACCCCCTCGGCGGACGCCGACGGAGCGAATGGCACGACGCAGGTCGGGCTCAGCTTCGACGACAACCGCCTCGCCTCGACCTTGTTCGGGCAATATGGACAGAACCTCGCGCTGATCGAGCGCCGGCTCGGCGTCGCCGCCGAGCAGCGCGGCAACCAGGTCGCCATCGAAGGATCGCGCGACGCCTGCGACCAGGCGCGGCGCGTGCTGGAGGGCCTCTATGCCAGGCTCAAGCGCGGCGACGAGCTCGTCTCCGGCGACGTGGAAGGCGCCATCCGGCTCGCCATCGCGCAGGGCTCGCTGTTCGACTACGACCCGGCCGCCGCACGGCCGAGCTTCGAGGAGATCAACCTGCGCAAGCGTCCGGTGCGCGCCCGCACCGCGGCGCAGGACGCCTATATCCGCGCCTTCCGCCGCCACGCGCTGGTCTTCGGCACCGGCCCCGCCGGCACCGGCAAGACCTGGCTCGCGGTCGCGCATGCGGTGCAGTTGTACGAGCGCAAGGAGGTCGACCGCATCATCCTCTCGCGCCCGGCGGTCGAGGCCGGCGAGCGGCTGGGTTTTCTTCCCGGCGACATGCGCGAGAAGGTCGACCCCTACCTGCGGCCGATCTACGACGCGCTCTACGACCTGATGGACGCGCGCATCGTCGAGCGGGCGATGCAGGCCGGCGAGTTCGAGGTGGCGCCGCTCGCCTTCATGCGCGGGCGGACCCTCGCGAACGCGGCGGTGATCCTCGACGAGGCGCAGAACACCACATCGATGCAGATGAAGATGTTCCTCACGCGGCTCGGCGAGAACAGCCGCATGATCGTCACCGGCGATCCGAGCCAGGTCGACCTGCCCCACGGCCAGACCTCCGGGCTCGCCGAGGCGACCCGGCTGCTCGAAGGCGTCGAGGGCATCGGCCATGTCGCCTTCGGCGCCCAGGACGTGATCCGGCACGAACTGGTCCAGCGCATCGTCGAAGCCTATGACCAGGCCGCGCTGCAGCCGGCGCGCCCGCGCGAGGTCAAGGAATGATGAACGTGAAGGGTCCGTTCGGGATCGTTCCGAGCTCCCCCGCCGACGCTCGGGCCGCGGAATGACGGCGCTATCGACCGGCCGCCGCGTGAAACGGCGGCCCCCGGCGCCGATGATCGACTTCCTTGTCGAGTCCCCGCGCTGGAAGGCGCAACGGGGCGTCAAGGCGGCGCTGCGGCGGGCGGTCGCGGAGGCGGCCTCGGCGGTGTCAACATCGCCGGGCGAGATTGCTATCGTGCTGAGCGATGATTCGAGGATCCGTGCACTCAACCGCGTCTGGCGCGGCAAGGACGAGGCGACCAACGTCCTGTCGTTTCCGGCCGGCGAGCAAAACCCCGATACCCCGCGGCACCTAGGGGACCTCGTGATCGCCTACGAGACCACCGCACGCGAGGCCAAGGCCGAGCACAAGCCGTTCATGCATCACCTGGCGCATCTTGCCGTGCATGGATTTCTTCACCTGGTCGGCTACGACCACGCGCAGGACACCGAGGCCGAAGCCATGGAAGCCCTCGAAATCGCGGTGCTCGCGCGCGTGCGCGTGCCCAATCCCTATTTAGCGCGGCAAGCCAGGCGCTGACGCCCGATCGCCATGCCCGACACCGACCCCATTAGTCCGAACGACCAGGCCGGCGCCACAAGCGAGAGCCGCAATCTGCCGGTCCTGGTTCCGCGCCCGAGCGATGTCGCGCGCACGGGCGGAGAAAGCTGGCTGGGGCGGGCGCTGCGGGCGCTGTTCGGCTGGAAGCAGGGCTCGATCCGCTCCGACCTCAAGGACGTGCTGGAAGCAGGCGCGGGCGAGACCGGTTTCTCGCCCAAGGAAAGCGCCATGCTCAAGAACATCCTTGGGCTGCGCGAGGGCCGCGTGGTCGACGTGATGGTGCCGCGCGCCGATATCATCGCCGTGCAGCAGGACATCGTCCTGGGCGAGCTCCTGAAGGTGTTCGCGAGCGCGGAGCATTCGCGGCTGGTGGTCTATGACGACACGCTCGACGCCGCCATGGGCATGGTCCACATCCGCGACCTGATCGCGTTCATGACCGCCCGCGCCGCGGAGGCCGGCGGCAAGGCCCGCGTCAAACGCCGGAAGCCGTTCGCCGCCGGCCTCGATCTCAAGGCGATCGATCTCTCGACGCCGCTGTCGCAGACCAAAATCATCCGCGACATGCTGTTCGCCCCGCCCTCGATGCCGCTGCTCGATCTGCTCGGCCGGATGCAGGCGACGCGCATCCATCTCGCGCTGGTGGTCGACGAATACGGCGGCGCCGACGGTGTCGTCTCGATCGAGGACATCGTCGAGCAGATCGTCGGCGAGATCGCCGACGAGCACGACGAGGAGCTGGCCCCCGGCGTGGTGCGCCAGCCCGACGGTTCGTTCCTGGCCGACGCGCGCGCCAGCCTCGAGCACGTCACCGCCATCGTCGGACCGGAATTCGAGGTTGCCGATATCGCCAAGGAGGTCGACACGCTCTCGGGCTATATCGCGACCCGCATCGGGCGCGTGCCGGTGCGCGGCGAGGTCGTGCCCGGGCCGGGCCGGTTCGAGCTCGAAGTGCTCGACGCCGATCCCCGCCGCGTGAAGCGGCTCAAGATCTATATCGGCATCGACCGGCCGAACGGTGACAAGGCGCCGCGCCGCCCGGGCGCGGCTGCGCCGCCGCAGCCGACCGCGACGCAAGGCGACCTGCCCGTCACCCGCGACACGTCGGTGAAGCTCTCGCCCGACGTGCCGCCTTCGAAGGCTCCGCGCGGACCGTGACGCCCACCGGCCTCGCCCATCGGATCATGCTGGCCTGGGGATGGCGGCGCGTCCTGATCGCGTTCATGGCCGGCGCCGTGACCACGCTCGCGCTGCCGCCGCTCAATGTCTGGCCGGCGCCATTCCTGACCTTTCCGATCCTCGTGTGGCTCATCGACGGCGCCGCGGCCGGACGGTTGGGCGGGGTCGTTGCCGCCGCGGCGACCGGCTGGTGGTTCGGCTTCGGCTATTTCCTCGGCGGTCTGTACTGGGTCGGCAACGCGTTCCTGGTCGATGCCAGGACGTTCGGCTGGCTCCTGCCCTTCGCGGTCGTCGCACTGCCGGCCGGCCTCGCGCTGTTCACGGCCCTCGGCCTCGCGCTGGCGCGGCTCATCTGGACGCGCGGCGCGTCGCGCGTGCTGGCGCTCGCGGCCGCCCTTACGCTGTCGGAGTGGCTGCGCGGTCATGTGCTGAGCGGATTTCCGTGGAACGCGTTCGGCTCCGCGCTCGCGACATTGGACTGGCTGGCGCAGAGTGCCGCGCTGTTCGGGGTCTGGGGCCTCACCTTCGTGGCGGTGGCGGTCTATGCCTCGCCGGCGGTGCTGACCGACGATGCGGCGGATACGAGGCGGCGCTGGCTGGCGCCCGCGCTCAGCGTCGCCGTCATCGCCGCGATGGCTGCCTACGGCGCGCTGCGGCTCCATCGCACGCCGACCGCCTATGTCGACAACGTGCGGCTGCGCATCATGCAGCCGAACCTGCAGCAGGACGACAAATTCCGTTATGCCCAGAAACAGGCGGTGATGAGTCGTTACATCGCGTTATCCGACCGTGCCAGCGGCCCGCAGGCGAGCGGAATCGCCGATGTGACCCATCTGATCTGGCCGGAATCCGCATTCCCGTTCTTCCTCACGCGTGAAGCCGACGCGCTCGCCCAGATCGCGGCGCTGCTGCCGGAGGGAACTGTGCTGATCACGGGCGCCGTGCGCGCGCCCGAAACCGCGCCGACCGGCGACGTCACGCGGGCCTATAATTCGATCTACGTGATCGACCACGACGGGTCGGTGCTCTCGGTCTATGACAAGGTCCATCTGGTTCCGTTCGGCGAATATCTGCCGTTCCAGACCCTGCTCGAACGGCTCGGCCTGATGCAGCTCACCAAGGTGCAAGGCGGGTTCATCCCGGGCGACCGCCGCCGCGCCCAGAACGTGCCGCGGGCGCCGCGTTTCCTGCCGCTGGTCTGCTACGAGATCATCTTTCCAGGCGCCGCGGTGCCGCGTGGCGAGCGCGCCGGCTGGATGCTCAACCTCACCAACGACGGCTGGTTCGGCATGAGCGCGGGACCCTACCAGCACTTCTTCCAGGCGCGGCTGCGGGCGATCGAAGAAGGGCTTCCGCTGGTGCGCGCCGCCAACACCGGCATTTCGGCGGTGGTCGATCCGCTCGGCCGCGTCCTCAAATCGCTGCCGCTCGGCAGCGAGGGCATCCTCGACGCGGCGCTGCCACGGCCGCTGCCGCCGACCATCTATGCGCGACTTGGCGACGCACCGGCAGGAATCGCCGTCGCGCTGACCTGTCTTCTGATGATCCGTTTGAGGCGGACGGCACGCTTGCAGTAAAGCATGCCGGTTAGGCGAAAGGCGCATACCGGCGGCCTATGGGCCAGTGCCGGGGGTAAGTTATACGGAGGCAGGGGTGGATTATCGCGCGTTTCGCGCATAAGTTGATAAGTGCAAGTGTTCCGAAAATAAACCAACAGTTGTAACCATTTCACAGTTACTTATGGTTGCCGCCCTTCTCAAATGAAATGCCAATTGCCATAAGGAACTTGCACAGCATAACATTGAACCGCTCCCCTATAGGAGAACTTGATGATCAAGAAGGCTCCAAACCCCGTCGACAAGCATGTGGGAAGCAGGGTGCGGATGCGTCGCATGATGCTGGGAATGAGCCAGGAGAAACTTGGCGACGCGCTTGGCCTGACGTTCCAGCAAGTCCAGAAATACGAAAAGGGCACCAACCGCATCGGGGCCAGCCGGCTGCAGCAGATTTCGATCATCCTGCAGGTCCCGGTGGCGTTCTTCTTCGAGGGCGCGCCGACCGTGGGCATTCAGCCGGATGGAATGAAGGAAGCGCCCTCTCCGGCCTATGTGTCCGACTTCCTCGCCACCTCCGAAGGCCTCGCGCTCACCAAGGCCTTCATGCACATCAAGGAAGCCAAGCTCCGCCGCCGCATCGTCGATCTCGTCGAAGAGATCGCCGGCAAGGCCAAGGACTGAGCGGCAATCCCTTCCACCGACGTTCTCCGGACCTGCCGACGTTCTCCGCGCCTCATGCCGCACGCGGAGGGGGGCGTGCAGCCACGCGCCGGCGCCTTGTTTCGTTGCCCGCAACGCGCTTAGGCTGCTTCAGGCTTAAACCCCGGAGCCGCTCCCAGAGGAGGCGCGAGTCATGAGGGCAGCAGCACGGACACGGAGCGCGCTGGTTGTTCTTGGCGTCTGTGGCGTCCTGGCCGGCGGCGCCTCGCCGCTGCAGGCGGCCGAGCCAGGCATCTGGTCCACCAAGGCGCCGATGCCGGCCGCGCGCGAAGACGTCGGCGCCGTCGCCTTCGAGGGCAAGATCTACGTGCTCGGCGGCACCGCCCATGCCGACGCCCAGATCGCCCGCAACGAAGAATACGATCCGACGACCGACCGCTGGCGCGCGCGGGCATCGATGCCGCGCGGCACGCATCATCTCGCCGTGGCGCTGCTGAACGGGAAAATCTATGCCTTCGGCGGCTTCACGGCGCCGGCGCACGGCGCCCCGGTCGATATCGCCTTCGAATACGACATCAAGGCCGACGGCTGGCGGGTGCTGCCGAAGCTCTCGAGCCCGCGCGGCTCGCCCGCCGCGGTCGGCCTCGACGGCAAGCTCCACGTCGTCGGCGGGCGCGGTCCCGACGGCGCCACCGTCGCCACGCATGAGGCGCTCGACCCGGTGAGCGGCCAGTGGACCGCGCTGGCGCCGCTGCCGAAAGCACGCGACCACATCGGCCTGATCGCGATCGACGGAAAGATCCACGCCATCGGCGGCCGGCTCGCGAGCACCAACACGAACCAGCCGCTGCATGACATCTATGACCCGGCGACCAACGCCTGGGTTGCGGCCGCGCCGATGCCGACGCCGCGCTCGAGCGTCGGGATCACCCAGTACCGCGGCATGATCCTGGTGGTCGGCGGCGAAGGCGACGCCACCGGTCCCGGCAGCGCCTTCAAGGACAACGAGGGCTACGACCTCAAGACCGGCCAATGGCTCAAGCTCGCGCCGCTGCCTTTGGGCAAGCACGCGCTCGGCGCCGCGACGGTCGGATCGGCGGCCTATTTTCCGGGCGGTTCGAGCACGCGCGGGGGCGCCGGCGTGACCGCCGAGACCATGGTGTTCACGCTGCCATAGCCCGCTTGCCGCCGCGCGCACCTTGACCGCGCGGGGGGACGCTGTAACAACCACGGCCGATCGGCCGCGAGCGGTCCTACGAGGGGAGTTCCGTCAGGTGTCACGCGCGAACTATCTGTTCACCAGCGAATCCGTTTCCGAGGGCCATCCCGACAAGGTCTGCGACCAGATCTCGGACGCGATCCTCGATGCGTTCATCGCCAACGACGTCAAGCTCGGCATCGCCGACGACAGCCTGGTGAACACGCGGCTCGGCTGCGAGACGCTTTGCACCACCAACAAGATCGTCATCGCCGGCGAAGGCCGCGGGCAGGCGCCGCTGTTCAAGAACTATCCGGGGAAAAAATACGCGGTCGTCAATCGCGACATGATCGAGCAGATCGCGCGCGACGTGGTCAAGGACATCGGCTACGACCAGGGCGGATTCTCCCACCACGGCGCCGAGATCGAGGTTCTCCTGCACGGCCAGTCACCCGACATCGCGATGGGCGTCGACGCCAAGAAGAAGAAGGATGGCGAGCAGGAAGGCGCCGGCGACCAGGGCATGATGTTCGGCTTCGCCTGCACCGAGAGCGAAGTCCACGAGAAGGGCTCGTTCATGCCGGCCCCGATCTATTTCGCCCATAAGATCCTCAAGGTGCTGTCGGACAAGCGCCGCGGCGGCCAGCTCTTCGACCTGCAGCCCGACGCCAAGAGCCAGGTCACGGTCAAATATGTCGACGGCAAGCCGGTGGGCTGCACCAAAGTGGTGGTCTCGACCCAGCACAACGAGAAGACCCGCAACGGCAAGAAATACACGCCCGGGATGGTCAAGGAGCTGATCGGCGACGCCGTCGAATCGGCGCTGCCGAAGGGCTGGATGCCGACGAAAGCCTCCGACTTCCTGGTCAATCCGACCGGCAATTTCGTGGTCGGCGGCCCGGACGGGGACTGCGGCCTGACCGGGCGCAAGATCATCGTCGACACCTACGGCGGCTATGCCCCCCATGGCGGCGGCGCGTTCTCCGGCAAGGACCCGACCAAGGTCGACCGCTCGGCCGCCTATGCGGCGCGCTATCTCGCCAAGAACGTGGTCGCGGCCGGCCTCGCCGACATGTGCACCATCCAGGTCGCCTATGCGATCGGTGTCGCGGATCCGATGTCGCTCCTGGTCGATACTCACGGCACCGGCACGGTCGACGAGAAGAAGCTCGAGAAGGTGCTGCCCGAGCTGTTCCGCCTGACGCCGACCAACATTCGCCGCACGCTTCAGCTCAACCGCCCGATCTATCGCCGCACCGCAGCCTATGGCCATTTCGGCCGCGCTCCGGACAAGGACGGCGGCTTCTCGTGGGAACGCACCGATCTCGCCGATGCGCTCAAGCGCGCGCTGCGGTGAGGTTTGGTACAGTCGTCATCCGGGCCGCCGCGACGCGGCGCCCGGGCATGACGAAGGACGATGCCCGTCACCGACGACATCGCATTGGACCGCCGGCGCGCCTTCTTCGGGCGGCGCAAGGGCCACGCGCTCAAACCGCAGCAGGCGGCGCTATTGGAGACGCTGCTGCCGCGGCTGGCGCTTGATCTCGACACGCCTGCCCCGGCCGATCTTGCGACACTGTTCCCCGCCCCGGCCGACGGGGTGCGGCTCGAGATCGGCTTCGGCGGCGGCGAGCACATGGTCGCGGAAGCCGAGCGCAGCCCCGGCACCGGCTTCATCGGCGTCGAGCCGTTCGTCAACGGCATGGCCAAGGCGCTCGCCGCCATCGCGGCCAAGCGGCTCGGCAATGTCCGGCTTCACTTCGGCGACGCGATCTTCCTGCTGGCCTGGCTGCCGCCAGGCTCGATCGCGCGCCTCGACCTGATCTATCCCGATCCCTGGCCCAAGCGGCGGCACTGGAAGCGGCGCTTCGTGCAGGACGCGACGCTCGCCGAGATCGCGCGGGTGCTGCGTCCGGGCGGCGAATTCCGCTTCGCCAGCGATTGGCCCGATTACGCCGCCTGGACGCTGCGGCACCTGATGCGCTCGCGCGATTTCGAATGGACCGCGGAGCGCGCCGACGACTGGCGCCAGCCCTGGCAAGGCTTCACCACGACGCGCTACGAGGCCAAGGCCAAGCGCGAAGGCCGCGCGCCCTGCTACCTGATTTTCCGGCGGACGACCGATGAACGACAGGCAGCATCGACGACGCCATCATCGGTCGTCTGACTGCCGGTCACCGCCCCGCCGGGACCGGCTGGCGGGCCTGCCAGAACCGCATCACCCGCTGCGCGGTCGCGGGCGACAGCCGTTCGTAGTTCGAATAGGCGTTGTCGAGGCCCTGGCTCGACGTTCCCCTGGTGCCGGGCCGCGACACGATCACGCTGCGCACGGTCGGCCAGGACCAGCCGGCCGATTTGCACAGGATGAGGATCGGATCGGGGCGGTCGCCCCCCATCAGGCGGTCGACCACGTCGATCGGCACGGCACACAGGAGCGCGAGGGCAGCGACCGTTTCCTCGAATCGGCCGGCCTTGGCGAATTCGACGAGCTGCGCCTCGTTCAGTTTGCCCTGCGCATGCAGGTCCTCGACGGTGCGCCGCGCGGCGGCGTAATCGCGCGGCGACGACCGGGTGGCGACCTCGGTCGATACCTTGGCGAGCACGCGCTGGATCTCGGTTTTCGTCTCGGGCCTGGCGGAGGCGAGCAACCGCTGCTGCACCACTTCGGTTGCTCGCAGCAGCAGGTCGCGAAACAGCTTGGGCGGGATGTCCGGGCGCAACCCGACCCGCTCGGCGAGCTCGCCGTCGCTTTCGGCCTGGTCGACCAGGGTGGCGAAGCTCCCCTCGGAGAGCCTGGCGTCGCGGTTCCGCGCAACGCTGCGCACCACCGCCTGATCGCCGCGCTTGATCAGTACGTCGGTCACCGGCTCGGCGATTCCGGTCCGGTTGGAGATGGCGAGCAGGTGAGCCTGGCTCTTGGTCCTGGCGATGTCGACGAGATCGGTTTCGGCGAGCCGGCGCGACTGCTGAAGCATGGGCGCCGCGACGGAAATGTCGTCGTCCGTGGCGAGCTTGCGCACCACCTGCACCGGCGCATTGCCGACCGGCGCAAGGCGGTGCGACAGCTCGCAGCGTGCCTTGGCTTCGATCTCCTGGATCAGGCGGCCGAAGACGTCGTCGAACACGCGCACGTGGTCTTCGTTGAAACGGCTGGCTCCATCGATGAACAGCGCCGTGATGGCCTGGAGCGTCGCCACCCGCCGCTCCGCGGTGCCGTGCTGGATGACCTCTTCCAGTTCCGGGATCAAGGATGCGGGTACAGCCATTCTCATGACCTGCGAGATCGGCGTCCGAATCGGGAACGACCGCCGTCAACCGCAAATTAGAAGGCGAGTCTGAACGAAGGGTTAGCCGATTCAAAGCCTTCACGGCCCTTGCATGGGGCCGGTAAATCGCTATATTCCGAGCGTCCGCGTTGGACATCTCATAACGGTCGGATGTGATCCGAACGATCTTTGAGAGTGGGCTCCCCCGGGACCCCGCTCTTTTTTGTTACCGCGCGCCGGCCACCCGTGGTCCGGCCGCAATCCCGGGAACTAAACCTTAAGTTGTATCGCCAGCCGCCGAGCGCATGACCGAAACGATCGACACAGTGGTGCAATCCGACCCGCGCCGTATCCTCGAGCAGGGCACGGCCGCGCGCGTCGCCGCCATCGCCGAGCCGGTGATCCTGGGGCTCGGATTCCGGCTGGTGCGGGTGCGTGTTTCGGGGCTGTCCGGCTGTACCGTGCAGGTGATGGCGGAACGGCCGGACGGCACCCTGGCGATCGAGGACTGCGAGCTGGTCTCGCGCGCGCTGTCGCCCGTGCTGGACGTCGCCGACCCGATCGAGCGCGCCTATCGGCTGGAGATTTCCTCGCCCGGGATCGACCGTCCGCTGGTGCGGCGCTCCGATTTCGAGCGCCATGTCGGCAGCATGGTCAAGATCGAGATGACGGTGCCGGTCGGCGGCCGCCGGCGGTTTCGCGGCCTGCTGCTCGGCGTGCACGGCGAGGCCGCGCGCATCCGCCGTGACGATGCCAAGCCCGGCGACGGGAGCGAGGTGCTGCTGCCCATGGACGAGATGACGGACGCCAGGATCATGCTCGACGACGCGCTGATCGCGCAATCGCTCAAGCGCGGCAAAGAGCGCGAAGCGCGTCTTGCCGAACAAGAGCGCGGAGCCGAACAGGCCAACGCGCGCCGACCGAAACCCTGGCGGGACAGCCGCCGCAACCGGGCAGGCGATTCCCGCCCTGACCATTTCCGGCCGACCGGCAACGACAGCCGCACGGCCCCCAACGAAGGAGACTGACGATGGCGGTCAGCGCCAATCGGCTCGAACTGCTGCAGATCGCCGACGCGGTCGCCCGCGAAAAGTCGATCGATCGCGGCATCGTCATCGCCGCCATGGAGGATGCGATCCAGAAGGCGGCGCGCTCGCGTTACGGCAGCGAGACCGAGGTGCGCGCCGAGATCAATCCCAAGACCGGGGAAATGCGGCTCTCGCGCCTCCTCCTGGTGGTCGACCTGGTGGAGAACGACGCGGCGCAGATCGCGCTCGACGATGCCAAGAAGCGCAATCCGGCCGCGCAGGTCGGCGACTATATCGCGGAGGCGTTGCCGCCTCTGGAATATGGCCGCATCGCCGCGCAGTCGGCGAAGCAGGTCATCGTGCAGAAGGTGCGCGAGGCCGAACGCGACCGCCAATACCAGGAGTACAAGGATCGCATCAGCGACATCGTCAACGGCATCGTGAAGCGGGTCGAGTACGGCAACGTCGTGGTCGATCTCGGCCGCGGCGAGGCGATCGTGCGACGCGACGAGATGCTGCCGCGGGAGACGTTCCGCAACGGCGACCGCATCCGCGCCTTCATTTATGATGTACGGCGAGAACCTCGCGGGCCGCAGATTTTCCTCTCCCGCACGCATCCGCAGTTCATGGCCAAGCTGTTCGCGCAGGAAGTGCCCGAAATCTATGACGGCATCGTCGAGGTCAAGGCGGTCGCCCGCGATCCCGGATCGCGCGCGAAGATCGCGGTGATCTCGCGCGACTCGTCGGTCGATCCGGTCGGCGCCTGCGTCGGCATGCGAGGCTCTCGCGTGCAGGCGGTGGTCAACGAATTGCAAGGCGAGAAGATCGACATCATCCCGTGGACCGCCGACCCGGCGAACTTCGTGGTCAACGCGCTCGCCCCCGCCGAGGTCGCCAAGGTCGTGCTCGACGAGGACCGCCAGCGCATGCAGGTGGTGGTGCCCGACCAGCAGCTCTCGCTCGCGATCGGGCGGCGCGGCCAGAACGTGCGGCTCGCCTCGCAGCTCACCGGCTGGGACATCGACATCGTGACCGAGCAGGAAGAGTCGGAAACCCGCCAGGCCGAGTTCGAGAAGCGCACCAAGCTGTTCGTCGAAGCGCTCAACGTCGACGAGGTGGTGGGCCAGTTGCTCGCGTCGGAAGGCTTCAATTCGGTCGAGGAGCTTGCCGTCGTCGACGAAAAGGAGATCGCCGGCATCGAGGGCTTCGACGACGACACCGCCCGCGAGCTGCAGGAGCGGGCGCAGGAATATCTGGGCAAGCAGGAGGCTGAACTGGACGACAAACGCAAGGAACTGGGCGTCGAGGACGCCCTCAAGGACGTGCCGGGCGTGACCACGGCGATGCTCGTCAAGCTCGGCGAGGAAGGCATCAAGACGGTCGAGGACCTGGCCGGCTGCGCCACCGACGACCTGTTCGGCTGGAGCGAGCGCAAGGAAGGCGAGACCACGCGCCATCCGGGCATCCTCGACGGGTTCGACCTGTCGCGCGACGAGATCGAGGTGCTGATCATGCAGGCGCGCGTCAAGGCCGGCTGGGTCAAGGAAGAGGATCTGGCGCCGCCGCCCGCCGAAGAAGCGGCGGCCGAGCCAGCCGAGGCTCCGGTCTGACAGCCGGCCTGACAACAAGGACAGTCGCATCGATGTTGGCACGACCGCAGGACGACGAGCTCGATGCCGGGCCGCGCAAGTGTGCGCCCGGCACGGAGCGGTTCTGCGCCGCCACCGGCGCGGTCCGGCCGGTCGACGACATGATCCGCTTCGTGCTGGCTCCCGACGGCGCGGTCGTGGCCGACCTCAAGCGCCGGCTGCCGGGACGCGGCATCTGGGTCACCGCCACCCGGCAGGCGCTGTGCAGCGCGGTCGCGCGCAAAGCTTTTGCGCGCAGCTTCAAGCGCGAGGTCAGGCTGCCGGCGGATTTCGTCGACGCGACCGAGCGGCTGATCGAGCGCTCGGCGCTCGACGCGCTCGCCATGGCCCACAAGGCCGGCCGGGTGGCGATCGGCTTCACCAAGACCGAGGTGGCCTTGGCGCAGGACCGGGTCGCGGGCCTCATCCATGCGGCCGGGGCGGCGCCCGACGGGGTCCGCAAGCTCGCGGCTGCGCTGCGCCGGAGGCCCGCCGAGGCCAGAACCATCGCTGCGATCGATACATTTTCAGCGGTGCAATTGGATTTGGCATTCGGGCGGTCAAATGTGGTACATGCAGCCCTGCTTGCCGGTCCCGAATGCAAAACCTTTCTGGCGCGCGCTGCGCGCCTTGACCGCTTCCGGACCGGCGGCCACGAGCCTATGAGCAAACGCGCCGAGCAGCCGGAGAATTGAGATCGGAATGGCCGAAACGACTGAAAAGACTGGCGAAAAGAAGCTGAGCGTGAGCCCGGCCAAGATGCTGTCGCTGAAGGGGCGCGGCATCGAGCAGGGCTTGGTGAAGCAGAGTTTCAGCCACGGCCGCACCAAGACGGTCGTCGTCGAGAAGGTGAAGAGCCGGACCGCGCCCAGGGCGAGGACCGAGGCGGCCCCGGCTGTCGAGAAGGCGCCCGCCAGGCCAAGTGGAACCCGCGCCGCCACGGTGGCACCGGCCGCCGCGCCGGCGCCGCCCGCGGCTGCTGTCGCACCCAAGCCCTCGGGCGTGGTGCTGCGCACGCTGACGCCCGCGGAGCAGGCGGCGCGCGCCCATGCGCTGTCCGATTCCCGCCTGCGCGAAACGGAAGAACGCAAGATCTTCGAGGAGCAGGAGCGCGTCCGCGAGATGCGCGATGCCGTCGAGCGCAAGGAGCGCGAGGCGGCCGAGGCTCGCCAGAAGGAAGAGGACGATCGCCGCCGTCACGACGAAGAGACCAAGCGCAAGGCCGAGCAGGAAGCCAAGAAGCGTTTCGGCGAAGGCGAAACCAAGGCCAAGATTTCGATCGGGGCGCTCGCGCGCACGCAGGTGACCGAGGCGGAGGAGGACGACTCCCGGCCCCGCCGCCCGGGCAGCGTTGCGCGCCCGGCCGCCGCTCCGAAGGCGCCGCGTCCCGCCGGCGGCGAAAAGCGCCGTCCGCGCCTGACCGTGGTGACCGCATTCAGCGCCGACGAAGTGCGCGAGCATTCGAAGGCGTCGTTCGTGCGCCGCACCAAGCGGCGGATGAAGGATGCCGGCGCCGGCGACGCCAAGGAAAAGCGGATCCGCGAGGTCACTATTCCGGAATTCATCACCATCCAGGAGCTCGCCAACCGCATGGCCGAGCCCGCCCGCACCGTGATCGCGATGCTCATGAAACAAGGACAGATGCTCAAGATCACCGACGTGATCGACGCCGATACCGCCCAGATCATCGCCGAGGAACTCGGCCACTCGGTCAAGCGCGTCGCCGAATCGGACGTCGAGGAAGGACTGTTCGACATGGCCGACGATCCCGCCGCGTTGCAGCCGCGGCCGGCGGTCGTGACCATCATGGGCCACGTCGACCACGGCAAGACGTCGCTGCTCGACGCCATCCGCTCCACCCAGGTGGCGGCCGGCGAGGCCGGCGGCATCACGCAGCACATCGGCGCCTATCAGGTGACCTCGCCGTCGCACGGCAAGATCACCTTCATCGATACGCCCGGCCATGCCGCGTTCACCGCCATGCGCGCGCGCGGCGCCAAGGTCACCGACATCGTCGTGCTCGTGGTCGCCGCCGACGACGGCGTGATGCCGCAGACAGTCGAGGCGATCAATCACGCCAAGGCCGCCAAGGCGCCGATGATCGTGGCGATCAACAAGATCGACAAGATGGACGCCAAGCCGGAGCGCGTGCGCTCCGAACTGCTGCAGCAGGAGATCCAGGTCGAAACGCTCGGCGGCGAGGTGCTCGACGTCGAAGTGTCGGCGACCAAGAAGCTCAATCTCGACCGGCTGCTCGAGACCATCGGCCTGCAGGCCGAGATCCTCGAGCTCAAGGCCGATCCGAGCCGTCCGGCCGAAGGCACCGTGATCGAGGCGAAGCTCGACCGCGGTCGCGGCCCGGTCGCGACCGTGCTGGTGCAGCGCGGCACGCTCAAGCCCGGCGACATCGTGGTCGCCGGCGCCGAATGGGGACGCGTGCGCGCGCTCGTCTCCGACACCGGCCTGCCGGTCATCGCCGCCGGTCCCTCGACGCCGGTCGAGGTGCTCGGCTTCAACGGCACGCCGGAGGCCGGCGACCGGCTCGCCGTCGTCGACAGCGAGGCGCGGGCGCGCGAAGTCACCGACTACCGTGCGCGCGAGAAGCGCGAGAAGTCCGCCACGCGCGCCTCGGGCCTGCGCGGCTCGCTCGAGCAGATGATGGCGCAGGCGAGGACCGCCGGGCGCAAGGAATTCCCGCTGCTGATCAAGGGCGACGTGCAGGGCTCGCTCGAGGCGATCATCGGCGCGCTCGACAAGCTCGGCACGGCCGAGGTCGGCGCCCGTATCATCCACTCCGGCGCCGGCGGCATCACCGAGTCCGACATCAGGCTGGCCGAGACCTCGAACGCGGCGATCATCGGCTTCAACGTGCGCGCCAACAAGGAAGCGCGCGAGGCGGCCGAGCGCGACGGCATCGAGATCCGCTACTACAACATCATCTACAACCTCGTGGACGACGTGAAGCAGGCGATGTCCGGCCTGCTCGCGCCGACCTTGCGCGAGACCATGCTGGGCAATGCCACGATCCTGGAAATCTTCAAGGTCTCCAAGGTCGGCAACATCGCCGGCTGCCGCGTGACCGACGGCGTGGTGGAGCGCGGCGCCAACGTGCGCCTGATCCGCGACAGCGTGGTCGTGCACGAAGGCAAGCTCTCGCAGCTCAAGCGCTTCAAGGACGACGCGCGCGAGGTGGCCGCCGGCCAGGAGTGCGGCATGGCCTTCGAGAACTATCAGGACATGAAGGCCGGCGACATCATCGAATGTTACCGGGTGGAGACGATCCAGCGCTCGCTGTAGTTCAACTCTCACGCTTACGCCGTATCAAGGGAGCGTAGGGCGGGCAAAGGCGCTGCAGCGACGTTGCCGCATCGTCTCAGCGTCGCGCGCCTTGGCCCACCATGAATAAACCCCGACGGCGGGCAAAGCCGTGGCACGCCGCGGTTTGGCCGCAACGTCGGTGCAACCTTTGCCACCCTGCTTTTTCGGTATTTCGAGATGCCACGCCATCATCAACGCCCATCGGAGAAAGGCGCGTCGCAGCGGCAGTTGCGCGTGGGTGAACTCATCCGCCATGCGCTCGCCGACATGCTGATCCGCGGCGAGGTGCACGACCCGGTGCTCGAGGGGCACATGATCACGGTGCCGGAAGTGTCCATGGCGGCCGACCTGCGGCTCGCGACCATCTACGTGATGCCGCTCGGCGGGCGCGACGCGCAGGCGGTGATCGAGGCGCTCGAGCGCAACAAGAAATTCCTGCGCGGGGAGATCGCGCGCCACGTTAACCTGAAATTCGCACCTGAGATCAGGTTTCGAATCGACGAGCGATTCGACGAAGCGGAACGAATAGAGAAGCTTTTGCGAACACCTGCAGTCCGACGCGACCTCGATCGCGAGAGCGACGAGTGAACGACACGGATCCGCCCAATCGCTCCGGGCCTGACTCCGAGGCGTCGCCCGCATCCACTGCGCCGATCGCAAACGCGGCAGGGACACGGGAGGCGGCTCCTCGGCATGAGCGGGGAAGTCCGCAGCGCAAGCGCGAGAAGCGCGACGTGCACGGCTGGCTGGTGCTCGACAAGCCGGTCGGCATGACCTCGACCCACGCCGTGAGCGTGGCCAAGCGGGCGTTCCAGGCCAAACGGGCCGGCCACGCCGGCACCCTCGACCCGCTCGCCTCGGGCCTGCTCCCGATCGCGCTCGGCGAGGCGACCAAGACCGTCCCGTTCGTGATGGACGGGCGCAAGCGCTACCGCTTCACCGTGCGCTGGGGCGAGGAGCGCGACACCGACGACGCGGAAGGCCGCGTCACCGACACCACCCCGGCGCGGCCCACGGAAGCGGACATCCGCGCGCTGCTCCCGACTTTCACCGGCACCATCGCGCAGGTCCCGCCGCGCTACTCCGCCATCAAGGTGGAGGGCGAGCGCGCCTATGACCTCGCCCGCGACGGCGAGGTTGTGGAACTCGCTCCGCGGCCGGTCGAGATCCATCGGCTGGAGATCGTCGAGACGCCCGATCCCGACCATACCGTGCTCGCCGCCGAGTGCGGCAAGGGCACCTACGTGCGGGCGCTGGCCCGCGACATGGGCCGCATGCTCGGCTGCCTCGGCCATGTGGTGGCCTTGCGCCGCACCAGCGTCGGCCCCTTCGAGGAGGCGGATGCGGTCGGCATCGACCGCCTGCAGCCGCCGGCGGACGGCAGCGCCGCCCCAGGCCTCGCATCGATCCTGCTGCCGGTCGCCGCCGGACTGCAGGCCCTGCCCGAACTCAGCGTCAGCCAGGCCGACGCCGCGCGGCTGGCACGCGGCCAGGCGGTCCTCCTGCGCGGCCGCGACGCGCCGATCATGCAGGGATGGGTCGCGGTCTCGACGCAGGGCTCGCTGATCGCGCTCGCCGAGGTCGAACAGGGCGAACTGCGTCCGCGGCGGGTTTTCAACCTCGGCGGCCAGGGCCCCGGGTAAAAGAAATTCCCCTTGTTCTTGCAACAGTTAGCGTCAGCCGCCCTTGACCTGGGAGCCCCCTTCCTATATCTCGCAAGTTGCGCGGGCCTATGCCCGCGCGAGCATTATCGCGACCGCGCTGGACGACATCCCGGCCAGGCCGCCAACCGCAACTCCACAGAAAAGGAAAACCCGATGTCGATTACGCCTGCGCGTAAATCGGAAGTCATCAAGACCTATGCCACCAAGTCCGGCGACACCGGGTCGCCGGAGGTGCAAGTAGCGGTCCTTTCAGAACGGATCAACAACCTCACTGAGCATTTCAAGGGTCACGTCAAGGACAACCACTCCCGGCGTGGACTGCTCAAGATGGTGTCCCAGCGTCGTCAGTTGCTCGACTATCTGCGTCGTACCGACGAAGCCCGTTACAAGTCGCTGATCGAGCGGCTGAACATCCGCCGCTGAAGAAGACCGCGCGCGGCGTGGTCCGCGCATCCCGAGGCGGGTGCCGAAGTCATCCGCCGATTCATCCGGCAGCGATGACGCTGCCGATTCAAGCGACGGGCTGTTATGTGGTCCGTCCGTAGCCAGGAAGGCACGAGAGCCATGGCAGGATCGCTGGACGCTGATCGGGGGCGCGATGTCGCGCGCATCAGCCTCTCGCCGTTCTGCTCATGGCTTTCGCCGCTTCCGCGAAAACATGAGAGACGATCGCAATGTTCGATATTCACCGAGTTGAGTTGGACTGGGGTGGCCGCAAGCTAACGCTGGAAACCGGCAAAGTCGCGCGCCAGGCCGATGGCGCCATCATCGCCACCTACGGCGAGACCACCGTCATCGCGACGGTGGTCTCGGCCAAGCAACCGAAGGCCGGCATCGACTTCCTGCCGCTGACCGTCAACTACACCGAAAAATACTATGCGGCGGGCCGCATTCCCGGCGGCTATTTCAAGCGCGAACGGGGACCGACCGAAAAGGACACGCTGACCTCGCGGCTGATCGACCGCCCGGTCCGCCCCCTGTTCGCCGACGGCTGGCGCTGCGACACGCAGGTGATCATCACCGTGCTGTCGCACGATCAGGAGAACGACCCGGACATCGTCGCCATGGTGGCCGCCTCGGCGGCGCTGACGCTGTCCGGCGCGCCTTTCATGGGTCCGATCGGCGGCGCGCGCGTCGGCTTCACCAACAACGAATACGTCCTCAACCCGACCATCGACGAGATGAAGGACAGCCAGCTCGATCTGGTGGTCGCCGGCACGCAGGACGCGGTGCTGATGGTCGAGTCGGAGGCCAAGGAGCTGTCCGAGGAGATCATGCTGGGCGCCGTGATGTTCGGCCACCGCCACTTCCAGCCGGTGATCCAGGCCATCATCCAGCTCGCCGAAAAGGCTGCCAAGGAGCCGCGCGAATTCGTCATGCCGGACAACTCGGAGCTCGAGCAGGAAATGCTCAAGCTCATCGAGCAGGATCTGCGCAAGGCCTACTCCATTCCCGCCAAGGCCGAGCGGCACGAGGCGGTCGAGGCCGCCAAGGCCAAGGTCATGTTGCACTACTACCCGGAAGGCGTGGACCGGAGCGACCTGCCGAAGGCGCGCGTCGCCACCGTGTTCAAGGATCTCGAAGCCAAGATCGTGCGCTGGAACATCCTGGACACCTCCAGACGCATCGACGGCCGTGACCTGGTCACGGTGCGTCCGATCGTGGTCGAGGCCGGCTTCCTGCCGCGCACCCACGGCTCGGCACTGTTCACCCGCGGCGAGACGCAGGCGATCGTGGTCGCCACGCTCGGCACCGGCGAGGACGAGCAGTGGATCGACGCCCTGCAGGGGACCTACAAAGAAGCCTTCATGCTGCACTACAACTTCCCGCCGTTCTCGGTCGGCGAGACTGGGCGCATCGGCGCGCCTGGCCGGCGCGAGATCGGCCACGGCAAGCTGGCTTGGCGTGCCATCCGCCCGATCCTGCCGTCGAAGGACGAGTTCCCCTACACCATCCGGGTGGTGTCGGAGATCACGGAATCCAACGGCTCGTCGTCGATGGCGACCGTGTGCGGCGCCTCGCTCGCGCTGATGGACGCGGGCGTGCCCCTGAAGCGGGCGACGGCCGGCATCGCCATGGGCCTCATTCTCGAGGACCAGCGTTTTGCGGTCCTCTCCGACATCCTCGGCGACGAGGATCATCTCGGCGACATGGATTTCAAGGTGGCGGGCACCGACCAGGGCGTCACCGCCTTGCAGATGGACATCAAGATCGCCGGTATCACCGAAGAGATCATGAAGGTGGCGCTCGGCCAGGCGAAGGACGGCCGTCTGCACATCCTGGGCGAGATGGGCAAGGCGCTGACGGCGGCGCGCGCCGAGCTTGGCGAATACGCGCCGCGCATCGAGACGCTCAAGATTCCGGTCGACAAGATCCGCGAAGTGATCGGCACCGGCGGCAAGGTGATCCGCGAGATCGTCGAGAAGACCGGCGCCAAGATCAACGTGGAGGACGACGGCACCGTCAAGGTCGCCTCCGCCGACGCCGAATCGATCAAGGCCGCGATCAACTGGATCAAGTCGATCGCGTCCGAGCCCGAGATCGGCCACATCTATGAGGGCTCGGTCGTCAAGGTGATGGACTTCGGCGCCTTCGTGAACTTCTTCGGCGCCAAGGACGGGCTGGTGCATATCAGCCAGCTCGCGGCACGCCGGGTGCAGAAGGTCACCGACGTGGTCAAGGAAGGCGACAAGGTGAAGGTGAAGCTGCTCGGCTTCGACGAGCGCGGCAAGGTGCGGCTCTCCATGAAGGTCGTCGACCAGGAGACCGGCGAGGACCTCGAGGCCAAGCAGAAGGCCGAAGGCGATCAGCGCCCGCAGGAGGCCGTCGGCGGCGCCGCGGAATAATCCGGCGAACCACGCCAGCGCAAAGGGCGGCCGCAGGGCCGCCCTTTTGTTTTGCGCATCGTCTCAAGAGCAGGGCACGCGCGCGCCGCGAGTCACCCTCTCCTACGAGCCCTTGCGAGGGTCGGCGTCGAAGGCGCCAGCGTGGGGGGCGGCGGAAACGATCACAACAGAGGCAGGCCTAGCAAGAAATAGGTGCGCGCGATGCCGATGCCCTTGATCTCGGTTTCGCCGCGCTCCTCGAAGACGAACGCGTCGCCCGCGAGCTTGCAGAATGCCGCGCTCACATGGATGCGGTCGGGCTCGCCGTAGGATTCCATGCGCGAGGCCGTGTTCACCGCGTCGCCCCAGATATCGTAGGAAAAGCGCATGTCGCCGATGACTCCGGCCGTCGCCGGGCCGCAATGGATGCCGATGCGCAGCTTGAGCTTGCGGCCGCCGAGCGGCGGCTGGCGGGCGATCCCTTCGAGGAGCGCCAGCGCGAGCCGCCCGACGGCGGCGGCGCCCCCGGCCGATTTCCCGTCGAAGCCCGCCGCCGCCATGTAGCTGTCGCCGATCGTCTTGATCTTCTCGACGCCGTGCTGCTCGCAGAGCGCATCGCAGGCGCGCACCAGCGAGTCGAGGAACTCGACCACCTGCTCGGGCGGCAGCTCGTGCGCCGCCTCGGTGAACCCGACCAGGTCGGCGAACATCACGCTGAGCATCTCGATGCGGTCGGCGATGCGCGGCTCGCGGCCCGACTTCAGGCGCTCCGCGATGGTCTGCGGCATCATGGTTTCGATCAGCGCCTCCGAGCGCTCGTGCTGGTCCTGCAATTCGACCTCGGCGCGGTGGAGCGCGGTGAGCGCGTAGAACAGCATCGCGGCGTTGATCATGATGGTGTTGATCATGGCGTGGCTCGTCAGCAGCTCGCGCAGGTCGCGGTCTTGCGGCAGCACGAAGCCGTCGACCGGCACGAGGTTCAGCGCGACGAGCAGCGCAATCACGAACAGCGCGAACAGCACGAGAAAGATCCGCCATTGATGCACGCCGATCAGCAGCAGCGTGGCGCCTCCGAGCGTGAAATAGATGTGGAGGCTGCTGGCGCGTCCGAGCGCGCAGACGACGAACATGTTTCCGACGAGGATCATCAGGATCAGGGCGACCGCGCCAATATTCTCGCCCGCGCGGTGCAGCCGCGGGATTGCCAGCGAGGCGCCGATCATGAGCACGTTGTAGACGTTGACCACGAGCAGCCCGCGGAAATCGTAGAGCGACAGGATCAGGAGATGCGAGAGCGTATTGGCGGCCGTGGCAAAGGCGGCGACGTTCACGCAACGCTGCCGCCTCACGACCAGGGGATCGCTCGACACGATGCCGACCGACACCAGGCGCTCGAGTGCGGCGGGCAGCTCGATCCCGGGCTTCGGCTCGCGGCGGACGAGATCGCGCAGTCGCGTCATGGGCCTGGATTGTTCGATGCCGGCGTGAAGGTGGCGCGATCCTACGACCATGGACGCGTGGAAAACAGCCCGGCGAACTTTCCGCCGCGCCGCCGCCGATAGACGACGCTCTCGGATTGCCGACGTCGGCCTGGAACAAAGTTCCCCGTCGTGGCGCGGGAAAGCACCCCCGCGCGCAATCGCTCAATTCGTGATCGCGGTCACGGCCCGGCCACGTGGATGCCGTTAAAATCGCCCGTCAGACGGCGGGAGAGCACCATGATCCAAACCACCGCCGCTCCATCCAGGCTTGCGCCGGAGCAGGCGGCAGGCGTATCGGGGAAAGCCATGGCCAAACCCGCCGCATCGCCCGCCGCGCCTGAAACCCTGTTCTCGGTCCTGCCCGCCGATCTCTCGCGCGGCCTGTTCGGGCAGACCCGCACCGTGGCGCTCGACGCCAACCAGGTGCTGTTCACCGCCGGCGATCCGGGCGACGGCTGCTATCGCCTCGACGAAGGCCTGCTCAAGGTGTCGGTGGTCTCGGCCTCGGGCGGGGAGCGCATCCTCGCCATTCTCGGCGCCGGCGCGCTGGTGGGCGAGCTCTCGGTGATCGACGGCTCGCCGCGCTGGGCCTCGGTATCCGCCATCCGCGAGTCCAAGCTGGTGTTCGTGAGCCGCGCCGCGTTCCAGGCCTTCGCGGAGAAAAACCCCGAGGTCTATCGCCATATCGCGGCCATGCTGGCGCGGCGCCTGCGCGACATCGACGACGCGCTCGCCGCCACGAGCTTCCTGCCGCTCAAGGGCCGGGTCGCGCAGGCGCTCATCAGCCTCGCCGATGCGTTCGGCAAGGACGTCGGCGCCGGCCGCATCCTGATCCAGCAGAAGGTGAGCCAGAGCGACCTCGCCGCCATGGCCGGCATCGCCCGCGAAAACGTCAGCCGCATCCTGCAGGACTGGATCCGTCGCTCGGTGGTGAGCCGGCTGGCGGGCTACTACTGCCTGGAGAACAGGGCGGCGCTCGAACGCGAAGTGCGCGAGTGATCAGGTGCCGCGGCGGCGCTGTTTCTGGACCGCCGCCGGCTTGCTGTCGCCGCAAGCGCCCAGCGCTTCGGTCACGAGCTGGCCGAGCGCGATAAAATCCACCTTGCGCGGCGAGGTGCGCCGCCAGGCCAGTCCGATGGTGCGGCCGGGCTGCGGCGGCGTGAAGCGCAGGAGCTTCACGCGTTCGTCGCGCACCTTCACGTCGACGGCGACCTGCGGGACCAGCGTGATGCCGTAGCCGTTGGCGACCATCTGCATCACCGTCGTCAGGCTGGTGGCGCCGAGCCCCAGGGCGCCGCCGTGCCGCATGTTGCCGCACAAAGCGAGCGCCTGGTCGCGCAGGCAATGGCCTTCCTCGAGCAGGATGAGCCGCTGCTGGTCGATGTCGTCGAGGCTGACCGGCGTCGTCACCGGGCGCGGATCGTGCGCGGGCACTGCCAGCAGGAAGGGATCGTCGAACAGGCGCAGGGTCTCGACCTCGGCGTCCGGTAACGGCAGCGCCAGCATCACGACGTCGAGCGTGCCGCGGGCGAGCTCCTCCAGCAGCATCTTGGTCTGGGTCTCGCGCAGTTCCACCTGCAGGTCCGGGTAGCGCCGCTGCAGCGGCGGCAGGATCTTAGGCAGCACATAAGGCGCCAGCGACGGAATGATCCCCAGCGTCATGCCGCCGGTAAGGAGACGCCCGCGATGGCGCGCGAGATCAACCAAGTCGCGCTCCGCCGCCAGCATGTGCTCGGCCCGGCGCGCCACTTCGGCCCCCACGTCGGTCAGCGCCACCTCGCCCGGCCGTCGCTCGACCAGCTCGACCCCGAGATACTTTTCGAGATCGCGGATCTGCATCGACAGCGCCGGCTGCGAAACCGCGCAGGCCTCGGCCGCCCGTCCGAAATGCCGGTGCTGGGCGAGGGCGCTGAGATACCGCAACTGCCGCAAAGTGATCATCGGGATAAGATAATCTTATGGGCCCTGTCAGACAATACGATTAGACCTTATCTGATCTATTTGCGATGGTGCGCCCGGACCGCCCGGTTCCCATACCAACGCCTCGAAGAAAATTACAAACACGATCGGAGAAAACGATGGACGCAAAGACTGACGACAAAGGCGCCGGCAAGTGCCCCTTCACGGGCGGCTCGCGTGGACACACGAATCGCAACTGGTGGCCGGACGCGCTGGACATCGAAATGCTCCATCGCAACTCGCCGCTGTCCGATCCGATGGACAAAGAATTCGACTACGCCAAAGAGTTCAAGACCCTCGACCTTGATGCCGTGATCAAGGACCTGCACGCCTTGATGACGAATTCGCAGGAGTGGTGGCCGGCCGACTTCGGCCACTACGGCGGGCTGATGGTCCGCTTGGCGTGGCACGCCGCCGGCACCTACCGCATCACCGACGGCCGCGGCGGCGCCGGCACCGGCCAGCAACGGTTCGCGCCGCTCAACTCATGGCCGGACAACGCGAACCTCGACAAGGCGCGCCGCTTGCTGTGGCCGATCAAGCAAAAGTACGGTCGGAAGCTTTCCTGGGCGGACCTGATGGTCCTCGCCGGCAACGTCGCGCTCGAATCGATGGGCTTCAAGACCTTCGGTTTTGCCGGTGGCCGCGCCGATGTCTGGGAGCCGGAGGAGCTCTACTGGGGTCCCGAGGGAACATGGCTAGGCGACGAACGCTACAGCGGCGAGCGCCAGCTTCACGAGCCTCTCGGCGCGGTGCAGATGGGCCTGATCTACGTCAATCCGGAAGGGCCGAACGGCAAGCCTGACCCGCTCGCATCGGCCAAGGACATCCGTGAGACGTTCTTCCGGATGGCGATGAACGACGAGGAGACCGTCGCGCTGATCGCCGGCGGCCACACCTTCGGCAAGACCCACGGCGCCGGCCCCGCCGACAACGTGGGCGACGACCCCGAGGCCGCCCCGATCGAGGCGCAGGGCCTCGGCTGGAGCAACACCTTCGGCACCGGCAAGGGCGGCGACACGATCACCAGCGGCCTTGAGGTGACCTGGACCAGCACGCCGACGCAGTGGAGCCACGGCTTCTTCCAGAACCTGTTCGGCTACGAGTGGGAGCTGACCTCCAGCCCGGCCGGCGCCCACCAGTGGGTGGCCAAGGACGGGGCCGGCGCGGGCACCATCCCCGACGCCCACGACCCGGCCAAGAGCCACGCCCCGCAGATGCTGACGACCGACCTCGCGCTGCGGGCGGACCCGGCGTACGAGCAGATCTCGCGCCGCTTCCTGGAGCACCCGGAGGAGTTCGCGGACGCCTTCGCGCGCGCCTGGTTCAAGCTGACCCACCGCGACCTCGGCCCCGTCGTGCGCTACCTCGGCCCGGAGGTCCCGACCGAGGTGCTGCTGTGGCAGGACCCGCTGCCGGCCGTGACGTACGAGGCCGTCGACGCCGCGGACATCGCCGCCCTCAAGAGCCAGGTCCTCGCCTCGGGCCTGTCGGTGTCCGAGCTGGTGTCCACCGCGTGGGCCTCGGCGGCGTCCTTCCGCGGCAGCGACAAGCGCGGCGGCGCCAACGGCGCCCGGATCCGCCTGGAGCCGCAGAACGGCTGGGAGGTCAACAACCCCGACCAGCTGGCCACGGTGCTGCGCACCCTGGAAGGCATCCAGGAGTCCTTCAACACCGCCCAGACCGGCGGCAAGGGGATCTCGCTCGCGGACCTGATCGTGCTCGCCGGCGCCGCCGCCGTCGAGAAGGCCGCCAAGGACGCCGGCACCGACATCGAGGTGCCCTTCACGCCGGGACGCACGGACGCGTCCCAGGACGAGACCGACGTGGAGTCCTTCGCGGCGCTGGAGCCGACCGTGGACGGGTTCCGCAACTACCTCGGGAAGGGCAACCGGCTGCCGGCCGAGTACCTTCTGCTCGACCGCGCGAACCTGCTGACC
>JAXDOD010000185.1:0-50312 GCA_034669045.1 Alphaproteobacteria bacterium
GCCACGCAAGTCGATGGAATAAGGCTTCGGCATCGCTCGCTCCCAAAAACGAATCAATGCCAGAGACTCGCTCATTGACAAAGCGTCGGGAATCCCCCCGATTCAAGCAGAACGAAATTTGCTCTAGCTCAGATTGTGTGCCCAGGCGATGCGAGTTGCGCCAGGAAAGTGCCCCACCAAACCACTGGCAGGCGTGCGGGAATGAACGTAAGCGGCCTTTTGATCCCACGGGTTTGAGAGCTTGACTGGTGCGTCGGCAGCCTTTTGCCGCCGCGGCGTGGGTGGGGCTTGCGGTCAGGCGCGGCCGCAACAGCGTTTGTATTTCTTGCCTGAGCCGCAAGGGCGAATGAACTTGGTTGCGGGGGTTGGATTTGAACCAAACGACCCCCAGGTTATGAGCCTGACGAACTACCGGCTGCTCTACTCCGCGTAACCAAAAAATAGTTTTGATCTGAGACTTACAAGTACGCAAGGAATTAATTCGTCAGTGCAAAGCTCCGTATAGGCCATTCTCGGGCCATCAGCGGTGGATCGAGCCCGTACATGATGGAAATGCAACCGAAGATTGCAGGACGTGACATCATGACTATGCTTCTGTGCTCGTGGCAACGAGAGAATCCTTGCGACAAAGTATTCCCGGTTTGCGGTTCGGGTTGCTGACGAAGTCGCGTGACGACTTCCAAGGGCTCTTTGCCAATTTGCTTGGCGAACTCATGGATGGAAGTGCGCTTACCAAACGGCTTCGCCGGCTTGATGAGGCGGGCATTGATGCGTTTGTCATTGCATCGGACGAACAGAAAATCGATACAGCGATTCAGTGCAAAGGCTTTGAGCTCCTGGAGTATGGACCAGAGCAACACGGTCAATGTCGCGCAGAGATTGCCAAGTACAAAGCGAAGGGCCCTGCCGTGCCCGAGTATTGGCTGGTGATCAACCGGTCGATCAAGGATCGTGCCATGCGGGACGAGCTGCGGCGCGACCTTGACGAGCTGCGCGATGCCGGCAAGGCAGCCAAGGCCGAGTTGCTGGACCTGGAGCCGCTAATCGATAAATTTGCCGATCTAGCCGCCAAACGCATCGCCGCTTGGGCAGGAGCCAAGCGAGTAGAGCTGTTTCACTTCTATCGCGAACGCCTGAAGTTCGTTGAGCACATCGCTGAGGTACCTTTCGATGGCGACGGCGGTGCAACGAACCCTGCAGGCTATCTTCTCACCAAGGTGCAAGAGTTCTTTGCTCGGATTCCCGAGCACCAGACAGGAAAACTTCGGCCTACTCCAAAGGTAATTTTCAGCAGCGCGTTCGGCTTCGGCAAAACCTCCACACTGCAAGCGCTGGCCGGGCATTGGGCAGATGTGGGTGGACACGTAATCTACGTCCCCGCGGCGCTGCTGGAAGACGTGGCATTTACAAACGCCGCCGGGCTCGCCGACGCCATATTGAGGTTTCTCGCGCGTGATGAGGCGGACATAAGTCGACTTGGCCGGCAGGCCCTCCGCGATGTTCTTCGTTACATCCTAAGAACATCCAAGAACTGGCTCGTCCTGATTGACGGGCTCGATGAAAATGCCGCTGCACTAAAGCCTAACAGCTTGGCGGTTCTCTGGAACATTATCCGTGATTTGGGCGTGCCGACGATTCTTACGGCTCGCGACGAGTTGATTGAAGCGCGCACAGGTGAGTTTTTCCCTGATCCAAATCTTCGGATCACGCCGGTATTCAAACGGATCAGATTGACGGACTGGCCCGACGAGTTGATCCTGGAATTCGTTCGCAGGTACTCAGCGAAGCGCGGCGGCCACGAGCCGGACGCCTTTCGGGAATTTCGCGAAATCATCGAATCGCGGCGCTATCAGGACGTATACGGGGACATCCCCAAACGCCCGCTATTCCTCGGCATGCTTGCCGAAGACGCTTGGGCGGGGACCGAACCGGCCCGCGAGCTTCATCGCCTGTATGGAAATATTTTAGAACGAAGTTCTCGTTCGATCGCGTGAGCATTGCGGCGGGCGGCGTTTCCAACAGACCATCGGCCATGGTGGACGCTTTCGGTGTCGACGAAGCGTCACATCGATTGGTGAGTGTGATGCAAGATGCGTCCGCACGAATGTTTGAAGTGAGCGACGTTTCGGGACGGGCCATAGGGACGCAACATGACACCATTAAAGAGGGACAGTTACGGGAGATTGGCGCGGCTCATGGGTTGCCATTCGTTCAGCTCGAAGATGTGACGATGCATTCGTTACTCCAGCCTGCGGGAAGGGACCGAGTATCTAGAGAGCGACTCCTGCGCCTTGCGCACCGATCCTTTCAAGACTGGTTTTTGGCGAGACACTTCGCTGCGAATGCGCAACCGTCGGACATTGCGCTGTCTCATACGGTCAGCCGCTTCCTGTCTGGCATGAGAGCCGATCTAGACGCGGGAGACCCGTTGCCGTGAAGCGGCCAGTGCCGCCTAGCCCACGGCGCTGAGCTTGAACGTCATTCGGTGGACCCGTGGCGAGCGGCCCCAATTCACATCGAACTGCGGACAAGTGCGCCCCTATTGTTCACTGCCGGTCTTCACCGCAGGAGGTTCGTTCAACGGGTTCGTGAGAGGGGCGGTCGAAGACCAGCGACGTGTATCTTGACTGGAATCGATTGATACCCCGGGCACTCGCTCGCGAAGGTGCAGTTTTGCAACATTCGGGCTGCAATTTGCATCAACCGGCGTCCAACAATATGTCCAACATCAAAAACTTAGTTGGTCCTAAATGCCTTGATTCACTAGCAAAATTTGCCCAAGATAGGGATCGCTGACCCTCTTCGCCCGCTCCAAGACTAAAATCCGAAGCCGAGAGGCGTCCGGCGCCGCTCAGGCGCCGCTGCCGACCGTGCGAGGGACATGGGCGCCAGCCGATTCACCGGGGTTGCATTTTAACAACACGGGGCAAATTGCGGCGCTTTCGTACGCATTCGTACCCACCTTCTCCTATGATCCATTCGGCGAGCCTATAATTTATATCTACTCGCGTCATGACCCTCCTTGGCGCCATGCGCGGGTAAAGGCGTCTCGGTCTAGAAAGCCTGCCGAGACGCCTTTATTTTGAAACGTCGTTATTTTGAATTGTCGTTATTTTGAGATGCCGTTGCTGCCAGCCTTTTGCGCCATCGGGAAAGAGGGCCGCGAAAGATGCAGGCGACACTGGCAAAGAGAGCCGGTCACACCCATATATGCTCTATGCTGACAAAAGCCGAGTTGCAGGAAAGACGAGCCAGCTTCGCCGCCGATGCCGCGAAAGCGATGGCAGAATACCTTGCCGAGCCCGAAGCTGTCCGCCTCCGGACGGTTCGATTGCGGGCGTTGCGATTGGAACGAGAGGCCGCCGACGCGCTGATCGAGGCTGCTGAAAAAGCCGAGAAGGCTGCCGCCGTCAAGAAGAAGGCCGCCGCCGTCAAGAAGAAGTTGTTGAAGCCTCGTAAACGGGTGTTGGCTCCCGCATCCCTGGCCCACTGATCGGCCTGAATGACCACGCACAAGCCGTCACAGGCGGATGAGGCGCACATCGCTGTCGCCGAATACCAGCAAGGACAACGAACGGCCGCGGACCGCATGCGCAAGCTGAAGGCAGCGCGGCTCGCGCAAGCCGCCGAACCGCCGAAGCCGAAGCGCAAGAAGCAAACGCCGAAGCCATTAGATCGTCCCAAAACCTCTCCGTATCGTCGTTGGCGAGGGTGAGGTCGTAGACGCGGCGGCGTGGAAGCGCCAGCCGTGGAAGCGCCATGGGGCGCGCCGGGGTCCACTGTCCTGGACATGCTCCGACGCTTGCCGGAAGCCGGGATCGAGAACGTCCCTAAGCCTTAATTCTTTATTCTTCACGGCGGTAGTCCTCACGCCGGTGCGATGTCCTGTCCGCTATTTCGTCGGGCTCTCCAACAGCACCTTCACGCGCGCCAGCACGGCAGGCGAAGTGTCGACGATCGAATTGGCGATGCTCTGCGCTTCTTCCCCGGTCAATGGGCTGACGTCGATCTGCATCTTGTCCGCTTCGGCCAGGAATTCTCGATTCTTCACGGTGGCGTCGAAGGCCCGGCGCAGCGCCTGCACCCGCTCCGGCGGAGTCTCGGGCGTGGTGACCACCGCCCGCGCGATGCCGATGTCGGCCGAGATGAAATGCAGCAACTCGCGGTCGGCGTCATTCTGAGCGAGCTCGGTGAGAAGCGGGACGTGCGGCAGATCCGGGTGCCGGCGCAGCCCGATCTGCACCAGCGGAATGATCTTGTTGTCGCTGATCCAGTCCGGGTGCGTGCTCTGGTACGAGCGCCAGGTATTCGATCCGCGTCCGCCGACCTCGCCGCGCTCCATCGCCAGGTTGACGTCGTTGCCGTTGGGATAGCCCATCACGATCTTGAATCGGGTGCCGAACAGCGCGTTCATGATCTTGGGATAATAGACGCCCGCCGTGGCGGTGCCGGGAGCGCCGACGACGAGCTCCTTGTGTCTGGCGTCCTCGATCGTGCGGATGCCGGTCGTGTGCCAGGAGTTCAATACGTTGACGCCGTCGCTCACGTTGCCGATGAAAAAGAAGCGCCGCGTGTCGAACTCGACTCCCGTTCCGCCCAGCGCCTGGTGCGCCGGCATGTTCTGGATCAGCATGTGGAGCGCCGTTCCGTCGCGTGGCGCAAGCGCGGCCAGCCAGTTGGCCGCCTGGATCCCCACGCCGCCCGGCATGTTGCGCACGATCATCGCCGGCTCGCCGGGAAGATGGCGAACCATGTGGCGGGCCAGGAGACGTCCGATACGGTCATAGTCGCCGCCCGGCGTGGTGGCGACCATCATCGTCATGGTCTTGCCGGTGTAGAAATCGGCGACGGGATCGGCCGCGGCCGGCGCCAGCGCGAGGACCGGCGACACCAGCATCAGTGACCACAGGCGAGCACTCATCATGGCCTTATTCCGGCGATGTCGACCTCGCGGGACCAGAGGCTGCGCTGTCGCAGCCTGGTGTCAATTCAGTTTGCCGGCTGCGGCCTTCGTCGGCGCGGCCCCGAGACCATCCAGCAAATCCCGCCACCTTTCCTCGGTCGCGCGCCGCTCGTCGGCGGAGAAGACGTTCGACTTCGGGAACTGGTCGCGCCAACTGAACGGCTTGCAGGCATTGATCAGCATCCGCCCCATCGTCAGGTTGCCGCTCTTGCGCTGCTCGGGGCTCAGGCGCGGATCGAGGCCGCCGGTCCAGCCGCCGCGAATGATGTCGACGGTCGTGGCCGGGTCGGCGCGCGTCGCCATGGCCCAGACCACCTCTTCGAGATTGCTCGGGTCGATGTCGTCGTCGACGGCGACATAATAGGTTTTCATGTCGCCGTGCCGGAAGCCGGCCATGGTCAGCAAGGCTTGCTGCGCGTGTCCGGCATAACGCTGGCGCAGCGAGACGACCAGCAGGAGCTGGTTGGAGAACGCCCAGACCCCGGCGACGTCGGTCACGCCGCCGCGCTCGAGGTGCTCCCAGAGCTGCGGGGTGATGGTCGGAACCCCGATGTGGTTGCTGTTGGCGAGCGGCCGCAACGGGGCCATGCCCAGCAGGATCGGCTGCGCCCGGTGATAGATGCTCTTGATGCGCACGATCGGTTCGTAGCCCTGATGCGAGTAGTAGCCCGGCCATTCCCCGAACGGTCCTTCATAGGCGTTCTCCTCGCTCTGCGGCGGAATCTCGCCTTCGAGCACGATCTCGGCATGCGCGGGAACCGGCAGCCCGCTGTTGGACAGATGCACGAGCTCGACCGGAGCTCCCCGGTAGGCCCCGGCAATCTCGTATTCGGATGTGCCGAACGGCGGCGACATGGATGCCGTCATCCAGGTCAGCGGTTCGCAGCCGAGCACGACCGCGACGGGAGCGGCCTGGCCGCGCTCCCAATAGCGCTCCACGATGATGCGGCCGTGCTTCATGGGATTGATCCACAAGCTCAGCCGATCCTTGCCTTGGACCATGCCGCGATACACGCCGACATTGATCCAGCCCTGATCGGGATCGCGCATCACCACCATGTCGCCGGTGCCGATGTATCGGCCGCCGTCGCCGGAGTGCCAGAGCGGCGCCGGGAAACGGGTGAGGTCGACGTTGTCGCCGCGCTGGACGCATTCAAAGACCGGCGCGTCGGAGACCAGAACGGGCGCCACCGCATTGAGCTTCTTCCGTCGCTCCTTCCACAGCTTCACCAGTTCGACCGGATGCGCATCGAGCGGAAATCCCATGGCGAGCGCCAGGCGGCGAGGAGTCCGCAGCGCATTCGAACAGATCCGGAAGCCGGCCGGAAATCCCGCCAGCTTGTCGAACACCAGCATCGGGCCCTTGCGTTCGGCAAACAGCTCCGTGAGACAGCCGACGTCGCGGTCGAGATCGGCGCCGTCGATGTGCTGGACTTCGCCGACGGCGGCGGCGGCCTTGATGAAATCATCGAGACAATCGAAAGCCATCCTTGCCGTGCTCCCCGGTTGCGGCACCGCGATCCTGCTGGCGAGGAAATTCAGCGTGCCGCCGATTTATGGACATGTTCAGTCTTTGCTGGACGCTTCCCGGTGTCAAGGTTAAGTTCCTGCGCAAAGAATGCGCGACGGCGGCCGTGCGGCGCCGGCAAGCGCTACGGCAGCGGGAGAGGAAGCGACGTCATGGCGACGACCAAGACGCAGGTGGGGGTGCCCTGGGACGGACGCACCGCCTATGAGCGCTGGGTGGAGGACGATCTCGGTCTCGACTTGCATCGCGGCTATTGCGCCTCGTCCCTGAAGACGGTCGCAGTCAGGCCCTGGGTCGAGCGCGGCATCTCGGCCGCCTTCTACGACATCATCGGCGCGGAATCGCTTGCCGGGATGTATGTCGGCGAGATCGCTCCGGGGCAGTCGAGCACGCCGGCGCGCCAGTTGTGCGACGAGGTGATCTACATCCTGTCGGGGCGCGGCAGCACGACCGTCGACACTCCGAATGGACCGACCTCCTTCGAATGGGGGCCGCACAGCCTGTTCGCGGTTCCGCTCAACCACCGCCACCAGTTGCACAACAATTCCGGCCGCGAACCCGCGCGCTTCATCAGCGTCAACACCATTCCGATCGTCTACAATCTGTTCCGTGATCCGAAATTCGTGTTCGGCTGCGACTGGGATTTCGAACGCATCAGCGGGCTCGGAAATCTCTCCGACAGCGTGCTCTACAAGCCCGACGACAAGCACGAGCGCACCGCGGTCAACCTGCACGAGACCTGTTTCGTGCCGGACATCTTCATGGTCCAGCGATCCAGCTTCAAGGAGCGTGGCGACGGCACCACCACGGTCTATTTCGAGCTCGCCAACAGCGTGATTTCCGCCCACATGCTGGAGCACAAGGGTCTGCAGTTCTTCAATCCGCACCGCCACGGCCCGTCGGCTTTCGTCTTCACCCTGCAGGGCGGCGGCTATACCCTGATGTGGCAGGACGGCGGCAAGGAGGTGCGCTTCGACTGGCCCGACGACGACGTCGGCGTGGTGGTGCCGCCGAACATGTGGTGGCACGGGCACTTCTGCACCAGCCCGAACGCCTTTCAGCTTGCCATCAAGCTGCGCAGCCGCAAATTTCCGCTCAACCACCTGTTCGACAAGACCCATAAGCTCGTGTCCGAGGGCGGCACGGTGCTTCGGTACCAGGATCTGGAGGCGGGCCTGCGCGACCGCCTCTGGCGGACCTACGTCGAGGAGTGCCGCCGGCGCGGCTACGAGGTGAAGGACCCGAACAAAGCCGGGGCCGAGGCATGAAACGCCTCGCCGCTTGTTCGACCGTCGCCCTGCTACTGGCCGGGCTTTCGTCGAACGCGAGCGAGGCGCAGTCGGTGGCGGATTTTTATGGCCGCACCAGCATTCGCCTGCTCATCTCCGGCGACAGCGGCGGCAGCTACGATACCGATGCGCGTCTGGTCGCCCGCCATCTCGGCAAGCATCTGCCCGGCAATCCGCGGATCATTCCGGAGAACATGCTCGGCGCCTCCGGCCGGGTGGCGGCCAACTACACCTACCACGTGGGTCCGAAGGACGGCTCGGTCATGGCGGTGGTGCAGCAGACCATCGCCATGGGACAGGCGCTCGGCGAGAGCGGCACGCAATATGACGCGGCTCGCTTCAACTGGATCGGCAGCCCGGTGCGGCCGGAGGAGGTTCTCGTCGTCTGGCACACGACCGGCGTGCGCACGATCGAGGACGCCAAGAAGAAGGAAGTCGTCATCGGGGCGACCAGCCCGACCGGCACCAATTTCATCTATCCGAAGCTGACCAACGAACTGCTCGGCACCAGGTTCAAGATCGTGACCGGCTACCAGGGAGGCGCGCCCATCATCCTCGCGCTGGAGCGTGGCGAGGTCGAAGGCCGCGGCGCCAATCCCTGGAGCGAGTGGAAGGTGATCAAGCCCGACTGGGTGAGGGACGGGAAGATCATCCCGCTGGTGCAGATGAGCCTGTCCAAGCGTGCCGACCTGCCGCAGGTTCCACTCCTGATCGATCTCGCTCCCAGCGAAGATGTGCGACGGGTGTTCGAGTTGGTCTCGATCACGGGCGAGATCGGCCGGCCGTTCGTCGCCGCGCCGGGAGTACCCGCCGATCGCATTGCCGCCCTGCGCGAGGCTTTCAACGCGACGATCAGGGACCCCGAATTTCTGGCGGATGCCGCCAGGAGCCGCAAAGAGATTCATCTGATTACCGGGCAAGAGTTGGAGGCGCTGGTGCAGCGTGTGCTCGCAGCGCCCAAGAGCGCCACCGACCTGCTCAAGACAGCGCTTTCCACCAGCGCGAAATAGACCTGCGGCCGCCTCCGGGCGCCCGGGAGCCGCCGCCGCCGCCGCAGGATCTGAAATATGGACATGTCCACAATGGCTGGACCTTGTCCGGCGCCGCCGCTAGGCTTGCGGCCGGGTTCGGTCTGTCGCGCGGCCGCGCCAAGTTCGAAACAAAACGCTGATCCGGGAGGGAGACGTTCATGCTGTCATCGGCCGCTGGCAAGCGTCTTGCTTTGATCCTCGGCATTTTCGCGCTGCTTCCGGACGGCGGCGCCTTGGCGGCCGAGCGCATCAAGGCGGCATCGACGGTCAGGGAAGTCTTTGACAACCTTCCGCTCTACGTCGCCACTCGCGCCGGCATGTTCAAGGACGAGGGTCTCGAGGTCGAGGTCACGCACTTCAGCGGCGGCGGCGAGGTGGTGCGGGCCGTCGCCAGCAAATCGATGGACATCGGCATGGTTGCGGCGACCGCCGGCATCATCGCCGCAGGACGCGGCGAACCGTTGAAGCTCATCTCGGCATGGTCGGCTCCGGCCTATGGGATTCTGTTCGTGGTTGCGACCGACTCCCCGATCAGGACCGTGAAGGACCTCGCCGGCAAGAAGGTCGGGATCACGCGTCCTGGAAGCGTCTCGCACACCGGCCTCAATGCCGCCTTGCAGACCAACGGCATCCAGGGGCGCGTCGATATCCTGCCGGTCGGCGCTCCGGGCGACGGCTGGACCAGCTTGAAGGCGGGACGCATCCAGGCGACCTGGCATACCGCCCCCGACGTCTATGCGCTGATCGACCGCGGTGAAGCGCGCGTGCTGTTCCAGATCTCGGACTATCTGAAGGACTATCAGCAAGGCGCTCTGCTCGCGCGCGACGATTATCTGCGTGCCAACCCGGAGGCGGCGCGCAAGTTCCTGCGCGCGGCGGCCCGCGCGACGGAGTTCATCGACCGCAATCCGGCGGAAGCCGCCCGGATCGGCGCGGCGTCCATGGGGCTTCCGGAGGCCGCGATCGGCAAGACCATCGCGGCGATGCCGAAGGGCTTTTTCCGGATATCGGCGCCGGAGGCGAAGAATTTCGCCGGGTCGGTCGCCGAAGCGGTGGAGACCGGCGCGCTCAAGGAAGCTCCCGCCTACGACAGGATCGTCAACACAAGCTACTTGCCGTAACACGACGGGCCGGATCGCCCCTTCGGCGGCTGCGGAGCGGTGCGAGCCATGGCAGTTCCGTGATGTCGTCAACGGCCTCGGCGAGAATGCAGGTCGCGGCGATTGCGATCACGATTGCGGTCGGTGCCATCGCCTTCCTGTTCGTCGCAAACTGGATCTATCCCTTTCTGCCGTCGCCGCTGGCGGTGCTGCATGCGGCCTTCGATCTGGCCGCCCAGCAGGACCTCTATCGCCACTTCGGCGTGACGATGTACGAGTCCCTGGCCGGCCTGGCGATCGCGACCGTGCTCGGCATCGGGCTTGGCGTATTGACCGGCGCGAACCGGACCGCGACCGAGTTCCTCACGCCGATCGTGCTTGCCCTCTACTCGATCCCCAAGATCATCCTGCTTCCGATCCTGCTCATGATCTTCGGCGCCGGGCTGCCGCCGAAGATCGCCAATGCCGCCTTGCATGCATTCTTTCCGGTGCTGCTGAACAGCCTGGTCGGCATGCGCGAGATCAGCCGCATTCACCTGAAGGTGGCCCGCTCGATGTCGGCCTCGCGCGCACAAATGGCATCCAAGGTCTATCTGCCGGGCATGGTGTTGCCGGTGTTCGCGGGGATCAAGCTCGCGCTCGGGCTCGCAGTCATGGGAGCGCTGCTGGCCGAGCTGTTCGAGGCCAATGCGGGCGTGGGCTATTTCATCACGCAGTTCTACAACAAAGGCCAGATCGCGGAGATGATCGCCATCGTCGTCGTGCTGTTCGCTCTCATTCTTGCGATCAATGCCGCCATGGCGCGGGTGGAAAATCGCCTCAGCCGCTGGAGGCGGCCATGACGGCCGTCATCGAGGTCAAGAACGTCTGCAAGATTTTCGGCGGCACGCAGGCCGCTGCGCCGGGCGCGGTCGTGGCCATCAAGAGCGTGGATTTGCGCGTGACGCGTGGCGAGTTTGTCTGCCTCCTGGGCCCGTCCGGATGCGGCAAGAGCACGCTGCTCGATATCATCGGCGGCCTGGAGCCGCCGACTGCGGGAGCGATCATGGTCGAGGGTCAGGCCATCCACGGCCCGTCGCCGAAAATGGCCATGGTGTTCCAGCCGATGTCGCTCTTCCCCTGGCGCACGGCGCTCGCCAACGTCGAACTGGGCCTTGAGCTCAAAGGCGTCGGTGCCGGGGCGCGCCGGCAGACCGCCATGGCGATGATCGAATTGGTCGGGCTCCTCGGCTTCGAGGACAAGTATCCGGCGCAGCTCTCCGGCGGCATGAACCAGCGCATTGCCATCGCCCGCGCGCTCGCGCTTGATCCGGACATCCTGCTGATGGACGAGCCGTTCGGCGCGCTCGACGAACAGACCCGCAGGCTCATGGGATCGGAGCTGCTGCGCATCTGGGACCGGACCGGCAAGACCATCGTGTTCGTCACTCATTCGATCGACGAGGCGATCCAGTTGTCGGACCGCATCGTGCTGATGTCGGCGCGCCCGTCGACCATCCGCGAGGAAATCCTGGTCCCGCTCCCGCGACCGCGGACGATCGAAAGCCTGACCTCCGACGTCGCCAACAGCATCGAGCGCCGCATCTGGGGGGCATTGATGGACGAAGTCGGGAGCGCCGCGTCCCATGCCTAGCCGCGGCATCCGCATCCGGCTCGGCCAGTTCGCGCTGGTGCTCGCGTTCGTTCTCGCGCTGGAATGGCTGGTGGCAACCGGGACCGTCAGCGAGTTGCTGCTGAGCCGCCCGTCGCAGGTCGCAATCCGGCTGTGGCAGGACATCGCAAGCGACGAATTGGGGCGGGCGGTCGCGACGACCGTTCGCGAAGTCCTGATCGCGCTGGTGCTGACGCTGCTGATCGGGTTTGCCTTGGGGCTGGCCTTCCACCGGTTCGCGCCGTTGCGTGCGGCGGCCGAACCCATGCTGGTTGCGTTCTATTCGGCGCCCGCGATTCTTCTCTATCCGATCTTCCTGACGTTTCTGGGTCAAGGAAGCGCGACCGTCATCACCATGGCGGTCATCCTCGGCTCGACGCCGATCGCCATCAACATGGCCGCCGGTTTCTCCGGCATCGAGCCGATCTGGCGCAAGGTCGGTCGCAGCCTCAACGCCACGCCGTCCCAGATGCTGACCCGGATCCTGATTCCGGCGGCCACGCCGATCCTCGTGGCGGGGTTTCGCCTGGGCCTGACCTTTGCCCTGATCGGCGTCATCGCGCTGGAGTTTCTCACCTATTCGGGCGGTCTGGGCCGGCTGATCTCCTGGCGCTACTACATCTTCGACACCGATGGCGTCTATGCCGGGATCGTGCTCGTGGCGCTCATCGCCATCGCGATCAACTCGCTGCTCACCGGGCTCGAGCGGCGCATCCGCGGCCGCTGGACCTGAGCTTCGCGCCGCAGGCTCGATCCGCAACCCTCAGCCGGCGAGGTGCTGCTCCCACGAGAACTGGGGTCGGAATCCGAGTTCGCGCGCGGCCTTGCTGGAATCGATGCCGCTCCAGTTCGTGCGCTCGTTGCGGCGGATGTCCCTTAGCTCGGGGTAGAACCGGGCGATCAGGTCCGCCGTCGGCTCGCGCATGTTGCTGGCGGGAGCAGCCGCATTGAAGACGTGGTGGCCCGAGAGCTTGGCCTCGAGCGCAAGGCGGCACGCCGCCGCCGCGTCGCGCACGTCGAGGTAGCTCCAGAAACCGGTGCGGCGGTGTGCGGGATCGCTCATGAATGTCTTGATCCGCTGGTAGCTGGCGTCGTAGTTCACGCCCGGAAACCTGAAACTCACGATCGTCATCGCGTCGCGGCGCGCAAACGAGTCTGCGATCGTCTCTCCGACCAGCTTGGAGAGACCGTACGGATCGACCGGCCGGCAAGGATGGGTCTCGTCGATCGGCAGATAGTCGGGAGTCCAGCCCGGCGGACCATAGAGAAAGCCGTAGGCGGAGATGCTCGACGCGATGACGGCGCGGCGCACGCCCATGTCGGAGGCCGCCTTCAGGACGTTGTAGGTCAGCGTCGCGTTGCTGTTGAATGTCATGCAGTCGGAGGTGAGGCCCGGAGCGATATAGGCCGCAAGGTGGATGATGCCGCCCGCATTGGCGCAGGCCTCATGGAGCGCGCCCGAATTCGCGAGGTCGACCGTCCAGGACGGCTGGAATCCGCCGGGATGGGGGACGCGATCGAGGTTGAGCACCTGGTAGCCATGCGCGCCCAGCTCGGCAATCACCTGCCGTCCTAGCCCGCCGCTGCCGCCGGTGACGACGATCTTCATGGTGTGTTCTCTCGAACGTTCTTGGGACGGCGCGCCTGGCTCAAGACGAGCGCGAACGAGCGTTTAATCTTGACGGGGCTGCCCGTCCATCCGAAAATGAACATGTCCAGATTCCAGGATCAGGCGGCATGGAACAAGCCCAGGCACGGCGCGCCGACCACTACACCGACTTCCTGCGCGAACTGCCCTTGACGGGCCCGCAGACGCGCGCCGGCGCGATGTTGCGCCAGTACTGGCATCCGGTCTGCCTGTCGCACGACCTGCGTGACATTCCTTACGCCGTCCGCATGCTGGGCGAGGATCTGATCGCGTTTCGCGGCAGCGATGGCACGGTCGGCCTGATCGGAAAGCAGTGCCCGCATCGTTGCACCTCGCTGGAATACGGGCAGATCAGGACGCTCGGGCTGCAATGCTCGTATCACGGCTGGACCTTCGACCAGCGCGGCCGCTGCGTCGACATGCCGCTCGAACCGGCCGACAGCAGGGCCAAGGAGAAAATCCAGCATCTCTGGTATCCGGTCGAGGAATGGGGCGGCGTCGTCTGGTGCTACATGGGCCCGGACAAGCTCAATCCGCCGCCGCTGCCGAAGATCGACATCCTGGCGCGCGGCGACGGCGAGATCGTCCTCGAACGCGGCGACTTCCGCAACTACAACTATCTCAACTTTCTCGAAAACTTCGCCGACATGGGGCACGTCTACGTGCTGCACATGCTGGTGCCGGCGAAGATCCCGGACGAGATCAGGCCCTATGTCGACATGTCCGTGAATGCGGACTGGCGCGCCACCCAGCACCGCGCGTTCGAGACCGGCTACGGCATGAAATGCGTGCTCGTCCACGAGACCGCCGATCCCGGCGTCAAGTTCGTGAACACCTGGAGCGTGGGGCTGCCCACCCACTTCCGCTTTGGCGGCATCTCGGCCGGCCTGCCGCCCGACTTCACCGACGACCGGCGCGAATCCGGCGGGATGCTGCGGATCATTGACGATCATCACTTCGAGATCATCCGCTATACCCTGATCCGGCCGGGAAATTTCCGCGGCACCTATTTCCCGCGCGCAAGCGACAAGAGCCGCGGTCTGGCCGAGGGCGTCGTGGGAACGGTGGAAAGAAAAGACTACGACCACCGCAAATATGCCGGCTGGGAAGGGCGGCCGCCGGTCGAGGATCTGGTGATCCAGGAATCGCAGGGCGTCATTCCTCCGCGCGAGGACGAGCATCTCGTCTCCTCGGACGTCGGCGTTGCGCTGCTGCGCCGGATCTGGCGCAAGTCGATGGACGATGTCGCCGGCGGCGCGCGGGCGAAGGCGCCGGTCACCGACAACCACGGCGTCCTCGAGGTCGACACCTTCAAGGGGCTGGCCAAGAGCGCCGAGGTCGTTCTCGGGCCCGAAAACATGCCATCCTCGAAGGATGGACGCGGGCTCATCCGGGACCGGGACGGCCGCCTTGTGTTCGCCTGACGCTGCGGCGGCGGCCGCCGCCGGCCATAGCTGATCTCTCCAACGCCAGCGAGATTCAAATGCTCAATGCGACCGATCTGACCGGCCTCTATGCCATCATTCCGACGCCCGCCAAGGCGGATGCCGCTCGGCTCGACGCCCGCGACACCGTCGATCTCGATGAGAGTGCGCGCCTGGTCGACGCGCTCATCGCGGACGGCGTTTCCGGCCTGATCGCGCTGGGAACCACCGGGGAGTGCGCCACGCTGTCGCGGTCCGACTATGAGGCCTTCGCCGACTGCGTGCTGCAGACCGTCGACCGGCGCATCCCCACCTTCATCGGAGCCAGCGCGCTCGGCGGGCACGAGGTCGCCAGCCGGATGGCGTTCATCCGCGAGCGCGGCGCCGATGGCACGCTGCTGGGCCTGCCGATGTGGCAGCCGGTCAACACCGAGATGGCGGTGGGCTTCTACAAGGACGTCTCGGCAGCCTTTCCCGACGTGGCCGTGATGGTCTACGCCAACGCGCGCGCGTTCCGCTATTCGTTCCCGCCGGAGTTCTGGCAGGCGGTCGCGCGCGCCGCCCCGACCGTCATCGCGGCGAAATTCTCCCGGCCCAAGAATCTGAATGAGCTTATCAAGGGCACCGGCGGCCGGATTCATTTCATGCCGAATGAGATGACGGTGCATGAGTTCTATGCCCAGGCGCCGGCCACCACGACCGCCTGCTGGGCCACTGCCGCGGGAATGGGACCCTCGCCCGCGATTGCCCTGATGAACGCGATCCTGGCCAATGACGCTGCGGAGGTCGAACGGATCGCGCGCGAGCTCGGCTGGGCCAACGAGCCCCTGACGCCGATCATCGAAAGCCCGGAGATCTTCGCGTCCTTCAATATCCAGGTCGAGAAGACGCGCATCAACGAGGCGGGCTACTGCCGCTGCGGACCCATCCGCCCGCCCTACGCGCATATGCCGGCCGAATACGAGGCGGCGGCGCGGGAATGCGGGCGCCGATGGGCGACGTTGCGCGAGAAATATCCGGCGGCCCGATCCTCCAGGAAAGCCGCGTATGGTTGAGCGGCCGGCCGCGGGCCGGCGGCGCCTTTGTTCGCGCGCGCTTTGCGATCCTGCATCGGGACGATTCCATGACACACAATGATTCCATGACACACAGTGACGCCATGACACCGAATGATGCCGCCACCGCCTCGTTCGCCTACGACGACCTGCGTGAATGGCTGCGCGAGGCCGAGCGCCTGGGCGAACTCGAAGTCGTGCGCAACGCCTCGTGGCAAAAGGAGATCGGCCTCGCCACCGAGCTTCTGAACCATTCCGAGACGGCGCCTTGCGTCCTCTTCGACGACATCCCCGGCTGCCCCAAGGGCTTCCGCCTGCTGGTCAACTTCTTCGGCGGCCGGCGCACGCGCATGACACTGGGCTTTCCGACGCACCTGTCGAAACTGGCGCTCAGCGACGCGTTCCTGCAGGTCCTCCTCAAGGACCGCAAGACCTTGCCGGCGCAGATGGTCGACACCGGGCCGGTGTTCGAAAACATCCTGACCGGCGATCAGATCGACCTCATGAAATTCCCCACCCCGCTCTGGCACGCCGAGGACGGCGGCCGCTATATCGGCACCGGCAGCTACAACGTCACCAAGGATCCGGACGAGGACTGGGTCAATATCGGCACCTACCGGGTGATGATCCACGACCGCAACTCGGTCGGCTTCTACATTTCGCCCGGCAAGCACGGCCGCATCCATCGCGACAAGTACATTGCGCGCGGGCAGAAGATGCCGGTCGTGATGGTGCTTGGCGGCGATCCGCTGACGTTCCTGGCGGCTTCCACCGAGAGTCCTTACGGGGTGCCGGAATACGACATCGTCGGCCAATATCGCGGACGGCCGATGCAGCTCGTGCGCGGCAAGATCACCGGCCTGCCGTTCCCGGCCAACGCCGAGCTCGTGCTGGAAGGCTTCATGGACCCAAACGACAAAAGGCCGGAAGGCCCATTCGGCGAATGGACCGGCTATTATTCGTCGCGGACGACCGACGAGCCGGTGATGACGGTGGAAGCCATCTACCATCGCGACAACCCGATCATGCTCGGCTGCCCGCCGCAGCGGCCGCCCGACGAGATCGCGCGCTATCGCGCCATCACGCGCTCGGCGCTGTTTCGCGAAAACATCGACAAGGCCGGCGTGCCCGGCGTCACCGCCGTCTGGGCGCATGAGGTCGGCAACACCCGCATGCTGATCGGCGTCGCGATCCAGCAGCGCTATCCCGGCCATTCGCGGCAGGCCGGCCACGTCGCCGCCATGTGCCACGTCGGCGCCTATGCCGGAAAATACGTGGTGATCGTCGACGACGATATCGACGTCTCCAATCTTGAAGAGCTGATGTGGGCGATGGTGACGCGCTCCGATCCGGAGACGTCGATCGATATCATCCGCGGCGCCTGGTCGACCCCGCTCGACCCGCGCATCCCGCCGGAGAAGCGCGAGCGCAAGGATTTCACCAATTCGCGGGCGGTCGTCGATGCCTGCCGTCCGTTCCATTGGCGTGACCAGTTCGCGAAAGTGAATCTGCCGAGCGCCGAGGATGCGCGGCTGGCGGAGGAGAAATTCGGCTATCTGCTGAAACGAAGAAGCCAGGATTGACCGCTGTCATTGGCAGGCAACAATCCATGCGCAGAGTCCCGTCATTCTCCGCCAGGACCATCGTCGTCGCCGCGCTGGCCTTGGCCTGCCTCGTAGCGGCAGGAGACGCCAAGGCGCAGGACTTCTACGCCGGCAAATCGATCAACCTGTATATCGGCCAGGGACCGGGCGGCGGCTATGATCTCTATGGCCGGCTCGTCGCCCGCCATATCGGGCGCTTCATTCCGGGCAATCCGCTGATCGTGCCGCAGAACATGCCGGGCGCGGGCGGTCTCAAAGTCGCGAACTACCTCTATCAGGCGGCAGCGCAGGACGGCACGGCGCTGGCGATCTCGGCCGAGGCGGTGGCGCTGGAACAGGCACTCGAAGGCCCCGGGATCGACTATGACGCGACCCGCTTCGGCTGGGTCGGGCGGATGACCGCGAGCGCGTCGATCTTCTTCACCTGGCACGCCGCGCGGGTGAAGACCATCGTGGATGCGCGCCGCTACGAATCGGTGTTCGGGTCGACCGGAATCACGGGAATCACCGGCTACACCCCGCGCGCCCTCAACCGGCTCGCCGGCACGAAATTCAAGGTGGTGACGGGATACAACGGATCGGCCGACGTCCTGCTCGCGATGGAGCGCACCGAGGTCGATGGCGGCTTTGCGCTCTGGCCCGAGTTCAAGCAGCAGAAGGCGGAGTGGCTGCGGGACCGGAAGGTCAACATCCTCTATATCGTGGCGGCCAAGCGCGCGGCGGACCTGCCGGATGTGCCGACCACCGGCGAGCTCGGCGAAACCAACGAAGGACGCGAGATCCTGCGTTTTCTCGGCAGCACCAGCGAGGTCGGACGCGCCCTCTTCACCACGCCGAATGTGCCGCCGGAGCGCGTCGCGCAGCTTCGGCAATCCTTCCTGGCCATGAGCCAGGACGCGGTCTTTCAACAGGATGCGGAGAAGGCCGGTCTGCGGATCGATGCCTTGCCGGGCGACGATCTGCAGAAGCTCGTCGGCGGTGTCGTCGGCTTTCCGAAGGCGCTGGTCGAACGAGCCAAAGAGGCCCGCAACTAGTGTCGTATCTCAACGCTTGTTTCATGTGTCCCGGGCGCAGCACGAAGCGCGCTGCACCGCATCCGGGACACGACCTCAAATGCAACGAAGAACTGATAGAGGCGGAACACGCTCGCCCTCGAAGACCGCGGCTTCAACGACCATCGGGAGACAGGAATGGACCGGGACACGGCGCGCGCCATCGAATGGGATTGCACGCAGTTGCTGGTGAAGTTCTACAACCTGCTCGACCAGAAACGCTATCCGGAGATGGCCGCCTTGTTCACGGCGGACGGCGTGTGGGTGCGTCTCGGCAAGGAGCTTGTCGGCCCGGACGGAATATTGCGCGAGATGAACGAGCGCGACGACTGGCTCACGACCCATCTCGTCTCCAATATCGAGATCGACGTCATCGACGGGACGCGCGCCGAGACGACGCAATATGTCGTGCAATACCGCGCGGAGAATTATGACCCGGCGAGCGGGCCGGCGCCGATCGTTCCCCCGATGGGCGTGTTGCGGCACCGCGACCAATTGGTGCGGGAGGGGGATGCCTGGAAGTTCCAGCGGAAGACCAGCCGCGCGGTATTTGTGAATAGGCAACGGATCACGCACTATGATAGATGACGCGGCCGAGCCGCGCGGACGAGGGTCGTTCAACGCACGTCATCGCTGAAGCAAGCTGGGTTTCAATGCACGGATTTCTGCAGCGCGGCCGGGACGCGAAGTCTTCGGCCGGCCGGCCCGCCCGGCGGCGCGACATCAACAAGGCCGACAAGCGCCGGCGGATCCGGGAAGCCGCGCTGGCGCTGTTCTCGGCGCAGGGCTACGAGGCGACGACGCTGCGGCAGATCGCACGCCGCGCCGGGGTCGCGCTCGGAACGCTGTCGCTCTATGCCGATGACAAGCGCGACCTCGTCCTCCTCATCTTCAACGAGATGGTGCCGCAGGTCATCGACAACGCCGCCGGCGCCGCGGGCAAGAAGGCGAAGCTCCTGGATAAGCTGGTCGCGTTCTTCGGGGCCTTCTATGACAACATCTCGCGCAACGTCACGCTGGCGAGAATCCATCATCAGTTGAACTTCTATTCGACCGGCCGCCACACGGTCGAATACAACGCGCTGCGTGCTCGCGTTTTCGCTCTGGTCGAGGACATGGTCAGGCAGGCGCAGAAAACCGGCGAGATCGGCAGCCGCGAAGACCCCGCCCTGATCGCCCGGTCCATTTTCTTTTGCTACTCGGCGGCCGTGCGATGGTGGGTCGCGTCCGAGCGTCCGCATCGGCGCTCTGGTCTCATGGACCTTCGCCAGATGTTCCAGCTCCAGATCAACGGCTTGATGGCCGGCCCGCGCGTGAAGGCGACGCAAGCGCAAGTCCGGAAACGGCGCGCGCGCCGCGGCCAGGCGTAACGGCCTCGCACGATCCTGCAAATTTTCCGGTCCGTGTCCCGGACGCGGTGCTGCACGGCGCGCCGCAGGCGCATAATGATGCACCGCAGATGCGGGACCGTCAGAAACACCGACGATGCGACCGTCCCGGGTCTGCACCGCACCGCTGCGCTTCGCTTCGCGCTTCGCGCTGCGCCCGCGACACGGGGCGCGGCGGGAAAGCTTGATCTTACGGCTTCTCCGGCACTTTCATCAGGTCGCGCGCGCGGGCGAGGACCTGCGGCTTGGTGCCATAGGCATGCGCAATGACCCCTTGGATTTCCTCCCCGGTGACCAGTTGAACCTCCATGCGCTGCTTGGCGGCGTCGGCAAGAAATCCCGGGTCGCTGATCATGGCGTTGAACGCGGAGCGAAACGCCGCCAGCCGCTCGGGCGGCAGGTTGGGAGGCGCGAGAAACGGCCGGCCAATCAGCGTCGGGACCTGCAGCAGCTCGAGCGCTTCCTTGTCGTCGGGCTTAATGGCGATGTCCTGCATCAGGCGCACCTCCTTGAGGTCGGGGTGCCTCTGGAGGCCGAACTGGAGCAGGATGTTGATCTTCCCGTCCTTGAACCAGTCCGCGCCGCGCGCCACCAGACTCGACCAGGACACGCCGCAGCGGCCGTCGATTTCGCCGCGCTCCATGGCGAGGTCGATGGTCTGGCCGCCGCGATAGCCGGCCACGACCCTCAGCTTGGCCCCGAAAACATTCATCAGCGGAGCTTCGAACGTATCCAGGCTGGCGCCCGCCGCCGTCACGCCGACGATGAATTCATGTCTGAGCATGTCCTCGAAGGTCTTCACCGGGCTCGTGTGCCACGACATGCACAGCGAGGCTTCCTTGTTCAGGCTGCCGATCCATCCCAGCTTGGCGGCGTCGAACTCGATCTCCTTCATCTGCCCGATCAGCGGCAGGACCGGGATGCCGCGATGGAAGGAGCCGATCTCGGTGCCGTCGCGCGGCGCGAGATTGTAGAGGCGATGCGCCGCCTGGATTCCGTCCGCGCCCGGAACGTTCTTCGGGATCACCGTCGGATTGCCCGGAATGAAGCGGCCGATGTGGCGCGCCAGGGTGCGGGAGTACTGGTCATAGCCGCCGCCGGGCTCGGTGCCGATGGTGAGCGTGATGCTCTTGCCCTTGTAGAAGTCCTCGATCGGGTCGGCCGGCGCCGATCCGCTCGTCAGCAGGATGGCCAGTGCGGACAGCATCCCGGTGGCAGCGAAACCATTGCGTCTCATGGGTGAATTCCTCCGCAGCAGTGTCGGCTCGCGTTTTTTTTGGGCTTGTCGCCAAACTCCATCCGCTCTCAGGCGCCGATGGCCATGGACCGGTATTGCGTTTCGTCGATGAATGTCCCCATGCGGGAATGGACGCCGTTCCTCGCAAGCTCCCGAAGGTAGGTCTCGTGAATGCGGGCATCCTGATCTTCGTACTCGAGCTGATTGCCGCCGTCCTTGACCGAGGTATCGACTCCTGAATCGTAGAGGTGCCGCTTCGAGGCGACCAGCGGATAGCGCATGCTGCCGACCGCAATCGCCAGGTAGCGCGCCGGCGTCGGATTGGTGTTGAAGTGCTGGTGGAACATGCCGTCGGGCGGCGCGAAGACCACGCCATGGCGCCAGTCGACGCGCACGAAATCCTTGTCGTCGGGATACCACAGCAGCGAATAGCCGGTGCCGTGCACGCAGAACACATGGAAATCGGCGCCATGCCGGTGCGCCTTCTTGTAGGTCCCGACCGGCATTTCCGACGTGTGCGCGTGCATCAAGCCGTCGGCCAGGATGAAGATCATGTTGCTGCCGCCGGCGCCGCGCTCCGCCCAGGTCTTGAGCTCGAAGGCGGAGAGGTCCGGGATGAAATTGGTTTCCCACATATGGCGGCCGGGACGAACCGGCAGGAATTCGCCTTCGCCCGCGAAAAAGTCCGGCCGGCCGGCGCGCCCCTTGAAGCTGAATGAATTGTCGAAGACGAAGCTTTCATCGTGAAACGTGTTGAGGATCAAAGGAAGGTTGGTGGCGCAGCAGAGCCGCGTCCGCTCCCGGCCGGAGACGTTGAAGTGCTGGTATTTCGCATTGAGCGGCAGCGCAAACAGGCTGCGCGGTCCCCACTCGAAGCTGTGCTTGCGGCCGTCGGGGGCCTCGACCGTGGTCGAGCCATGACCGTCGAGGACGTAGACCACCTCCTCGAACAGATGAGCTTGCGGCGTGGTCGTTCCCCCCGGCGGGATATCGAGCACGAACAACGACATGAAATCGCCGCGCCCTTTGAGATGAACCGCCGCGCCGTCGACGCCGAAACGCGCCCAGGGCCGCGTCGTCACCGCAAGCAGGTCGGCTGCGAGATCCTCGACGACCGGCACGCCCTCGTTCCCGATCCACGACAGGTACGGATCGAGCAGGAACCGTGAGGGATTTTCCGACGGGATCGACATTGACGTCTCCGATCGACGCGGGACACCGCGGTCAACCCCATCATATCATGGAAAGACGCCCGCAAGCTTGCGCCGGGGGCCGGGGTGGCGGCCCGTGCAGCGCGCGACGGCCGGACCGCCCAGCCGCGCGCGCTACACCGGGCGGCGCGTCGCCGGCGGCTTGCCGTTGATGCCGAAATCGCTCGACTTGGCGCCCGCGGCGGCTGTGGGAAATCCTTCCGCCGCAAGCCCGCGCCGGAACAGCTCGCGCACCGCGGCCGCGCGGCTCGGCATGCGCCGCTTGAACCGGAAATCGTCGACCAAGGCCAATTCGTCGGCAGCCAGCATGATCTGAAGCCGCTCGCCGCGCAGTCGTTGCACCGGCATGGTGACCCTCCTTCGCCAGTCCTTGCAGCCAGTCGCCTACTAACACTTAGCCACCACCGCCTTCGGCGTCAAGGGCTCATCATGAGCTTCATGCTAACTTTGATGCATGTGAGTGATTGGAACCTATTCCCCAATGTGCTGAGAGTTACAAAGTTCAGGAGTGTTCGTAATGTTTGTGTTGAAAGCAAAACAACGGTGGGTCGAAGCAATCATTGACAACAGCCGCGGTATTGACAAATATCATGAGGCATTATCCGCCGCGGTTTGCTCTTGGGGGAGGGGCCTGAGCGGCTGGTTACGTCGCCGCCGGTGTACAGGAGCCCTCGTTCATGCCGGATATTCTCCCGTTCCTGAAAAGCGGATCGGTGTTCGAGCCCGAGGCGACCCGCGCCATGTCGGTGGCGTTCGACGAGGTCTGCCGCGCCCTCGGACTGAACGCCGACGCCCACGCCAAGGAAACAATCGCCCTCCGGATCATCGAGCTGGCACGGCGCGGCGAGCGCGATCCCGACCGCCTGCGCCGGGTGGTGCTCGAGGAGGCCGGCGGCAACGGGTCGCCACCCTCGGCCTGACACGCCGCGCCGGCGCCGGCGTGTCAAAACATCGCGGTGTTGAATGTGCGCTACTTCGTCCACATCGCCAGCGGCGGCCGCGTCTTCCGGGACGAGGCGGGCCGCAATTTCTCCGCCGTCGATGATGTGCTGGTCCATGCCGCGGCGGTGGCGCGCGAGCTCGCGGACGACGCCGGCTGGGAGGGTTTCTCCGTCGTTGTCCTGGATGAGAGCGGAAACCAGATTGTGCGGCTGCCGATCGGGCAAGGCGCGTAGCGGACGGTCCAAGCCGCTGTCGGCGGGCGCCGCCGCCTGGGAATAATCCGCTTTAAACTTTACCGTTCAGGTTAGACCAATCGATAAGTGATTGTCCTAGGGTTGGCGGCATGGATGTCATACCCAGCAGGTCGGTCATGAAACGCTATTTCTTCGATGTCGTAAGCCCCTGCCGCTCGGAATTCGATTACCGCGGACGCGAGTTTGCGTCGCCCGAGAAGGCCTATGCGCTGGCCGAGCTGATCGCGCTCGATCTCGGCATCAGCCCGCAGGGCGAGTGGACCGGCTTCACGGTCAATGTCCACGATTCGCAGGGCCGCAAGTTCTATTCCCAGCCGGTGGCCGCGCTCGAGCTGGCGGCGGCCTGATTCTTCAACCCATAGAGACTTGTAGGGTGGGCAAAGGCGCTGCTCTTGTGGTGCGAGCAGGCTCCGATGTCGCACGCCTTTGCCCGCCAATCCAAGCATCCGCCGTTCTGTGATCAGGCTCAGCTGGTGGGTTACGCGCCTTCGGCGCTAACCCACCCTACCAGGCCCGCCGTCCCGCCTTTTCCAATCCGATGACCCTGTCCACCATTTCGCCGGCGAGCCCGAGATAATTCCCCGGATCGCACATCCGCTCGAGCTCGGCGCGCGTTACGTGCCGCGCAATCTCGGGCTCCTTCGCCAGCAACTCGACCAGCGCCCCGCCGCCGGTCGCCGCCACCCGGCAGATGTCGTAGACGAGGTCGTGCGCGCGCTGGCGCCCGAGATGGGGCCCGAGCCCCATCATCACCTGCTCCGACACGATCGCGCCGCCGGTGAGATCGAGGTTTGCCCGCATGCGCGCGGCGTCGACCTGCAAGCCCGTCACCATGTCGCGGGTCTGCCGCAGGCAGCCGGCCGCCAGCAGGAAAATCTCCGGCAGCGCGATCCATTCGATCTCCCACGGCCCGGTCGAGCGTTCGTGGTCGGCGACCGCGGCTTCCAACAGCGCCGCGACATGCTGGCGCACCAGCGCCGCGGTGGCGTGGATATAGAGCGAGGAGATCGGGTTGCGCTTCTGCGGCATCGTGCTCGACGAGCCGCGGCCCTCGTGGAACGGCTCGTAGACCTCGCCGACCTCGGTCTGCATCAAGAGCTTCACGTCCATCGAGATCTTGCCGAGCGTGCCGGTCACGAGGCCAAGGAAGCAGCCGACCTCGCCGATGCGGTCGCGCACCGTGTGCCAGGCGATCTCCGGCTGGCCGAGCTCGAGCTCCGCCATCAGCCCTTCCTGCACCTTCAGCCCGTCCTTCCCGAGCGAGGCGAGCGTGCCGACCGCGCCGCCGAACTCGCCGACCAGCACGCGCGGGCGCAGCTCCCTGAGCCGCGCGCGATGGCGCTGCATGGCCGCGAGCAGGCACGCGCACTTGAAGCCGAAGGTGAGCGGCACCGCCTGCTGCAGGTTGCTGCGCCCCGCCATCGGCGTGTCGCGATGGCGCTGCGCCAGCTCGGCGAGCGTAGCCGCGATCTTCTCCATGTCGGCCTCGACCAGCACGAGCGCCGCGCGGATCTGCATCACGGTGGCGGTGTCGGTGATGTCCTGCGTGGTCGCGCCCCAGTGGCACCATTCGCCGAGCCCGCGGTCGCACAGCGCCACGATCTGCTGCACCACGCCCAGGATCGGATAGCCGATGCGCTCGGTGGTCGCCTTGAGCCTGGCGAAATCGATCAGCTCGACCTTGCACTTGCTCTCGATCTCGCGCGCCGCCTCCGCCGGGATGATGCCGAGCCGGCCCTGCACCCGCGCCAGCGCCGCCTCGATCGCGAGATAGCAGGCGGTGCGGTTCTGGTCGGAGAAGACCTGGCGCATCTCCGGCGTGGTGAAGATGTCGCGGAAGATGTCGGAGTCGAGGGCGGTCGCGGGCATTCGTGGCTCCATGTCAAACGGAGCCGACTTGTAGCCGCATTCCTCGTGCCGGCGAAAGCGCCCCGCGCCGCCGTTCGCGCAATCGACATCCCGCGTAGGGTGGGCAAAGGCGCGAAGCGCCGTGCCCACGCGGCTTCGTGCAAGCCGTCGCAATTGAAGACGCGTGGGCACGCTTCGCTTTGCCCACCCTACGCGCTGACCCCAGACTATTGCGGCGACTACCGAAATCCGGTAGTCTGCCCGCTGTGGAGTACGAATGGGACGATTCCAAACGCGCTCTCAATCGCCGCAAGCACGGCATTGATTTCATCGACGCCATCGCGGCTGTCGAAGACCCAAATCGGCTCGACGAGATCGAAGCTGAGATTGTTTTCGGTGAAGAGCGGATCAACGTCATCGGCATGGCCCATGACAGAGTTCTGTTTGTCGTCACCACATTACGCGGCGAGGACATGTGCAGGATCATATCGGCCCGAAAGGCCACACGACATGAGCAAGAGCGTTACTACGCGGGTGACCGTGACGCCTGGTAAGCCCTTCCCTCGGGGCGGCACCGATTGGGCACGTCTCGACGCCATGAGCGACGAAGAGGTCGTTGCGGCGGCCTTGTCCGATCCGGACGCGCCGCCGCTGACCGGTAAGCGGCTGGCGCGGATGCGTCGCGTGTCGCGCGTGAAGGTGTTGCGGCATCGTCTCGGCATGACGCAAGAGGCGTTCGCGCAGGCTTTTCATTTGCCGATCACGACGTTGCGCGATTGGGAGCAGCGCCGCAGCATCCCCGATGCGCCGGCCCGCGCTCTGTTGCTCGCGATCGAACGCGACCCCGAGGCGATCAAGCGATTGCTGGCCGGCACGGCAGCGTAGGGTGGGCAAAGGCGCGCAGCGCCGTGCCCACGCGGCTTTCGTGCAAGCCGTCGGAATCAAAGACGCGTGGGCACGCTTCGCTTTGCCCACCCTACGCCGCTACGCCGCCTGCAATCGCCTCACCCCGTGATCTCGCCGCGCCGCTGGCGCACCGCCGGCGCCACCATCACGATCAGGATCAGCACGGTCGCGATGATGAAGGCGAGGCTGAGCGGCCGGCGCACGAACACGGTCGGGTCGCCGCCCGCCATCAGCATCGCGCGCCGCAGGTTCTCCTCCATCATCGGGCCGAGCACGAAGCCGAGCAGCAGCGGCGCGCCGGGGAAACCGAGCTTGACGCAGAGGAAGCCGAGCACGCCGAACAGCGCCGTGAGATAGATTTCGACCGAGGAGTTGTTCACGCTGTAGATGCCGATCGCGGAGAACGCCATGATGGCCGGAAACAGCAGGCGATACGGCACCTGCAACAGCTTCACCCAGATGCCGATCATCGGCAGGTTGAGCACCACCAGCATGGCATTGCCGATCCACATCGACGCGATCAGGCCCCAGAACAGGTCGGGGCGCAGCGTCATCACCTCGGGGCCGGGCTGGATGCCCTGGATGGTCATGGCGCCGAGCATCAGCGCCATCACGCCGGAGGCGGGCAGGCCGAGCGTGAGCATGGGGATGAACTTGCACTGCGCGTCGGCGTTGTTGGCGCTCTCGGGTCCGGCGACGCCCTCGATCGCGCCTTGCCCGAAGCGCGCGGGGTCCTTGGCGAGCTTCTTCTCGACCATGTACGACGCAAACGACGCGATCGCGGGGCCGGTGCCGGGCAGCACGCCGAAGAAGGCGCCGAGCCCGGTGCCACGCAGGATCGGCCCGATCGAGCGCTTGAAGTCGTCGCGCGTCGGCCACAGGTTGGTGACCTTCGAGGTGAACACCACCCGCTCGGACGACTGCCCGAGGTTGCTGATGATCTCGCCGATCGCGAACACGCCGACCGCGACCACGATGAAGCCGATGCCGTCGGAAAGCTCGGTGATGCCGAAGGTATATCGCTGCACGCCGGTGTTGACGTCGGTGCCGACGATGCCGAGGAGGAGGCCGAAGATCACCATGGCGAGCGACTTGACCATGTCGCCCTGCGCCAGCACCGCCGCCGCGACCAGGCCCATCAGCATCAGCGAGAAATATTCCGCCGAGCTGAACTTGAGCGCGATCTCGGCCAGCGGCGGCCCGGCGAGCGCGATCAGCAGCGTGCCGACCGTGCCGGCGAAGAACGAGCCGATGGCGGCGATCGCCAGCGCCGGCCCGGCGCGTCCCTGCCGCGCCATCTGGTAGCCGTCGATGCAGGTCATGACCGCGGAGGTCTCGCCCGGCAGGTTGACCAGGATCGCGGTGGTGGAGCCGCCGTATTGCGCGCCGTAATAGATGCCGGCCAGCATGATCAGCGCGCCGACCGGCGCCACGCCGTAGGTGATCGGCATCAGCATCGCGATGGTGCCAAGGGGCCCGATGCCGGGCAGCACGCCGATCAGGGTGCCGACCGTCACGCCGATCAGGCAATAGAGCAGGTTCTGCAGCGAGAGCGCGACCCCGAAGCCGTAGATCAGGTTGTTGAAGACATCCATGGCGGCGCTAGAGTTCGATTCCTAGAGGTTGAATCACGTGTGGCCCGCTTTCATTGCATTCGAGCATGATCTTTTCGGAAAACCGGTTCCCGCTTTCCGGATCATGCTCTAGAAACCTGCGATCAGCGGATAGGGCAGGCCGAGCGCCCCGACGAAGACGATGGCGCAGAGCGCGGTCAGCCCGGCCGAGAACAGCAGCGCCTCGACGAAGCGGAATTCCGTGCTGGCGGTGGCGGAGCCGAAGGTCAGGACCATCATGGCCGGCACGAAGCCGGCGCGGTCGATCAACAGGCCGAACAGGACGAGCGAGAGCGGCAGCACGACGAGCGCGCGCAGCGACCAGGAGCCCTCGAGGCTTTCGCCCCGCCGCAGACCCGCCGCCAGGATATAGAGGCCGAACAGGATCAGCATGCCGCCGAGCACGGTCGGGAAATAGCCCGGCCCCATGCGCAGCGCGGTGCCGAAGATGTAATGGCGCGCCATCACCATCGCGGCCGCGCCGGCCGCGACCAGGAACAGCCCCGCCCAGACGTCCTTGTTGTCGAGGATCGAGGGCTTCATCTCAGCCGGCTTTCCGGTTTTGGACGAATGAACGTGCGGCGAACCCGGTGGTCTCTCCCTCTCCCCGCAGGCCGGGAGAGGTCAGCGCCCGCGGCACGAGCGCTCGTCCTTGCTGCGCCGTCGTTGCGGCGGAAGGAAAAGCGCTACCGGCCTCACGCTACTCCGCCTTGATGCCGCCCTCTTTGACGACGCGCTCCCACTTGTTCATGTCCTTGACCATATGCTCGCCGAACGCCGCCGGGGTCATCTTCACCACCATGGCGCCTTCGTTGGCGAACTGCTTCTGGACTTCGGCGGAATCCTGCACTTCGGTCACCGCCTTGTGCAGCCGCTCGATGATGGCGGGCGGCGTGCCGGCCGGCGCGACCAGGCCCCACCAATTGACGCCCTCATAGTTGGGCACGCCGGCCTCGGCGACGGTGGGGATGTCGGGCAGCACCGGGTTGCGCTCCAGTCCGCCGGTCCCGAGCGCCCGCAGCTTGCCGGAGCGAATGTGCGGCGTGGTCTGCACCAGCGAGGAGAACATCACCTTGGTGTGGCCGCCGACGATGTCGATCATGGCCGGGCCGCCGCCCTTGAAGGGCACGCCGAGGATGTCGACCTTCGCCATGATCTTGAACAACTCGCCGGTGAGATGCTGGAAGCTGCCGATGCCGGCATGGGCATATTGCAGCTTGCCGGGCTGCGACTTCGCCATCTCGACAAGCTCCTTCACCGATTTGACCGGCAGGTCCGGGTGCACCACCAGCACGTTCGGTCCCGAGCCGAGCATGGCGATCGGCGCGAATGCCTTGATCGGATCGTAGGGCAGCTTGTAGAGCCAGGGATTGACCGCGTGCGCGAGCGAGATGACCAGGATGGTGTAGCCGTCCGGCGGCGCATGCGCCGCCACCTCGGTGCCGACGATCCCCCCGGCGCCGGCGCCGCGATTGTCCACGATCACCTGCCTGCCGAGCTTCTCGCTGAGATGAGTGGCGAACAGGCGGCCGACCACGTCGTTGCTCCCGCCGGGCGGGAACGGAATGATCATCCGTACCGGCTTGTTGGGATAGTCCTGTGCGGACGCGACGGCCGTCAGCGCCAGCAGGACCCCGGCCGTCTTGACGAGCAGCGAGCGGATCTTGGGCGCGATCTTGGGCATGACCTGGGGCATGGTGCGTTTCCTCCCGGTTTTCGTTTTTGTGCGCCCTGCGGGCTCTTACTTGGACCCAGTATATCATGCCTTGGCGGGCGGATGTCGCCAGGAGTCGCGGCCGGCACGGTGCCCCGTCAGCGTCGTGGCGAAGCCGGGCTTGGTGTGGTTTGATCGCCCCGGCGCGGGCGACCACCGTCGGCCCGAGGTGAAACGAGCCATGAATTACACGACCGACTTCAAGTCGATCCGCGAGGACGTGTCACCGCAGGAGTGGCAGGCGCGGCTCGATCTCGCCGCCTGCTATCGCCTGGTCGACAGCTACGGCATGACCGACCTCATCTACAACCACATCACGGCGCGCATCCCGGGCCCCGGCGACCATCTCCTGATCAACCTCTATGGCCTGCTCTACAAGGAGATCACCGCCTCGAGCCTGGTCAAGATCGACGTCGAGGGCAATATCGTCTGGAAGCCGGACACCGACTACGGCATCAACACGTCCGGTTACGTGATCCACGGCGCCATCCACAAGGCGCGGCCGGACGTGCAATGCGTGCTGCACACCCATACCCGCGCCGGCATGGCGGTGGCGGCGATGACATGCGGCCTCTTGCCGCTGTCGCAGACCTCGATCCGGTTCGTCGGCCACATCGGCTACCACGACTACGAGGGGCCCGCGGTCGATCTCGAGGAACGGGCGAGGATCGTCGAGGATCTGGGCTTGCACGACGCCCTGATCATGCGCAATCACGGGCTCCTGACCTGCGGCGCCGGCATCCCGCAGGCGTTCAACACCATGTACCAGCTCGAACTCTCCTGCCGTTCGCAGGTCGACGCCATGGCGGCGCGCACCGAACTCACCATGCCGGGCGAGAACGTGCTCGCCCACACCGCGCATCTCTACCAGCCGGGAACGCGGCGGCCCTACGGCGTGCTCGAATGGCCGGCGATGCTGCGGCTGCTGGAGGCCGAGCACAATACGTCGGGCTACCCGCCCTATTGGAATTGAGGTTCGTCATTCCGGGGCCACGAGGTGGCTCGCGGGCTTCGCCCGCGTCCCGGAATGACAGCGGAGAGAGTCAATGCCAGCCCTCGAACTCAGGAACCCGGTCATCGAGCGCATGCGCGCGGGCGATGTCGCGCTCGGCATGATCGTGCGGCTCGCGCGGTCCGGCGATGTCGCGCGCATCGCCAAGTCCACGGGGCATGATTTCATCTTCATGGACCGGCAGCACTCGCTGTTCACGCTCGAGACCATCGGCCACATCGCGCAGGCGGCGCTCGGCTGCGGCGTGGCGCCGCTCGTGCGCGTGCGAAGCTGCGACGATTCCGACACGTCGGTGATGCTGGACAACGGCGCGACCGGGATCGTTGTCCCGGACGTCAACACCGCGGCGCAGGCGCAACGCGCGGTCGACGCCTGCAAGTTCGCGCCGATCGGCGGGCGCTCGGTGAGCGCCGGCTATCCGCACTTCGACCTCCGGCCGGTGCCGATCGGCGACGCCGTCGTGGCGCTCAACGCGAGCACGCTCGTCGTCTGCATGATCGAGACGCTGGAGGGCCTGTCCAATATCGAGGAGATCGCCGCCGTCGAGGGCGTCGATGTGCTGCACGTCGGCTGCAATGATCTGCTCACCGACATGAACAAGCCGGGGGCATTCGGCTGTCCCGAGATCGTCGCCGCCGTCGATCGCGTGATCGCGGCGGCGAAGGGCGCCGGCAAGTTCGCCGGCCTCGGCGGCGAACGCGATCTGGCTCGCCAGCAGGATTTCATCCGCAAGGGCGTGCGGTTCGTCACCACGCAGACCGATATCGGTTTCCTGCTGGCGGCGGCCGGCCAGCGCGTCGATCAAATCCGCAAGGGTGTCGGACCGTGACAGACCTTGTCGTGATGGAAGGCGACGGCATCGGGCCTGAGATCAGCGCTGCGACCGTGGCGGTGCTGCGCGAAGCCGACCGTCGCTTCGGGCTCGGCCTGTCGTTCTCCACGGCGCAGGTCGGCTTCGCGGCGTTGCGCGCGCACGGCACCACGTTTCCGGCCGCGACCTTGCAGGCGGCGCTCGCGGCCGACGGCGTCGTGCTCGGGCCGGTGTCGCACAACGACTACCCGCCGGTCGCCGAGGGCGGGCTCAATCCGTCCGGCGAAATGCGAAAGCGCCTCGACCTCTACGCCAACATCCGCCCGGCGCGCACCCGTGGCGGCTTTCCGCCGCGCTGCGGCGCGCCGGTCGATCTCGTGATCGTGCGCGAGAACACCGAGGGCTTCTATGCCGACCGCTCCATGCATCTCGGGCCGGGTGAGTTCATGCCGACGCCCGATCTCGCGCTGTCGATACGAAAGATCACGCGGGCGGGCTGCACCCGGATCGCGGAAGCGGCGTTCGCGCTCGCCATGCGCCGTCGCCGGCAGGTCACGGCGGTGCACAAGGCGAACGTGCTGCGCGTCTCGGAGGGACTTTTTCTCGAATGCGTGCGCGCGGTGGCGGCGCGCTTCCCGACGGTCGCCTACCAGGAACGGCTGATCGACGCGATGGCGGCGCTGCTGGTGCGCGACGCCAGCGTCTACGACGTGATCGTCACCACCAACATGTTCGGCGACATCCTGTCCGACCAGGCCTCCGAGATCGCGGGCGGCCTCGGGCTTGCGGCGTCGCTCAACGCCGGCACCGGGCACGCGGTCGCGCAGGCTCAGCACGGCTCGGCGCCCGACCTCGCCGGCAAGGACCAGGCCAACCCGGCCTCGCTGATCGGCTCGGCCGCGATGCTGCTGGCCTGGCTCGGCGAGCGGCAAAACAGCGCGCCGCTTGCGCGCGCGGCCGACGCCATCGACGCCGCGCTCGAACGCACGATCTCGATGCCGCAGTGGCGCACGCGCGACCTCGGTGGGCCGCTCGGGTGCGGGGCCTTCGGCGAGCGCGTCGCCGCCATGCTGGGCGAGAGCGACTGAAGCCGGCAGCGGCGCAATTGTTTTGACGCGACCAGCCGGATGCGCAACAATTTGGCCAACACGATAAAGGGACGCCAAGGTGGATTTGGACCTGCGACGCGCGAACCATGCCGACGGCGACGCGTACACCCGCGACGGCACCCGCATCGCCTTTACGCTCCACGGCGATGACGGCGGGACCGATCGTCGCGTCGTGCTGGTTCATTCACTGGCCATGGACCGCTATTTCTGGCTACCGCTGGTCGATCATCTCGACGCCAGCATTCTGGTCTACGACTGCCGCGGCCATGGCTTGTCCGACAAGCCCGCCGGCCCCTACACGGTCGAGCTGTTCGCCGACGATCTGGCCGACCTGCTCGATCATGTCGGATGGGAATCGGCCCTGGTCGCGGGCGCCTCGATGGGCGGCTGCATCGCGCTCGCCTTTGCGGTGCGGTACCCCATGCGCGCGAGCGCGCTTGGTCTCGTCGACACCACCGCATGGTACGGCGCCGACGCGCCCAAGCTTTGGGCCGAACGCGCCGAAAAGGCCGCGCAGGAGGGATTGGGGTCGCTGGTCGGCTTCCAGACCACGCGCTGGTTCAGCGACAAGTTCCGCGCCGATCAGCCGGACGTGGTGAAGGACTGCGTCGACGTCTTCATGCGCAACGACGTCCCCGCCTATGCGGCGACCTGCGCCATGCTCGGGGGCGCCGACCAGCGCGCGGCGCTGCCGCGGCTGACCATGCCGACGGCCGTGATCGTCGGCGAGGAGGACTACGCGACCCCGGTGGCGATGGCGGAGGCGCTTCACCGCGGCATTCCCGGCTCAACCCTGAACGTGCTGCGCGGCGGCCGCCATCTCACGCCGATCGAGCAGCCGCAGGCCATCGCCGCCGAATTCGACCGGCTCCTTTCGGCGCGGCGATGAAGTTTTCCGGTGAATTGAGCGTCAAGGCGCCGCAGGCCGAGGTGTACGAGGCGCTGCGCGACGCGCGCTTTTTTGCCTCCTGCGTCGAGGGCGTGCGCGATCTTGCCGAGCTGGCGCCGGACCGCTATGCCGCCGTGCTGGAGACCAAGGTCGCCTACATGAAATTCAGCTTCAAGGTGACGGTCGAGCTCACGCGCGCTGACCCGCCGCGCGAGATCGAGGCGAAGGTCGAAGGCACGCCGCTCGGCATCGTCGGGCGCATGACGGCCACCTCGCTGACGCGATTGAGCGAGGACGGCGACGCGACGAAGATCGCCTACGAGGTTGACGCCGCGTTGACCGGGAAGCTCGGCAGTCTCGGTCAGCCGGTGCTGCGCTCAAAGGCGCGCGAGATGGAGAAGCTGTTCGCCGCGCGCCTGCAGGCGGCGTTCGCGCAGAAGCCTTCCGAGGCGACGACATGATTCAAGCGGGTATATGTCGAAAATTCCACTCGAATGTAACTCTCACGTTGCGATGGCTGGCACCACAACGTTCCCTCCCCCCTTGCGGGGGAGGGACAGGGAGAGGGGTGCCCCAGAAAAGATCGAGTCCGATTAACACCCCTCTCCCCAACCCTCCCCCGGCATCAGGGCGTTCACACCCGTCTTCGAGGGGCGATGGGGGGAGGGAGCCCACCGAGTTCGCCGCCACGACAGTGCAGGCGCCACAACAGCCGCATGCACCACAAGCCCCACAAACACCACAAGCACAGACAAGTTTCCCTCGCACCGTCGGCGAGGCCGCGCGATGACGCCGTTCGAGCTGGTGGAGCCCGGCACCCTCCAGGAAGCGATCGCGCTGCTCGATCCCGATGACGCGAGCGTGCGTCCGATCGCCGGCGGCACGGCGCTGATGCTGATGATGAAGGCCGGCGTATTCCGGCCGACCAGGCTGGTGAGCCTGCGCAACGTGAAACAGCTCTCCGCCATCGATACCGCCGCCGGCGAGTTGACGATCGGCGCCATGACGCCGCTTGCCGCGCTCGAGCGTTCCGCCGCAGTGCGCCGGCACGCGCCGGTGATCACGCGCGCGATGCGCATGCTCTCCAACATCCGCGTGCGCAACGTCGCCACCGTCGGCGGCAGCCTGGCGCATGCCGACCCGCACATGGACCTGCCGCCGGTGCTGATCGCGCTCGACGCGCGCGTCGTGGTCGCGGGACCCGCGGGCGAGCGGACGATCCCGGTCGCGGACCTGTTCGCCGGTTATTTCGAGACGGTGCTCGCGCGCGATGAGCTGATCGCGACACTGATCGTGCCGGGGCAGGGCGCGCGGCGCGCGGTCTATCTGAAATGCACCACGCGGGCGGTGCACGACTGGCCGGCGCTCGGTGTGGCGGTGTCGCTCGACTGCGATGGGTCCGCCATCCGTGACGCCCGCATCGTGGTGAGCGCCGCGACCGAGAAGGCGACCCGCGTAGCAAGCGCCGAGACGTTGCTGCGCGGCGCTGGCGCCGGCGATGCGCTGTTTCGCCAGGCCGGCGATGCGGCGGCCGAGGATGCCGAGCTCATCACCGATGGCCAGGGCTCGGCCGCCTACAAGAAGCAGCTCGTGCGCGTCTACGTCGCGCGCGCACTGCGCGCGGCGCTGCAATCGGACGCGGGGCGCTGATGGCGACGAAAACGATGGGCGGGCAGGTCGGGCGCTCGGTGCCGCGGCTCGAAGGCCAGGCCAAGGTCACCGGACGCGCCGAATATGTGCACAACATGCGGCTGCCCGCCATGCTGCACGGCAAGATCTTCCGCAGCACCGTGGCGCACGGGCGCATCACGCGCCTCGACGTGAGCGCGGCGCGCGCGCTTCCCGGCGTCTACCGTGTCGTCACCATCGACGAGGTGCGCAAGGTCGTGCCCGATCCGTTCTACGGCCCGGCGTTCCACGACCAGCCGATCCTCGCCGCCGGCAAGGTGCACTACGTCGGCGAACCGGTCGCGGTGGTGCTCGCCGCCGACCCGCATGTCGCGGAAGCGGCGACGCAACTGATCGAAGCCGAATACGAGGAACTGCCGGCGGTGTTCGACGAGGTCGAGGCCATGACCTCGAAGGCGATCGTGCATGACGTGCTGAAACCCGCCGGCACCTTCCCCGACCTCAAGCATCTGCAGGGGCGCAAGGACACCAACGTCGCGCTCGACTTTCACCTGCGCCGCGGCGATGCGAAGGCCGCCTTCGCGCGGGCCGATCACGTGTTCGAGCATACCTTCCGCACGCAGCAGGTCCTGCACGTTCCGCTTGAGCCGTTCGTCTCCATCGGTGAGCCGACCGACACCGGGCTTACGATCCACACCGCCTCGCAGTCGCCCTCGTTCGTGCGCATCGAGATCGCGCGGCTGCTCGGCTGGCCCGAGAACAAGGTGCGCGTGAAGGTGCCCTATCTCGGCGGCGGCTTCGGCGCCAAGCTCTACATCAAGCTGGAGGCGCTGGTGGCGGCGCTCGCGCTGATCGTGCGCCGGCCGGTGAAGATCTCGCTCACCATGGAGGAGCAGTTCTACACCCTCACCAAGCACGCCAGCACATTCCGCATCAAGAGCGGCATCAAGGACGGCCGCGTCACCGCGCGCGAATGCGAGGTGTGGTGGAACGGCGGCGCCTACGCCGATATCGGCCCGCGCATCACCCAGAAATCGGGCTTCACGGCGCCCGGTCCCTACGACATCGAGAACGTCAGCATCGACTCCTATTCGCTCTATACCAACCTCACGCCGGCGGGGGCGCTGCGCGGCTTCGGCATCCCGCAGCTCGTCTGGGCCTACGAGAGCCACACCGACATGATGGCGCGCGCGCTCAAGCTCGATCCGATCGACTTCCGGCGCAAGAACATCCTGCGCGATGGCCGCGCGCAGGCCACCGGCACCCTGATGAAGGACGCCGCCATCGACGCGGTGCTGGAGCGCCTGGCATTGCGGATGAACTGGGCGGCGCCGTTCGATCGCGGCGGCGGCACGGTCAAGCGCGGCCGCGGCGTCGCGATCGGATTCAAGGCCTCGATCTCGCCCACCACCTCGATCGCGATCGTCAATGTGGCGGCGGACGGAAGCTGTACGCTCTATTGCAGCACGGTCGACATGGGGCAGGGCTCGGACACCGCCAATGCGCAGATCGTCGCCGAAGTGCTCAATATCCCGGCCGAGTCGGTGCGGGTCGTTCATCCCGACACGGACGTCACGCCCTACGACATGGCGACGCTGGGTTCGCGGTCGCTCTACCACATGGGCAATGCGGTGAAGCTCGCGGCCGAGGAGGCCAAGGCCAAGATCGCGGCGCTCGCGCGCGAGCTCGGCGTGCCGGAAGGCAGCAACATCCCGGTCGCGGAGCTCTTTCAGAAGAAATACAAGATGCAGGCCGGCAACATCATCGGCACCGGCAGCTACATCCCGAACTACGTGCCGCCCGATCAGCAGGGCCTCACGCCGGAGGCGACGCCGTTCTGGATGGTCGGCGGCGCCGGCTGCGAGGTCGCGGTCGACACCGAGACCGGCCATGTCGAGGTGACGAGGCTCGTCAACGTGGTCGACGTCGGGCGGCCGATCAATCCGCGCATCGTCGAGACGCAGATTTCCGGCGCCGCGGTGATGCAATATGGCTTCACCATGCAGGAGAAGATCGAGTTCGACGCCGGCCAGGTGACCAACGCCTCGTTCGCCGACTACAAGATTCCGAGCATCCTGGACATTCCCACCGACATGCACAACGAGGCAGTCGAGGCCGAGCAGGCCTCCGGCCCGTTCGGCGCCAAGGGCGTCGGCGAGAGCGGCACCTTCGCGGTCTCGCCCGCGATCGCCAACGCGATCGAGGACGCGGTCGGCGTGCGGCTCACGTCGCTGCCGCTCACCGCCGAGGCGGTCTACCGTGCGCTGCGCATTGCGCAGGGCCAGCCGCTGGAGGATTGATGATGAGCCACCGCCATCTCCACGTGTCATTCCGGAAGCCGCGAAGCGGCTGTCCGGAATCCATAACCACGAAAAATGCGATTTATCGCTCAGGCTGTGGTTATGGATTCCGGGCTCGCGGACTTCGTCTGCGCCCCGGAATGACAATCGCGAGATCACGATGACCCGCACCATCCACTTCACCCTCAACGGCGAACAAGTCGCGGCCGAGATCGCCACGCACCAGACCATCGTCGAGGTGCTGCGCGAGCGCTTCGATCTCTACGGCGCGCGCGAGAGCTGCGCGCAGGGACTGTGCGGCTGCTGCACCGTGCTCGTCGAGGGCACGGCCGTGTCAGGCTGCCTGTTTCTCGCAGCCTTTGCCGACGGCAAGGACGTGGTCACGATCGAGAGCCTGGACAGCGATGGGAAACTCGATCCGATCCAGGAGGCGTTCCTGGAATCGGGCGCGACCCAGTGCGGCTTCTGCACGCCGGGCTTCGTGCTGATGGCGGGGCAACTGCTCAAGGAGCATCCGGACCCCGACGACGACGAGATCAGGCATTATCTCTCCGGCAATCTCTGCCGCTGCGCGGCCTATCCGGAGATCGTCAAAGCCGTCAAGCTCGCGGCCGGCAGGATGCGGGCGGCGAGGTCATGACCATGGCGCGTAAACCGGTGGCCTATGGCGATCTGCGCGGCTGGATCGCCGCGCTCAAGGCGGCCGGCGAACTGCAGGAGGTCGACGCCGAGGTCGACTGGAATATCGAGCTCGGCACCATCATGCGCCTCGCGCAGGGTCCGGGCACCGGCAAGGCGCTCCTGTTCAACAACATCAAGGACTACAACAAGCCCACCAGCCGCTGCCGGCGCATCTTCGGCTCCGCGCTCAACAACAACCGCCGCATCGCCATGATGCTCGGCCTGCCCGCGGACACGCATGCGCGCGATCTCGTCAAGCTCGGCCGCACGATCCTGCAGGAAGCCATCCCACCGCGCATCGTCAACGGCGGCCCCTGCAAGGAGAACATCATCGCGGGCAAGGACGTCGACCTCGATGCGTTTCCGACGCCCTACTGGAACCGGCTCGACGGCGGCCGCTACCTGATCACCTACGCGGGCGTGGTCAGCAGGGACCCCGACAGCGGCGTCATGAACGTCGGCGTCTATCGCGGCATGGTGGACGGACGCGACACCATCCCGATCCTGATGTGGCGTGCGCAGCACATCGGACACCACGTCACCGCCTGGCGCGCGCGCGGCCACAAGGAGATGCCGATCGCGGTCGCGATCGGCTGGGAGCCTTCGCTCGGCTTCTGCGCCGGCTCGCCGGTGCCCAAGGGCATCTGCGAATACGATGTCATGGGGGCGATCCGCGGCGAGCCGGTCGATCTCGTCAAATGCGAGACCAACGATCTCTACGTTCCGGCTTCGTCGGAAATCGTGCTCGAGGGCATGCTCGGGCTCGAGGAAGACAGCTACCACATGGAAGGTCCCTACGCCGAGTTCACCGGCTACTTCGGCGGCGACCGTTCGCCCAAGCCGGTGATCCGCGTGACCGCCATCACCCACCGCAACGATGCGATCCTGCGCGGCACCATCGAAGGCTGCATGCCGGGCAGCTACTCGGAGAACGCGGTGATCTCATCGATCTTCCGGTCCTCGACCGCCTGGAACGTGCTCGACCGCGCCGGCGTCCCCGGCATCACCGACGTGTGGGGCCCGCCGGTGCAGGCCGGCATCAACCTGAACATCGCGATGAAGCAGTCCTATCGCGGGCAGGCCAAGCAGGCGGCAAATGCGCTGTGGGGCAGCTCGGCCGCGCATGTGCGCTACAAGCATGTCACCGTGGTCGACGACGATATCGACATCCACGACTACGCCGCCGTCGACTGGGCGATCGCGCACCGCGTCAACGCCGGCGAGAACGACATCGTGATCATGCCGGCGACGTTCGGGCTCGGCCTCGATCCCTCGACCCGCAAGCGCGACCGCAATCCGGCGCTGTTCGGCACCGGCAAATGGAACCGCGTGCTGATCGACGCGACCATGAACCTCGATTACGACCCGGACCCCGATTTCGACGGCGCCCGCTTCCCGCCCACGGTCTGGCCGAAGGAGGAGGACATCGCGGCGGTGAAAAAGCGGTGGGCCGAGTTCGGGCTCGACAAGCTCAAGCGCTGACGAGGAGGCGCCGTGCCGGAACAGGCCGTGAAGTTTCCCTCCGCCGGGCTCAGCCTCTCGGGCAACGTGAGCGTCCCCGACGGCGTCAAGCCGGGCGAGAAGCGCGCGGCGTTCCTGGTGCTGCACGGCTTCGGCAGCAACAAGGATTCCTCCAACGTGATGGCGCCGGCCAGGGTGCTCAGCGAGCTCGGCTACGTCACGCTGCGCTTCAGCATGCGCGGCTGCGGCGACAGCGAGGGCGAGTTCGGCCGCGTGATCTGCCTCGAACAGGTCGAGGACACCCGCAACGCGCTGACATTCCTCGCGCAGCACCCCGCGGTCGACGGCGCGCGCATCGCGGTCGTCGGTTCGAGCTTCGGCGGCGCGGTCGCGGTGTATGCTGGCGGCGTCGACGAGCGCGTCGCGGCGGTCATCTCCAACGGCGGCTGGGGTGACGGCGAGCGAAAATTCCGCGGCCAGCATAAATCGCCAGAGGAATGGGCGCGCTTCACCCGGATGCTCGCCGACGGCCGCGAGCACCGCGCCAGGACCGGCCGGTCGCTGATGGTCCCGCGCTATGACATCGTGCCGATCCCCGAGCATTTGCGGGGAAATCTCGCAAAGGGCTCCATCCACGAATTCCCGGCCGAGACCGCGCAGAGCATGTTCGATTTCCGCGCCGACGAGGTGGTCGGCCAGATCGCGCCGCGGCCGCTTTTGCTCATCCATGCGGCAAACGATTCGGTCACGCCGACCGAGCAATCGATCGAGCTGTTCAAGCAAGCCGGCCAGCCGGCCGAGCTGCATCTGTTCAGCGAGGTCGATCACTTCCTGTTCGCGGAAAAGAACACGCGGGTGTGGGGCGTCCTGCGCGACTGGCTCAACAGCTATTTCCCTGCGACGACATGAGGCGCGCGCCGGCGTTGCGGGATTGCCGTGCGCGCGCTATGCCGTGAGCGCGAAGGACCGGCGGAGTCAGCGATGAGCGAGATGGTAATGGTGCGTCGATGGCTGCCGCTCCTGGCCTGCGGCTTGGCCTTGATACCGGTTGCCGCAAAGGCGCAGGACTATCCCTCCAAGGCGATAAAGATCATCGTGCCCAATCCGCCCGGCGGCGCCGGCGACATCACCGCCCGGCTGATCGCGCAGAAGCTCAACGAGAGCCTGCACCAGCCGGTGGTGGTCGAGAACCAGGCGGGCGCCTCCGGTTCGATCGGCATGACCATGCTCAAGCGCGCCGCGCCGGACGGCTACACCATCGGGGTCGTGATCTCGCTGGCCCAGACCATCGACCGTATCCAGAACAAGCAGTCCTCGTTCGATATCGCCAAGGACTTCACGCCGATCACCGCGATCGCCAACAATCCGGCGGGACTCCTGGTCAATTCGCAGATCGCGGCGAATACGCTCAGTGAGTTCATCGCCTACGCGAAGACCAAGCCCGGCGACATTTCCTATGCCACGCCCGGTATCGGAACCGCGCACCATCTTTACGGCCAGGTGCTCAACAAGGTCGCCGGCATCCAGTTGACCAACGTGCCCTATCGTGGCGTCGCGCCCGCCTTCAATGACCTTTTGGGCGGCCATGTGCCGGTCGCGATCGTGAGCCTGGCGACGGCGCTGCAGCACATCCAGAGCGGACGCATTCGCATGCTCACCGTGTTCGACACCAAGCGCTATTCGAAGACGCCGAATGTGCCGGCCATCAAGGAACTGCTGCCGAACTACGACCCCGGTCGCGCCTGGGTCGGCTTCCTCGCCCCGCCGGAACTTCCGCCCGCGATCGCCGCGAAGCTCAATGGCGAGATCGTGCGCCATTTGAAATCGCCCGATGTGCTCAAAGTGCTGGACGAGAACGGCCTCGAGGTCATCGCCAACACGCCGCAGGATTTCGCCGAGATGATCCGCGAGGACGCCAAGATCTGGGACGAGGCGGCGGTCGCCGCCGGGCTCATCGCGGCGCAGTAGGCACGGCGCTCGCCGCCCGCGGCGGCCAACGCCGCCTCCGGGACCGCGGTTTCGCAGCCGTTGCCGGGAACCGCGGAGCCTCGCGCCATGGTGACGCCATTGTGCCTGAAGCCGTATTGTGGGCGGTCCCGATCAGGACTATGTGATGAATCGCAGGAACGCCACGCGGAGCACCAATGCCCGAGACCGCAACCGCATTGACACCCCGGATGTCGCGGCCGCTCTTGCTTGGGGCCGCGGCGGTCGGATTGGTGTTGGCCGCAACCCTGTCCCTGTGGGCCCATTATGGTACGGCGGTGTTCTACGAGATGATCGTCGCAGGGATCGCCGCCTGTCTCTGAGCGCACGATGAGGGACGGCGGAACAAGTCGAATCCATTGCAATGACCCCGCGCAGTAACCGTGTGCTCCTCGTGTCGGCTGCCTTCCTTGCCGGGCTCGTGCTCTGCTTCTGCGTCGTTCTCCTGGTGAGCGGACGCGTGGCGCCGCCGAGCCTGCCGCAGACGGCAGCGATCGGCGGGCCATTTCGCCTCACCGATCAGGACGGGCGCACCGTCACCGAGCAGGATTTCAAGGGCCGGCCGTTCCTGGTGTTCTTCGGCTTCACCCATTGTCCCGACGTCTGTCCGACCACGCTGTTCGAGGTCTCGGAAATCCTGCGCACGCTCGGTCCCGACGCCGACCGGGTGCGCGCGCTGTTCATCACGGTCGATCCCGAACGCGACACGCCGGAGGCGATGAAGGACTATCTGGCGAGCTTCGACCCTCGCTTGGCCGGCCTGACCGGCGATCCGGCCGCCGTGGCGGCCGTGGCCAAGGCCTACCGCGTCTATTTCAAGAAGGTGCCGCTCGAGCAGGGCGACTACACCATGGACCACACCGCCATCACCTATCTGATGGACAAGGAGGGCCGTTTCGTCGCGCCTTTCAGCCTCAAGCGCACGACCGATGCTGCCGTTGCGGATCTGCGCAAATACCTCTGATCGAGGCAGGACGCATGGGCGCCGGCGGCCAGGCCCATCCTCGCCGGATCGCGTGTTCCGTGGGACCGTGGCTGTACGACGCCGGCCGGGTGTGGCTAAGATGTGAAAGTTGATGTGCGCTTTTGAGTTCGTCGGCGCAAAAGCGAAGGACCGTTGCCATGCGCAAGGCCCGGCCGCATCCCGGCACTGGCGCTTTCCAGACCGATCCGAAACGCGGCGGCGAGCCAAGGCCGCCCGATGTCGCCAAGGCGAACATTCCGACGGATTTGCTGCGCACCTTCATCGCCATCTGCGAACTGGGCAGCTTCACCAAGGCCGCTCACCTGTTCGGCCTGACCCAGCCCGCGGTCAGCGCGCACATGCGCCGTCTGGAATCCATCATCGGCGCCGACCTGATCGAAAAGAGCCTGGCGGGCGTGACACTAACCGAATGCGGCCATGAGATCCTGCGGCACGCGCGGCGCATGTTGTCGATCAACGATCAGATCGTCAGCAGCGGCGGGCTGCAGCCGCATCCGCAGGTCGTTCGCCTCGGGGTTCCGAACCTCTATGCACCGAGCAAGCTTGCAGTGATCCTGAGGGAGTGCGGCAGCGCCGTCGGACCGTCGCGTTTGCAGGTCCGCTGCGACCATTCCTCCAACCTGGTCCGCAGCATCCAGAGCGGTTATCTGGACATTGCCTACGTGCTCGGCGACCAGGACGAGATGGACGGCGCGCTCGCGTCCTGGCCCGACGACCTGGTCTGGGTGAGGGCGCCTGATTTCACCTTGCAGCCCGGTGCTCCGATCCCGCTCGTGAGCTCCCCCAACCTGGTCTATGCGGATCGCGTTGCGATGCGGGTGCTGGAGAAGTCCAACCGGCGCTATGAGATCGTCTTCACCGCTTTCGATACGCAGGCGCGACGCTCGGCGGCGGCGGCGGGCATGGGCTACATTCCGATCCCGCGCGCGGCGGCCCCCCCGGCCCTGGTGATCGAGACGCCGGGCGTCCTGCCCGATCTGCCCCAGGTCACCATGGGCATCATCGCCCGCGAAGACCTCGATACGGCGTCGCTGGAGCCGCTGATCAGCACCTTCGCGGCGGTCTTGAAGTCGAAGACGTGAGGATGCAACGAAGCTCGCGGCGCTCCTTTGGTGCGAGCGCCCCGTCAGGCCGCTCGGCGCAGCGGGGCGGGCCGTGCGCCGGCGCGCTCGATGGTCACCGGCGGCTGCTGTGCGGGACGTGTTGGTCGGGACCGGCGTGAGCTCTGCGCGACGCCGTGCGTGGTCTTCTCCCAGACGTGGGGATCGCGCATGAGCTGGAACAACGCGCGCCAGGCCGCGAACGACAACAACAGCCAGTGAACGGGCAGCAGCAGGAGCGCCCAGGCGGACGACTGCAGTCCGCGTTTGACCAGGCCGCAATAGTCGAGCAGAGCCGTGATCAAATAGCCAGCGCCCCAGGACACCCAGAACAGCGGCATCCCACTCTGCTCGCCGGTGTCGGCCGCGATCGTTCCCCGCTCCGCGACGGCCCAGATCGCGGCCACCAGGAACATGGGATGCACCAGCGGGGCGAACACATTGCCCCCGACGAGCAGGTGGAACGCCGCGAATTTCACGATGCCGAGATCGCGGAAAAGCTGAAACGGACGGCGCGTGTGCACGCACCAGGTTTGCATCCAGCCCTTGAACCAGCGCGTGCGCTGCCGGACCCAGGGGCCGAAATGGGCGGGCGCTTCCTCGTAGGTGGTCGAACCGATCACGGTCGAGCGATAGCCCAAGCGTGCCAGCCGCATACCCAGGTCGGCATCCTCCGTGACGTTGTAGCTGTCCCAGGCGCCGACCTCTCGCAGCACCGAGGTGCGGAAGTGGTTGGACGAGCCGCCGAGGGGTAGCGGCAACTTCATCAGGGCGAGACCGGGCAGGAACAGGTCGAACTGCGCGGCGTATTCGGCCGTGAACATGCGCGACAGCCAGCTATCGGCGGTGTTGTCTATGGTCAGGCTCGCCTGGACACAGGCAACCCTCGCATCCTCATCGCGAAAACGGCCCAGCGCGATCCTGAGCTGGTCGGGCTCCGGCCGATCCTCGGCGTCATAGATCACCGTGAAGGTGCCGCGCGCGAATGGCAGAGCCGCGTTCAGCGCTTTCGGCTTGGTGCGTGGACCGTGATCGGGCGCCATGATGATCTCGAATGGCGCCCCCGGGTTGAGGCGTTTGATTGCCGTCCAGGTTTCCAGGTCGTGCCGTTCGAGCACCAGCTTGATGTCGAGTTTTTCCGGCGGGTAGTCGAGCGCCGCCAGCGAGCCGATCAGGTCTTCCACCGAATCGGCCTCGCGGTAGAGCGCCGCGATCACGGTATAGACCGGCAATTGCCGGTCGGGAATCGCGGTCGTTTGCGTCGGGGGACTTCCTATGCAGGAACTGAGGACTCGCAGCAGCAGCCAGAGCAGGAAGCAGACGGCGAGTATCGTGCCGAATAGCTCCATCGTTGCGCCCGGAGAAATGATGAAGCCGCTAAAAAAGATACTTGCGATGACGCCGCCAATGATCCAGGGCGTGGTGCTGCGGGTTGCCGCCGACAGATGTGGCGCGGTCTCGACCAGCGCTTCGGAGGCCATGTGTCCCAGCGCGCGCTCGTAGTCGCCGAAGACGAACCGATTGAGCCGCCGCGTCGACGTCAGACGAAAGGTCACCTGCGGGTTGCGCGCCACGTAGTCCACGAACTGGCGCACCGACCGCGGGGCCACCACGACGGCGAGCTTGCCGCCCACCATCAGCGGCAACAGGCCGGTCTTGGCGGCTTCCACCAGCCGTCCCGGGTCGAGCGGACAGGACGCGCGGCCGTGGCGGTCGAAGGTCTCGAAGGCGAGGCCGAGCGAAGCGGCGAGGGCCATCATATAGCTGTCTTCGTCGCAGATACCCGCCGCGATGAGCACGCGATCGGCCCCGACCCCAACCTCGGCTGCCCGCCGTTCGACCGCCGCCAGCACGTCGAGCGGCAGCCGCTCGCGTACGCAGTCGATCTCGGGACATGCGCTTTTCGGCCGTGCCGCGGAGCGCCGGATGCGCTCCAGCAGGGACGCCACGGAAGGCACGGGCGCAATGCGCTCGGCCGCAAAGGGCGCAGCCCTCTCGAAGCGGTCCATTACCGGACCGTCGCCGTCCTCGAACGCCATGAACGCCACCCCGACGCAACGCAAGGCGATGATCGGGCTCGCCGACTCGTCTATAAGCGTGTCTGTCGAGCACCGATGCAACCAGAGACTACCGTGTCCGCACCGCACCTGCGAAGCCCCTTGCTACCCATAATTGCATGTTTCGCGCTCGCCCTGAGCCTGTGGGCGGCTTTTGCGACGGGCGGTCCCGGCAAGGCCCGGGCGCAGGCGCTCGACCCGGCCGTCCAGGTTCCGGGCTTTTGGGACCCGCGGCGGCGCCCGGAGCGGCCGGACCTTTCGCGGCTCACCGTGATCCGGTTCCTCACCGAGACCGACTTTCCGCCATTCAATTTTGCCGGACCCGACGGGAATCCACAGGGTTTCAATGTCGATCTTGCCCGCCTCATGTGCGAGGAGCTCAAGGTCGGCTGCACCATCCAGATGCGCCGCTTCGAGACCTTGGCGAACTCGCTCAATGCCAACCAGGGAGACGCGGTCATCGCCTCGATCGCGGCCACGCCCGACATGCGGCTGCGGGTGGATTTCACCGATCCGTATTACCGGACGCCGGCGCGCTTCGTGGGGCGGCGCGATTCCCCTATCGACGAACCGGTGCCGGAGAAGCTCGAAGGCCGCAAAGTCGGGGTCGTCGCCGGCACCGCGCATGAGGCGTATGTCAGGACGCTTTTCACCGAGGTCGAACTGCGCGCCTATCCGAACGCTGACGTGGCGCGGCTTGCGCTGCGTCGCGGCGACGTCGATCTGATCTTCGGGGACGCCATCTCGCTCGCGTTCTGGCTCAACGGTACCGATTCCGAGAATTGCTGCGCCTTCCGCGGCGGGCCCTATCTTGACGGCCGCTATTTCGGCGAAGGCATCGGCATTGCGGTCAGGAAGGGCAACGACCCGATGCGGCTCGCGCTCAATTACGCCCTGTTCCGGGTCTGGGAGCAGGGCCGCTTCACCGACCTATGGCTGCGGTATTTTCCGATCAGCCCGTTTTGAGCGCACGCGCGGCAGGAGTTGGAAGTCCGCATTGACTAGGCTTTTCTTGAACGTTGCGCGCCGGCCAATGAAATGGCCCATCATTGATGGCGATTGAAGGGGCGACATAGGAAGCCGCCTGGACCGCCTTGGAAGGTTCCGCTTGTGAGAAGGCTATGCAGCTGCCTTCGCCGCGGACGAGGTGTGAGTGATCGACACGGTCGTGCCGTCCGGGCCCGTCAAAGTTTCCACCACGGCATCGAGTTGAGTTGACAGCGCTTTAATGATGCCGGTGCCTAATCCTGACTTTTCGTAAGCCAAGGCCCCATCCAACTTGCCAGCTCCGTTGTCGGAAATCGAAAGTTTCCAATTCGTTCCAGCCCTGTCGTACGCGACGGTAATCTGACCTTTTGCTTTCTCGCTGGGGAACGCATGCTTGAGCGCATTCATGACGACTTCGGTCACGATCAAACCGAGATTTTCCGCTTCACGGGATGAAGCGCTGCCCACTTCACCGACTACTTTCAGGAATATGGGCCGGGTATCGCCGATCATCGAGGTCGCAAGGCTCTCGCATAATCTTGTGAGGTAAGGGGCAATCTCGACCGACGCCGTCGCGCCGGATGCATGGAGTTGTTTTTGCACGGCGGCAACCGAGATGACGCGCTTGTGCGCATCTTGCAGATGAAACTTCGTTTCTTCCGACTGCACTACCCGCGCTTTCATCAGAAGGATGCTTGCGATGATTTGCAGGCTATTGGAAACGCGATGCTGCAGTTCCTCAAACAGCACGTCCTTGTCTCGCAGCAACTCGTCCTTTTCACGCTCCAGGATGCGCTGTGCGGTAACGTCCTCGATGCCGAGCAGAATGGTGGTGTGGGAGCCGCCCTCGTAGAACACCTTGCGAGCGTTCAGGAGCATCGTGCGTTGTCCGATATCGGGAAACACATGCTCGACTTCGTAGTCTTCCATCACGCCGCGCTCAGGTACGATTTTTTCCAGGAGCAAACGAAGCCCTGGAATATCCCATTGGCCATCGCCCAACGCGTAAAGAAGCCTGCCTTGGGTATCCGCGGTACCAACCTCGAATGTCGAGTAGAATGAGCGGCTCGCTGCCAGCACGCGGAGGTCCTGGTCGAGCACCAGGAAAGGCTCACGAACCGTATCCACGATTGCCTGTGCGAATGCACGGGCTTCCTCGAACTGTTGCAGCAGTTCATCCTTTTCACGCTCCAGCACGCGCTGAGACGTAACATCCTCGATGCCGAGCAGAATCGTAATGTTGGCCCCGCCCTCGTAGAAAACCTGGCGAGCGTTTAAGCGCATGATGCGGTTCCCGAGACCCGGGAATTCGTGCTCGACCTCATAGCCTTCCATCACGCCCTTCTCAGGGATGATTTTTTCCAGCAGCACACGAAGCTTCGGAATGTCCCATTGCCCATCGCCCAGCGCATAAAGCAGCCTGCCTTGAGTGTCGTTGGGCTTGACCTTGAATGCGGAATAGAAGGAACGGCTGGCGGCGATCACTCGCAGTTCATTGTCGAGCACCAGGACTGGCTCGCGGACCGTGTCAACAATGCCTTGAGCGAGCGCCCACGCATCTGCGATGGTGGTAAACTGTTCTCTGAAACCTGTCGGCTGCACGAAGCCTCCTCAAGGAATGTCCCTGCGCTAATAACGAGTCCGGCTGGCTGCCGGCGTCCGCAGGAGCATGGGTCAGGGAAGAGCGCACAAAGCTTACGCCTATTTTGACGGGATGTCTGTATAAATCGAGCCAATGACGCGTGCGGCCCTTCGCAACCCATGTCCGGATAATTAAGTTTGAAACGATAGTGCGACGTGGTAGTTGACTTATGTGATCCCTTCATCTCCCCAAGCCCTCATCCTCGTTGTCGATGACGATGTGCTAGAGCGTATGGGGGCGGCCTATATGTTTTCGGATGCGGGATACCAAGTGCTCGAAGCCGGAAGTGCCGACGCGGCGCTACGATTCTTCGAGACGAACACAGACATCAGGCTGTTGTTCACGGACGTCAGCATGCCCGGCGCGATAAACGGGGCAGACTTGGCCTGTCAGGTCGCCGAGCGATGGCCGAAGGTCGGCATCCTCTTGACGTCGGGCCGGCCATTCCCCAGTCACCTTCCACTGGGCGTGCGCTTTCATGCCAAACCCTATGAGCCCATCGACGTCCTCCGGGACGCTAGGCAAATGGCCATTCCGCTCGGGTGATCCGGGACTCTAGGATCTCCTACGCTTCCGGGACGTTGCGTTCCGCGAATCTAGTCGATGCCGGGTTCGGGTCATTTTCGACGTTTCGGCCGATGGTGCGTGGCGATGGTGGCGGCGGGCTCGCCCAGATTTGAACTTGGACCCAGCCCGTTTTAAGCGATGGTCTTGAAGGTCCGCGCGGCGGCTGAGATCGCGCCTCAGCAATCTGCTGCTGCCAATCCATCGAGATCATTGGCGATCGAATAGATATCTTCGCCGATATAGACGAAGTCACGATCCAGCTTCGAAATGCACTGCAGAAATGGCCGTGAGGTGCCGCCCTTGAGCATCAGCCAGTCGTGCAGTTCCACGATGACGACCGGGGTCCGCGCCACCCACTCTGTATTGGCGGAAAACAGATCCATCTCGCCGCCTTCGATGTCGACTTTTACAAGAAAGGGAAAGTACGGCGCCGGATGCGACCGGTAGAGGTCATTGATGGTGACGCGGGGCACCGCCTCGCCGGTGGCGTCGTTGTCCGCAAGCGATGGTCGCGCAGCCAGCAGGCGGTCCCAATGGCGCGTCGCTCTGGAAATACAAGTCCAGGGCGTGCTCTTGCGCGCTTCTAGCTTTGGAGCGCGTTTTTCAAAATGAGCCGGATGTCCCGTTTGCTGAAAAACTCAAAGCCGGCGTTTTCTAGCGCCTCACGCTGAGCTGGGTCATCGACCAGCGATAGGCAAGTCTCAGCAAGACCGGGCATCCAAGAGAATGTAAGAATGTCTCTGAAGCCGTCTTCAATACCCGAATTATCCCACAGGTCTGAAACCACAGCTTTCCGATTGCTGAGAAGGTAAGAGACCCTGACGATCTCAAAGATGCGTGAGGGGTACGCCGTGACATTGAGAATGACTTTCGATCGGCCGATCAAGTTATCACGCGCATCGCCATAAAGGCCGGAGAGAAAGACGACGACCAGTCCTTTGCTGGCGACTCGCTGGAACGCTTGCATCCGCTGTTCGCTCGGCAATCCATAGAGGAGGACATCGATGTCCTGGTTCGCCGGCCTCCCTATTCGTGTGAGGATCGGGGCATAACCGACAGGAACCAGTTTGGGAGCGTACTTGGTATTAAGCGCCGCCCATAATGGCATGTTGAAGGGGCTGTACTCCCAAATTTGGAAATCCTGCGCGTAAACCCTGATCTCGTCTCTGAGGTCGGCGACGGCGATTGCCCTAAGCTGCTCGAGGTTGTAGACGATCGTGGACGGCGGCAGTTGCTTTTGCACGTCCGGCGGAAGGACCTGAGCGCCGACGATAATATTGGTCGCATCCGAGGCAAATTCATTGACGGCGGTGGTTACCGTATGGCCGAGCTCGCGCAGCCCCCACACGAGGGTTTGTGCGATTTCCGTGTACCCCTTCATTCCTTGGTAGTCCCTGCTCTTTGGTAAGATATGGGCGATATGGAAGTTTGCCATGGTTGACATTGCCGCTGTTTGAAGCTGGTCACGGCGAGGCCGGCACGGTCCGGCGCAATGCCATTCGCTCGGGGAACTAGAGCAAATTTCGTTCTGCTTGAATCGGGGGGATTCCCGACGCTTTGTCAATGAGCGAGTCTCTGGCATTGATTCGTTTTTGGGAGCGAGCGATGCCGAAGCCTTATTCCATCGACTTGCGTGGC
>JAXDOD010000186.1:0-8680 GCA_034669045.1 Alphaproteobacteria bacterium
GCCACGCAAGTCGATGGAATAAGGCTTCGGCATCGCTCGCTCCCAAAAACGAATCAATGCCAGAGACTCGCTCATTGACAAAGCGTCGGGAATCCCCCCGATTCAAGCAGAACGAAATTTGCTCTAAAGCCTCAATCTCAGCTCAGAGAAAGCCAAGGGGGGTCGAGCCTATCGGATCAACGACCGCACACCCTCGTCTGCCCCCGTTAAAAGGAAAAGCAAGGGAACCTAAGATGCGGCGGACAAAGGGAGATGCACGCGCGCCGACCGAAGATTCATTAGAAGAGGAGATCGCGCACTTGCGCGGTCTCGAATTGAAGGGCTTGCGCAGTCGTCGGCAGAGCGTGACCGGACGGGAGGCGGCCGCTCACCTGCCCCGACACCTCCTGGTTGCCATGATTGCCTACCGTATCCAGGCTGACGTCATGGGCGATCTCGACGTCGAGACCGTCCGGCACCTGAAGAAAATCGCATCAACTCGATCCAGCGTTGAAGCCATTCCGTTGACCGATGCATTCGATCGGCGCCGGCGTGAACTCTTACCGGGCACTGTTCTGCAACGAGAATGGAATGGGCAACATCACCGGGTGATGGTTGCCGCGAATGGATACTGCTGGGAAGGCCGCAGCTACGACAGCTTGTCTAAAGTCGCTTGCGCAATCACCGGCACCAAATGGAACGGGCCGCGCTTTTTCGGCCTGCGGGACAAACGACCGGTCGAGCTACAGCAATGACGACTCCGACCAAAACAGTCCGATGCGCGATCTATACACGCGTTTCGACTGACGCTGGGCTCGACCAGGAGTTCAACTCGCTTGATGCCCAGTACGATGCCGCCTCAGCTTATATCCGCAGTCAGGCTCATGCCCACTGGACGCTGGTCCGGACCCGATACGATGATGGCGGGTTCTCAGGCGGTTCGATCAACCGGCCGGCCCTGCAGGCCCTCCTAGCAGATATCAGGCGCGCAAAGTCAATGTCATTGTGGTCTACAAGGTCGACCGATTGACACGTTCCTTGGTGGACTTTGCCAAGCTGGTGGAATTGTTCGACACTCATGGCGTGTCGTTTGTGTCGGTGACTCAACAGTTCAACACCACCACCTCAATGGGACGGCTGACGCTTAACATGCTGCTGTCGTTTGCCCAATTCGAACGGGAGGTCACGTCCGAACGCATCCGCGACAAAATCGCTGCTTCCAAGAGAAAGGGGATCTGGGTCGGCGGGATGGTCCCACTCGGCTATGAGCTGAAGGATGGCAAACTTCTAATTGTAGAGGAGGAGGCCCAGCAAGTCCGCACGATCTTCAAACGATACCTGGAATTGGGCAGCGTCAATCGACTGGTGGTCGACCTTCGAGCACGCAACTTACGAACCAAGATCCGCAGACTATCGACGGGCGGCACGAGGGGTGGCATTGCGTTCACCCAGGGCCCACTCTTTTACATGCTGCGCAACTGCTTTTATGTCGGACAGGTCCGGTTCAAGACTGAGATATGTCCCGGACCCCAGCCTCCGCTGTTGGATCGCGAACTTTTTGACGCGGTCCAGACCAAACTGACCGAGCAGTGGTCCCATCGAACAATTGCACGGACCAAGTCTATTTCGTTGCTATCGGGGTTACTTTTCGATGATGCCGGCCATCCCATGGTTCCGACGCACGCGACCAAGAATAAAGTGCGTTATCCGTATTACGTGTCGCAACCACATCTTCGTGGTGAGGCGACGTCGCCTGCCGGCTCCGGTCTCCCGCGTACCTGCCGCCGATATTGAGATGGTGGTGCGCAAGACTCTTGCGGTCCATATCGCCAATCGGAACGTTCCGACAGCGAACGACAACCCAATCGATCGCGCCATCGTCGATGCGAAAATCACTCGCATCGAGGTCCGCAAGAGCCAACTCGCAATTACGCTTAAGTCGCCGAATGACGATGCGACAACGGATGCAGCTCAAGATACCGATCCACCTGGAAACCGCGACGACCTGAACAGCTCCGTGATGCTAGTCCCTTGGTGCAAGCCGCCGTCAAAAAAGTTCCGCGAGATTCTGCTACCGCCATCTGTCTCACGGCAGGACGTCCGTCCCATCAAGGCCGAGCGAAGAGCTGCTCTGATCAAGTCCATCGCACGAGGTCGGGCCTGGCTGGACGAGATCCTCTCGGGGACAGCGGGAGTCGAGCAAATCGCGACGCGTCACAAGTGCAGCATTCGTCACGTCAACATGACGATCTCACTGGCGTTCACCGCTCCAGTGCTCGTCAAAGCTGCCCTTGAGGGTCGCCTGCCCCGCGGCATTGGCGTTGCCATCTTGCGCGATGCGCCTGCCCAGTGCTCACGCCAGTTCGAGAGATTGGGCTTGGCTAAGCCAGCCTGATAAAGGTCATCTCGATCGACGCCCGTCGATATCACACGTCACGAGCATCATCCGGACGTCCGCCTTCCTGGGCCAAGCTCCGTCGCCGGCACAGCGATTGGGAAATCCGGCCCAGGAACGGGATTTTTTGAGGCAGAGACAGGCCCCCGAAAATACCAAATCCTCTCGGCAGAGACCGTGACGCCCGAACTGACGTCCAGAAAGTCCGCCAAATGCGGACTAATTGCGCAGGTCTCTGCTAATCGGTGAACTTCCGGAATGTGTGGTGGGCGCACCAGGGCTCGAACCTGGGACCCGCTGATTAAGAGTCAGCTGCTCTACCAACTGAGCTATGCGCCCGGATTGCCGCCGCGGTTCCCCACGTGGCGCGCGTGCTGTAGCAAAGCGGTCCCGTCGAGTCCAGCGAAGCCCCAAGGAGCCGTGCGCGAGCGCACAATGGGAAAGCCGCCGGGCGTTGGCCCGGCGGCTCCCATGCGTCGGCGATCGTGTCGGGGGGCTGGGAGTACGACCGCCGCGCTAGCGAAGTTCGTTAGAGGTCCTCGGCGCCGGAGGTGGGGGCACCCCGGGTCGGGATGCGGTGGTGGAACTCCTGGTTCTCGGTGCGGCGGGAGCCACGGTCGAAGCCGCGCGGTCCGCCGTCGCGATTGCGGAACTGGCCACCGCGATTGCCCGGGCGGTCCAGGCGGCTGAGGATGCCGAAACGGCGCTTCTGGCTGTCGTCGAGGCTGTTGTAGAGCGGGCCGGTGGCGTCGGCGAGCTTCTTGAGCGCGGAACCGGTTTCGACCAGGGCGCCGGCGCGGCGCTGCATGCGCTCGACCGGGTTCGCGGCCGGCGGCCGCTGGCTGCGGCGCGCCTCCATGGCGGCGGACAGGCGGTCGAGGCGAAGCTTCTGGATTTCGCGCGCGGCCGATTCGAACGCCGGCCAGTTGCGCTCCTGGTCGGTCCGCAGCGCCAGGCCGGCCTTGAGGCCCGCGAGCCGCGCGTCACCGAGCGCGCGCATGTCTTCGATATTCGGCTGCCAGCGGCGCGCGCCCTCGGGGCGGCCCTGGCGGTTCTGCGCATAGACCAGCGAGGAGCCGGCGATCACCAGCGCAGTCGTGCCAGCAAGAATGGGTTTCCACATTGAGCGTTCCTCCGGCTGAGAACCCTTGAGGCGGGAGCAGAGCGTGAGCGCAAGTAGAATTCCAAATGAACTGCAGAGCAAGTTAAAGTTTTGTAAGATGATCAGCTATTCGTGAACCGGATTACGGGCCCGTAATGTTGATGTACGTGGGTTTATCCAAGGTCAGTTCCACGTCGTCTTGAAGCTTTGTCGGAGCGGCAAGTCTAGTCCGGCCGGGAGCCGCGGTTTCGCTCCGCCTCATGGCGAGGAGCCGCGTGCAGGCGCGGCGTCTCGAACCGGAGGCGGCCCGAGCGAAGCCGCCCTCGCCGGTCCGCCGTCCGCTCGTCCCCGCGCAAGCAGGGACCCAGGGCAAGAGATCGGGTGATCGGAGCAAGCGATTCCTGGATTCCCGCTTGCGCGGGAATGAGCGGGTGAGGTCGTGGGCCAACCCAACCGGATGCACGCTAGATGGCGTCGGTCGAATGGATCCGCGGCCCGTCGGCCTCCATGTCCTCGGGCCTGCCCTTCTGGCGCTTGACCATCAGCTTGTTGAGCGCGCCGAGATAGGCCTTGGCGGAGGCGACCAGCGTGTCAGGATCGGCGCCCTTGGCGGTGACCGACTTGCCGTTCTCCGACAGGCGCACCGACACCTCGGCCTGCGCGTCGGTGCCCTTGGTGACCGCGTGCACCTGGTAGAGCTCGAGCAGCGCCTCGTTGGGAACGATCGCCTTGATGCAGTTGAAGGTGGCGTCCACCGGACCGTTGCCCTCGCGCTCCTCGATGGCGACCTTGCCTTCGATGTCGAGCTTCATGGTGGCGCGCTGCGGCCCGTGCGTGCCGGCGATGACGGTGAGCGAGACGAGCTTGATGCGGTCCTGCGCGGTCGCGATGTTCTCGTCCACCAGCGCTTCGATGTCCTCGTCGTAGACGTGCTTCTTGCGGTCGGCGAGCGCCTTGAAACGCACGAACGCGTCCTCGAGCTGGTTGCCGGCGAGGTGATAGCCCAGCTCCTCCAGCTTGCGGATGAAGGCGTGACGACCGGAGTGCTTGCCCATCACCAATGAGGTCTGCTTCACGCCGACGCTGGCCGGCGTCATGATCTCATAGGTCTGGGCGTGCTTGAGCATGCCGTCCTGGTGGATGCCGGACTCGTGCGCGAAGGCATTGCGGCCGACGATCGCCTTGTTGTACTGCACCGGGAACGACGTCGCCGCCGAGACGAGCCGCGAGGCGCGCGTCAGCATCGTGGTGTCGACGCCGGTCCGGTACGGCAGCGCGTCGCCGCGGGTCTTGATCGCCATCACGATCTCTTCCAGGGCGGCATTGCCGGCGCGCTCGCCGAGGCCGTTGATGGTACATTCGATCTGCCGGGCGCCGCCTTCCAGCCCGGCGAGCGAGTTCGCCACCGCCAAGCCGAGATCGTCGTGGCAATGGACCGAGAACACCACCTTGTCCGCATTCGGCACACGCTCGCGGATCGCGCGGAACATGCTGCGGTACTCGTCGGGCGTGGCATAGCCCACGGTGTCCGGCAGGTTGATCGTGGTGGCGCCGGCGGCGATCGCCTTATCGACGCAGCGGCACAGATACTCGATCGGCGTGCGGGTGGCGTCCATCGCGGACCACTCGACGTCGTCGATGAGATTGCGCGCCTGCGTCACCGTCGCGACGATGATGTCGAGCACCTCGGCTTCCGTCTTGCGCATCTGATGCGCAAGGTGGATCGGCGAGGTGGAGACGAAGGTATGGATGCGCGGCCGCTTGGCATGGCGCACCGCCTCGCCGGCACGGGCGACATCGCCGTGGATCGCGCGGGCGAGGCCGGCGACCACGGCATTCTGGGTGCGCTTGGCGATCTCCGAGACGGCTTCGAAGTCGCCCACCGAGGCGATCGGGAATCCGGCCTCGATGATGTCGACGCCCATGCTGTCGAGCAGCTCGGCGACGGCGAGCTTCTCCTCGTGGGTCATGGTGGCGCCGGGCGACTGCTCGCCGTCACGCAAGGTGGTGTCGAAGATGACGACGCGGTCCTGCTCGGACGCTGCGGGGGTGGTCATGGCAATGGGTCCTTCAAATTCGCGCCCGGCTCTGGGGTGGGGCGCTCGTGGGTTCCGTTGGCTCCGGTCAACCCCCTGAGTGCCCAGGCGCGAATGCCCAGCCGGCCCTCAGGGGCTGCTAAGGAGCAGGAGTCCACTCGCAATCAGGGCGGCGCCGGGACGGGCCATGGCCCCCCGGGTGATCGCGCGGTTGTCGCGGCGGATCAAAGTCACTTGCGCCTCGTCGTCGTGGCCATCCAAGGTCGCGGAGCAGGATGAATTCCGCGTTAACCCGCGATGGGGACCAGCCGGTTCTAGCGGAAGTCCGGCGCGCGACGCAAGCGCGGGTTGCCGTTCCAGCCGGGCCAAAGCTCGGCCATCGAGGCCGGGGTAGGAATATGACTGATAGGAACTATATCAAGAGGCGACCGAATATTACGATCTATCGGCCAAGCCAATGGTTCAGGGGATACGTCTGCGAGTGGTGCGGTAAACGCTATTTCGACCAGCGAGTCGCCGCCGCCTTCTTGGCGATTTCTTTCCGCTTCTTGGCCGACATCCCCGCTGCGCGCGCCTTTCCACCCATCCGCCCAAGCGCCACGGCGGCCGGGTTCTTCCCCTCTGATTCGGGGGTGGGTACATCGTCCGCCAACTCGCCCGTCGCGATCTTGGCGATCATGACGGCACGGGCGTTCACATCGGCGGGGCGTTTTTGGCCTTGAGGCCCTTTTGGCATTGCTGCTAGGCTCCTGCTTGGCGGTAAGCATAGCATAGCTTGCCAGAAATGCGAAAGGGCTTCCGGAACATGGCAACTGTGCTGATGGTCGAGGACGAGGAGCCGATCCGTGTTTTAGCGGAGTCGGTATTGCAGGAGGCTGGCCACAAAGTAATTGCCGCAACCGGCATCGAAGGGGCTAAGGCTCTGCTAGACACCGATCAGCAAATTGACGTTTTATTCCTTGATCTAAATTTGGGCGGCGATCCAGAAGCGGGTCTGATGGTTGCCCAGCAGGCGCAAGCGATGCGCCCGAAACTGTCTTACCTCTACACCACAGGGGCGGGCATCAACGAGGGCATGAAGGCTATGTTCGTCGAGCCGTTCCTGTTTCTTCCCAAGCCCTACACTCTGGAACAACTGAACCAGTCAGTGGAGTTTTTGCTGCTGTCCGCAAATCCCCGCCCGCGCCTCAAATTCCCCGATTCGGCTGGCCCGCCACAATCAAACTGAGACACGACCCTTTTTTTTACGACCGGCCCCAAACCACCGCCCGTCGCGTTCGCGCCGCGGCGGCGCGGCTATGAGCGCTCGCCGCCGGGGCGTTCGGCGAGCAGCGCGTTGCGGACCTTGCGCAGTTCCTTGAGCGCGGCGCCGGTGACCTGCGGATAGTCCGGCTTGAGCCGCTCCAGCGCCTCGACGATCGCGCGCGCCACCACCAGGCGGGCGAACGGCTTGTGATCGGCCGGCACCACGTACCACGGCGCCTGCGGTCGGCTGGTGGCGCGGATCATGTCCTCATAGGCGGCCATGTACTGGTCCCAGAGCTTGCGCTCGGCGATGTCGCCCCTGTCGAACTTCCAGCGCTTGGCCGGCTCCTCCAGCCGGTCGAGAAGCCGCCGTCGCTGTTCCTCCTTGGAGACGTGCAGGAAGAACTTGAGCACCAGGATGCCATTGCGGGCAAGATGCCGCTCGAACGCGCGGATGCTCTTGAAGCGCTGGTCCCAGATATCCTTGCCGGCGAGCCTGGGCGGCAGGCTCTGGCGCTCGAGCATCTCAGGATGCACCCGCACCACCAGCACCTCTTCGTAATAGGAGCGGTTGAAGAGGCCGATGTGCCCGCGGCGCGGCAGACGCTTGACCGCGCGCCACAGGAAATCGTGCGCGAGCTCGTCCTCGCTCGGCGCCTTGAAGGCATGGACCTCGCAGCCCTGCGGATTGACCCCGCCCATGACGTGCGTGATGACGCCGTCCTTGCCGGCCGTGTCCGCGCCCTGCAGCAGCACCAGCACCGCCCAGCGGTGCTCGGCATAGAGGCGCGTCTGCAGCTCGGCCAGCCGCTCGACGTCTTCCGCCAGCATCGCCTTGAAGGCGGCCTTGTCGGGGGCGAGGCCGCCGGTATCCGCGGGATCGCGCGCCGCGAGGCGAAAGCGCTCGGGATGATCGACGCGGAATTGCCCGACGAGCCTGGCGCGCTTCATGCGGGCCTCGCTGGATCGAATGTTCGACCGATTGAAATCGATACTCCATGTCCGCTCGCCCCCGCGCAAGCGCGGACCCGGTCGATCGTGTGCCGCCGCTGCCTGGCATCGTGAATGAACCGGAGTCCCGCCTGCGCGGGAATGAGCGGTGGCAACAATCGACTCGATCGGAACACGCCTTACAATCCCTTGATCAGCCCGGCGTCGATCAGCAGCCGGTTGAAGCGGCGCGCCTCGGCGCCGCCGGAGCAGCGGTAGAACAGCCCGCGGCAGCGCTGGAAGATGCGCTTCTGCTCCGCGAAGGTGGCATCGAGCGGCAGGCCCGCGGCTTCGAGCACGACCAGCGGCAGATACGGCGCATCGAGCTGATCGAGCGCCGACGACATGTCCGCCGGCTGGTAGTTCAGCGCATCGATCGCGTAATAGGTGGTCAGAAAGCGCGTGTCGTGCGCGGCGATCTGGCGCGCGATGAACGAGTCGTCGAACGTCGGGTCGATCAGGTTGCGCGCAAAGCCGGTCTGGTGATCGCCGAAGCGCACGATCAGGAATTTTTCCGACGGGAAGTCGCGCTTGAGCCGCGCGACGAAATCGGTGTAGTCGCGTTTGCTCATCATCTGGCGGCGGATGTACTCGTCCGGTTCCGTACCGTTGCCGAGGTCGCGCCAGCCGGGCGGCGTCAGGTCGTCGCGGTAGCGGTAGTCCCAGGGGAAATGGTTCGCGATCGTGTAGACGAACAGGAACAGCGGCTGCTTGCCCTTCTCCTGCGCGACGGTGCGTGCCGCCGCGTCGTAGAAGAAGCTGTCGGGCTCGACGCCCTTCGCGCCCAGCGCCTTGGCGTCGAAGAAATTCTCGATGCCGGTCGTCGTCTGGAAGCGGCGTGCGCTCAGGAACGCGCCGAGGAAAGAATAGAAGGTGAAGGTCTTGTAGCCGCATTTCCGCAGCGCCCACGGCAGTCCGCGTTCCACGCGCCCG
>JAXDOD010000187.1:0-3279 GCA_034669045.1 Alphaproteobacteria bacterium
CGCTCGCTGGCTTGCGTTCGGTCATAAGCATCCTACACCTCATTTATAGAATTCGTAGGGTGGGCAACGGCGCGGAGCGCCGTGCCCACGCGTCCGCTGCTAACAGCAGTTCGGCGTTGCCTGCGCACCTGCCGCGTGGGCACGGCACTGCACCCTACGCGTTGAACGCCCTGCGCGGTTGGCCGCGCCTTTGCCCACCCTACCGCGCATGAGCGGATGGATCGCCCTTGTCGTTGCATGCTATAGGTTCGCCAGAACACATCTCGCTTGCAAGGAGTCCCGCCCATGAGCGTTGCACGCCATCCGCGCCCGCCGGAACTCGTCGACGTTCCGATCGAAGACATCATGGCGAAATACGTCGGCCGCTTCCGCGAGAAGACGCCGGACTGGGCCGCGTTCGAGGACGCCAAGATCGAGGGCTACAAGCGCGCGCAGCACCGCTTCATCGGCGCCGGCGGCTCCGGCAAGCACGCCGACCCGAGCGTCATTCCGGCGAAGAATTTCACGCTCTCGATCATGTATGTGGAGCCCGGCCAGGGCAATGCCGCGCACACGCACGAGGTCGAGGAGATTTTCTTCGTGCTGCAGGGCTTCCTCGATGTGTTCGTCGAGGACGAGAGCGGCAAGCGCCTGACCACCCGGCTCGGCCCCTGGGAATGCATCGCGTGCCCGGCCGGCGTCATCCACGGCTATCAGAACGACAGCCTCGGGCCGGTCTATTTCCAGGTCATGCTCGGGCGCGGCAAGCCCGAGGCCATGGGCTATGCCGACGACGAGCTCTTCAAGCGGCGCGACGCGCATCTCAAGCCGGTGTGACGCGGCGGATGACATGGCAAGCTGGGTCATGCGTGCAGGCTCTGTGGCTCCAGCTTTCACCCCGGCAAGCTCGCATCCGCCTATGGCTCTGCGACGTTGGCTCTGCGCTGTTGGCTCTGCGATGTGTGATCCCGTAGCCTTGCGGGAGCGGTCGGGATGATGGGTGCTCGTCCTACTCCGCCGCCAGCAGCGCCGCCGGCGCCTTGAAGATCGGCAGGCCGACGAGCAGAAATTCCATCCCGCCTGGCGAGCTCAGCATCAGGTCCTCGTTGCCGGAGAAGGCCGAGTATTTGCGCAGCGCCTCGCCGTTGGCCGCGCCGCCGCCTTCGACCACGAAGCCGACATGGACGCCGCCGCGCGAGCGGAGCGCGCCGCGCGCGTTCGGCTCGAGCTTGAACATAGACAGTTGCAACTGGCGCTCGGAGAGCACCGCGAGCCGCCGCTCGGACAAGCCCGGCTGGCCCTCGACCGCCTGCCAGTCGAAATTCGCCGGCTTCATCAGGATCGGATCGCCATAGCGGGGCTTCGGATAGACGAGCTTGCGCTGGTTGACGTGCTCCCAGATGGCCTCGAAGCTGTCCTGGTTGCGCTTCTGGCCGGGCGCCAGTTCGCCCACGCGCGTGAACACGCCCTTCTCGAAGCTGCCGCAGGCCTTGAGCTCGGCCATGCCGTTCTGGATGCGCGCGTTGCTCACGAAGCCATTGCCGCTGGCGCCGCCGAACTGCAGCGTGATGCTCAGGCGCGGCGTGTTGCTCTGCTCCGGCCCGTAGGGCGTGCCTTCGGGGAAATAGGCGATCTCGCCCGACTTGATCCACTTGTGCGGCCCGAAATTCTGCCCGTCGCCTTCGAGGCACATGCGGATCTGATCGAAATTGTGCTTATGGCGGGGGATGTCGACCTCGCCGGTCTGGCGCACGAAGTAGAGCCTGAAATTGTCCGGCGAGGTCTCGTCGCCGGTCAGCAGCGTCTTGAACTCGCGCTCCGGTCCGCGGATGCTGCCCTGCTGCGCGCTGTCTTCGGCATGGGTGATCTGCATCGATGTCTCCGCTTTGCCGCCATGGTAGGCGGCTGCGGGCGTCTTGCAAGGTGGCGAACAGGGCAATGCATTTCCGCGGTCATTCCGGGGCGCCACGAAAGTGACGGGAGCAGGGGATGTTGTCGGTCGCATTGGTCGCATTCGCGGACGGCAAACCGGGATTCCACTTTTCCTGGAAATGCTCTAGGGTCCGCGCGAACGCCGGACCCAGGAGCACATGATGGCACGCGATTTCGAGGACTATTGCTGGAAGGACGTCATCGATCAGGAGACCCTGCAGATCTATCAAGCCTATCGCCGCAAGATCTATGTCGGGGACAACCCCGCCGTGCTGGCCATCGACCTCTACAACAAGGCCTATCTCGGCGGCAATCGCCCGGTGAAGGAGGTCGACCGCGAGTTCTCCGGCACCTGCGGCGAGAATGCCTGGAAGGCGCTGCCGCCGACGCAGAAGCTGTTCGCCGCCGCGCGCCGCGCCGGTATTCCGGTGATCTACACCACGCGCCACGTCGACACCGGCGGCGTGCAGTCGACCAATCGCAACCTCAAGGAGAAGGCGGCCGACGTCTACGACATCAAGGCGGAGCTCGCGCCCGAGCCGGGCGAACTGGTGATCTACAAGGAGCGCGCGTCGGGCTTCTTCGGCACCCCGCTGGTCGCGCACCTGCAGATGAAGCGCATCGACAGCCTGATCATCTGCGGCGAGAGCACCTCGGGCTGCGTGCGCGCCTCGACGGTCGACGCCTATTCCTACGGCTTCCACAACGTGGTGGTGGAGGAATGCACCTACGACCGCTCGATGCTCAACCACAAGGTCAACCTGTTCGACCTGCACCACAAATACGCCGACGTGATGCACATCGAGGACGTGCTCGCGCATCTCGACGGGCTCGCCAGCGAGCGCAAGGTGGCGTGAGGGCAGGACGCCGGCGTGTCGGGCAGGGTGCCGGCGTGTAGGGCAGGGCGCCGGCGTGTAGGGTGGGCAAAGGCGCGCAGCGCCGTGCCCACGCGTCTGTTTGCTTGCAAGGCGCAGCGCTGTTCCGCGTGGGCACGGCGCTGCACCGTGCGAACGGCACGGACCAAGCGTTGCCCCGCGCCTTTGCCCACCCTACGCAGCCGCTATTTCTTCACGGCATCGTCTCCTTTCCCGCGTAGCAGGCGTAGCCCGGGTGAGCACCGCGAACCCGGGGTTGGCGCCGCTGGCCCGGCCGGTCGTGGATTTCGCTGCGCTCATCCGGGCTGCAAACTTTGAAAAATCGCCCGGCCGGAGGGCTTGACATTTATTCCTACATTGGACTAAATTCATATCACCTCGTCCCGTCCGAGGGCGCGTTCATGGGGCGCCTTGAGTGCGGGGACGACCGCGGCGGCGGCAGCGGAGATGCGCTGGCGCCGGCTGCGGGACCGGTCCGGGGACACCCGGGCGG
>JAXDOD010000188.1:0-18379 GCA_034669045.1 Alphaproteobacteria bacterium
CCGCCCGGGTGTCCCCGGACCGGTCCCGCAGCCGGCGCCAGCGCATCTCCGCTGCCGCCGCCGCGGTCGTCCCCGCACTCAAGGCGCCCCATGAACGCGCCCTCGGACGGGACGAGGTGATATGAATATAGTCCATTGTAGGAATAAATGTCAAGGAAGCGCCCGCATTTTATTTGCTTATTTTTTCCCCTGGCGCCGGCCGGCGCGAGCCGCAGCCTGCGTCGAGGCGGGGGCGACATCCGGCAACCGGTTGAGCGGTCCGGACAATTGCCGTGCGTCCCGGCGCCCGGCCCGGGCGGGCGCGCGATCACGCAGGATTGTCGCGGGGGAGTCCAAAAGGAACGCGCAATGGACTAAACCGTTTCAGCTTAGAATGATGCCATCACGGCCTGCGCCGTGGCGGACGCCGCAACCCAAGCCTCGCCCAGCGACCCGCTCGAAGCGCCATTCCAGGGAGACATGCACCCATGGCCAGAATAACCCTCGACGTGAACGGCAGCAGCCATACGATCGACGCCGATCCGGACATGCCGTTGCTCTATGCGCTGCGCAACGACATCGGCCTCAACAACCCGCATTTCGGCTGCGGGCTGGCGCAATGCGGCGCCTGCACGGTGCATCTCGACGGCCAGCCGATCCGCTCCTGCGTGACGCCGCTCTCGGCGGTGGGCGGCGGCAAGGTGGTCACGATGGCGGGCCTCGGCACGCCCGAGAAGCCGCACCCGATCCAGGCCGCCTATGTGGAGGAGCAGGTGCCGCAATGCGGCTACTGCATCAACGGCTGGGTGATGACGGCGGCGGCGCTGCTCAACACCACGCCGAAGCCGACCGAGGCGCAGATCAAGGATGCGCTCACCGGCCTCAAGTGCCGCTGCGGCACTCACATGGGCATCCTGCGCGCGGTCAAGCGCGCCGCCGAGATGATGGGTTGAGGAGACGATCATGACCAAGATGGAACGAGACACGGCTTTCTCCCGCCGCGCGCTGCTCAAGAGCGGCGGCGCGCTGGTGGTTTCGATCGGGATGCCGGTCGGGCTCGAGCTCGTGCTGGCGGTGAACTCCGCCCATGCGCAGGGCACCCGGCCGCCGCTGACGCCAGACCAGCTCTCGTCCTACATCGCGATCAATGCCGACGGCACGGTGTCGGGCTATTTCGGCAAGATGGACATGGGCCAGGGCCTGTTCACCGCGATCGGCCAGATCGTGGCGGAAGAGCTCGACGTGCCGCTCAAGGCCGTCAAGCTGATCATGGGCGATACTGCGACCAGCGTCGACCAGGGCGGCGCCTCCGGTTCCACCGGCGTCCAGAACGGCGGCAAGCAGATGCGGGTCGCCGCGGCCGAAGCGCGCCGCATCCTGGTCGAGATGGCGGCGCAGAAGTTCGGCGTCGAGCCCGGCAGCCTGATCGTGGTCGACGGCATCGTCCGCATGCGGGAAAGCCGCGACGATACGACCTATTCGGTCTCCTATGCCGACCTGATCGGCGGCCGCTACTTCAACACCCAGCTCGACTGGAACAAGCAGCTCGGCAACAACCTGTTTGCGCCCGGCAAGGCCATTCCGAAGAAGCCCGCCGATTACAAGATCGTCGGCAAGCCGCTGCCGCGCGAAGACATCGCCCCGATCGTCTACTGCCAGGAGGACTTCTGCACCGACGTCAAGGTCCCCGGCATGCTGCACGCCCGCGTGGTCCGCCCGCCGGTCGCCGGCGCGACGCCGGTCGGCGTGGACGAAGCCTCGGTCAAGAGCATCCCGGGCGTGCAGGTCGTGCGGCAGGCCGGTTTCCTCGCCGTCGTCGCCCCGAAGGAATGGGACGCGATCCGGGCCGCGGAGACCCTGAAGGTGCAATGGTCGGACACCAAGCCGCCGTTCCCCGCGCAAGCCGAGATCTACAACCACATCCGGCAGGCCGACGTCGTCAAGCGCCAGGTCGAGAACGAGAACGGCAACGTCGACGAGGCCTTCAAGTCCGCCGCCAAGGTGATCGAGGCGGAGTACGAGTGGCCGTTCCAGTCGCATGCCAGCATGGGCCCGGCCTGCGCCCTGGTGGACATCAAAGGCGACCAGATCACGGTCTGGACCGGGTCGCAAAAGCCGCACCGCGTCCGCAACGGCGTCGCCAGCGTGCTGGGGGTGCCGGCGCAGACCGTCCGCTCGATCTGGGTGCGCAGTCCCGGCTCCTATGGGCGCAACGACGCCGGCGATTGCGCGGCCGATTGCGCCTTCATCGCCAAGACTCTCGGGCGGCCGGTGCGCCTGCAATATTCCCGCCAGCAGGGCACCGGCTGGGATCCGAAGGGACCGGCCTCGACCCACAAGGCGCGCGCGGCGATCGACGCCAGCGGCAAGGTCGTGGCCTACGACTTCCTGAGCAAGGGCTTCTCCCGGCTCGACGTCGACAGCGGCGAGACCAATGCCAAGGACATCCTGGCCGGGCATCTGCTCGGCGTCGCGCTCAAGCACGAGCCGGCGTTCAACGTCCCCTCGGAATCCTATGAATTCGCCAACAAGCGCCTGGCCTGGGAGACCATTCCGCCGCTGCTCGACCGGGCGTCGCCGCTGCGCACCTCGCATCTGCGCGATCCGGTCGGACCGCAGATCCAGTTCGCGAGCGAATCCTTCATGGACGAGGTGGCGGCGGCGCTCGCCGTCGATCCGGTGGAGTTCCGCCTGCGCCACGTCAAGAATCCGCGCGACATCGCGGTGATCAAGGCGGCGGCCGAGAAGGCCGGCTGGCAGTCGCGGCCGTCGCCGCGGCGCGACCAGACCGGCAGCAAGGTGAGCGGGCGCGGCATGGCCTATGCCGAGCGCAACGGGACCCGCGTGGCGGTGGTCGCCGAGGTCGACGTCGATCGCGAGACCGGCAAGATCCGGGCGCGCAAGTTCACCGTCGCCCACGATTGCGGGCTGATCATCAACCCCGACGGTCTCACCAAGACCATCGAAGGCAACATCGTGCAGGGCCTGAGCCGCACGGTGTGGGAGGAAGTCCAGTTCGACAGCAAGACGGTGACGAGCGTCGACTGGGTCACCTACCCGATCCTCGACATCGCCGACATGCCCGAGACGGTCGAGGTCGTGCTCATCGACCGGCCGGATGTGCCGTCATCGGGAGCCGGCGAGCCCTCGATGCGGCCGACCGCCGCCGCGATCGCCAACGCGATCTTCGACGCCACCGGGGTGCGCATCCGCCGCGTGCCGTTCTCGCCCGACCGGGTGAAGGCGGCGATGTCGTAAGGCGCGATTGCGCGCGCGTTGACCGGCCGGCCCCGCAACGGGCCGGCCGTTCGCGTCCGTAACGGGCCGGCCGGTCGCGTCGTAGGGTGGGCAAAGGCGCGTCTTCGCGCCGTGCCCGCGTTCCGCGCCAGGCTCCGTGGTTCCGCGTGGGCACGGCGCGCGATAGACTCTGCCCGCGGAGATCGCCGTGCCCGCGCCTTTGCCCACCCTACAGCGCGATATAAAGGATGAACGCAGTGGACCAGGTCGAAGCCGCGGTGATCGGGACCGGCTGGTGCGGCGGCATCCGGGCCGAGACGCTGGCGCGCTCGGCGCTGGTCGACCGGCTGCACATCTGCGAGATCCGCCCCGATCGCCTGGCCGAGGTGAAGGCGCTCACCAGGCCGGCGACCGCGACGCCCGACTACCGCGACATCCTGAACAACCCGGACATCTCGGTGGTCTATGTCTGCACCACGCCGGAGAGCAACCATTTCCCGATCACGCGCGACTGCCTGCGCGCAGGCAAGCACGTACTCCTTGAAAAGCCGATCGCGCTGGAGCTGTGGGAGGCGGACGAGCTGATCACGCTCGCGAAACGCGCCGGCCTCAAGTTCACCATCGGCTATTCGCAGCGCTTCAATCCGAAGATCGCGTTCGCCAAGAAGCAGATCGCCGGCGGCACCCTGGGCAAGATCGTCTGCGCCATGGTGAGCCGCCACGTCACCCGCAGCCTGGGCACAAAAATCACGGCGCGCACCAAGCTTTCGCCGGTGGCGATGGAATCGACGCACGATCTCGACTTCGTGTTCTGGCTGCTCGAGCCGGCCAGGCCGGTGCGCGTCTACGCGCAAGGCGCCTATGGCGCGATGCAAAGCATCAACGGCTCGTTCGACTGCATGTGGACCATGGTGACCATGGACGACGGCACGCTGGTGGTGATCGGCGGCGGCTGGAACCTGCCGCCGGGCTATCCCAACTTCTGCTCCACCTGGATGGAGATTACCGGCACCGAGGGCGCGCTGATCCTCGACGACACCCATCGCGACAACTGGCTCAACACCGTGAAAGACGGCACGCAATTTCCGATGTCGTCGATGCCGGGCGAGCAGGTGGACCACGTCTTCGCCGGACAGATGGGGCCGGAGACGATCCATTTCCTGGAGGCCTGCATCCGCGACCGCCCGGTGATGGTGAGCCCGCAAAGCGCGCGCGTGGTGATGGAATGCTATACGGCGGCCGACCTCTCCGCCGCCCGCGGCGAGCCGGTCGAGCTGCCGCTCAGCAACGCGTCGATGGCCGCCGTCGCCGAGATGAGCAAGCGGTTCCGGCCATGACGCAGGCGCCGGCGGCAGCGGGCGCGCGCGGGGACGGCGGCGGCGCGATCACCCGAATATTGTTGCCAGACCGCTTGCGAAGGCCCCCCGTAACATTGCTAGGATGGCCTCCAATCGAGCGCAGCCCCAGAGACGCTCTTGCAACGCGGCCGAGGCCGGGAGGGATCATGATCGCGAACTATGCACGCGGAATATTCGCCGCGACGATGACGGCGGCGATGCTGACGGCCGCAGGTTCGGCAGCCGCGGAGGAAGCCAGGCCGGCGAAGGACTACAACCAGCGGGCGCTCGAAATCTACGAGTTCCGCAAGGCCGCGCAGAGCGGCCCGGAGCGCGGCCGCGAAATCTATTATTACAAATGCTGGTTCTGCCATAACGAGTTCGTCAAGGACGTCCCGCACGTTCAGGGCCTTTACCAGAAGCCCAACATGCTCTCCGGCCTCCCGGTCAACGACGCCAACGTCAAGGCGAAACTGCGCGACGGCGGGCCGAACATGCCGGCCTACAAATACGCGCTGAAGGATGCGGATTTCGACGACCTGGTGAGCTTCCTGCGCGAGAAATGCTGCTGGGACTCCGACAGCCCGCCGCCCAATCCGCGTTACATCGCCAAGTGACGCCGGACTTCGCGACGGCCCGCGCGCCCGCACCCGGCTCGCGGCGCGACGATGAAATTCCAAGTGGAGCGACAAGAATGAATCGGAGCCTTCTGACGCTCGCTCTTTGGTCATTCGCCGCCTTGGCCGCGGTTGGCGGCAGCGCCGCTGCCGACGACAACTTCAAGGTCGCGGTACCGCAGCGCGGCTCCTGGGACGCCGGCCTCGCCGAACTCGGCCACCGCGGCGGCATCTTCAAGAAGCACGGGATCAGCCTCGAGGTCCTCTACACCCAGGCCGGGCCGGAATCGATCCAGGCGCTGATCGGCGGCTCGATCGACATCGCGACCGCCGCCGGCGCCTCGGCGGCGCTCGGCACCTTCTCCAAGGGCGCGCCGATCCGCATCATCGGCAGCGAGATCGTCGGCGCGCCCGACCTGTACTGGTACGTGCCGGCCGATTCGCCGATCCGCAAGGTCGAGGATTTCAACGGCAAGACGGTGGCCTATTCGCTGACCGGCTCGTCGAGCCACGCCGGACTGCTGGCGCTCATCGGCCAATACAAGCTGACGGCCAAGCCGACCTCGACCGGCAGCATCACGGCGACGCTCACCCAGACCATGACCAAGCAGGTCGACGTCGGGTTTTCGGCGATCCCGTTCTCGCTCGACATGGTGGAGGACGGCAGGATCCGCATCATCGCGACCGGCAACGACGTGGCGAGCCTGAAGAGCCGCACCGGGCGCGTGAACCTGACCAACCTCAATACGCTGCAGAACCGCAAGGACGCGCTGCGCCGTTTCCATCTCGCCTACAAGGACACGATCGAGTGGATGTATTCCGACCCGGCCGCGCTCAAGCATTTCAGCGACTATTCCGGGCTGCCCGAAAAGGTCGTGGTCAAGGTGCGCGCGCTGCTGCCGAAGGAAGCCCTGGCGCCGGACCGCATCGTGGGGATGGACCAGATCATCAGCGAGTCGGTGAACCTCAAATTCCTGTCGGCGGCGCTGACCGCCGAGCAGGTCAGGGACCTGGTGCAGATCCCGGCGAATTGAATGAAATCCCGGCGGCCGCGTCCGGCCGCGACGTTGTCCACTGGCAAGGAGGACATCATGGCAAGCGCAAATTCCAGCGACGCGGCGTTGGGCTTCCGCTCGTCCCGGCGCAAGCGGGGACCCGGAACGCTCGCGCCGCGCTTTGCGAGCAAGGTGGATGCCCGCCTTGGCGGCCATGAGCGGACGCGCCGGATCGCGTTCCTGTCCGCGATAGCCACGTGCGCGCTGTTGGTCCTGTCACTTTCACCGCCGGCGCAGGCGCAAAGCTCCCATCCGCTGCTGGGCGGCCCGAGCGGCGTGGTGAAATCCGCCAAAGGCGATCTGCTCGAAGGCATGATGGTGCAGCTCATCGCGGGCCAGACCGCGATCCGCACCACCGTCTACAGCAACGCGGACGGGCGCTACGAATTCCCCAAGCTCGACGCCGGCACCTATACGCTGCGCATCTCGCAGCCGCGCGAATATCAGCCCTACGTGAAGGAGAAGATCGAGATCAGCGGCGTCACGGCGTTCGACGACATCGTGCTCTCACGCATCACCAATGCCGAGCTGCTGCCGCACACGCCCGAGATCGCGGCCCAGATGACCGGCTCGGAATGGCTCCTGAGCCTGTCGGGCAGCGGCGAGGACAAGCGGCTGCTGACGGTCTACTGCAACTTCTGCCATTCCTATCAGCAGATTTTCCGCAATCACTACGACGAGCAGGGCTGGAGCCAGATCGTCTACCGCATGACGCACGGCGCGGGCTCGCCGCTGATCACCATGCGCGAGCCCGGCCGGCTGTCCAAGGACGAGGAAACGCGGCTGGTGAAATGGCTCGCCAGCGTGCGCGGACCGGAGTCCAAGGATCCGCCGTTCGTCACCTTGCCGCGGCCGCGGGGAGCGCAGACCAGGGTCATCATCACCGAATACGAGCTGCCGCGGCTCGAACTCGCCACCCACGACGTTTCGGGCGATGCCTTCGGCAACATCTGGTACAGCACGCACCGCGCCCCCTTCATGAGCCAGCTCGATCCGAAGACCGGCGCGGTCAAGGAGTTCCGCGTTCCCCCGGTCGCGGCCGGTTCGCTGCCGGGCACGCACTGGATCTACGTCGACAAATACGGGATCGTGTGGTCGTCGGAAAACTGGGCGCACAACATCAATCGCCTCGATCCCAAGACGGGGGAATTCAGGCGGGTGGCCTGGAAGGTCAAGGAACCGCCGAACTCGCCGATGGGCGGCAACTACGCCATCGACCCCGACGGCTTCATCTGGAAGGCGCGAGACAAGGCCGTCACCAAGGTCGATGCGGCCACCGGCAACACGGTGCTGACGTATCCGACCAAGAAGTTTCCCGGCACCTATGGCGCCGCCATCAGCAAGGACGGCCGCTATTACGGCGGCGGCGCCTGGCCGCGCGACGGCGTCATCGTGGTGGACACCAAGACCGGCGAAGTGTTCGAGCCCGACGCCAGCCCCAATGCCGGGCCGGCGCGCGGCGAGTTCGATCCGCAGGGCAACTACATCGCCGGCGGCCGCGGCGGGATGGTGGTGAAGTACGACACCACCAAGCATCGGCTGTTCGAATACCGCCTGCCGACGCCCTATGCGTCCATGTACAGCGCGCAGGTCGACAAGAACGGCGAAGTCTGGGCCGGGGAAATGCAGGCCGGCCGGTATCTGCGATTCAACCAGAAGACCGAGCAGTTCACCGAATACGTGCTGCCGGAGCCCTATGGCATCGACCGCGAGACCTGGATCGATAATTCGACCAATCCGGTCACGGTCTGGTACGTTGACCATGACGGCTGGATCGTGCGCATCCAGCCACTGGAATAGCGGCGGCGGCGACGTCGCGACAAGGAGACTCCCATGATTGCTTGCATGAAACGCGGCCGCACCACCTGGCTGCTGTCGGTCCTGGCGTTCGTCCTGGCGCTGGCGCCGGCGGCGCCGGCAAAGGCGCAGACCGCCCATCCGCTGCTCGGCGGGCCGCACGGCGTGGTGAAATCGAGCAAAGGCGATCTGCTCGAAGGCATGATGGTGCAGCTCATCGCGCAGACCAACGCGGTGCGCACCACCGTCTACAGCAACGAGGACGGGCGCTACGAATTCCCCAAGCTCGATGCCGGCACCTACACGCTCCGAATTTCCCAACCGCGCGAGTTCCAGCCCTACGCGAAGGACAAGGTCGAGATCAGCGGCGCGACGGCGATCGAGGACATCGTGCTGTCGCGGATATCGAACACGGAGCTGCTGCCCAACACGCCCGAGATCGCGGCGCAGATGACCGGGTCGGAATGGCTGATGAGCCTCTCCGGCACCGGCGACGAGAAGAAGCTGCTCACCAGCAACTGCAACTGGTGCCACTCCTACCAGCAGATCTTCCGCAACCGCTACGACGAGCAGAGCTGGGGCCACATCATCAACCGCATGACCAAGGGAGCGGGCTCGCCGCTCATCAACATGCGGCCGACCGGGCGCTTCAACGACGGCGACACCGCCCGGCTGGTGAAATGGCTGGCGACCGTGCGCGGCCCGGATTCCAAGGACCCGCCGTTCGTCGCGCTGCCGCGGCCGCAGGGCCGCCAGACCAGGGTCATCATCACCGAATACGAGCTGCCGCGGCTGGGCCTCGCCACCCATGACGTGGTGGCGGATTCGAAGGGCAACATCTGGTACAGCCCGCACCGCAGCTCCTATATCGGCCGGCTCGATCCGCGGACCGGCGCGGTCAAGGAGTTCCACATCCCGCGCGAGGACGCGGGCGTGCTTCCCGGCACGCACTGGATTCATGTCGACAAGAACGACATCGTCTGGGGCACGGAGAACTGGGGCCACAACATCTATCGCTTCGACCCGGCGACCAACGACTTCAAGCGCATTCCCTGGAAGGTCAGCGAGCCGGCGAATTCGCCGGCGGTCGGCAACGTGTCGTTCGACCCCGACGGCTTCATCTGGCGCATGCGCGAGAAGAAGGTCAGCAAGGTCGAGGCGCTCACCGGCAACCCGGTGACCAGCTACGTCGCCAAGAAGTTCGCCTCGACCTATGGCGCCGCCATGAGCAAGGACGGCCGCTACTACGGCGGCGGCGCCTGGCCGCGTGACGGCGTGGTGGTGGTGGACACCCAGACCGGCGAAGTGTTCGAGCCGGACTCGAGCCCGAACTCCGGCCCGGCGCGCGGCGAGTTCGATGGGCAGAACAACTACTGGGCGGCGGGCCGCGGCGGCATGCTGGTGAAGTTCGACACCGCCAAGAAGCGGATCTTCGAATATCACCTGCCGACGCCCTACGCCTCGCTCTACTCCACCCACCCGGACAAGAACGGAGAAATCTGGGCCGGCATGATGCACTCCGGGCGCTACGTGCGTTTCAATCCGAAGACCGAGCAGTGGACCGAATACGTGCTGCCGGAGCCCTACGGCATCGACCGGCAGTCCTGGGTCGACAATTCGACCACCCCGGTGACGGTCTGGTACACCGACCACGAAGGCTGGATCGTGCGCATCCAGCCGCTGGAGTAGCTGCCCGCTCGCTGTCGTCGCGCGGAACGCGAATTCATCTTGCCGCGCGTTTGGTGTTGCCGCCTTTGCCCTCTCCCCTTGAGGGAGCGGGTACGAGAGGCGACCGCGAAGCCCGTAGCCCGTAGCCCGTAGGGCGGGTTAGCGAAGCGTAACCCGCCATTTTAGCATTGGAGTTGGCGGATTACGCTTCGCTAACCCGCCCTACGGGCTTCGCTCAATCAAGCCACGCGTGTCCCGGACGCGGTGCAGCGCGCAGCACTTGCGGAGCGGTGCACCGCAGATCCGGGATCGCCGCGAACTCCGATTTTTTGGCGGTCCCGGATCTGCGGTGCATCACTTTGCGCCTCCGGCGCGCCGTGCTGCACCGCGTCCGGGACACCAGCCCGTAGCCCGTAGCCCGTAGGGCGGGTTAGCCGAAGGCGTAACCCACCATCTTAGCATTGGAGTTGGCGGATTACGCTTCGCTAATCCGCCCTACGGGCTCCGCTCAATCAAGCCGCACGTGTCCCGGGGCGCAGCGCGTAGCACTTGCGGAGCGGTGCAACGCAGATCCGGGATCGCGCGAACTCCGACCTTCTGGCGGTGTATCGAAGTCGGCGGATTACGCTTCGCTAATCCGCCCTACGGGCTTCGCTCAATCAAGCCACGCGTGTCCCGGACGCGGTGCAGCGCGCAGCCCTTGCGCAGCGGTGCACCGCAGATCAGGGATCGCCGCGAACTCCGACTTTCTGACAATCCCGAATTTGCGGTGCATCACTTTGCGCCTGCGGCGCGCCGTGCTGCACCGCGTCCGGGACACCAGCCCGTAGGGCGTAGCGCGTAGCGCGGGTTAGCCGAAGGCGTAACCGGCCATTTTAGCATTGGAGTCGGCGGATTACGCTTCGCTAATCCGCCCTACAGGCTTCGCTCAATCAAGCCGCACGTGTCCCGGACGCGGTGCAGCGCGCAGCACTTGCGCAGCGGTGCACCGCTGATCCGGGATCGCCGCGAACTCCGATTTTTTGGCGGTCCCGGATCTGCGGCGCATCACTTTGCGCCTGCCGTGCGCCGTGCTGTACCGCGTCCGGGACACCAGTTTGCCTGCTAATAACCCGCCGTCCGGTTGACCACATTGTCGAGCGGAAGCCCGATCTCCAGCCGGTCGACCTGCCGCAGCACGCTGCCCACGAGCGCGCGCGGCACCACCTGCGCGGCATTGTGCGGGGTGATCGTGACCTTGGGATGCACCCAGAGCGGGCTGGCGACCTGCAGCGGCTCGGTCGCAAACACATCGAGGGTGGCGCCCTGCAGCGTGTCTTCGTCGAGCGCGGCAATGATGTCGGCTTCGACCTGCAACGATCCGCGCGCCGCATTGATGAGGTAGGCACCGTGCAGGGCGCCGTTGTATTTGAGCTTGCGGAACAGATCGAGGTTGAGGATCCCCTTGGTCGCCGGCGTCGCCGGCAGCAGGCACACCAGGATCTCGCTGCGGCGCACGAACGATTCCAGGCCGATGTGACCTGAGAAGGTCTCGATGCCCGGAATCGTCTTCGGCGTGCGGCTCCAGCCGACGACGCGGAAGCCGAGCCGGTAGAGGATGGATGCGGCGCTCGAGCCGAGCACGCCGAGGCCCATGATGCCGACCGTCACCTCGCTCGCGCACGGCTGCGCGTGCTCCGCCCACAGCCGCTCGCGCTGCTGAGCGTCGTAGCGGCGCTGGCCGCGGTGATACATCAGCACGTGCAGCACGACGTACTCGGTCATGCGCATGGTGAGATCGGAATCCACGATGCGCGCCACCGGCACGTTGGGCAGTTGGGGGTCGGCGAGGATGTCGTCAGCGCCGGCGCCGAGGGAGAGGATCGCCTTGAGGTTCGGGAAGGTCGCGAGCAGCCCGGGCGGCGGATTCCAGACGCAGGCATAGGCGATGTCGGCGGGATTGCCGACGCGCTCGGGCCAGGTGTGGATGACATGCTGGGGAGCGAGCGCGCGGAAGCGCTGGTCCCAGCCTTGCGGGTCCCATCCGACGATGGCGAGAAGAATGCTGGACATGAAACGCGCCGCGCCGGGCACTTTCTATTGGGCGACGACGCCCTCGGGAGCTGTCTCGAGGTTGAAGGCCGCCGCGAACAAGGCGCGGGTATAATCGCTTTTGGGGTGGGCGAACAGATCGACGGCCGGTCCCTCCTCCACCACCTTGCCGTGACGCATGACCACGAGACGGCTCGACAGCGCCGCCACCACGCGCAGGTCGTGGGAGATAAAGAGATAGGTCAGGTTGCGGCGCTTCTGGAGGTCGCGCAGCAGGTCGACGATCTGCGCCTGGATCAGCATGTCGAGCGCGCTGGTCGGTTCGTCGAGCACGACGAAGGTCGGCTCCAGCACGATGGCGCGCGCGACCGCGACGCGCTGGCGCTGGCCGCCGGAGAATTCATGCGGATAGCGGAAACGGGTTTCGGGATCGAGGCCGACGTCGAGCAGTGCGCGGACCACCCGCTTTTCGCGCTCGGCCGCCGGCAGCTTGGGATGATGCACCCACAGGCCTTCCTCGATGATGTCGGACACCGACATGCGCGGGGAGAGCGAGCCGTAGGGGTCCTGGAACACGATCTGCATGTCGCGGCGGATCGGCCGCATCGCCTTGAAGTTCAGTCCGGCGATCGACTTGCCGAGGAACACGATCGGCCCCTGCGAGGAGATCAGCCGCAGGATGGCGAGCCCGAGCGTGGTCTTGCCGGAGCCGGATTCGCCAACGATGCCAAGGGTTTCGCCCTTGCGCACGGCGATGCTGACGCCGTCGACCGCCTTGATGTGGCCGACCGTCTTGCGCAGCACGCCGCGCTTGATCGGAAACCAGACCCTGAGGTTGTCGGTTTCTACGAGGATCGGAGCATCGGGCTGGAGCGGCGCGGGGTCCGGTTTCGGCTCGGCCGCCAGCAGCGCGCGGGTATACGGATGCTTGGGCCCCGTGAACACACGCTCGACCGGGCCCGGCTCGACGATCTTGCCCTCCTTCATCACGCAGACCGTGTCGGCGAGCTTGCGCACGATGCCGAGGTCATGGGTGATGAACAGCATTGCCATGCCGAGCCGCTTCTGCAGGTCCTTGAGCAGCTTGAGGATCTGCGCCTGCACCGTGACGTCGAGCGCGGTCGTGGGCTCGTCGGCGATGAGCAGGTCGGGCTCGTTGGCGAGCGCCATGGCGATCATCACGCGCTGGCGCTGGCCGCCAGAAAGCTGGTGCGGATAGCTCTGCAGCCGGCTGGCGGGGTCGGGGATGCCGACCTGGTTCATCAGTTCGATCGTGCGCGACCGCGCGGCCGCCCCGGCGATGCCCTGGTGCAGCAGCAGGATTTCGCCAATCTGCTTCTCGAGCGTGTGGAGCGGATTGAGCGAGGTCATCGGCTCCTGGAAGATGATGGTGATGTTGTTGCCGCGCATCTGGCGAAGCTGCCGCCGGTTCATGCGCAGCACGTCCTGGCCCTTGAAGAGAATCTCGCCCGAGGGATGGTAGGCGGGCGGATAAGGCAGGAGCTTCATCACCGACAGCGCGGTCACCGACTTGCCGGAGCCCGACTCGCCGACCAGCGCCACGGTCTCGCCTTTGCGGATGTCGAACGAGATGCGGTCGACCGCAAGCACGCGGCGGTCGCCGAGCCCGAAGGCGACGGAGAGATCTCGCACGGAGAGGAGCGGGTCAACGGCGGTATTCATGCAAGTGCCTTCAAGAGCTCTGCCACGCCGTCCGGGTCGGGTGAAATTGCCTTCATCCCAGCCGGAGGTCTGATTCCTTTGTCTGCTGTTACGAAGTACTGGCACCGCCTTTGGACTGCCGTCACAAGGTGAATGGCATCAAGCAGTTGCAACTTCTTGCCGTGCGCTTCGCGGTGCATGAACCGCAGGTCAGCGCTGTCATAGAGAATCTCACGGCTGATAGGCACGAGTTGCACTGTCTTGCTCCAGACAAGGAGGTCCAGGAAGGCTCGTCTCGTCGGCGGTTGTCGCGGCAACTCTGATCCGGCGAGCACTTCTGCAAGCGTAAGCTCGCTCGTTACTCCGGCGCCACCTCGACGGCGTATTCCCTCGAACAGCATTTTGGCCGGGCCTGAAACGGGCTGTTCGCCCTCGATCGCAAAAATGAAGGTCATGGAATCCAAATAAACAAATGCCTGGGATGAACTGTTAGTCATCCCGCTCCTCCCTGAGCTTTCTGATACTGGCCACAATCTCTTCTTTGGTCCGATACGGCGGACGTCGCGCTGCAAAAATCTCCTCAAGGGTCATGGGTTCATAGGGTCGCGTATCCGGGACAACGGTAACGGTGACGCTGCTCGAAGGGTCAAGCCCTTCACGCAAGTCTTCAGGAAGTTTGGAGGCGGGGTAGTTCCTGCGAATGATCTCGTTCATAGCGGCAACTCCTGGCGCAAGCCGATACTAGCAGCCACTCACCGGAACGTCTTTCTCGGGTCGAAGGCGTCGCGCACCGCCTCGCCGATGAAGATCAGCAGCGACAGCATGCCGGCGACCGTCAGGAAGCCGGAGAAGCCGAGCCAGGGCGCCTGGATATTGGCCTTGCCCTGCTTGAGCATCTCGCCCAGCGAGGCCGAGCCCGGCGGCAGGCCAAAGCCGAGGAAGTCGAGCGCGGTCAGCGTCATCACCGACGACGACAGGATGAACGGCAGGAACGTCATGGTCGCCACCATGGCGTTGGGCAGGAGATGCCGGAACATGATGGTGCGGTTCGACACGCCGAGCGCGCGCGCCGCCTGGATATATTCGAAGTTGCGGCCGCGCAGGAATTCGGCGCGCACCAGCCCGACCAGCGCCACCCAGGAGAACATCAGTAATATGCCGAGCAGCACGAAGAAGCTCGGCACCAGCACCGACGAAATGATCAGCAGAAGGTAGAGCGAGGGCACCGAGGTCCAGATCTCGATGAAGCGCTGGAACAGGAGATCGATCCAGCCGCCGAAATAGCCCTGCACCGCGCCCGCCGCCACGCCGATAATTGACGAGATGATGGTGAGGATGAGCCCGAACAGCACGGAAATGCGGAAGCCGTAGAGCAGCCGCGCAACCACGTCGCGGCCCTGGTCGTCGGTGCCGAGCCAATTATATTCGAGGTCGCGACAACTCTTGAGGCCCTTGCGTTCCACCACCGCCTGACATTCTTTCTCAGTGAGCAGCCATGTCGGCTTCGACGGCGCCGGCGTCGGCAGATCGAGATTGTGGGTGTCGTAGGAATAGCGGATCAGCGGCCAGATCATGGTCCCGCCCTTCTCCGCGATCAGCTTTTGCAGGAAAGGATCGCGATAATCGGCGGCGGTTTCAAAGTCGCCGCCGAACGTGGTCTCCGCATAGGTGACGAAAACCGGAAAATAGGACTTGGCCTCGTAGCTTACATAGAGCGGCTTGTCGTTGGCGATGAACTCGGAGAATAGCGTGACGAAGAACAGCACCAGGAAGACCCACAAGGACCAATAGCCACGCCGGTTGTCAGTGAAATTCTGCCAGCGGCGGCGATTGATCGGCGACAGAGCGACGCGCCGATGCTCCGGCGGGACGACGAGGCCCATGGGCCCGACCGCCGTCAGATCCGGAGATTTGATGCCGGCGCGAACGTCCATTCAAACCTCCCGCGTCTCGAAATCGATGCGCGGGTCGATCCAGTTGTAGGTGAGGTCGGAGACCAGATTCAGCACCAGGCCGAGGAGCGAAAAGATGAAGAGCGTGGCGAACACCACCGGATAATCGCGGTTGAGCACGCTCTCGAAGCCGAGCAGGCCGAGGCCGTCGAGCGAGAAGATGGTTTCGATCAGCAGCGCGCCGGTGAAGAAGGCGTGGACGAAAGCGCCGGGAAATCCCGCCACCACGATCAGCATGGCATTGCGGAACACGTGGCCGTAGAGAACCTGGGTCTGGGTGCAGCCCTTGGCGCGGGCGGTGAGCACGTATTGCTTGCGGATTTCGTCGAGGAACGAGTTCTTGGTGAGCAGCGTCATGGTGGCGAAGGCGGCCAGCGCCATCGAGATGATCGGCAGCGTCAGGTGCCAGAAATAATCGATGATCTTCTGCCACCACGACAATTGCGCCCAGTTGTCGGAGGTCAGACCGCGCAGCGGAAAGACATCCCAGAACGAGCCGCCGGCAAACAGGATGATGAGCAGGATCGCGAACAGAAAACCGGGAATGGCGTAGCCGAAGATGATGATGGCCGAGGTCCAGGTATCGATGCGGGAGCCGTCGCCGACCGCCTTGCGGATGCCGAGCGGGATCGAGATCAGATAGGTGAGCAGCGTCATCCACAGTCCGAGCGACATGGAAACCGGCAGCTTCTCCTTGACCAGTTGCAGCACGCTGACGTCGCGGAAATAACTTTTGCCGAAGTCGAACCGCGCATAATTCCACAGCATGAGGAAAAAGCGCTCATGCGCCGGCTTGTCGAAGCCGAATTGTTTTTCCAGGCTCTTGATGAATTCCGGGTCGAGCCCCTGGGCGCCGCGATATTTGGAGTTGACCGCGTCGACCGAACCGCCGGGAAGCTGGTTGCGGGCGCCGAAGTCACCGCCGGGCGCGCCGGAAATCCGCGAGGTTGCCCCCGTGTCTCTTCCCGTAAGCTGGGCGATGACCTTTTCCACCGGCCCGCCGGGCGCGAACTGCACCACGAGGAAAGATACCAGCATGATGCCGAACAAGGTCGGCACCATGAACAGGATGCGGCGGATGATATAGGCGGTCATTGCTTTTCGAGTTTCGCCGCCTTGGCGGAATCATGCCACCAAGTCTCCGGTGCGCCGCGGCCGTAGCGCGGTTTTGTCGCAGGCCGCGCGAACACGTCCCAATAGGCGACCCTGTGCACGGTCTGGAACCATTGCGGCACCCAATAGCGGCCCACGCGAAACGCACGGTCGAGCACGCGGCAGGCAGTAGTCAGTTCCGATCGCGTTCGCGCGGCGATGATCAGGTCGACCATCGCGTCGATGACGGGATCGGCGATGCCGGCGAGATTCTGCGAGCCTTTAATCGCGGCTGCCTGTGACGAAAACAACGGGCGCAGGCTGTCGCCCGGAGTCGATGGAAATTGCATGCGTTCAATCGTGAGATCGAAGTCAAAATCGTCCATGCGCGCGCGGTATTGCACCGGATCGACCAATCGTAATGACGCGTCGATGCCGAGCGTGGCCAGATTCTTGATGAAAGGCCCGTGATGAGGCTCGATGGACGGATCGTCGAGCAGAAATTCGATGGCTACGCGCTCGCCCTTGGGCGTCACGCGCTTGCCGTTCTTGATGACAAAGCCCGCGTCCTGCAGCAGCTGCGAGGCTTTGCGCAGCAGCGTACGGTCCTGACCGGACCCATCGGAAACCGGCGGCACGAAAGGCTCTCCGAATATCTCGTCGGAAACCTTGCCGCGGAACGGCTCAAGCAGCGCCAGTTCCTCCGCGTCCGGCTTGCCGACCGCCATCATGTCGGAATTCTGGAACACTGAATGGGTGCGGTCATAGGCTCCGTACATGATGGTCTTGTTGGTCCATTCGAAATCGAAGGCACAGATCAGCGCCTCGCGCAGCCGCGGATCCTTGAACTTCTCGCGCCGGGTGTTGATGAACCAGCCCTGCGCGCCCGAGGGCGTCTGATCGGGCAGTTCCTCGCGCTTCACGCGTCCGTCCTTGAAGGCGGGAAAGTCGTAGCGGGTCGCCCAGACCCGCGAGGTGAATTCCTCGCGGAACAGATAGTTCTTCGCGGTAAAGGCCTGAAAACCCGCCTCGCGATCGCGATAGAACTCATACCGCACGACGTCGAAATTGTGCTGGCCGCGCCACACTGGAAGCTCGGCGCCCCACCAGTCCTTCACCCGGTCGTATTCGATGAAGTGGCCGACCTCGAAGCGCCCGACTTTATAAGCGCCGGAGCCGAGCGGGATATCAAGCGTCGATTCATCGAAGGGCCGCTTGCCGTAATAGGCGCGCGAGAAAATGGGAAGCTGCGCCACGAACAGCGGCACGTCGCGCCCGCGTTTGGGCGCAAAATGCGCGACGACCGTGGCATCGTCCACCGCCTCGGCACCGAGGAAGTCGCGCAGCTGCTGCTGGAAGATCGGATGGCCCTTTGTCTTGAGCGTCGTCAGCGAAAAGGCCACGTCGTGGGCGGTGATCCGGCTGCCGTCATGGAATTTCGCCTCGGGCCGCAACAGGAAGCGATAGGTCAATCCATCGGCGGAAATCCGCACCGCGCGCGCGGCATATCCGTAGATCGCGTCGGGCTCGTCATGAGCCGGCGAAAAAATGGTCGAAGGCGCCATCAGGGTGGCGAAGGTGAGTTCCATGCCTTGGGCGGCGTCGCCCTTGAGAATGAACGTGTTGAGGGAGTTAAAGGTGAAATAGCTCTGATTGAACTGTTTCGTCGGTCCCATGTGCGAAAACATGCCGCCCTTGGGCGCGTTGGGATTGACGTAATCGAAATGCTTGAAGTCCGGCGGATATTTGAGGTCGCCGAAGGCCGACATGCCGTGGCGCTCGGGTTCTTCCTGCGCCTGGGTGGAACTAGCAGGAGGAAAAGTAGAGCCGACAGCAAAGCCTGCGGTGAGAACAAGCACCTCCCGCCGACTCAATCTGTTCCCTCCCCCCTTGTGGGGGAGGGTTAGGGAGGGGGGTAGGTCTAGGCGACTGTGCATCGGTTTTGGGCCCCC
>JAXDOD010000189.1:0-2784 GCA_034669045.1 Alphaproteobacteria bacterium
GGCCCACGGCGATTCTTAAAGAATTCGTCGAAAAAATCCTCAAACGGCGAGCCGGGCGGCAGTTGCGGAATCGGTCCGGCCTTGGCTTCAACGGTTTGCGACGTGGAGATGTTGACCACCGCGTCAATGACGGACTCGGCTACGTCGGCAATTCCATCGGGGCCTCGCGCGGCTGCGGGCGTCGCGATTGGCAACGCCAGTGCGAGGGCGGCGGTCACGGCAATCGCGAAGTTGCCGAGAGGCCGGATGAGACGGCTGGAGGTCGCAACCATGAAGCCAATTCTCCTAGAAGGGGTTGATGCAACACTGCTCCCGCCGGCGCACGGACGCAAGAGCGGCCCAGTCCTACCGCATCACGACGGCTAGGTAGGCGGAACATACCACTTTAGTTCCCGCTCAGCCGCGGACTATCCAGACCAGCAGGACACCCACTACCGCCGACGCGACGCCGACGAGTCGCAAAGGTCCATCCGGCGCGTCCAGGATCGTCGCCATCGCCCGCTTTGCGGTGCCGGGAAAGGCGGCGAACAACAATCCCTCGATCACGAACACGAGACCCAGAGCGACGAGGAAATCGGGCATTAGCGAACCGGCTTCTCTGCGAGGAGGGTCCTCGTTACCTCGCCGCTGGCGATGGTGCAGACTGCGGCGCGGCGGTATTGGCGCGGGGTTTTCCTGTCGGATCGGTAAAGTAGCGGAAGAACTCGGAGTCCGGTTTCAACAGCATCCGCGTGTCGGCGCGGTGGAAGGCCGCTTCATAGGCCTGCATCGAGCGGTAGAAGGAAAAGAAATCCGGATCGCGGCCGAAGGCCTCGGAGAAAATCCGGTTGCGCTCGCCGTCGCCTTCACCCCGCGTCTGCTCCGCCTTCGACGTCGCATCGGCGAGGAGCACGGTAACGTCGCGATCGGCGCGCGAGCGAATCTCCTGCGACCTCTGACTGCCCTGAGCGCGGAATTCCGCGGCTTCCCGCTGCCGTTCGGTCTGCATCCGCTGGTAGACCGCCTGACTATTCTGCTCCGGCAGGTCGGCGCGGCGGATGCGGACGTCGACGACGGAGATGCCGTAGTTGTTGGCTTCGCGATCGACCTGCTGGCGGATGCGCCCCATCAGCTGCTCGCGCTCGTCGCGGACGACGCGAATAAACGTCGATTCACCGAGCACTCGCCGCAGTCCCGAACTCATCAGGATCGCGAGCTGCGAATTGGCGGCCTGGATCGAGCCGAGCGTCTGATAAAATTTCAGCGCATCGATGATTTTGTAGCGGGCGAAGGCGTCGACGACGAGGCGTTTCTGGTCGGAAGCAATCAATTCCTGGGCCGGCGCTTCCAAGTCCAGGATACGCTTGTCGATGGTGATCACCGTATCGATGATCGGTATCTTCAGGTGCAACCCAGGAACCGTGATCGGCGCCAGCGGCTCGCCGAGCCGCAACACCAGCGCCTGCTGGGTCTGATAGACCATGAACAAGGAGCCATAGCCGATAACGACGGCGACTAGGAGGACGACAAGGCCAGCGGCCATGTTCAATCTCATGGGTTGCCTCCCGCCTGCGGACGCCGGTTCAATTCGGTAAGCGGCAGATAAGGAACCACTCCCGCGCCGCCCGTGCCGGAATCGATGATGATCTTATCGGTGCCGCCGAACAGCCGTTCCATTGTCTCAAGGAACATGCGCTCGCGGGTGATCTGCGGCGCCTTCTTGTATTGTTCGTAAATCTGCGAGAAGCGGGAACTCTGTCCCGTCGCCTCGGCGACGGTTTGCTCGCGGTAGGCTTCGGCGGCCTGAATGATTTGCGCGGCCTTGCCTCGCGCCTCAGGAATGACTCGATTGGCGTAGGTTTGCGCCTCGTTCTGCGCGCGCTCCTGATCGATGCGGGCGGCCTGCACATCACGCAACGAGTCGATGACCTGCGAGGGCGGATCGACCTTCTGCAACTGTACTTGGATCACCTGGATGCCGGCGCTGTAATTATCCAACACCTTTTGCATCAGATCATGTACCGCCGTCTCGATGCTTTGCCGCGCCACGGTGGTGATATCCCGGCTGTCCGAGCGCCCGACGACCTCACGCATGGCGCTTTCCGCCACCGCCTTCACGGTGCCTTCCGGATTTTGGATGTTGAAGAGATAATCGCCGACCCCGTCCGGCTTCACTTTCCACTGCACGGCGAAATCCACATCGACGATATTCTCGTCGCCGGTCAGCATCAGGCTTTCTTCGGGAACGTCGCGCACCGTCGATCCGCGGCGAACGTCGTCGACCACGCGCATCCCGATGTCGATCTTGTTCACCCGCAAGGCTTTCGGCGTCAGCGCTATCTCGATCGGATAAGGCAGATGATAATTCGGTCCCGGCTGCACCAGGCGCACATGGCGGCCGAAGCGCAGCACCACTCCCAGCTCATCCGGCTGCACGAAAAAGAGACCCGACAGGCCCCAGACGATCAGCGCGATGGCCGCAATGATGGAAAAACCTTTTCCGCCAAGGTTGCCGCCCGGCAGCACGGTTCGCAGCTTGTCCTGGCCCCGGCGCAGCCAATCTTCGAGATCCGGTGGCGTCGGGCCCGACGATTGCGGCCCCGATCCCCAAGGTCCCTTCGAGCCGGAACCCCAGGGCCCGCCGCCCTGATTACTCCAAGGCATGAAATGTCTCCTCGCCGCCGGGACCACGCCCGACTGCATTCGCTCAGGGTTATAGGGGAGGTGTCCGGCGCTTACAACGCGTGTTCATGCCGCGCTGCCACCCGCAGCAAGCCGTACATATGTAATGAAGCTGAAATCGGC
>JAXDOD010000190.1:0-77030 GCA_034669045.1 Alphaproteobacteria bacterium
GCCCCGGCGGCGCACGGCCAGCCGCTCCTCGCGATAGAGCCGACGGAGCTTCTTGTGGTTCATGATGATGCCCTCGCGCGTGAGCAGGATGTGCAGCCGGCGATAACCGAAACGCCGGCGAACGGCCGCCAAGTCCCGCAGTCGACCCGCGCCGCAGCGTCGCAAGGCCGGCGGCTGCGATAGCGGACCGACGTGCGATCGGTACAAAGCGTCGAACACGCCCGCCGCTCGCTGACCTCAAACGCAACACGAAGGTGAGCGACGGCCTCTCGCCTGGCGGCGGGCGTCACCATTTTTTTGCGGCGATATCCTTCAGCATCGCGTTGTCAAGCATCGCCTCAGCCAGAAGCTTCTTGAGCTTGGCGTTCTCGTCTTCCAGCGACTTCAGCCGCTTGGCATCCGAGACCTCAAGGCCACCATACCTGGCCTTCCATTTGTAGAACGTTGCGCTGCTGATCCCGTGCTTGCGGCACACATCGGCGGTCGTCGTGCCAGCCTCCTGCTCCCGCAACACTCCGATGATCTGCTCTTCTGTGAACCGGCTCGGCTTCATGTCCATCCCTTTCCAGGTGATGGACTCTACCCATTTTTGGAGAGTTCTCCGGGCTCAGGTCCAAATCCGCGGCGATCGCTTATTGGGATTCGTCCTGTCCTCATCGCGGCCGCGTGCATTTTCGACCGCTGCGGCCGTGAAGCCGCGTGGTAGACGACGGTATTGCATATAGTGCGCTTCAACCCGGAGGCGGCCGACGAGGTCGCCGCCTTCCAGTTTCATCCCTCTCAGACGCTCACACGCGAGCCGGATGGATTTACGACTGTTTGCTTCCGCGCCGGCGGATTACGGGAGTTGGCATGGCATTTGTTTACGTGGGGCGATGCGGTCCAGATAATTCAGCCGATTCTGCTCAAAACAGTTATGTCAGATTTGCTTGCAGAATCGAGCCGGCCATTCTTAACAGCTGATTTGACCAAGCGTGCCACTCGCTCCGCGGCCGGCCAGGATTGCGGGGATGATTAAATACACCTGCAAAGATTCGATATTTTGGATCGATTTGGTAAAGGTAAGTCGTCCCTGTCGCTGGCTTCGGCTCAAATGCTCCCGGATACTCCCCGTGATCCGGTAACTTGTCCCATGCACGCTTGCTGAATACGAAATAACGTCTGGATGAATTGATGCGACCATTACCGGAAAGCTCTTGCGCGCCGCCGCCCACTGCTTCTCCGTAGGTGTGTCGCTGCTTTGCCGAGAGCCTCCTGAATATAGTTGCTGAAAGAAACGCGATCCCAAAATCGTCGTCGTTGATTGGGATCGAGCGAAGCCCCAGTTACAACTTCTTCAATATGCTTCAAAAATTGGTACGGTCCCAGTCCGTCCGTTAAATGTTCACTGGTGTACTTCTTTGTTGCGCCAGGATCGTACTCGCCATGATGTGAGTCGCCTAGGATGAGGAGTTTCAATCCCTTGTAGTAGCCCTTGGAATAGTCAATGCCTTTCCAGGGTTGAAAGTGAAGCTTACTGCCAGAGACCATTAATTTTTCTCCCAGCCACAAACTTTCCGCGTTTGCCATTGTCAACCTACAACGGATGCGAGTCTATTCGATGCAATCGCATGTGACCGCATCCTTCGACTCCAACCAGTAAATCATAGCAGCTCGTAAGAACAGGACGCACTTTGGACCACTCCGGTTCATGCGGCGACGGTCCAAAACTGTCGAGTGCGACGAGCGCCACTCGAGGGCGGGGATTGCGCCGCCCGCGGCCCCCCCATTGCCTTGACGAACGCGACGTTCAGCGGCCTTGATGGTCGGCACGCGTCGTTCCTGGGCGAGATCGTGTCGCTCAATGTGATCACTCAGGCGGCGTTCGCCGATCCCGCCCGCAAGCACGGGCTTCTCGCTGCCGGCGCGATGGAAGCCATCAACGAATGGTCGTTCCAGCGCTATGATGAAGCCCTCCTGGACGACGGCGAGCCGATCGAAATCGCCCGTCATCTCGTCCGCATCACGGAGCAAGCAGCTCGTAAGACTGATGTATTGTCTGCACCACCGGTCGAGTTTTATGGAATTCGAGAAACCATTGATTTGCAACGACTTATCATGGTCTTATAGGCATCATGAAAGCCGTACAATGACAAATGGTCCCGAGTAATTGTGACAGTGCCCGCTTTGCGATAGCTGACCGTGATATTGTGCCCCTTTCGCAAGGCGTCGAGAAGATTGGCGAACTCCACAGCGCCGCTGTCCACGTACAAATAACCATCCTTATTACCATTCTTCACCGACGCTCGAAACTCTTTCCCATGCCCAAACAAATTGGTTTTTTCTCCAGCAGGGACAACTTCTGTAATCTTATAGCCAGGTTCGTATTGAACGATTTGGTTGGACCAACCGCTGTCGGTAGCCAAAACAACGAGCTGCGGCTCGGGTTGGCGCCCCTCATCCCCCCACTCCCTAAACAGGCCCTTTGTGGTTTGTATCTTGCAGCTTACCTGGCGATTACTGGGGGTTCTCGCTTCAAACAAATCCCAATCTTTCCACCCATCAATACGCGCCCAAACTGTGGCCGCACCGCAGTTGCTTCCAGTGCAAGGACTTGGGCTTCCCTCAGGGAATAATGCTGTAACTTGGTCCAAACGATTTATGTAAACGTGATCGCTCGGAAATACGCCCCGCGGCCAAGAAATACTTTCGCAACGCTTGAGCGAGAAGACCAGCACCCTTTTGTTCTGGCGCGTCTGCTCGCCAATTGTCCAGTACGCCATTTGTAAATACTATACCTTCCAGTGCCGTATATATGATTTTTGCGCCATCCGCGCCGAAGACATTAGTAAATTCGTTGAACCGCTGTACGAGCGGGCCCCAGCAAACCGAATCTTGGCAGGCGTCCGCGAATATAGCCTAGCAGGGACCGTCGTAACTCAATATCGTTAGAGCGTAGAGCAATTCTGAGCGCAATCTCGAATACATTCAGTTCTTTTGCGAAAATTGGCCGATAGGAATCGGTATCCCACTCGTGAAGTGCACGTACAATATCGCGGCTCGCCGCAGGCAGGGCTCCTTCCTTTTCTTCAATAAGCGCTTTTACTAAGAAAATAATCTATACGGGAGGTGCTGCCGCTCACCGGTCTGTCCCTCAACCTTGAAGAGTTGATCTGCCTTGGCGATAAGTTGTTTTCCGCGGGTCAGTTGCTCTCCGCTCGCAACTTTCGACTTGCCGGTCAGATTAGCAAGCGCCAGCAGCAGATCGGCGCGTATCAGCTCCCCCTGCGTCGGCCTATTGTCAACAATCCGAAATAGCGCCTCTGAAGCAATATAGAATTTATCGTCTCGTAGTCTCGTTCGTTCAATGACGTCGCTAATCTTTTTGAAATTTGCGACGTCGCTGTCGCTCTTAAGAGGCGTTGATTCCAAAAAGCTCAATGCCGCGTGAAAACCTCCAGCTACCGCAGCCGCTATTGCCGTATCAGGAATTACTTGCTCGACTCCGCTTTCGCGCCGGAGCTCTATGACCGATGCTAACGGATCACCTCTGTCTTTTAGTTCTTTGATCTTGTTAATTGTTGCTTTTGAGCACGGCCTATCTCGATTTCGGTCATCTCGATCTCGGTTTCGATCGTCTGTGTCAGGTTGATCCATGTGATGGAATATACATGCATAAACTGCTTCCCGATCAGCTATTGGATCTTCGGCTAATTTCGAAAGCCCAGTCCCGACGGCGGTCGGAATACCGGTCCCGTCCGCGCCTATTCCGCCTGCAAACCGACTGTCTGCATCCACTACAGCCCGCTCGGATGCCTCACGTGCAAGCAAAACCAATTCAAGTCGCGCCCGTCGGTCATTCTCAGCCGCCAATTTTCTCAGCCATTCAAAAGCGACCTGATTGTTATCGAGTTTCTCAAAGTTTAGTTTTGCAAGGAGGCGCGCCGCTTCGGGCCGCTTTTGGGTGTTCCATACCTCGACAAGCATCCGATGCGCAGTCCCGAAATCATTGATTGCAATCGCCCTTTCGAGCATTCTCAATCATTGGCTCGATTTCTTGACGCAGCGAGGGAATATTCCAGTTGCTCAGAGCATTGGAGAGACGGAAGTTTACCCGCGAGTTCAAGCTTGAGGGTGTGCGCCTGATCAAGGAGCGCGGCGTTTCGTATGTGCAGGCCGCAGAGATTTTGGCGTGCATCAGTCGGTACTACGGACCTGGTGAAGGCGTTTGCGGACGATCCGCAGCCTGCGTTCCCCGGGCAAGGCCAGATGAAGCCTGAGCAGCTGGAGATCGCGCAGTTGAAGCGCGAGGTGGCCAAGCCGAAAGCCGAACGAGACATCCTATAAATAGCCGCGGCCTACGTCGCGAAGGAATCGACGTGAAGTTCGGTTTCATTGCGAAGCACCGGGGGATCTGGCCGACGGATTACTCACACCGCAGGCACGCGGGTTCGACGTGTTGTATTTCAAGAGTCGAGAACATGGGTGCATTCCTGACATTTGATTATCGCGCCCCGAGTTTCGCGCCCGTCAAGGGCGCCCACTGGACGCCGGCTCCGCCGGTCCTCGACCCTCTGACCGGCGCGGTCGGGGCCGCGTATCAAAGGTGTGCCGGCTCCGCGGAAAAGTGCCCATGCCTCACCACGGAAAAGGACCACGGTGGCTGTAACACCGAACCGCTCCCCTCGCTGCCTCGCCCTGTGTTATACTGAAAGCATGGCCAAGATTTTCAAAGAGGCTGTCGAAGAAGTGGCCGGCCTGCCTGAGGCTGACCAGGAAACGATCGGACGGAGACTGCTGTCTCACGTCGAGAAGCTTCGACGACTTCGCGTGGAGATCGATATCGGTATGCGCTCACTTGATGCCGGTGCGGGCGAGGAACCCGATATCGAGGAGTTTATCCCCAACAAGGCAAGTATGGCCGAGCCTAGGCTACCGGTCACATGGTCGTGCACGCGGCCGGTGTGAATACCGCTGAACGCATCGTCCGTGAAATCGCCGAGGTCTGCACCCTAAAGAACATCCCTTTGCCGGTCGATCGCGGAGTGAAATCCGACCGGAACTTCGCTCCGCTTTAGCCAGCCCGCATGTCGTGTTTTATCGCGTGAAGCGCAATGCGCCTGAAATCGCGTTCGTGTGATTGATGAACGGCAGGATACTGATGAGGTCATTCTAAATCGAGACGCCTCCACGCGGATTTTCTGACGCAAATTTCCGGTGCGCCGGGTCAAGGCAATGACGGCGCTCGTCAATGATATCAAGGACGACGGGTCGCCGGAGGCTCGCACCGATCTCAAGCAAATCTGGACCTATTACGCCACCACCGGATTTGAAATATTTCAATCAAACGCAACAGTGACGACAACAATGAGCTTCAACACTTGCCTGAGGCGCTACCGCGACGCCGCGTAGTGCGCGAGCGCGGCGATGTCGGGGTCGGCGGCCCCTGCGACGGCGCCGCTCATGATCGTGTCGGCGCCGGAGCGCGGATTGTCGCGGAACTGCTAGAGCGCCATGGCCAAGTAGTCGACGCGCTGCTTAGCGATCCGCGGAACCTGATCCTCGCCCGGCGAGCGTCGGCAGGTGGCATGACCCGCAGCGCTTCTGGGCGGCAAGTTCGGCGCCGCGTCGGTCCAGCGCGGCCGGGGATTTGGGATTGCGCAAATATCTCTTGTCGACGGTCCAAGGCCGCGTGAGTGCATTGTCGATCACTGTAATCTCATCGTGAAGGACGTTTGAATCCGCCTTGTCGAGCTGGATGCGCTCCTTAAAGACGGACTGATTGTCGAAGTGCAGAGGTAGACCCGTTGAATCGTATGCCCGATGCCCCCTGAATGGACCGCGTGTTTCAACTTCGAGTAAGCTATAGCGGCCGTCGCCGTTCTCATCGATCCATTTGCCGATCGAATAGCCTGAATAGCTAGGTTCGATATCTTCAGGCCAATCACGACCGTCGGTAAATATTCGGCGAAGGTGATCTGTTGATCCGCCGGTCAAGATATAGGTGCCATGCGGTGTAACGACAATTTCCATCGGACTACTTGCGACCATCATAAATGGCATCCCGGCAGGGTGACATTTGGCATGCTCTATCCAGTTGCCTTGCCCGCCATTTGCCTGGTCAGCAATGCTGTCCTCAAGAATCTTCTGATACTCGGGGGTGAGTGGAGCTTGCTGCCCCAAACCCCATGGTTTGGTTTGATCGAAAGAAGGCTGACCGCCAAGCGCGGGGTCAACCCACCTTAGCCACGCACCCCTCCAATCGGGGTACTTTGGATCGTCCACCGCCTGCACACTGCAGGCCGTCATCGTTAGTCCAAAGGCTAGTAAAGCTTTAATTATGCACGTCCAGCGCCCGTTCAGCATGACCGTCCTCTCTCAATCCAGATAGCTTGCTTTGATTGAAACACACAGCCGTCTGCGATTTCCATCGTCAGATGATTGAGCCAACGGTGCTCAATTGAACTTCAAACAGCCCTGCGGCGCCGGGAAAGCCAAGAAGCAACAATCCGGTCCGCCGTATCCTGCCATCCTGCTGCGCCCGCGCCGCCATCGGCCCCCCAGCCGCCGGGCCGCGGAGAAGGGTGATGAACTCGCGTCGCCTCATGGCGTCAATTCGTAACTCGATCCTGGGAGGATAAAGGGTCACGTCCCTGCCTGAAGGGAAAAGCATATCAGGGTCTCCGACCCGAGTATGTGACCTACTTCACCTATGGAGAGGACAACTTCACAGGTCCGATGAATGCCCCGAAGTGGCCGCTTTGGGTCAAAAGCGGTAAACCTCAAAGTGAGCATAGCACTTCCGGTATTCATCCGAAAGCCGACATCGCCGGCACCGTGCCGCTGGATGCTTTCCTGTCCGAGGTGATGCAGCGTTCGGCTACCCTGACCGCCGTACGCAAACTTGTATCCTTACGCGTGACGGAGCGGGTGCATCGGGAAACGGCACCGTTGTACTCGTCGGACACGAGTATCGACCCGTCGGCCATCTGGAAGACGTATGACGGCCGGCCGTAGAACTCGTTCTTGGCCTCGTCGAGCAGCCCGGTCATGAACGGCGACAGCGTGGCCTTCGCGCCCTGGACCTTGGCCATCAGCACGTCGTAGCCGGCCTTCTTCTCCCGGTTCCAGGAGCCGTGCCGGGCGATAAAGCCCACGTTCTTGTACTGCGCGGGAAACATGGCGCCGGCGTAGAATGTGATGCCGAGCGGGGCGGAGTGCGGCTTGGTAAGCGCCGCCGGCAGCACCACGCCGGCGCAGGGGTTCGGCCGCTTGATGTCTTTGTCGGGAATGCCGTTGGCGTGGCAATAGGGGAAGCCGAAGCTCGAGCCTTCCTGGCCCTTGCCGATGCGGTTGAGCTCGTCCTGCGGCCCGTCGTTGCCGGCCCAGTCGCGGCCGTGGTCGAGGAAGCACAATTCCTTCGTCACCGGGTGCCAGTCGAAGCCGACTGTGTTGCGCACCCCGCGAGCGACGATCTCCTGGCCGGTGCCATCGGCATTGTAGCGGCGGATTTGCCCGTGGGTGCCGGGATTGACCTCGCAGACGTTGCAGTTGGAGCCGACCTGCACGTACATCTTTCCGTCGGGCCCGAATGCCACGTATTTCCAGTTGTGATGGATCGTGTCGGGGAGATTGTATTTGTCGGTCAATTCGACCGGATCGCCGGGATTGTCGAGCTTGTCTTCGATGTTGTCGTAACGCAGGGCCGGTTCTGGCCCAACCCGGACGACGTGATCGGCTTCAAAAGAGTCCGCTAATGGGATTCATGCAGACTTGACCAGCGTGCGCCTTAAGCGTCGCTTTTGACCCTAAAGTTCGGGCTATTGAGCGGGCGGGAGTAATGCGCAGCGCAAAAAAAGTCCCGCGCGAGGCAGAGCTGAGATGAGACGTCAGTCAGTAGGCATCAATGCAAAACATGAAAATCGGAGGGCGCCAGGCACACGTCCTCCTTTGACCAATGATGTAGCCGCTTGCAGTAGGGCAGTACGTTTTCGCTTTGAAGGCCGGCAGAGCGGCAAAGCTGCGCTTGTCAGTTTCGATCCCGGTCGGAATTACGTGCCGGTGCGGGAGCATTCGATCATGAGTTTCAGCATGATGGAGTCTCCTTCCATACCTCCGGGCTAGGGACGAAAAGGTTAACAAATGGTAAAGGCCGCTGCGAGAGCGGCCGGTCCAGTAAGGTCCTACAGTCCCGACTTCATACAGGGTGCTCACCACAAGTGGCCCTAAGGAGACGAGTCAGCGTGACACTTCAGCTATTCGAGGAAGACCGACTAAATCGCGCCCGCTCCAGTAAGGAGTCCTTGCCCGAACCGAAAGCCGTTAATGGAGTCTTGATCGAAATTGGTTATGAGCGAGAAGATTCCAAATCGCGGGTGTTTGTTATGATGATAGCTCTAACCTGCACAGTGTGCGGATTGCAGGCCAAACATCAATTGGCGTCCGGCACTGCCGCCACCACTACGTTCGACTCAACGGCCTTCCGCGAAAAGTGCGCGGCACCTCATGCTTCGAAATCGTTTGATTGTCCGAACCTCAACAAGACAATTGCAGCAGCCGGGCGTGAAGGTCACATACTTTCGGCATAGCTATTGGAAACGAAGGGTGGAGTGCTGGCGCTACTCGTCGCCCGCAACCTCCTCCACGAGGCCGACGATGCGGCGCCTGAGCTTGGCGTCCTTGATCCGCATGAATGCTTTGGTGAGCGCAAGCCCGTCCGCGGTCGCGAGGTAGTTAGTCACGCGTAGTCCGGCGATGGCGCTGCGTCGATTCTACTGCGCGCACCCGGCGCGGACGGCAAGCTCTCGAAGAAGAACGGGATCGGGGCCTCGGTCAGGCAGATGGCGGGGCATTCGGTGTCGGCAAGAGACGCTTTGACCAGATCTTCGAGATGCTGGTAGCCTTGGGGTGCGGGCCGAGCACAGGCAATTTGCAAAATTTCATCTGACGGATTGAAGTGGGTTGGCAACTGCGGTTTGTGCAATCATGCGTGACGCTCGCTCAACCGCGGCGCAACTGGTCCAGTTGGCGCTTCACGTCACGCGATTCACCACGAGCAGCCAGGGTAGCAAGGAACAACTGTTCGGCCGCCTCGTATTGCCGCGCCACTTAAGTGTGATCTTCACCCTGAACTACTCGAGACATTAGGAAGACGGGTGGTTGGGTTGATGGGCAGCGATATGTTCAGACACTCCAATGCGGAGACTGATGGCCCAAACTCGACAGCGCTGATGCATGCTGACAAAATTGGGACCGAAATTCGGGGCCAGTTCCGCCGCTGTCACATTCATCCGGAGAAGCTGTCACCTGCGCTGAGGGACTTGGCGATGCGCTCCGGAGTGGCACGAGTTCATCCCGAAAAGCTCTCTGCGCAGACGCGCGAGTTTTTCGCCGAGATAGACCGGTACGGCACGCGGGGCGGGTCGCCCAGGTTTGGGAAGGCCCTGCGGCGCGCGCAACGAGATATAGATGATGAAGGTAATGAATGGCTTCTTGTCGACGGTCGTTTCGCTGACGTTTACATGGCGGCCCTGGCAGCGCTTTTGGCAAAGGAAATTGATGTTGCTGCCCTGACAAATGAGTCGACGGGCGTCAACCTTCATACGATGCTTGAAGATGTCAAGCCCTCCTCGGAATCGAACAAGAAAAGGCGCGCTTGTGTCATTCGTCATGGAGACGCTCCGGGTCGATCCGGAAACTCGTGTAGAGAAGATTTTGAAATTCAGGCGATCAAGGAAGAGCCAATAAGCAGAACTATCGGCGCAATTTGAAGACATATCATCCAAGATATCCGACTGCGAAACTGCAAAGGAGTTGAAAGAAAAAGTCGGTAAAGTATACCGCACAAAATGAAGCCCAAAGCTCGACGCGTTAAAGGACGAACTTAGCGACAATTCGATTCAGGCAGTCTGGGACGGCATGCAACGGGCGGTGACTATTTCGGTCCCCAGCCAGCGGCGCATTAGCGTATTTACTGGACTCGCCGGAACTACGCTGCTCGCAGCCGGAGCCGCTATTGCGGTGATCGATGTTGCCGTGAGGACTCACTTGGCGCACAAGAAGGCACGCCGCGCGTCTCCATTCACATATTTACTCGATGTGGAGCGTAAGTTCTCGGTGGCGCAATGACATTGCTTGCTGCCGAATACTCGTTGATGAACGGGAGCGAAGTAGAATCTCCTGATTTGGCGAGGAAGGTTGCCTTCTCGGTCTCGGTAGACGGTGCAGGCCCTTCCGATGGAAGGCCACGCGGTGGCGCTGGAGACAAGGTGATGACCGATTGATTAGGGTTGGCACATCGCTGGCACGGCGTGGTCGACAAAGCAATCCTTTAACATGGAGCTGCTAAAGGATCAGCAGATGAGGGCAAGCCACCCTGCTTGAGCTAGGGCCGGATACCGCTCAGATCAACTCAAATGCGAAAACTCTTGGACACTATTATAAGCGCGAAATGGGAGCGCCGCCAAGTCTTTGACTTGAGGCGTTATTTGGTTGAGGGAGATGGACTGGCAGCTAACGTTCTCTGAAATTGTGAGCCCTAAATTGGTGGAGGGAGCGCGACTCTGGGAACCAACTCGTTGATTGAATTCACAACGGAATTTCGATCGAGTAATTTTGCAACTCGCTCGCCCTAGGAAATGGCCTGCCAATAAATTGTCTCTTTTAGCCTAGTGGGGGACGTACACCGAATGGGCGTGCGCTCGAACGAGTCCGCTTCCGGATACTACGTTTGGAGACGGATTGTTCGAGCTTGCCGTCGGCCATCGGAAGTTAGGACGACGTTTGCCTCGATCGCCAGTCCGATGGACAAAGTTGAAAACACGGCCGCTCCGATCTGTCGCTCGGAAAAATAGATGTCTTCGCCGTCGAGGTCAGAGGTGAAAAAGCCGTAGCGGGGCCGCCCCATCGGTTCGAGAAGACGCTTGATCTTCCCGGTCAGGCGAGTGCCGGGGGTGAGTGAGGACGGGCCATGTCCCGCGGGCACGAGGCGCTCGATAGACCTCTCGCTTGGCGCAACCGCAATGGCGCGTTTGAGGAATGCATCGGCTTCCTCATGCTGTCCTTGTTCTCGCAGTGCATCAACTAGCAGCGGAGCAACGATCGTCATTCCAATTCTGCTTTTCGTGTCTTCGTCCAACTGAAAGCCTTGGCGCAAATGATCGATGCCTGCGGCAACGTCGCCGCGCGTCACGAGCGTCTTGCCAAAGGCCGTGTGAACCTTCGCGAGGTGCATGCTGTCGTTGAGCTTCAGTCCGATGGCAACGCTCGAGGTGAAGGCGCGATCAGCCTCCTGAAACCTGCCCAAGCGCTGCAGCACGCCGCCTAGGCTGTTGAGAACCATCGCCAGGCTGCGCTCGTCACCCAGCTGCTCGGAGATTGCTTTCGAGCGCTCCAGCGCATCGGCGGCCTCCTGAAACCTGCCCAAGCGCTGCAGCACGCCGCCCAGGCTGTTGAGAACCATTGCTTGACCGCGTTGGCTGCCAAGGCGCTGCTCAATGTCGGCCGCCTTCGTGAGCGCATCGGCAACCTCCTGAAATTTGCCCAAGCGCTGCAGCACGCCGCCTAGGCTGTTGAGAACCATCGCCTGTCCGCGTTCATCTCCCTGTTGGGCTAGGAGATCGTGGCTGCGTTGCAGCGCGTCGGCGGCTTCGTGAAACCTGCCCAAGCGCTGCAGCACGCCGCCCAGACTGTTGAGAACCATCGCCTGTCCGCGTTCATCCCCCTGTTGGGCTAGGAGATCGTGGCTGCGTTGCAGCGCGTCGGCGGCTTCGTGAAATTTACCCAAGCGCTGCAGCACGCCGCCTAGGCTGTTGAGAACCATCGCCAGGCTGCGCTCGTCACCCAACTGTTCGGAGATTGCCTTCGAGCGCTCAAGCGCCTCGGCAGCCTCCTGAAACTCCCCCAAGCGCTGCAACACGCCGCCAAGGCTGTTGAGAACCATCGCCAGGCTGCGCTCGTCACTCAGCTGCTCGTAAATTGCCTTCGAGCGCTCCAGCGCGTCGGCGGCTTCTTGAAACTTGCCCAGATGCTGAAGCACATCGGCGTATGCATTATGGTACATCCCCTGAACGTGAAGGCTTGCCGAAGAAACACCGGTCAAGGCCACTGCAACCGGCTCGAGCACAGCGGCCGCTTCCTGGAATTGCCCCAGCAGTTGCAAGAACTTTGCCTGATAAATGCGGATCTGGACTGATATTTCAGTATCACCTCGGGTTTCGGCGACCAGCAGAAAGCGAGCCATCAATTCGGCCGCCTCGCGCCATCGACCAAAGCGATAAAGCAACGGTTCGAGCCGAACGAGGTAAGGAAGATCCGCAATCTTTTGGCTCAGTAGCCATCCAGCGGCATTCAACATCTCATCCATGTCATCTGCGATGGAAAGCGCTGCGTTCCTATCGTCCACCTCGATTGATTTTGCTAGTGAGATAAAGTAGCGCGCGTGCCGCTCCCTCGCAGCCATGGCGAGTTTGCGCTTGCCGCAAAGCTCGGCTGCAAACAAACGAAGCAGCGGATGAAACGCGAAACGGGTGCCGTTAGCGGCCTCAGGTAACTTTACAAGTGATAGGCGATACAAATAGTCCAGCCGCTTCACGGCAATATTTTCGGCGCATCCGCCCGCCGCCGCAGCGGAGCGCAAGGAAAAGCTGTCCACGGCGCAGACGCTCAGGCAGGCGAAGAAATCAATCTCGTCCTCTTTGAGAAATTTGAGACTGGCATTGAATGAAACGCGGACGCTGAGATGCGGATCGCCCGAGAATTCAAGAGTCGATTGCTCATTTCGTTCATCCGAAAGAATTCTCAAGAGGCTCTCGAGGGACAGGGATCGAGCTAACTCAAGATGGGATGCAATCATCTGAAGGGCGAGTGGCAGTCCGCCAAGCAGTCGCACAATCTGTCTTGCGGCATCCATTTCGGCATCGACGCGTTTCGCAAGCCGCTTGCGCAGCAGTTCCACGCCGCACTTTTCCGTGAGCTCCGCAACATCGACGCGAGCGGACACCGGCACTTCCAGCGAAGCCGACAATCGCCTATCGCGCGTCGTCACGATGACGCGGCTCCGCCCCCACGGAAAGAGCTGCCGCAGGCTAGCCTGCTCGGCGTTGTCGAAGATTAAAAGGATTTCACGGTCGCCAAAGACGGACTGCATTATCGACGAGGCATCGCGGTCGTCGTTAGCGTCAATAATCTCGCCAGCACTGCGCGCAAACTCGCGCGCGATCGTGTCGTTATCCCTGCCATCAACACTGAGCCCGATTACTCCATCCGGAAATCGCTCCCGATGAACAGTCGCAAAGTGAGCCGCAAGCGCACTCTTGCCGATACCTCCGGCTCCACTTAGGACAGCAATCGGGAACATGTGATCATCGCTATCGTCGAGCAAGGAGTTCTCGAGCGCCTTCATTTCACTCTCACGACCACCAAAGCTAAAGTTCGCGAACGCTGGAAGAATAAACGGCTTAGTAGGCTCAGGTAGCCCGGAAAATAATTCTGGGAATGATGAGCGTTGACTTGCTTGATTAATTGATCGAGATAGGGCTAGTTCGCCCAACGGCGACAGATCGTTCGATCTTCTGAACTCCAGTCGCAACTCTCGCATGAACGGCCGCCAATCATCTTTAGGTGCCACTCCTGCGGCTACTAGTTGCTTTGCATCGTTAAGGTCAAAGTCGGCCGCAGCCGGGGTTACCCTCTCGACGTTCTGGGGAAGGCCAATTGTGCCGCCTAGAAGTGCGCCGGAAAACTGCACCCCTGATACTTTCGCGTCGCGAAAGTCTGCGCCGGTAAGATCGGCTCCCGACAAATTGAATCCGCTAAAATCGTCCTTTCGAAAATCTATACCACGTAACGACGCTCCAATGAAGTCTCGCGAAGGATCAAGTCCGACCGCCTCGGCGAGGTCGCGGAACGAGGGCTCCTTGCCGTTACTCGTCATGTCGACAAGCATCCTCAAGGCGCTTGCGATTGTTTTTGGGCGATTACTCCCTATACCCGTCACGGTTTGCGCTCCTTGACCGGAATCAAACGAACCGCGCGGCGGTTGGCGGCGGATTCAGGTTCCTTCCTCGCCAGTTGAAGAACAATGGCAGCTATCTTTGCACGTTGGTTTGGCGAGGGTTTATCAAGGTCATCGTCCTCGAAATATAGCCCTTCCGAATTCAATGAAACCTCCAGAGAGACATTCAAATCTTGAGCTTTAACATCGCTTGTGGTTCTTGCTATCTCTGCATATTTGTTATCACCTTTCGTTGGCATCAGCGCCAGCTCGCCAAGCGTCGGCTTGTCAGATGTGCCTTCAACGAAGACGGTATGCGTCAAAGGCTCTCCATCGGGGTTCGCGTAATACGTGTTGCGTCCGCGTCCTTCCAATAAATTGCTACGTGATACCTTGCCTGAACCCGTATAGGTTACGGAAAGTTTAGCGCGATAGATGCCGAATTCAAGCCGTACATCACCGTCCTCAACGTAAAGCCTATCAAAAAACTCAGCCTGCGCATAAAGTGCACGTTCCGCACCATCATCGGCGGGGCCAATAAGAACTTCGTATGCCCGCAAGAAATCGGTGTCGGGGAAACGGTGAGGGCGGGAGATTGGCGATTTCACAGAGGCCGTTGATAGCTCTGGAGTCTCGCGTGTTGAAGTCGTCTGGAATGATCCGCGACTCCGAATGTCACGAATTCGCAATATCATTCCGTAAACATCATCCGCGACGTTCTCTACTAAGTCAATGCGCTTGTCCGATCCAAGATTTCTAAAGTCTTTCGCGGGCACCTTTCGGTACTGTCGTCGTTGCAGATCAGAAAATATTGTCTTTTGCTCTTCGTCAAAGTGAGTCTTTTCTTGGTCAAGGTTGCGCGCGATTATTGGAATGACATAGGGTCCTGCCGCCACCTGCCTTTCTATGTCGCGGAAAAGTAGAAATTCTTTCTGACAAGCGACAGACCCCATCCACTTTGGAGTCACCAATGCGAGGAACACGTCGGAAGAACGGATCGCTTGTTCAATTTCTTCGTTCCAATCGTCACCTGTGCGGATGGAGAATTTATCGCGCCAGATTTGAAACTTAGTCTTGACGAGGCGGCCTTGTACGCGATGTTCGAGGTCTTTCGAGAATGCCTCAACTAATTCCGGATCAGTCCCCTCGTCATGATGGGCGTAGGAGAAAAAGAGTTGAATCAATGGTGGTTCAGTTTCGGAAGGGGCGAGCGTCCGCCTGGATGGAATCTTTGGACCGATTGTTTCTAGGCGGCTATGCAGTGCACGGAACCCTTCGCGTATCTCTTCGCGTGTTTGTGCGGCAAAGGGGTTGAACGTTGGATCGAATGTCTTCCATGCGTCGGCGTGCTTGGCGGCGGCTTCCTCGATGTCTTCCCACCCCCACACGTCGACGAGGATTGGTCGGTCAGTACCGATAAGGCTTTGGGTTAACTCGCGCGCTGCCTGCTGGATCGTGGCGTCGCGCGCCGCTGTCGTAACGAGAATGAACTCAGAAATTGTGGGAGTGAAGCTCGTTGTCTTCTCCAACTCGGCTCTCAATTCGGCCGCGGTGATCTCATCGTTGGACAGCTTGCATTGAACGCCAATCAGTTTGCTAAGGTCTTCGTTCCTGTATCCCCAAATATCCACCCCGTGTTGCGGCTGGCCCGTGCGTCCATGCATTCGAGTATTCGGATCGGCCAACACGTGCGCAAGCAGCTCGCGTGTCTTGCGCTCGAAGTCTTGCCAATCCTTGGGCTTCGGCAGCCGAACATTCATAAGCGACGACACCGCTGTTCTCGCGATTGCTGGCCCATTGAACAGTCTTGACGAAAACTCACTCCATTACAACGATTGCTTGCAGCTTCCACGAGCGTCGCTCTCTAGACGACGGGATCGGTTCTGGCCCATATCCGCTCTTGTCCGTCCATCCGGTTTCGGAGCGCTGGGTACGACATCCTCGATCGCATCGGCGGCGGTCGGAAAAGGGTTCGTGCGGGCGGGTTCTGACACGGGGACCTCTTTATCTCGCGTAGAGCGGTCTCGGCCCTTCGGGTCAAGATCGTTGCCGCGTTGCAAGCATTGGTACGGAAATGTGCCACGGGCGTCAGCTCGACAATATCGATGACACGTCCGCTTTACCTCCGATAGTAGCCCCGATTGTTGCAGCGCGATGAACCGAAGCGATGGACCAGGAGACACTACGTGTGTGAAGAGCGGGGGCAAGTCGCGCTGCGTGTCGGCTGTGGTCAACAGTGGCGCGCGGGAACTAGCGGGACGCCGCCGCATCGTGACGGTGGAGCTGCGGCCCGGTAACGGACCGGTTGCGGAGCTTTTCGCCCAGTTGCCTTGCGTCCCGCTAGTTGCGATGTGCGCTTGCAATCGTTCGTAAGCCGTTGTTGCGTCGCCTTGATCGCATCGGAAGCCTCGCGAGCGTGGGCAAAGCGTGTGCCCGCCGTATCATTGTGCTTGCGCGTGTTTCGGCGGTTGTGAGGGGTTCACGTGGGCACGGCGCGTAGCTCGTTCTCGGACGGAGCGGAACGCCGATCCGATAGGACTTTGACCACCTTACGTTTTTCGAGGAGGCATTCGTGAGGAAACGCAAACGGGTTTCATTCATTCGTGCCACTGGCATTTTCGCCGCCGCGTTTGCTGTGCTGGTTGCGGGGGGACAGGCGCTTGCCTCGTCCGGCTGCGATGAGGTGAACGCTGGCGCTTTCAATTTTACTGCGAGTGGCGAGACGCAGACCAACCCTTTCGTCGGCGGGTTTAATGCGGGGGATACCATCAACGCTATTGGAAGCGGCGCGGTGCCGGAGGACTATGTGATCAATATTAACGCAGTACGTGTGCACTCCGTCGGCGATCCAGCTGTGTTTTCGTTCACTTTTGCGGTCAACAACAGCAATGTCTTTGTACAAGTACGAGAAACTACTTCGCTCACCGTCACCTGCCCGGCCGCCCCGCCGACGGTGACGTCGCTTTCTCCCATTAGCGGTCCGACTGCCGGGGGCACCAGCGTGACGATCACGGGAATGGGCTTCACCGGCGCAACTTCGGTCAAGTTCGGCAGCACGGCAGCGCCGTTCGCCGTCAGCAGCGATACCTCAATCACCGCGACCTCGCCGGCCGGCACCGGCACGGTCAACGTCACGGTGACAACTCCGGGCAGCACCAGCACGACCAGTACGACCGATCAATTCACCTATATTGCGGCGCCGACGGTGACCTCGATCAATCCTACCAGCGGTCCGGCCACGGGCGGCACCAGCGTGGCGATCACCGGCACCAACTTCACCGGCGCGACCGCGGTCAAGTTCGGCAGCTCCAACGCCTCGTCATTCACCGTCAACAGCGCGACCTCGATTGCTGCGGTGTCGCCGGCTGGGACCGGCACGGTGGACGTAACGGTGACGACCCCTGCCGGCAACAGCCCGACCAGCGCGGCCGACCACTTCACCTATATGCAGGTCTCGACCACCACGTCGCTCACGTCGTCGCAGAACCCGAGCACGGTTGGGCAATCCGTGACTTTCACCGCAGCCGTCTCAGGCTCCAGCGGGACGCCAACCGGAACGGTGACGTTCAAGGATGGCGCGACTACGCTTGGCACCGGCACGCTCAACGGCGGCGGGCAGGCGACGTTCTCGGCCTCTTCGCTGACGCCGGGCAGCCACAGCATCACCGCGACCTACAACGGCGACGCCAGTTTCACCGCCAGCACGTCGGCACCGCTGACACAGACCGTCAATCATGGCACGACCAGCGTCACCGTTACGTCCTCGAAGAATCCCAGCGAGTTCGGGCAGGCCGTGACCTTCACGGCAACGGTGAGCGCGAGCGGCGGCACGCCAACCGGCAACGTCACCTTCAAGGACAGCGCCACGGTGCTCGCAACGGTGGGGCTCTCTGGCAACACCGCGACCTTTACCACCTCGTCGCTAACGCTCGGAACCCATTCGATCACCGCGACCTACAACGGCGACGCCCATTTCACTGCCAGCACGTCGGCAGCGCTGTTGCAGGCGGTCAATGTTCCGGCGGACAGCTTGAGGGCGAAGGCGTTGCAGAACCAGATCACGCCGATCGTCGCGCAAATCTCGGGGCAGTCCATCACCGGCGCGATCGACGGCGCGACCGGCGATGCGTTCGGCGGCGGGTCCGGTCCCATCATCGGCAGTCAGAACGGGCTGACGTTCAACTTCGCCGCTGAGCGCGACAGCCGTATCGCGGAGGCCTATGCCGCGCTTGGCTACCCCGCCAATGTCACCAACGCGCTTGCCCCACAGCGCGAATGGCACCTCTGGCTCGACCTGCGCAGCACCGGCTGGACCGCGACTAATCCCAACGCCGACCTGCAGGGCCAACAGGTCAACGTCACCGCCGGGCTGAGCCGCAAGCTCACGCCAGATTTGCTGATCGGCATTGTGAGTGGCTTCGAGGCGTTCAAATACGACGTGGCCTCGCTCAACGGTACGCTCAAGGGCAACGGCGTCACCATCGGCAGCTACGCGGCTTTGCGGCTTGGCGGCACTTTGCGGTTCGACGCGGCGGTTGCCTGGTCGGGCCTCGATTACGACCTGACCGCCTGCACCGCCATGGGGAAATTCCACGGCAGCCGCTGGCTTGGCTCCGCCGGACTCACCGGAACCTACGGCATCGGCGCCGTCATCGTGCAACCTTCGGCCAAGGTTTTTGTGTTGCGCCAGAACGAGAACGCCTGGGCCGACAGCCTCGGCACCTTGCAGGACGCGCGTACCTTCACTGCCGGCCGCGCCAGCGTAGGCGCCAAGGTCACAAGCGCGGTGGCGCTTTTGTCCGGCGTGAGGTTCGCGCCCTATATCGGGCTTTATGGTGACTACCGCTTCTTGTCCGACAATGCGCTGCCGGTCGGCCAGCCGGTGGTAGGCATCAAGGACGGGCTCTCGGCGCGCGCCACCGCCGGCGGTGCCTTCACCGGCGCGGGCGGCGCGTCGTTGAGCCTTGGCGGCGAACTCGGCGGACTGGGCTCGAACTCCCGCGTATGGTCGGGCAACGTGCGTGGAAGTGTGCCGTTCTGAGCTGAACCCCACACGAGCCCGCGCTATCCTCGCGGCAATGAACAGCGCTGGCTCACAACTTTCTGCGGCGGCGCGACTCGAACCGCACCGCTTTGATGCGCAATTTCAGGATGCTTGCGTGTTGGGTTAAGAGTCTTCTGTGGGTCAAGACGCAAAGAACTCGCGTCGAGCATAACACTTCCGGTATTCCCCAATAGCTGGGTCGGCTGCTGCGACCTGTAGTCTCAATTCTCGCGCTCCCTTCCTCGCGCACCGGTCAAGGCGACCCCTGCGGGGCGGCCTGCGGCCGGCCTTGACTGGCGCGGCGGGCGCGCACGCGCGTCGGCTCCGGGAGGAATGTCGCTCATGTCTCACCAGGAGGAATGAACCGGCTCTCCCCTGTTCTTCCGTGAAAGTAAACCGAGCGGCGGGATTACAATCCAAGCAGGCTACGATCCCGAAAAGATCGTGGCCGGAAACGAGCCGGCAGTGAGCGGCGGGTTCGGTAGTCAAGTCATCGGGCGACGAAATGACGACGACGCCATGTAGCCCCGGCGCGCCTTCACGGGAACTGAAGGTGCTGCCCGCACCATTGTTCCAACCTGCGGTGCGCACGGCACACCGGCTCCGTTCCGGCTATGACGGAACCCAGCCAACAGCTCTGCATTGGCGCCCACGCGTTGGGCAGTGATGTGCTGCAACCAGTGCCAGCCACAAGAACACGGTCCGCAACTGGCTCAGACAAGGTCTGACGGCAATCGACGAGCAGCGGCCGACCCTCATCCGAGGCGTCGAACTTCGCCGTTTCCTGACGGACCGCCGGGCGGATGCGAGGCAGACGTGCGGTCCCGGCCGCATCTTCTGTCTGCCATGCCGCGCGCCGAAGCTGCCCGCTGGGAACATGGCCGAATGCATCGCCGTGAGCGACACCACAGGCACCCTTCGCGGGCTCTGCCCGGACTGCGACCGCATGATCTACCGCCGGGTTCAATCCGCAGAAGCTCGGCACAGTGCGCGGTGATCTTGACGTCACGGTCACACAGGCGCGGCGACGCATAGAAGAGACTGTGAGACCCCCCGGTGAATTGTGACTCCACTGAAGGCAGCCATCGATGACGAACCACAACCCCGCAAACGAGCGAATCAAGCGCTAGTATTTCGCCTATCTCACCGAGGCTCAGGGCTACAACGAACAGTCGATCGATTCGGTGGCGAAGGCGATCGGCCGGTTCGAAGCCTACACCCGCCGCAAGGGATTCAAGACGTTCCATATCGAGCAGGCGAGGGCCTTCAAGCGTGACCTCTCCGAACAGCGCGCGCGAAGTGGCGACCTGTTGAGCAAGGCGACCCTGTACGCCACCCTGACCGCGCTGAAGCGGTTTTTCGTCTGGCTCGCCGGGCAGCCCGGCTACAAGTCCCGCATCACCTACGCGGACGCCGAATACTTCAACCTATCGGCCAAGGACACGCGCATTGCCAAGGCGACCCGTCCGGCGCGCGTGCCGACCCTGGAACAGATACGTCATGTCATCCGATTCATGCCCGCGACCGCTGACATCGAGAGGCGGGACCGCGCGCTGATAGCATTCACGATCCTCACCGGCGCGCGCGACCGGGCGATCGCCTCCTTCAAGCTGAGGCATATCGACCTTGCCGAAGGCAAGATCGATCAGGACGCGCGTGAGGTGCAGACGAAGTTCTCGAAGTCGTTCATCACCACGTTCTTCCCCGTGGGCGACGACATCCGCGCGATCGTAGCTGATTGGGTAAACGATCTAAGGCACGAAAAGCTTTGGGGCCTCGAGGACCCGCTTTTTGCGGCCACCAAGGTCGCGGTGGGCGAGAGCCTACGGTTCGAAGCGGCGGGGCTAGATCGCAAGCGCTGGAGCAGTGCCAGTCCAATCCGAACCATCTTCAAGGAGGCATTTGCGTCGGTGGGGTTACCGTACTTCAACCCGCACAGCTTCAGGAAGACCCTGGCGCTTCTTGGTGGGCAACGGTGCAAGACGCCGGAGGAGTACAAAGCCTGGTAGCAAAACCTCGGCCACGAACACGTCCTGACGACGTTTTGCAGCTATCGGGACGTAAGCAGCTATCGGCAGACTGAGATCACGCGGTCATTTGCCGGTTCTGCCGCCGCCCCTCCAGGATAGCGCCGCAACCGGTGCTGGTGCTACGATTCCTGCGACCGCCCAAAGGAATCACGGGCCAAGTAGGGCAAGACCTTGAACGCCGTTGAGATCGAAGAAGCGATTTCCGCGCTGGCTGAGCAGCTCTTCGATGCTCAGGAGTTTCCGTTCGCCTTCCTGCAAGCCTTCGGGAACAAGGAAACGACGATCAAGCGACTGCGCTCCGGTGCGTCGAACAAGTCTAACCTGGACGGCGTCCTCCAGACCAACAACATCCACATCGCGGTTAGTGCGGCCGGTGGGGTTACGAAAACCCTTGCCGCGTTGAAGGCCAGCCCCGCGACCACGAAAGCCAAGGCGAAGTTCATTCTTGCAACGGATGGGACGGACTTCGAGGCGGAGGATTTGGACAGCGGCGAGACGATCGCCTGCGCGTATCGGGACTTCCCGGACCAATTCGGATTCTTTCTGCCGCTGGCTGGGATCACCACCGTCAAGCAGGTCCGCGAAAGCTCCTTCGACATTCGGGCGACCAGCCGCCTGAATCGCCTCTATGTCGAACTGCTGAAAGACAACCCCAAATGGGGCACCGCCGAACGCCGCCATGACATGAACCACTTCATGGCGCGGCTGATCTTTTGCTTTTTCGCCCAGAGAACCGACATCTTCATCGGTGACAATCTGTTCACGGCCACGATCGCGGGACTCGTCTAACACTCATGAGGTGATCGGCGAGCTGTTCCGTGCCATGAACACCAAAATTGAGGTACGCGCGAGCGCAAGGATACCCCGATGGGCCGAAGCGTTTCCCTACGTGAACGGTGAGCTATTCTCTGGCAGTATCGATGTGCCGCGCTTCAGCCGGATCGCGCGCTCCTATCTCCTCCATATCGGCGGCCTCGACTGGACGAAGATTAACCCGGACATCTTCGGTTCGATGATCCAAGCGGTCGCCGAGGACGAGGAGCGCGGCGCGCTCGGCATGCATTACACCAGCGTGCCGAACATCCTCAAGGTGCTCAATCCGCTGTTCCTCGACGATCTGCGGGCGCGGCTTGAGGACGCGGGTGACAATCCCCGCATGCTGCTGAACCTGCGCAAGCGCATGTCGAAGATCAGGGTGTTCGACCCAGCCTGTGGCTCCGGCAACTTCCTGGTGATCGCTTATAAGGAGATGAGGAAGATTGAGGCAGAGGTCAACCAGCGGCGCGGTGAACTGGACCTTCGGACGGAAATTCCGCTCACGAACTTTCGCGGGATTGAACTGCGTGATTTCCCAGCCGAGATCGCGCGCCTTGCCCTCATCATCGCGGAATTTCAATGCGACGAGCTCTATCGCGGCCAGAAGGAAGCTCTCGCCGGGTTCTTGCCGCTTGAAGCCCAGAATTGGATCACCTGCGGTAATGCCCTGCGGCTAGACTGGCTGAGTATCTGTCCGCCGACTGGCACAGGCGTGAAACTTGAGGGCAATGACCTATTTAGAACGCCATTGGATCAGGCTCAGATTGATTTCGAAAACGAGGGAGGTGAAACCTACATATGCGGCAATCCACCGTTCACAGGCACTCGTAAGCAGAGCATCGCTCAAAAAGAGGAGCTTGGTGCCGTCTTTTCAAATCTAACACAGCAATGGAAAAATGTTGACTACGTAGGAGCATGGTTTCTGAAGGCAGCTGAGTACAACGGTCAATGTATCGCGCCTTTTGCATTCGTTGCGACCAACAGTCTTTGTCAGGGACAACAAGTCCCCATTACATGGTCCCTGATCATGTCTATGGGTTTCTTCATTCGATTCGCGTTCACTCCATTTAAGTGGAGCAATCTCGCAAGTAACAAAGCAGGTGTTACTGTCGTCGTTGTAGGGGTGGACCACCGCAAGGGGGGCGCGCGGGCAATCTACTACGGTGACGAAAAGGCAATGGTTGAACACATCAATCCGTATTTGACTTCGCATCGCGTTGATATTGTTTCTGCGCGCTGCAATCCCGCGTTCTCTGATGCCGCATTAGAGTACGGGGTCTATTATTCCAAGTCTGCCGGCTTGATACTTTCGATCGAAGAAGCTGACCAGCTGAAAGCCACTGGGGTTCCTAAAAAATACCTTAAACAATTCATTGGTTCCCAAGAGTTCATCAATGGAGACGTGAGGTGCTGCCTTTGGATCTCCGATGATGACTTGCAAGATGCATTACAATATCCCTTGATCGCAGCAAGAATTAAGGCGGTGGAGAAGGATCGCCTATCTACTAGCGACAAAGCTGTGAAAAAGCTTGCAGCGCGCTCACATCAATTTCGAGAATTTAAGGCGGACGAGGCGAGAAAACTCTTTGTACCAATTGTGAGTTCGGAGGCTAGGGAATATTTCCCGGCAGGTGTTGTTACCGACAACGTCATCCCCACAATAAGGCGTTCTACTCGCCCGGAGGTTCTCTCTCGACCTTAGCGATTATTCTCTCGCGACTGCATCTGGTCTGGATCGGGACCATATGTGGTCGGTTGGAAATGAGGTACTCATATTCCAACACCCTCGGCTGGAACACCTTTTTAATTCCCCCACTCACCGAGAAAAACAAGGCTGACCTGACCCGCTGTGCCGGGGACATCCTGCTGGCGCGCGAAGCGCATTTCCCGGCGACGATCGCCGATCTTTATGACCCGGACAACATGCCCGCCGACTTGCGCGAGGCGCATGAGCGCAATGACGAAGTGCTTGAGCGCATCTATATCGGCCGCCGCTTCCGCAATGACACCGAGCGGCTTGAAAAGGTGTTCGAGCTGTACACGAAGATGGCGGCGGACAAGAGACGACTTCCATCGAAAGGTACGACGCCTTGAGCGATGATATTTGGGAAAGTGGCAGGTCTATCTACATCACCTCATTCTGGGGCTGGTCCCCCGAGTCTTGGGGCACCGTGGGCTTCACGGCTCCGGGTCGTCGAGAGACGATACTCCGCACGACGACCGATCCCTTCATCATGATTGTCTACGTGACAAAGGGGGCGCCAAATTGCGACCCTGACATCCTCGGCAAAATCACCGGTTTTTATATTGTCTCTCACATCGAGGGCCACCGGAACAAATTGCGCACCCCAGCCACCACGCGAGAAATTCGGAGCAATGGCAACATTCCTTGAAGGCGCTCAGGGCTTTTAGTTTTCTGCCTGAGTATCGCCTGGACATCGATGAGTTCGATCCGACTTTGGTGTCTCGCGCGCGCCCTGTCGCGGTTTACGGGGAAGAACTCGACAGCGCTCAGGTCGAGCGACTGAAGCGAATTCCCTATGTTGAGGTCTCGGTGTTCGGCGGACCCCAGTTCATCATCGGTGACATTCATGTGCCGAGAACCGATCCGCAGATGAAGGCAGGTCCGGTCAATCGCGCCGGCTACGTGGTTGCAGGCGAGCCGCCGGATACGGAAAAGGAGCTCTATGTCCTGGTGCTTGACGGGGATACTTCGGCATTTCTCGGAAATGCCCCGTCCGACCAGAGGATATTCAAGATCGGCTTATCGTTGAGCCCTAAGACCCGGCTCGACGCCTTCCGGAAAACGCTGCCCCGCGGGGCGTTCTCATGGGCGATGTACCGTTCGACTCGCGTTGATGGCCACGATCCATACCCGTCACACGAAGCAGCGAGGTCGGCGAAGCCGCCATGAAGGATTATCTCAGCGGCCGTGGAACGTGGCTCGGCGGCGAGTTCTATGCCGCCACCGGAACGGAAATCGTTAGCGCCTGGAGAAACGGGCGCGAAGCCGCACTCGCCTGTAATCCTTCATATTAGGAAGTTCGATGACGGAACAAACAAACGTCCCCTCGGTTTCGGTTTCCTATGCCCGCACAGGCAGCTCGACCAAGGCCAACGCCGTTGGTATGCGGCCCATGCAGGAGCGCGCCTACGAAAAGCGCGGCGAGCAGTACCTTCTCATCAAGTCGCCGCCTGCATCGGGCAAGAGCCGCGCGCTCATGTTCATCGCTCTCGATAAGCTTCACAATCAAGGGCTCAAGCAGGCGATCATCGTCGTGCCTGAGAAGGCAATCGGCGCGAGCTTCAACGACGAGCCGCTGACCAAGTGTGGGTTTTGGGCCGACTGGACCGTTCAGCCGAAGTGGAATCTCTGCAACGCACCGGGCGAGGACGGCGGAAAGGTCAATTCCGTCGGCGCGTTCCTTGAAAGCGGCGACAAGGTGCTGATCTGCACCCATGCGACCTTCCGCTTCGCCATAGATAAGTTTGGCGTGGAGAAGTTCGACGAACGGCTAATAGCCGTGGACGAGTTTCACCACGTCTCGGACAATCCAGACAACAAGCTTGGCCAGCATGTCGGTCAATTCATCGCCCGAGATCGCGCGCATCTCGTTGCGATGACCGGTTCCTATTTCCGGGGCGACGCTGAGGCGGTGTTGTCCCCGCAGGACGAGGCGAAATTCGATACCGTCACCTACACCTATTATGAGCAGCTGAACGGCTACGAGTATTTGAAGCAACTCGACATTGGCTATTTCTTCTACTCGGGCTCCTATGCCGACGACCTTCTTAAGGTGCTCGACCCGGCCGAGAAAACGATCATCCACATCCCGAGTGTCAATTCGCGCGAGAGCACGAAGCAGAAGATCAAGGAGGTCAAGCACATTATCGAGGAACTGGGTGAATGGCAAGGGACCGACCCGGCGACCGGCTTCCAGCTCGTCAAGGCGCCCGACGGCCGCGAGCTGAGGATTGCCGATCTGGTCGATGACGATCCTTCCAAGCGCGACCGCGTTTCTGCCGCGCTAAAGGACCCGGCGCAGAAGAACAACCGCGACTACATAGACATCATCATCGCCCTGGGCATGGCAAAGGAAGGGTTCGACTGGATTTGGTGCGAGCACGCGCTGACGATCGGATACCGGTCGAGCCTCACCGAGATTGTGCAGATCATCGGCCGTGCGACCCGTGACGCGCCGGGAAAAATTCGTGCGCGTTTTTCCAACCTGATCGCCGAGCCGGATGCCTCCGATGCAGCAGTCGCAGAGGCCGTAAATGACACCTTGAAGGCCATCGCCGCAAGCCTCCTCATGGAACAGGTCCTCGCGCCGCGTTTCAACTTCACGCCGAAGAATCCGAATAGCGGTCCGATTGAAGGCTTCGACTACGGCGAAGGCGGCTATGACCCCCAAAAATGCAATGTCGGCTTCAACGAGGAGACAGGTCAGTTCCAGATTGAGATTAAAGGTCTGGTTGAACCCAAGAGCAAGGAAGCGGCGCGTATCTGCCAGGAGGATTTAAACGAAGTGATTGCCGCCTTCGTGCAAGACAAGACTGCCATCGAACGCGGCATCTTTGACGAGGAGCTAGTGCCCGAGGAGCTGACCCAGGTCCGCATGGGCAAGATCATCAAGGACAAATATCCCGAACTCGACGAAGCGGATCAAGAGGCGGTACGTCAGCACGCCGTCGCGGCCCTCAACCTGACACAGAAGGCCAAGCAGGTTGCGCTCGATAGCGGAGAAGCCGAAGAGAGCGGCAACACGGCCTTGATCGATGGCGTGCGCAAGTTCGCGATGGACGTGCGCGAACTCGACATCGACCTCATTGACCGGATCAACCCGTTCGGCGAAGCCTATGCGATCCTTGCCAAGACCATGAGCGAGGACAGCCTGAAACAGGTTGCGGCGGCGATTGCGGCCAAACGCACGAGCCTGACGCCGGATGAAGCGAAGGAACTCGCCGTCCGGGCCGTCAAGTTCAAGAAGGAGCGGGGGCGGCTCCCTTCAATCAGCTCACCGGATGCCTGGGAAAAGCGAATGGCGGAGGGCGCTGCCGCTTTTGTGCGCTTTAAGGATGAGGGGCGCTATGAGTGAACTCGACGACCTTCGCTCCGAACTTGACGGTTTCGCGCAGCCAGAGAAAAAGGGCGGACGTTCCGCGCGCGAGGAGCGCATCATCGCTGGATTTGAGGAAATCCAGCGCTTCGTTGAGAAACACGGTCATGCCCCGCAGCATGGCGAAGATCGTGATATCTTCGAACGGCTTTATGCCGTGCGCCTCGATCGTCTTCGCGCGTTTGAGGAATGCCGATCGCTTCTTGCGCAGCTCGACCACCAGGGACTTCTGACGCAAGCCGAGGCTGCTTCCGCCGCGCCTGTGGAGTTGATGGATGAGGACGAGCTGCTTGCAGAACTGGAGGGCGCGGCGGGCTCATCCGATATCACCGAACTTCGTCATGTCCGTACCAGCGCCGACAAGCGCGCGGCCGAGGAAATCGCCAACCGCCAAAAGTGTGAAGACTTCATCACTTCAAGCCGCTCTTTCAGCAGGTTCAACAGGACATCGAATCCGGCGTCAGGGAGACACGCTCATTCGAGTTGAAGGCTGAGATCAGGCCCGGCAGCTGGTTCATTGTCGGCGGACAGAAGGCTTATGTCGCGGAGTTGGGCGAGGTATTCACAAACGCCCAAGGCCGCACTGACGCGCGCCTTCGCGTGATCTTCGATAATGGCACCGAAAGCAATATGCTCATGCGCTCGCTTCAGCGGGCATTGCACAAGGACGAAGCGGGACGACGGATTACCGATCCGGTTGCCGGGCCACTCTTCTCTGACCAGCACGCGGAGGATGATCAGGCGGCTGGCACGATCTATGTGCTGCGAAGTAAGTCTGAACACCCGGTAGTCGCGGCGAACCGTGATCTGATCCACAAGATTGGCGTAACAAGTACGAGCGTCGATCAGCGCATCGCAGGTGCGCGGCTTCAGCCGACATTTCTCATGGCGGATGTCGAAGTGGTCGCCACCTATGAACTCTACAACATCAGCCGCACGAAACTGGAAAAGCTGATCCATCGGGTATTTGACCCGGCGTGCCTCGATATTGAGATAAAGGACCGTTTCGGAAATCCTGTTGTCCCGCGCGAATGGTTTCTCGTTCCGGTCTTCGTAATCGACGAAGTGGTCGAAAAAATCAGGAATGGGACAATTTCGAACTTTAGGTACGATCCGAAATCGGCTTCTTTAATTCAGGACGGTCGATTATGAGAAACGCGGAAACCCAGGCGGCCAAAAAACAATGCTATCTAATCGCGATCGGAGATGCCGCTCACATCGCAAAAAATCAGGCGGAAATGTATTCTTCCATGAGCAGGTCGGCCACGTGGCCGTGGAAAAAGAAAGAATACCAAATCCGCGCTGCCACAGCGTTTGAGATCTTCGAAGTATTGTCGCAAAACCAGAATAAACTGACCGATAAGGCTGAGAATGAAATATTCACGCCTTGGTATGAACGCGACCTGCCCCAATCGCTCAACACAGGTGTGGTAAGGTGGTTTCGCCGTGAGGAGGGCCATGGCTACATCCAACCCAAGAGTGGGGACTTCGACATTTTTGTTGGTATGGCAGCTGTCGAGCGTGCTGGCCTCAGCACACTTAACACAGGCCAGACGATCGAATACGAAGTTGTCTCTCGCCATGGCGGGCGGTGGGAGGCAGACAACCTGAAGATAAAGCGGTCCTAGGTCGTTTAGATGCTTTGGTAGACACCCTGCTGCTCAATGTGCCCAGAAAACCGAAACAAATAGGCTTGGCCGACCGGGACGAGTATCTTTGACACCCTAGCCTTCTTCTCGCGCCTGCACTACTATTGGACAGCCGATCGACATGCGCGATTTGAGGTCGGCAACCCCACGGACTTTGTCAACATCCTGTCGAGGGAGATAAATTAGGATGTAGGTGGCTTCAGTGCTTCGAGCGCCTTCATAAACCTTTCAAAATCGGCGTCCTCGGCGCGTTCGTCTTGCTCGCGAAGAGACTTCTCGTGCTCGAAATCTCTCTGCTTTTCAATAATTTGTTCGTTGATGATCAATCCGCGCATCCCGTAGACCACGAGTGGCGCGCGAATAAGAAGTGACATCGGGAAGAGCAAGCCCACAAGCACTAGCAGAGTGAACACGGCCGGGTGACTCAGAAACTCTCGAAGTTCATCGAGGAAGTCCTTCATCGCTACCTCCGTTCGTTATGGCAACGGAAAATGAACGGTACGTCCTTCTCCTCCCTACGCAATAAATAAAAAAATCCTGTTTTGCGCCCCGTGACTTACCAATTGGCACCGATTCGCGGCAGCCTCTTCATTCACTCGTCAATGATTCTTTGCTATTCCGAGTTTTCGCGTTCGGCGCGGTCTCCGCGCCTTTGCTTTAATGACGTTGTGCTCGGGAGCGCACGAAACGCCTGGCGAGCGCTATGCTCTGCGCTTCACTGGGAGGACTGAGCTTCCTCCGGTTCCGTCAAGCGCTGTGCGATGCGCCCAGCAATCTCTTCCGAAGCGCGACGGAGTGGGCCGTTGTCGAGATGCGCATATCGCGCGGTAGTAGCTGCCTGAGCGTGACCCAACAATCGGCAGATAATCGGCAAGCCCAATCCGCCACCAGCACCAACGCTGGCATAGGTATGCCGCGAATCGTGAATGCGAACGCCGGACAGACCAGCCCGCTTGATCACGGCATCCCACGGGCGCTTCAAATCGTGCCCGGGCTTCTGAGGATCGTCGCCCGGCACCACGTAGGAGCCGACGCGCTCTAGGTGTGGAGTCTCAATAGGTTTTCCGGCAGACCGAGTCTGCTGATGGGGACTTTATCATCCATGCCGGCATGGAGTCTGTGCCAGTTGTATTGATGCAGCCAGACCGGCAGTTCGTTTTTGCGCTGTTGTGAGTTTCGGTAAGCCTGGGCGTAGGCCCTCTCACGCAGGCTGCTTTGAATGAAGCGCTCGGCCTTGCCGTTGGTCCGTGGAGTGTAGGGCTTGGTTCTGATGTGCCGTAGCCCGAGCCGCTTGCAGGCCTTGCGGAAGGCGAAGGACTTGTAGCAGAGCCGTTGTCAGTCATCACGCGCTCGACCTTGACGCCGAAGCTGTCGTAGTAGCGAGCGCGGCCCCGAGGAAGACCGTGGCGCTGCGCTTCTTTTCGCTGGCATGATCTTGGCGAAGGCAATACGGGAGTGGTCATCGACGGCGACGTGGACGTATTCCCACCCCACACCCCGGCTTTTGCTCTGTCCGGTTCGGTCGCCCGTGATGCGGTGACCGACCTTGTTGAATCTGCCGAGCGCCTTTTTGAGAGAGCGCCAGATTTTCAACGTGCCGAGAGGTGCCATCCGGCCTGATCGAGGAGCAAGACGGCGTGAGCGCCTGGTTCATCGCCTTCGATCGCCTGAAATAAATGGTTCTCAGGAACAGGATGATCGGTATTGCAGCCACAAGAACCGTGATCAGCTTGAACACAAGGGTTGCTCATCATTCTGGTATGGATGTTGACCTTCGACGGTATTGCGATCACGCCCACGCTTGCAAGTCGCAGAAGCGCATCGGCGAGCCCATGGTTGTCACCAATTACTTCGTACCCTTGAGTTTGACATTGAGCCGTCATCATCCTTATGGAGCAGGCTTCGATTTTTCTATTTTTTCAATTTCGTTACGAACAAAGCCGGCGAAATCCACCACATCTCTCGGAATGGTTTTTAGTGCTTCAACCATCTCCGCGTGGCTCAAGTTAGTGAAATCTATAGGGTGAACGGCGGCAACAGCGTTTTCTGGCTCTTCCAATTGGAAGAACACCAATGGCGTCCATTTGCCTTCGGCAAATTCAATCGTACGGGATTTTCCGAAAAGGGAGAGGATCGTATCCAATTTCAGAACTAGAAGCTGCTTGTCAATTGTCACAACAAAATTGGATGTCGTCGGTTCAGTTTGTTTGGGAGGTGGCGGTGCGACAGGGATTGGCATCCCAAGCTTGAAGATGGCCGCGCTGAAATCATTCACGCCATAGATGTCCCTCAACACTCGAAACGCCATCCGGGCAACGTAAGCCAGATCGTCATTGCTCGCTATCTCTACCTTACGAGAGAAGTTTGGTGAGAAGCTTGGAGCCGCGAACCCGAATTCGCGCATCAACCGTATCTTCTTCTTTGGCGAAAGGATCGCTCCGATCTCCGGCACAGATTTGGCGGAGACCGCCTCACAAAACAGGTGCTTGGTGTAATTTGGGGCTTTGCATTGAAAATAGGCGGAACCGACTTCGAAAATGCAATACGCACTCTCTTCTATGATCTCATCTTTGCGGATTTCGTCGATTTGAATCAAATGCTGAGCTGCGGTTTCCAGCCAATTTTGTCCTACAGGTAACAGGTCATCGAGGGGTTTCTCACCGGGCCGCAGAGGCGCCGCTAAGATCGCTAAAGCGGAAGCTTTCAACTTTTCAAAAGTGTTGTCCCCGTGGAATACGAATCCTTCGTTCTCATTCTCCGGATTTTTACTCATAGGCTGTCGTCCTCTCCAGGTAAACGAAACGGCAGCACCATGAAGATGCTTCTGCGCGTGGGTACGCCATCGTGTTGGAAGTTATGAATTTTCCTGATCAGTTGCGGCTATTGCCAGTGTTGGCCGCGATGGGGCTGAGAGCTGCTTAGTGCCGTTTTGTGAGCGGGCGGCCAATTCAGCACGGCCGGCGGCGAGCGTGAACTCGGCTCGCAGTGCGGCATCCACATCAGGGCCCAGTGCGGCCACCACGGTTTTGGACCACGTTATGTATTCCAGCCGGCGTTCGACGGGCCAATCTGCAGGCGGGCTAACCGCGACTGAGTTCATGTTAGAAATCTTGTCTGCGATCTTCAACAGTTTTGCCCGCGGTGTCTTGTCCGGTGCGGTCTCGATTTGCAGGCGTTTGCGCGCTGGTTTCGGCAAATCCTTGTCGTCGGAAACTTCCAACACCAGCGAGGCCACATCCTCTCCAAAGCTTTCCGCAATAACCTCTCGTGGGATCTTTTGGTCTTCGACCGAATCATGCAGTAGCGCAGCAATAACCAAGTTGGAATCGTTCCCCTCCGATGCTGTGGCGGCCATACTCGCCACCTCGAGCAAGTGATTGATATAGGGCTCAGCAGCCGCGCCCTTCCGTTTTTGTGTTGCGTGCCATCGCGCCGCAGTGTCGGCGGCTATTAGTACTGTGATCAATTGTTCCATGTCTTTCCTTCGGTTGGGGTTGGTTCAATTCTGACCTCGCCCTTGTAAGGTGGCATGGCCTGCGAGGGTCGTATCACGTCGCGCAATCCGACTCCGTCCGACGCCAGTTCGCTAGAGCCGCGCCTTGGGGATGTGGTCGGGGTTGTTGTTGAGGCCGTGTTCTCGCTATTGGGGACACAAATTCTAGTAGAGTTGAAAAAGGAATTTTACTCATCAATATTCTCTAAATATGGGATTTGATGTGGGCTATTTCAAGAACGGCTCCAATGGTGCAGTGCACATGCTAGCACAAAGCACTCGGACGCGCCGAAAGGAAGCCTACAAGGATGACCTACACGGAATGCAGCGCTTGGCAAAAGGTGATCGGCTCGAATGCCATTCGACTTTTCGCAATTAAATAATATGGAAGGAAATTGTATGGCCACCCTGACACGAGCCATTGAGATAGCGACCACCGCTCTCTCCGGCGTGACCGACAAGGCCAGTGCACCCTACATCGACCATCCCTTGAGGGTTATGGCTACGGTCGAGGGCGAGGAAGCCAAGATCGTCGCTGTGCTCCATGACATAATCGAGGACTGCAACCCGCCCTGGTCGGCCGAGAAGATAAAAGCCGAAGGCTTCTCAAATGCCGTGATGGCCGGGCTCGATGCAGTGACCAGGCGGGAGGGCGAGGACTACAATTCCTTCGTTCTGCGGGCGTGCGCCAATCCGAATGGGAGAAAGGTCAAGATCGCCGACCTCACCGACAACATGGATTTAAGCAGGATCTCCAACCCAACGCCCAGGGATCATGCGAGGACCGAAAAATATAGGGCTGCGTTGATGATGATCGCCGCGCTATGAGAGGTCAACGAATCCTACGACGGTCGCGTCCTTCGGCTGACCCGCTGTCGCCGGGCCCGCGCGCTCGACCGCGTCCCAGATCATGCCCGCCTTCGTGCCGTGTGCTCCCTGGCGCTCGCTAAATCGCCGATCAAAATGAAAACGGAAATTGCATTGTTAACCCGAGAAATTTCGGTTCATTTCAACTCCCCCAACAAACGCCTTACCTCCTGATCCCGCTGGCATTTCGCCGTCGAGGAAATTCCGTTGAGAAGCCCAGTTCAGGAATTGCGAAACGCTGTCGACCTGGCCGTCGTGTTGCCCGTATGGAAATGCGAGCAATTCAAGCATGAACGTGGCGAGCCAGTGGGCTTCGCGTGGGAGGTAGACGTGCCCTGCCTCAATCTTGGCTGACTGGGCCACCATGCGATCGGGCTTGCTGCCCTCCGGTTTTCGACCAAGCGGGCGCGGCATGCCCTGCGGCAGCTCGCGCCGGAGGTCCTGCAGAAGCGCCATGCCGGGACCGGCATTCTCGATCAGGATGGTTTCGGCGCCGTGCTCCCCCGCGAGACTGGCAACTTTACGGCGAAGGGAAGGGTATTCGAGGCGAGCGCGGAATACGTCGACCAGATAGTAATCCGCTTTGATCATCTGCCATGTCGTGCAGACGGAATAGTCATTGGTATCGCCGGTCATCATGGCGACGTCCCAGCTCTGCACGATGCGATTATTGGAATGCTTGGGTCGATCGTCATAAAATTGAAACCAGTCTCGCCGGACGAGATTGCCTTCGAGCGGAATGGGCCGTTGCTGAAACTGGGCAGAGAACATCAGGCTGCCGACCTCGGCGCTGATGCGGCGGAGAGCATCTTTGCTCTCGCGCTCCGGATGCAGGATGTCTCCGACCCTTCTCGTCATAACCTTGCCGCGGCCCAGTGGGATGACGGTGTCTTCGATGGCAATCGCCGGCAGGTCGAGGTGCTCCCAGCCACCTTGATCGAGCAGGTGACCGGCAAGATCGTTTTCGTGCAGGCGCTGCATGACCACTACGATGGGGCCATGCTCCTTGTCGTTGAGGCGCGACACCAGTGTGCCGGCATACCAGTCGATCACCCGCTTGCGGGCTACTTCTGATGTTGCCTCCTCGGCTTTGACCGGATCGTCGACGATGATGAGGTCTGCTCCGCGCCCGGTGAGGGTGCCGCCGACCGAGGTGGCGTAGCGGCCTCCGCCGGCGGTCGTGACCAGCTCAGATCCGCTATCCCTTGCGGGGCGCATGGCCGGGAAGAGGGCCCGATACCAAGGCGCATCGATGATCATGCGGAACTGCCGATGCAGTTCGGCCGCCAACTCGTTGGCATAGCTCACAACGATGATCCGCCGGCTCGGATCCTTGCCAAGCAGCCAGGCAACATACGACACCGACACGGAGATCGATTTCAGGGAGCGCGGCGGCTGGTTAATCAGAAGACGTGACATGTCGCCGGCTTGAACTCGCATCAACTGGTGGACGATGGCGTCGATATGCCAGTTCGGCGAATAGGGTGTACCCGGCAATATGGTTTGGAAACACTTCCGTACAAAGTAACGCAGGTCGCTCCGCAGGAGGGCCGCCAAAGCGGCATGCTGGTTCATTTGGGAGGCTTCTTGCCTGAGCCGGCGTCGGGTTTCAGAGCGGGATCGGCATCGGACGGAGCAGTTGCCGGGGTCATCGCGGCGGCGGCGACCTCCGCCTCATAGGCGGCGAGAATGGCTTGGTCGTCGGCGGTCAGCCCCTGCGTTGGACCGAACTCGACGGGGTCGCTGTTGTATCGCAATGCCAGCTCAAGGATTCGGGTGAGCGCGCGCGTGTCGCCGCGGAGAGCCTTCTCCTTCACCACCAGAAGAGCAGCCGCCTGCGTTGACCTCGTCCTCCAGCGGCCACCCTCCTTCACCCTGACCGGGCTCTTCAGGGTGCGCAGCACGTCGGTCTTGAGGTTGCGCACGCCTTTGCGGCGCCCGGCGGGGTAGCCGGATTGCCCCGGTCGGAACTGACTGTGCGTCGGAGGCCGGCAATAGCCGATCTCGTAGCTGCCACCGTCGCCCTCCTTTTTCGGTCCCGTGAACTTCCCTCTACGCATCTGATCCGCCCTTGTCGACGTCGGTGGCCGCGATGTTGTCGAGCCGTACAAATGGCTGACTGCTCTCCGCATGAAGCGCGGTGCCGCCGGTCAGCCGCTGCCAACGCTCGATGCTGATGTCGACGAACCTCGGATCGAGCTCGATCACACGCGCGCGGCGACCGGTCCGTTCCGCCGCAATCAGGGTCGTCCCGGTGCCGCCGAAGGGATCAAGGATCAGGCCGCCACGGTTGGAGCAGTCACGGATTGCGTCCGCGATCATGGCCACCGGCTTGACGGTTGGATGGAGAGAAAGCTTGCTCTTCTTGGTCCCATTCAATGCGTTCTGGCCGACATAGTCCCAGACATTGGCGCGGTGCCGGCCCCACTTCCCGAGCGCCACATTGTTGATGTGGGGCTTCCTGCCGACCTTGAATACGAAAATGAGCTCGTGCTTGGATCGATAGAGCGACCCCATGCCGGCGTTGCTCTTGTTCCAGACGCAGAGGTTCTTGAGCTCGCTGTAGACCTCGTCGCCGGCGGCAATCAGTTCCCGCTGGTGCCGCCAGTCCATGCAGACAAAATGGATGGCGCCGTTGATCGATCGGCTCGCCGCATGGCCAAGCGAGGTCTTCAGGAAGGTTTGGAACTCGGCCGAGGAGAGCTCACCCGATGCCATGGCAAAATCATCATGCTTGACTGCCCCCAACCCGGAGACGTGACCCTCGATCGGCACGTTGTAGGGTGGGTCGGCAAACATCATCTCGGCTTTGTCGGCCCCTAGCACCTGGGCATAGCTTTCGGGCCGCAAGGCGTCGCCACAGATCAGGCGATGGTCGCCGAGAATCCATTGGTCGCCCAGGCGGCTGACCGGCATGATCTCGGTATCGATCTTCGGCAGGTCGTCTTCTTGATCGAGGCCGTCGCGGTCCAGAAGGCCGTCTATCTCACCGACCTCAAATCCACTGGCTTGGAGCTCGACCGCGGGGTCGAGCTCCAGGAGGTCGGAGAACTCAAGCGAGAGGGCCTCGCAGTCCCATGCGGCATCATCAGCCAGCCGGTTGAGGGCAAGGCGCAGCATCCGCAGGTCGGCATCGGATAGGTCCGTCAAGCTGACGGCCGGCACCTCGGTGAGCCCAAGTCGCCGCGCCGCCAGCACCAACCCCCAGCCCGCAACGACCCGCCCCTGGGAGTCGATCAGGATCGGCAGGACGAAGCCAAACCGATTGAGGCTCTCAGCGAGCTTGTGAACCTGGTGTGCCGAGTGCTTGCGCGTTGCTCGCCCCAAGGGCTTGCACCCCGCGACAGGCACCAGCTGGGGCACCAAGTCGCGAGAAAGGGGGTAGCCGTTTCCGCGACGTTCAATCAGCCGCGCCATTCTCACCTCCGGCACGTGGCGAGGCGGCGGTTCCACGGCATCCGCATGCCTGGCCAAACGATGCACTGACTTAGAGCAGGGGAGGCGGGACCTGCACGCGGCAACTACCGCAAATGCAGCATCTGCGCTATTTGCGCCGGCCGGCGGCCCTCAAAATGGTGTCGTCGTGAACGTCAAGCAGCTTCAGATCCTTGAGTTTGTCACGGACCCGACCACAAAATTGCTTGTTCGGGAGGGCAGCCTGGTCCGGTGGCCCATCTGGATAAAGCTCATCGATCGCGCGTTTCGCGCGGTCAAAACTCGGCCGACCTTTTGGCGTTCGCTGCTTTGCACCAGAGGACGGGTGTTTGGCGTCCCCTCGTCGTGCTCGGGGGGCACACAAAACACTCGTGATGTCGGTCCTGGAAAGTTTAATCCACTCCAGGGTCCAGGGACCGGGCAGGCGGTGACTCCCCTGACGAACTGTCCACGGCTTACGCGGCCGCGACTGCTCCCAGTCCAGATCCTTCGGTCTGATCGGCGTCCGTATGGCAAACGCCGCTCCTTCAAGAACATCTTTCGAAGTCATATGCCGGTTGGCGTGCTCCTTCAGCCGGCCCCAAAACCCTATGAGACCGTCAGCAAGAGCTTGGCAGATATCGGCTTGCGCCTCCTCCTTCGGGCACCCGGTCGCGTCCATGACGCGTCGAACTGCTTCGTTCAGACATTCCCAAACTGAATCGTAGGTCATGAAACACCACTCGGTTGGTCGTGCCCCACGCGTTGGCGAGCCCCATGTCTTGCTGTCGCACAGGCCTGACCGATCGGGCGGGCGCGCCGAATAGGAATGCTATCGCACGCCGGTCGTACGAGGTACGGCCGTCGATTGCGGTGCCAACAATGGGTGCTGGGCTGCGAGCAACAACGCTACGCGAGAGCAGCGACCAATGCCGGGACATCCCCGCATTCTCGTTGCCCTGCACCAGTGATCTTGTTGCTATTTCTTGCGCCTGGGAGGGTGCCATCTTTTATAGGCTTCGACGAAGTTGTTCAAGTCCGGGCGGTAGGCCTCATCCGCGATGGCCCAGACATTCAGATCCATGGAAACTCTCGGCTGCGACAAGATTCCCCGGTGGCGACAAGTTCGCTGATCGTGCCTCCAATTCCCTGCACTGAAGGCAAGAATTCCCTGTTCCCCTGGGTAGGGAATTTGCTCGGAAACCCCCGTGTTTGCTCGTGCCTGACTATGCAGACAGGCCAAACACCGGCAAATCGCGAAAAATTCCCTGCAGATTGCCGTGGATCAGGGAATTTGGCCATGGAGACCAGTTCGATCACGACTGCGTCCACCACCAATCCTTTCAACAGGTTAGGTCGGATTGCCGGAGAACGGCGCAGGAACGTGAGACTTGGCGTGAGACTTCCGAAGTCTCACGCCGGTTGACGCCTTGCCAGGGCGCCAGCGGTACAACGAGCCGCGACGGATTACGCTCGCGCCTATCGCCGGCAGCGGCTACCGTCGGCAAGCGGGGATGCGTTTCTGCCATCCCGCAGCAAAGGCAACGCAATGAACCGTCTTCCCCTCATCCTGGCCGTCCTGCTGGTGTCGGCGACTGTCGGCCGGGCGCAGCCGATTGCGGACCCACGGGTCGCCGATCTTGCGCAAACAGGCAAAGTTCGTGTCGGATTGTTTCCACCTCAGTATACCAAAGACCCGACGACGGGAGCGCTCAAGCTTGTCTGGGCGGAGATCGCGCGGGCGTTCGCGGCGCGTGTCGGGGTTCAGCTTGTTCTGGTGGAAAGGCCTACTCCGCCGGAAGCCATCGCCTGCCTCAAGACGCAGGCATGCGACCTGTTGTTTCTGCCGTTCGATGATCGGGCCGCCAGCGTCGGCGATTTCTCGAATCCGATTTTTCAATTCGACTACACATTGCTGGTGCCCGCCGGTTCGCCGGTGCGCAGCGTCGCCGATGCGGACCGTCCCGGCGTTCGGATCGCGGCCGTGCGCAACCATGCCTCGACCGTGACATTGAGCGGATTATTGAAGCAGGCCGAACTCGTCTACGCAGAAACGCCCGAGCCTACCTTTGACCTTCTGCGCGCCGGAACGACCCATCTGATGGCATCGACCCGCAACGCACTGTTGCAGTTCTCGGATCAGTTGCCCGGATCACGGGTTTTGGAGGACCGTTACGGGGCGAACATCAACCGGATGGTGGTTCCCAAGGGCAAGGCAGGATGGCTCGCCTATGTGACCGAGTTCGTCGAGGAGGCGAAGGCTTCGGGCCTGGTGCAGAAGGCCATCGACCGCGCCGGCCCGCGCGGGGTCACGGTCGCTACGCCGGGAGACTCAAAATAGCCGCTCCATGGCGCGGCCCGCCCGGCAGCCGCTCCGGCCGATACCAGCGAACAGACCATTTTACGGAACAGACCAAATTTTGGCGGCGGTCGTGGTGCGGCTGCCAGTCAAATCAATAGCTTAGGACGCATCAGGAAATCCGTTCGGCAGCGAGAATTTTTCTGGAACGAATCCAGGAGAGCCACGTTGAGTCCACGCTGGACCGTCCCCCATCCCCCCCGGTGCAAGGTCCGGCTCGTAGCGTCAAAAAAACCCCGCTTCCCCCGGCGGGGTTTTTCTTGCGCCGGTGGACGAGAACCTTCAGGAGATCGACATGGCCGCCGACGATGATGCCGCGTGGGCAGACTGGAAGAACGCGCTCAAGTCGCTCAAGCTAGCGGTCGATGAATACGCGGACGTCTGCGAACTTCCGGCGACCGATCCGAAGGTGCAGAAAGCCTGGGCCGACGTGAAGCAGGCGCAGGCCGAGCTCGGACGAGCAGCCAGCAACATCGCTCCCGCGGGCGCCACGGCGTAGCCGTCGTCAGAAAACCGCGCTCGCGGAATGACGCCGCCGACCGAACCATTCCGTCCGACAAGATTGCCGGCCGCGCCGTCGGTCCGCGACCTCGCCCGCTCATGTCCGCGCCAGCGGAACTCCAGGAGCCGCTTGCTCTGATTCCTCGATTCCCTGCGCTGGGTCCCCGCGGTCGCGGCGACGAGCGGACTGTGGGCCGGTTCATCATGAGCGGGACATGCGCTAGGCATTGCCGACGCGCTTGTCCTGCGACCATCGCAGCGCTACACGAGGGCGCGGCGCCGGCTCGCGTTCCCTCTGCCGGTCCGGCACCGCCGGGATGCAGATCGCGCGACTGGCGAACAGCATGACCAACCTCATTCATCGCAAGCAGTTCATGGTGGAATGGGGACACTGCGACCCTGCCGGCATCGTGTTCAACAGTCGCTTCTTCGAGTTCTTCGACTGGAGCACCTGGGAGATGTTCGAGGCCGCGCTCGGGGTGCCGCGGGCCGAGCTGTTCGCGGCCTATGGCGTGATGGGCATTCCGCTGGTCGACGCGCGGGCGCGCTTCCTGGTTCCGACCAGGTTCGGCGACGTGGTTGACGTCGCCTCGCAAGCCGGCGAATTCCGCCGCTCGAGCTTCGACGTGACGCACCGCCTTTCGGTTCGCGGCGAGCTCGTGGTCGAGGGCCGCGAGACGCGGGTGTGGGCGACCCGGGACAAGGACGATCCCGCGAAAATCAAATCGAAGCCGATTCCGCCCGAGGTCGTCGAGCGCTTCGCCGTCGGCTGATGCCGGCTCGCCCGCAGGGCAAGGGCTGCCAGGCTTGCAGGGCCGCGCGCGGCACCTCATTTGAACGGGGTGCCGAATGTTGGTATTGGAACCGCCATGGCACGCATTCTCGAGTTCGTTCTGAACGGCCGGCCGCGCGTGGATGCGGTGCCCGACAACTTGTTGCTGCTGGACTATCTGCGGGAGGTCGTCGGGCTGACCGGCACCAAGACCGGCTGCGACGGGGGCGAGTGCGGCGCCTGCACGGTGCTGCTCGACGACCAGCCGAGGCTCTCCTGCCTGACGCTCGCCGCAACGGTCGCGGGGCAGCGGCTCGACACCATCGAATCGCTCGTCCGCGATGGCCGTCTCTCCGCGGTGCAGCGCGGCTTCCACGAAAAACTCGGCTCCCAGTGCGGCTATTGCACACCCGGATTCATCATGGCGTCCGCGGGACTGCTTCGGCGCAATCCACGCCCGAGCGAGGACGATATCCGCGCGGCGCTCGGCAGCAACATCTGCCGCTGCACCGGCTACGTGAAGATCGTCGAGGCGGTGAAATACGCGGCCGACCTGCACGCCGGCGGAGTGTCGCCGTGAACGCCGTGACCCGCTCGTCCCCGCGCAAGCGGAGACCCAGGCTGCTGCCGCGAGCGCACACCGCGCCGGATGCCCGCTTTCGCGCGCATGAGCGGGGAGACGGTGCGTTGTCATGAACGACATCTTGCCCACGCATAACATCGGCGGCTACCTGCCGATGATCGACGGGCCCGAGAAGGTCTCCGGCCGCGCCAAATACACCGCCGACATCGTCGCGCCGGGGATGCTGGCCGGGCGGATCTATCGCAGCCCTTATTCCCACGCTGAAATCCTCGCGGTCGACGTCTCGGAAGCGCTGAAACTTCCCGGCGTCAAGGCGATCGTCACCGGCGCCGATTGCGACAAGACCTTCGGCGTGCTGCCGGTGGCGCGCAGCGAACATCCGCTGGCGCGCGACAAGGTGCGCTACCGCGGCGAGCCGGTAGCCGCGGTCGCCGCGGTCGACGACGCCACGGCGCGCAAGGCGCTGGGGCTGATCAAGCTGAAGGTTCGCGAGCTGCCGGCCTATTACACCGCCTGGGACGCGATGGCGACCGACGCGGTCGATATCCATGCGCACCGGCCGCACAACATCGAACGCGACGTCTTCTTCGAGCTCGGCAGCGTCGAGCAGGGTTTCGCCGCGGCCGACCTCGTGCGCGAAGCCGCCAGCAATTGCGCCGAGGTGTGCCAGAACCAGATGGAGATGCACGCCGCTCTCGCCGAATACGACGCGGTGCGCGACCGCCTGACCGTGCATGCCTCGACCCAGGTTCCCTACTACGTGCACCTGATGCTGAGCCAGATCCTCGGCATGGACATGTCGCGCATCCGCGTGATCAAGCCGCACGTGGGCGGCGGCTTCGGCTGCCGCACCGAGACGCTCAATGTCGAGCTGATCGCGGCGCTGCTGGCGCGCAAGGCCGGCGGCTGCGTGCGCATGGTGATCAACCGCGAGGAGACCTTCATCACCCATCGCGGGCGGCCGCAGACCGACATCCGTCTCAAGATCGGCATGACGAAGGACGGCCGCATCACCGCGGTCGAATGCGAGTGCTATCAGCGCGGCGGCGCCCATTCGGGCTACGGCGTGGTGACCATCCTCTATTCCGGCTCGATGCTCTACGCCATCTACGACCTGCACAACGTCAAATATCTCGGCAAGCGGGTGATGACCAACACGCCGCCCTGCGGCGCGTTCCGCGGCCACGGCACGGTCGACATCCGCTTCGCGTTCGAGAACCTCATCGACCAGATGGCGGGCGAACTGGGCATCGATCCGTTCGCGGTGCGGCGCGCGAACTACCTGCCCGCGCCGGGCGCCAAGCCGACTTTCACGGACAACGACCTGATGGTGGCGAGCTACGGGCTGCCGGAATGCGTCGACTGGGTCGAGCGCGAGAGCGGCTGGAGCGCGCGCAAGGGCAGGCTGCCGAAGGGCAGGGGCGCCAGCCAGGGTGTCAGCAAAGGTTTGGGCATGGCCTGCTCGCACTACATCAGCGGCGCGTCGAAGCCGGTGAACTGGACCGGCGAGCCGCATGCGACCGTGAAGATCAAGCTCGATTTCGACGGCTCGGTGGTCGTGCTCTCGGGCGCCGCCGACATCGGGCAGGGGTCCTCGACCATCCTGGTGCAGACCGTCGCCGAGGTGCTCGGCCTCGATATCTCCCGCGTCCGCATCATCACCGGCGACAGCGACGTGGTGCCGAAGGACAACGGCTCCTACTCCTCGCGCGTCACCTTCATGGTCGGCAATGCGGCAATCGATGCGGCGCAGCGATTGAAGGCCGTTCTGGTCGAGGCGGCGGCGCGCAGGCTCGACGCCAAGCCCGATGAAATCGAATGCCTGGGCGAGCTTTACCGCGCCGGCGCGCAGGACAAGGGCCTCACCTTCAACGAAGTCGTCATGGAGGCGTTGCGCGACACCGGCACCATCACGGTCACCGGCAACTACTCGACCATTCCGGACTCGCACGGCGGCAAGAAATATCGCGGCTCCGCGATCGGCGGCACCATGGGCTACAGCTATTCCGCCCAGGTGGTCGAGGTCAGCGTCGACGAGGATACCGGGGTCGTGACCGTCGACCAGGTCTGGGTGGCGCACGACTGCGGCAAGGCGCTCAACCGGCTCACCGTCGAGGGCCAGGTGCAGGGCTCGGTCTGGATGGGCATGGGCCAGGCCATGAGCGAGGAGACCGCCTATCACGAAGGCCTCCTCCTCACCGGCAACATGCTCGACTATCGCGTTCCGACCCTGCAGGACTCGCCTCCGATCGAAGTCGGCATCATCGAGAGCAACGATCCGCAGGGTCCGTTCGGGGCCAAGGAGGCGGGCGAAGGCTCGCTCGCCGCCTTCCTGCCCGCGCTCACCAACGCCATCGCGGACGCGATCGGGATCCGCTTCAACGACCTTCCGGTCACCCCCGACCGCGTCTTCGCGGCGATCGAGAAGCGCGACCGCGCGTTGCGCGCCGCAAACGGCGGCTCGCGATGAGTGCCGCCGTACAGAGCACGACTGGAGCAATGCGCTCAATGCGGCTGTCGCGAAGGCTCGCGCCACATCGTTCCCCTCCCCCATCCCCCGTCGAAGACGGGCGTAAACGCCCTGATGTGGGGAGGGGACAGGGGTGGGGTACCCCAAGCTCAAGCGGATCCGCATTCACCCCACCCCCAACCCCTCCCCACAAGGGGGAGGGGAGCCCACCGAGTTCGCGGCGCGGTATTGCTTCCTCTCGGCGCGTGCGAACGGAAGCTGAGTGATGGACGCGTTGCCGCCATTCGAGCTGCTGCGCCCGACGACGCTCGACGACGTGCTGGCCGCACGCGCCGCGCATCCGCAAAGCGCGCTCATCGGCGGCGGCACCGACCTGATGGTGAACATCCGCCGCGGCATCGTCGCCCCACCGGTGCTGATCGACACGAACCGGGTGGCCGAGCTGCGCGCCATCGCCGCCGACGCCGGCGCGCTCGCCATCGGCGCCGCGGTGAGGCTCGACGAGCTTGCCGCCCACCCGCAGGTAATCGCGCACTATCCCGTGGTGGCGCAGGCCGCGGGCTGCATCGCCGGGCCGACCCATCGCAACATGGGGACCGTCGGCGGCAACCTGTGCCTCGACACGCGCTGCATCTTCTACAACCAGAGCGAATGGTGGCGCTCCGCCAACCATCATTGCCTCAAGACCACGGGCGACATCTGTCACGTCGCGCCCAAGAGTCACGGCGTGTGCTTTGCCACCTTCAGCGGCGATCTCGCGCCGGCGCTGCTGACGCTCGATGCGCAGGTCGAACTCGCCGGGCCGGCGGGCCGGCGGACGCTGCCGCTCGCCGATCTCTATATCGGCCATGCGCGCCACGACGCGGCGACCGGCGACGGCAAGAATTTTCTGGCGCTCAAGCCGGGCGAGCTCGTCACCGCGGTGCGCGCCAACAACACGCCGGGGCTGCGTTCGGCCTATGACAAGATCCGCATCCGCCGCTCGATCGAATATCCGGTCACCGGCGTGGCGGTGGCGCTGCGGCGGGACGGCGAGAGCCTCGTCGACCTGCGGGTGGCCTTCACCGGCACCAATCCGCGGCCGGTGCGGCTCGACGGCACCGAGCGGTTGTGCGGCGGGGCGCTCGACGACCGCGTCTTCCAGGGCCTCGATGCGCTGGTGCGCGATCAGATCATGTCGATGAAGACCACCTTCACGCCCGGCCATTATCGCCGCCGCGTCGCCGGCGTGCTGGCGCGCCGGCTGGTCGCGCGGCTGTTCGAGAATGCGTGAGGGACGATGAACCGGATGCATCCCGATTCGGTGCTGCTCGTGACGCTCGATTCCTGTCGTTACGACACGTTCCTGGCCGCGAAATCTCCGCACATGAAATCGATCGGGGCTTTGCACCGCGCGATGGCGCCGTCCAACTTCACCTTCGGTTCACATGCCGCGATCTTCGTCGGGTTCACGCCGGGGGCGCCGGAGGTCCAGGCGCCCTTCGTCAATCCAAAATTTGCAAAGATTTTCAAGATGGCGCCGGGCGGTCTTCCCGGCATGCGGGAACCCTTCTTTGTGCTGGGCGGCCGCAACATCATCGAGGGATTCAAGGGCAACGGCTACCGGACGTTCGGTTCCGGCGCCGTCGCCTGGTTCGATCCGAGCCTGCCGACCGGGACGGTTCTGACCGAATCGTTCGATGAATTTTTCTATCCCGGCAACCCGCACTCCCTGGACGCGCAGCTCGCCTGGATCGATGGCCGCATCGGCGCGATGCAGGAGCCGGTCTTCCTGTTTCTCAATGTCGGCGAAACCCACGTGCCCTATTACCACAAGGGCGCGGAGTGGAATCCCGACTACAATCCGTGCCAGCCGTTCGGGCCGGCGGAAAACAGCGCCGACGAGTGTCGGCGGCGGCAATTGGCCTGTGTCGAATATGTCGATTTCCAGCTTGCCGTGCTGTTGAAAATGTTCGAAAATAGCACCACCGTCATTTGCGCAGACCATGGAGATTGCTGGGGCGAGGACGGCTTGTGGGAACACGGCATCAGCCACCAGAAGGTTCTCGAAGTACCGCTTCTGATGCGCCTGCGGGGACGTTGACGGAACCAGTTGCGATCGACATGCCTCAATGAGAATGATGGGCCGCCGGGGATCACACACGATGTTGCCGAAGTCGATCGCGCACCGCGCCGCAACCGCCGGATTTGCGCTCGGTCTTTTGGCGGCCGGCGGGCCCGGCTCGCTGTTCGCGGCGGCGCCGACGCTGGACGATCCGCTGCTGACCTCGCCTCCGACCGGCGTGACGATCGACTTCGATCGCAAGGCGCCAACTCCGGAGACGCGCGCGCCCTCGGGAAATCCGCTCTGGGCGGTCCCGCTCAGCACGCTGCCGATTACGCGCGAGCGTCCGGTCTTCTCGCCGGGACGGCGCGCGCCGCAGCCGGCCGTCGCTCCGCAAGTGCAGGCTGCGCGGCCGCCGCCGCCGCCCCCGCCGGCTGAACCCGAGAAGCTGCGGCTGCAGTTGGTCGGAACCATCGTGCGCGAGTCGGAAGGCATTGCGGTGTTCGTCGACCCGGGCACGCAAAGCGTCGTTCGGCTGCGCACGGGCGAGGGCCACGAGGGCTGGATTCTCCGCGCCGTCGACGGGCGCACCGTGACGCTGCAAAAAGGTCAGAGGTCCGAGGACCTATCGCTTCCGACGCCGGGGGTGGCGGGACCGGCCGCGGCCGCCCCGGAACTCTGACTGCGGTACAATCAGGAATCACCGTCCATGTCGCTCCGCCCCATCAACGGCCTGCCGATGCTGATGCGCGCAGCCGGACTCGTCGCGCTGGTCATCGGCATGGCAGGGCCCGTGCGGGCCGACGTCCAGGTCTCCGGCCAGGCCAACGCGGTGCTGGTGGTGGCGCAGGATGCTCCGGTCGACGAGGTCCTGGGCGCCCTGCAGCAGGCGTTCGGATTCCAATACCGCGCCGCCCAGCCGCTGAGCCGCGTGATTACCGGGACCTATAGCGGGCCATTGCAGCGGGTGGTGGCGCGTCTGCTCGAGGGCTACGACTACACGATTCAATCGTCGTCGAGCGGCATTGGCGCGGTCGTGTTCGGCCAGGCCGGCAACCGCTCGACCTCGGGCATGCCGGCCGCGATGGGGCGGCAGACGCCGGTCATGGCGCCGCAAAATGGACAAGGCTGGGCGGGCGGCGCGATGAATCCGGGTCCTTCCAGGCGTGGAGCGTCGGCGGCTCCGGCCGTGCAACCCCCGACGCCGATGCTGGCGCCGGGCCAAAGGTCGCTCATTCCCGAAGACCAGCTTTGAGCCGTGCCGCTCACCTGAAAACGGTGAATCTGGCGGAGGTCGTACGGCAGGCGGTCGATCTCCACCGACAGGGACGGCTGGCGGAAGCCGAACAGCGATACACGGCCATTCTTCGCGACAAGCCCAATCACTTCGACGCGTTGCATCTGCTGGGCGTGCTGCGCCATCAGCGCGGCGAGCACGCCGAAGCGGTGCGCTTGATTTCCGCGGCGCTTGTCATCAAGCCGAACGCCGTCGAAGCGCTCCTGAACCATGGCGCTGTTCTTGCCGCGCAAGAACGATCCCGGGAAGCCCTGGCGAGCTACGACCGCGCTCTGGCGATCAGTCCGGCGAACGCCGATGCGCATTACAATCGCGCAAACATATTGCATGTGCTGGAGCGTCGCGAGGATGCGCTGGCGAGCTATGACAAGGCGCTGGCGCTCAACGATGGCCATGGCGACGCGCACTACAACCGCGGCAACGTGCTGCAGGAGCTCAAGCGCCACGACGCCGCGATCGCAAGCTATGACCGGGCGCTGGCGCTCAGGCCCGAACACGTCGACGCCTTCAACAATCGAGGCAACGCGCTCAGGGCGCTCGACCGGCATCCGGAAGCCGTCGCGAGCTACGACAGGGCCCTTGAACTTGATCCTTGCTACCCGAACGCTCACAGCAACCGCGGCTTCTCGCTGCAGGCACTCGGGCGACATGCAGAAGCGGTGGCCAGCTATGACCGGGCGCTGGCGCTTGGTTCCGGCCGGCCGCACGCGGACGAGCTCGACGATCGCGGCACCGCACTGATCGCGCTCAACCGGCCTGAAGAAGCGCTGGAAAGCTATGATCGGGCGCTTGAGCTCGATCCCGACCACGTCTCCGCATTATACAATCGCGCGATTACGCTCCACATGATGAACCGCCGTGACGAGGCGGCGGACAGCCTGCATCGCGCGCTGAAGGTCAAGCCGGACGAGATCAAGCTCGAACTGGCCTTGTGCATGATTCAATTGTCGGTGCTGTACGCCGACGAGGCCGAGATCGATCAGCGGCGCGCGGCCTACGGCGGGTCCCTGGACGGGCTCTGTGCAGCAGCGGAGGATCGGCAAAGGCTCATCGATCTGGGCCAATGCGTCGGTTCAATCCAGCCGTTCTTTCTGCCCTATCAGGGCCGCAACGATCGCGAGCTGCAGGCCCGCTACGGTTCGCTGATGTGCCAGGCCATGGCTGCGCGCTTTCCCGCGCTCCCGATGGCGCCGCCGCCGCAGCCGGGGGAGCCGGTGCGTGTCGGAATCGTCAGCGGCTATTTCAGGACCCACTCCAACTGGAAGATTCCGATCAAGGGCTGGCTCGGTCAGCTCGATCGCCAGCGGTTTCGGCTATTCGGCTATCACACCGCCAGCCAGCAGGATGCCGACACAGCCGCGGCCGCCGCGTTGTGCGACCGCTTCGTCCAGGGACCCCTGGCGATCGAGCAGTGGCGGCAGGAAATCTCGTCGGATGCGCTGCATGTTCTGATCTATCCCGAGGTCGGCATGGATCCGGCCGCGGCCCAGCTTGCGGCGCAACGCCTGGCGCCGGTGCAGTGCAATTCCTGGGGCCACCCGGAAACCAGCGGCTACCCGACGCTCGACTATTACCTGAGCAGCGATCTGATGGAGCCGGCGGACGGCGCGGAACACTACACCGAGCGGCTTGTTCGCCTGCCCAATCTGTCGGTCTATTGCGAGCCGTCCGATCTGTCGTCCCTCCCGTTCGACCGGGAGGATTTTGGGATGCGGCCGGACGCCACCGTGTTCTGGTGCGGGCAATCGCTTTACAAGTACCTGCCGCAATACGATCAAGTCTTTGCCCGCATCGCGAGCCAGGTCGGCAACTGCCAGTTTGTGTTCGTGGAATTTCAGAAAAACAAGCAGATCACCGAGCTGTTCGGCCGGCGGCTGCGCGACGCCTTTGCGACTCATGGACTGCTGGCCGGCGACTACTGCGTCGTGCTGCAGCGGCTCGATCCGCAGCAATTCGTCACCGCGAGCGGCTTGTGCGATATCTGCCTCGACAGCATCGGCTGGTCAGGCTGCAACTCGACCTTCGACAGCCTGAGACATGGGTTGCCGATCGTCACGATGACCGCAGCCCTGATGCGGGGCCGTCACAGCGCCGCGATGCTCGAGCGGATCGGCGTGAACGACACCGTCACCACGACGGTGGACGACTATGTGGCGACGGCGGTTCGGCTGGCGACGCAGGGGGCGTGGCGCGCAGCCGTCAAACAAAAAATCCTCGCCAATGTGCATCGCCTCTATCATGACCGCGCCTGCATTGCGGCGCTGGAGACGTTCCTCATTCGCGCCGCGCGCGGCGGTTGCAGGCGGCACGGCGATTAGCGCGCCGATTTACATGCGATGCGTGCTGTCGTTGGTATCCTCAGGCGCACAAGCAAAGTATTCTGCAGACTTGCGCAGTGCAAAAGATCGAATTTTTCCATCAATCCCAGAGTTCCTTCCGCATTACCGCGTTCAGTCGCTTGTCAAAGACTTGGCCCGTGTTACTTTGCCGCGCGGCAACGCCCCCAGAGGGCATCGATTCAATCGGGAGAGCTTGGATGAAAAAGACTGCGGTGTTTACAGTCACGGTGGTGGCGCTGGCCAGCGCGACGTCAGCGGCCATGGCCGATCAGCGCTGGGTGCACAAGAGCAGCGATGCCGGCATCGGCGCGAATTGCGGCGCCAACAGCAATGTGAATGACGCTGTCAACGGCCCCTGCACCACCCTCACGGCGGCCTACAACAACGCCAAGGCGGCCGGTGGCAACGTCGCGCGACTGATGATCCTCAGCAGCGGCGGATTCAACGAGAGCTTGACGCTGGACTGGGGCAATGGTCCGAGCGAAATCCGCTCGGTCGGCGATTCCAAGCCGGGCCTCAACGGCCTTGCCGGTCAGAATTCGCTCGTCATCAATACGCTGAGCGACGTCAGGCTGTTCGATTTTCGCATCGGCGGACAGTCCGGCGCCGGCTTGAACAACATCCAGGCCGTGGGGGCCTTGGGCACTTTGGAACTCCACCGGATGGAGCTGCGGGGTGCGGGCGGCTTCGGCATCAACATCCAGCCGACGTCGGGCAACGGTCCCAACAGCGTCAGCACGGTCTACATCGTCGATTCGAATATCGCCAACGCAAGCCAGGGCCTCATTCAGATCAGGCCGGTCGGAAATACCACGGTCGGCACCGTCATCAAGAACACGCAGATCCACCATGGGACGGGCTTCGGGGTAAAGACCGACAGCTCGGCCTCGAGCAGCAGCATCCCGGTGAAGACGCTGATCTCGAACAGCGTCGTTACCAACGTCACAAACGCGGCGGTCAACGCTACCGCCCCGGCCAGCGGCGGGGCACACTCGCTGGTGCTCATTGAGAACACCGACGTTCTGAATGCAAACAATGGCACCGTGGCCAATGGCGAAAACGCCTCGGTCGTGCTCAACAACGCGACCATTCTCGGAAATGGCGTGGGCGTCAACATCGTGGGCGGAACCGTGTGGTCCTACGGTAACAACGTGATCAGTTTCAACACAACCCAGATCACGGGCGGCGTATTGAATACACAGAGCCCGCAATAGGACCCTGGAAGCCAGGCGAGAACGATCCGCCGTTGAACGGACCGGGCGACGATGTCGCCCGGTCTTTTTTGCTGTTGTAGGCACTTGCCGGGCGCTGCAAACCCTCTGCGGCTGCAACCGGCTAGAGCACGTTCAGTTTCCTTGAAACCGAACGTGCTCTAGGACTCTTGCGCTGGTCGCATTTTCGACGGAAAACCGGATTCCACTTTTCCTGAAAATGCTCTAACGCAGGATGCCCGTGCCGAACGATCCATCATGGAGATTCCAGGGCAGGCTCGGCGTGTCCGAGCTGCTGCGGATCATTCTTGCCGCTGTCGAGCGCCGCCAGGGATTTTCACTGATCCGGCTCGGATGCAGTGAAGGCATCGCCATGGCATGGCCCGATATTTCCACTCGCGAGGAGCTTGCGTCGCATCTTTTCGGCTGGTTCGGTCCGCAGGATTTTTCCGACCAGGACCGCGATCAAATCGCGCAACTGGCCCGCTCGTCGGTCTTGTCAGCCGACGTGATCGGCTTGCCGACCCTGGCGCAGATGGAGAAGGATATCGGCTATCCGCGTGTTTTCGAGGCGGTCGAGTTGCATGACTTGCAGCGGCACCGTCCGCATAAATGCGATGCCAATATTCATTGGTACCTGCAATTCTCCGGCGCGATCGCATCGATCGTCCGCGATCGCGATTTCATCGGGCTGATCGGCTGTCGCGAAATCGATCAGGAGTTGATGCAGACGTTCAACGTCGCGTCGACGCGGTCGTATCTCGTGCGCGGCGAGGAGGGCTACAAGGGCTCCGTGCTCGAGCCGCATTGGCCGACCGGTTTCTCGCGGATCAGGGATCAACTGGAGGTCCCGTATCCTGGAGCGATTTTTCTGGTCGGCGCGGGCGTCCTGGGCAAGGCTTATTGCGAAATGGTCAAGCAGCAGGGCGGGGTTGCACTCGATATCGGGAGCTTGTTCGATTCATGGGCGAGCGTCACCAGCAGGCTGCGGTTCGGCCGTTTTCCGCAGCTCTTCTCGCTGGATCATTGCAAGACTGTCATTGAGGATGCCGAAGCGCGCCAACGGCGCATGGACGGATATATCGTCGAATTGGGTCTCGAAACGGCCACCTACTGAGGTGTGGTCGGACCGCGCTGCTGCATCGCCATCGTTCGTCGCGGCATCATGCGCAACCCGGGTAAGCCCGGGTTGCGCGGAAGAGGGCGGAGACCGGACTCATGCCGAGTCGGGATCGAGGAAAGCCGGCATCAATCCATCATTCCGGAACCAGGGTGCCTGTGAAGGCCCCAGGCGCCCCGTTACCGTCCACGCTGTTGTTCTTGTACGTAAGCAGCGCGCCGCTGTTTACAGACGTCACTCCGGTCGCATTCCCGGTGATGACCGTATTGCTGACGCGGATGGTCGAGGTTCCGCCGTTCGACTGGAGCCCATTGGTCCCGTTGTTGGACGTGGCGCTGTGGTCGACCATGACCTGCACCGTCGCTCCGCCCGACACGGCCGTGATGGAAAGGACCCCGTTGGAGCCGTTGCTCGAGGTCTGGCTTTCCCAGACAGAACCGTCGACCGCCCCGGTGCCGCCCCTGCCATCGAACGCGATCCCGAAGGTGGAGTTGTTCACCGTCTGAACCTTGTTCAGGACAACCTTGGCTGTCGCCGCTCCGGTCGGGTTGACGTTGATGCCGCTGTTGTTGTTGGAAATGTAGCTATCCACCACGGTCAGCGTGGCAGCGCCTGCACCCGGGGTGAAGTGAATCCCGTGTCCGGACGCGGCGGCCTTGAAACCTCGGATCCTGGTATTTTGAACGTGCAAAGCCGCGCCGGCGATGAATCTGATCCCGATCGTGCCCGGTGACACTGTGGTGGTCAAGCCAAGCCCTTCGATGTCCAGACCCCGCAAGAAGACGACGTCGTTCGGGCCTGCGTTGACGGTGATGCCGGGGCCTGCGCTCACCAGCACGCCGGCCTCGACGCCTTCGCAGACGATGGCCATCGACTTGGTGATCGTCACGCCGCCGAAGCCGCCGCTATCGAGGCAGTTGATCTCGCCGCCGGCCGCGGTCTTCGAGATCGTGCCCGCGAAAGTCTTGCAAGGCGCCGTGCGGCTGCAGGGATTGACGTCGTCGCCGACGCCCGACACCCAGGTTCGCGTGGCCTGTGCCAACGCCACATCGGGAACGAACGCCACGCCTACCAGGCACGCAATACCGAACGCGGCAACTGACCTCATGTGAGCCTCCTTCAGACGGTGAATTTTCCAGGACTGCAGGACGTGTCGGCCAGAGCGCTCAACAAGTCCCGCACACAACCTATAGGATGTTCCGTTGCAGGGATATCGAAAAATCAACCCCCCTCTCTCCTGTCACTTTCAGATCCCGTGTTGTCGGGACCAAAGGTAAACACCGTTGTCGCAAGGCGCGCGCAATTCGATCAACTGCTGCAGCTTTTGATCAACACGCCACCTCGGATCGACCGAGATGTCAAACACTTGCAATCACTTCGGCAAGCTTCCGACGTCCTGCAGCAGCTTGATGCAGGCCGGGCTCAGTTTGTCCTTCACCTTGACGAGGCAGGCGATCACTCGGCCCTCGCCGGGCTGTACGCCGGGACACAGCTTGTCGCGATCGTCGGCGCAGGCATTGCGCAACTCGGCGGAAGCGGTCCCCAGCGCCGCGAACATCAGCGCCAACACGAGACACGTCATACGGATCATTTCGCTCTCCCCATTTCGGCCGCCTGCCAGGGCGCTGCCCTACGGTGCGGTGCCGGCATTTGGTTGCCAAATCTTGGCGTAAATCGGGCACCGGAGCCACTACCAGACTGGTCCCGGAAAGTCACCAGGGCACCAGCAGCATCGCGTCGAGATACCAGCAAAGCCAGATCGCCGGCGCCAGAAACAATCCGAACGGCAGCCTGCTGCTCAACCGGATCGGGCGTCCCAGGATCCACTGTCTGGTGCCGAACGCGACCAGGGCCGCGAGCGCTGCGATTTCGACCGCTAGCGGCATGACCGGCCAGTCGAGCCAGATGCCGGCGACGCCGGCGAGCTTGACGTCGCCCAGGCCGATGCCCTCGCGCCCGCGCAGGCGGGTGTAAACAAAGCGTATCAGCAGAAAGACCAGGGCCAGGACCACGCTTCGGATCGCGGCATCGGTGACGCCCTCCGTCGCGCTCGCGGAGTCCGCGATGCCGGCGTGCACGAGGCCGAGCGCCAGGCCGGCGGCCACCAATCCATTCGGGATGATGAACTGCCTGCCGTCGATGACCGCGATGGCAAGCATCACTAAGGCGAGGCCGGCCCCGAGCACGCCGCGCAGGCCCGGCGCGGCTGCGACGCTGGCAGCACACGCCGCCAGCGCGGCCAGTGCGATGGCCGCGCGCCAGGCCAGTCGCCGTCGAGTGGAGCGGACGCCCGGGTCGAGGAGGGGTGGAGGGGACTCCGGCTGCTTCGCTGAAGGCACGGCGCGCGCGCCGATCACGGTTCCGAGCGCGCGCGGCGGCGGCGCATCAGCGTTGCTTGGGAATGCCGATCGGCGGCACCGGCGTGCCGGGAGCCACCGTCGTGCGCTGGCCTCCGAGCTTGGAGCGCAGCTCTTCCGCGACGTAATGCGCATCGACGCTGTCGCGGATGACCTGCGGCCGGATGAACATGATCAGCTCGATCCGTTGCGCGGTTCCGGCCTGATGCCCGAACAGATCGCCGACCTTGGGAATCTGCTCGAAGATGGGAAGCCCTTGGCGGCCTTTGTCGCGGCGCTCGCTGATGAGGCCGGCAAGGAGCACGGTCTGGCCGCTTGCCACCGCGATCGAGCTCTTCACCTTGCGCTGCGAAACGGTCGGCGTCAGGGTCGGATCGGAGTTGGCGACGTTGCTGATCTCCTGCTCGATGTCGAGCACGACATTGCCGTTGAAGTTGACCCGCGGAACGACCCGCAGAATGATGCCGGTGTTGCGGTAGTCGATGGTGTTGACGACCTGGTTGCTCGAATTGAGCACCGTCGCGGTGCCGGTGGTGACCGGGATCTGGTCGCCAACCTGCAGCGTCGCGACCTGGTTGTCGAGCACGACCACGGACGGATTCGACAGGACCTTGACGTCGCTGACCTTGTGCAGCGCATCGAGGATCAATCGCGGCTCGGCCGCCGATCCGATCAGGAAGTTGAAGCCCGGGAATGCCCGCCCCAGGATCGCGCCGCCGGTGGTGTTGATGATCGAGCCCTTGTCCCTGCCGAGACCGACGTCGGAGCTCTTCAGGAAAAACTGGACGCCGTAGTTCAGCGTGTCGTTGAGCGTCACTTCGGCGATGGTGGCTTCGATCGCGACCTGAAGCTGCGGCCGGTCGAGCTGTCGCAGGGTGCGCTCGATGATCCGGTAGCTTTCCTGGTTGGCGAAGATCAGCAGGTTGTTGTTGACCACGTCGGCGGTGATGCGCACGCCCGGCAGGACCGGCGATCCGCCGCTGCCGGCGGACCGGGCGCCGAATGATGTGTCGGATTTTGCTCCGCCGAGGCCCGGTTCGCCGCCCGCGGCGGCGGCACCGGCGGCGGCCGCCCCGCCCGGCTGCTGCGGGGCGTTGGACAGCGCCGGACGGCTGATCGAGGAGGGGCTGCCGCTCGATGACGTGATCATCCCGGAGCCCGGCGCGATCTGATTGGCCGCCGAATCGAGCGTGGCACCGCCCGAACCCCCGGCGAACATCTCGTTGAGCAGCCGCGCCATCTGGCGCGCTTCGCCATAGCGGACGCGGTAGACCTTGACGCCGGTCGTGGTGGTGTCGGCGGTGTCGAGCCGGCTGATCCAGGTCGAGACCATCCGCAGCAGCTCGGTCTTGCGGGTGACCACCATGATGGCATTGAGCCGGCCGACCGGCTGCAGCTTGACCATGTTCTGGCTCATCCCGCCTTCGCCGGAATCGATGATCTTTTCGAGCTCCGCGATCAGCGGTTCGGGCGTGCTGCTGCGCACGGGATAAATCCCGACCGATTGCCCGCGCATCCAGTCGACGTCGAAGCTGAGCACGGTATCCAGCGCGGCGCGGCGCTCGGGTCCGCTTCCCTGGATGATGAGAAGGTTGCGCGCCGGATCGGCCCGCACGGTGCCCGGCTTGGTGGCGAAACTGTCGAGGATCTTCATCAACGTCGCCGCCGACACATACTGCAGCCGGATCACGCTGATGCCGTATCCCGGCTCGACCTGGCGATTGGTCGCGGCGCGGTCGAGATTGCCAGAGCCGACGGCTTCCGCCGTGGGGACGAGGCGATAGCCCGCCGTGTCCCGGATCAGCGCCACGTTGCCCATCCGCAGGGCGGATTCGAGGACGAAGAGCACGTCCGATTTGGGCACCGGACGGCCGGACGCGAGGCTGATCGTGCCCTGCACCCGCGGATCGATGGTGTATCCGACCCCGAGAATGTCGCCGAGGATGACCTTGGCGACGGTGGTGATCGGCGTGTTCTCGAAATTGAGCTCATAGCCGTCGCCCGAGCCCGCCTGCGCGGCTTCCGCGGCCGCATCGACGACTTGCCCCTCATAGACGGTGGCACGCGGTCCTTGCGGCTGGTTCGGAACCTGCCCCTCGGGCGAGAAGCGCGGCAGCAGGTCCATCGCGCGGACCTTGTCGAGGACGTCTTGCGGACGGGCCTCGTCGCGCTCGACGGTGTAGAGATTGCAGGAGCACAGCGTCGCGCTGACGATCGACAAATAGATGACGCGCGATGCAGCGCGCATCGCCGGGCACTTGCGCAACGATGTCAGGACCGCGACCAATGTACTCCCCACGCAACCCGCATTTATCGCCGACCGTTAGAGACGACAACAGAGTGGCGATAAATTGACAGCCGAGGACGCCATTGATAGAAAACAACAACAATAGGTGTCAAGAAGAAAGGGCCCGAGGGGGGGGACACTTGTAAGGGCTCTTGTAAGGGCTCTTCTTGGCTCGCCAGGACAATCTATGCGCGCGAATACTTCCAGGGAATTCGAAGAATACTTATCGAGCCGGCATCCCTTTAGGCTCGATTCTCGCGCGAAGGGCGGCTCGTCTGACACTCAACAGGCCGAGAAAACCCTTCGCAAGCTCTGGGAGCTCACCGAGCTGTCGGCCAAGGACTTTGCCGACGAGGTGGCGCGCTTCTACGAGCTCCCGCGCCTCGGCCTGTCGCAGTTGATCGCCGCGGCCGCCGTGGCGGGCGGCTTTTCGCGCCGCTTCCTGCGCGAAACCACCATTTTTCCCTACCAGACGCCGGAAGGCAGCCTCAAGCTCGTGGTCGGCGATCCGACCGACCTTGCCGCCATCCGGGCCGCGGAGATCGTGCTCGGCGGACCGGTCGAGGTCGAGATCGGCTCGTTCGAGGACATCGCGACGGTGCTCGCGGAGCGGCTCGGCGACGACGAAGCGCCGGCCTCGGGAACCGGCGACGTCGCCAGCGCCCGCGCCGAGGACGACGTGGAGAGCCTGCGCGATCTGGCGAGCGGGGCGCCGGTCGTGCGCGCGGTCAACGATCTGCTCGAAAAGGCCGCGGAGCTGCGGGCGAGCGACATTCACATCGAGCCGTTCCGCGCCAACCTGGTCGTGCGCATGCGCATCGACGGAATGTTGCGCGCGATGCCGGCGCCGACCGGGGTTCCGCCGCAGGCGCTGATCTCGCGCATCAAGATTCTGTCGGGCCTCAACATCGCCGAGCGGCGGCTGCCGCAGGACGGCGCCGCGCGCCTGCACATCACCCGCTCCGAGATCGACGTGCGGATCGCGACCATGCCGACGCAGCATGGCGAATCGGCCGTGATCCGCCTGCTGCCGAAGGACCGCGGTCTCCTCGAGATCAGCAAGCTCGGACTCTCGCACGGCGATGAGGTCAAGCTCACCCGGCTGCTCGATCTGCCGCACGGCATGATCGTGGTCACCGGTCCGACCGGCAGCGGCAAGACCACCACGCTCGCGACCATGCTGTCCATTCTCAACCAGACCACGCGAAAGATCCTGACCATCGAAGACCCGGTGGAATACGAGATTCCCGGCATCAACCAGTCGCAGGTGAAGCCCGCGATCGGGCTGACCTTCGCCACCGCGATGCGCGCCTTCGTCCGCCAGGACCCCGACGTGATCATGGTCGGCGAGGTGCGCGACTCTGAAACCGCGCACATCGCCATCCATGCCGCGCTGACGGGCCATCTGGTGCTGACCACGCTGCACACCGAGACGGCCGCGGCCGCCATTCCGCGCCTGCTCGACCTCAAGGTGGAAAGCTTCCTGCTCAAGTCGACGTTGCGCGCCGCCATCGCGCAGCGGCTGGTGCGCGTCTTGTGCGATCGCTGCAAGATCACCCGCACCTTGACCAGCGCGGACCTCGCGGCCGACCCGCGCTACGCCACGCTCGGCCTGCAGATCGGAGAGGACGTGCATGAGCCGCACGGCTGCGAGCGCTGCGGCGGCACCGGCTATCGCGGCCGCAACGGCGTGTTCGAGGTGCTCGAGATGTCCGAGGAGGTGCGGCCGATGATCACCGGCAACGCCGATTCCAACACCATCGACGAGGCCGCCATCCGCGCCGGCATGACCACCATGATCGACGACGCGGTCGCCAAATGCCGCAGCGGGATGACTTCGGCCGCCGAAGTCCTCCGCGTTACGACGATACGCTAACACCGTGCCCAATTTCCGCTATCGAGCGCTGACCCAGACCGGCGAGATCGTAAGCGGGTCGATCGCGGCCCCGACCGCGGCCGAGGTGGCGCGCCGCATCGAATATCTCGGGCTGGTGCCGATCGAGACCGTCACCGAACAGGGCGACGCTCCGGCCGCGCGCGTGAATGCCTCGTTCTTCTATCGGCCGCGCAGCGAGGACGTGACGGTCTTCACCCGCGACTTCGCGCTGCTGCTGAAGGCGGGCGCGCGCATCGACGATGCGCTGGCGCTGCTCGCGAGCGACATGGATATCGGCCGCCTGCGCCCGTTCGTCGGGCAGATCAGGGCGAGCGTGGTTGCGGGCGAAAGCCTCGCCGAGGCGATGTCGCATCACCCGCTGCTGTTCCCGGACATGTTCGTGGCGCTGGTGCGGGTTGGCGAGGCCTCCGGCACGCTCGACCACGTGCTGGAAGCCCTCGGGAGCGAGCGGGCCCGTTCCGAGGCCCTGCAGCGAAAGGTCGGCGACGCGCTGCGCTACCCTGCCTTCGTCCTGTTCGCGGCCGGCACCGTCCTGGTGTTCTTCCTGCTGTTCGTATTGCCGCAATTTGCCTCGGTGCTGCGCGATTTCGGCGCCAAGCTCGATCCCATCGTCATGACGTTTCTTAGCTTTTCGGAGCTGTTGCGCGCCCACACGGTCGAAGTCGGGGTCGGCGCCGTGGTCGCGGTCGTTGCGGGCTGGCTGGTGTTCCGGCGCCCGAAAGTCCGCAGCGCCATGATGTCGGCGGTGTCGCGGGTTCCGCTCGTCCGCACCGTGTTCAGCCTGCATCGCACGGCCTTGTTCTGCCGCAATCTGGGCGTTCTGCTCGGAAGCGGTGTCCCGCTGACGACGACGCTGCGCATCCTGGTCGACATGATGGCGCGGACCGGCAACGCGGAGGGCTGGAGCAAGACCGCTGAGCGCGTCCGGCACGGCGGGAAGCTGTCCGACGGGCTCGCGGAGGCGGCGATACTTCCGGCGATGGCGGTGCGCATGATAAAGATCGGCGAGGAAACCGGGCAGTTGCCGGTGCTGTCGGGACGGGTGGCCGACTTCTACGAGGCCAAGCTCCAGCGCAGCCTCGACCGGGTGGTCGGCATCGTCGGCCCGCTTGCCATCATCATCATCGCCGCCGTCGTCGGTGGCCTGATCGTTTCCGTGATGACCGCGCTGATGTCGGTCACCCAGATTGTCGGATGAAGTTGATGAGTTGGATGAGAGGGGACATGTGGAATTTCGGCTTCGACAGGCTTGCGTTGCGGACGGTTGCGCCACGTCGTCGTCGCCGGCGCGCGCGACACGGCGAGCAAGGCTTCACGCTGGTCGAGATCCTGGTCGTCATCACGATCATCGGCCTCATCATGGGCCTGGTCGGCCCGCGCGTCCTGAATTATCTCGCCGAGTCGAAGGCCAAGGCCGCCAAGATCCAGATCGAGAGCTTCTCGAGCGCGCTCGACCTCTATTACCTCGACACCGGAAAATATCCGTCCAGCTCGGAAGGTCTCGGCGCGCTGGTGCAACGCAGCGGCAACACGCAATCGTGGAACGGGCCGTATCTCAAGGGCGGCGTGGTGCCAAACGACCCGTGGGGCAAGCCCTACATCTACCGGGCGCCCGGCGAGCACGGCGCATATGACATGATGTCCTACGGTGCGGATGGACAAGAAGGTGGCACAGGCACGGCGGCCGACATCACGAGTTGGACGCGTTGACGCGCCGATGCGGCAGGACGGCTTCACATTGTTCGAAGTCGTTTGCGTCGTCGCCATCATATCGATCATTGCGGCGATCATCCTGCCGGGCCTGCCGCGCGGGACGTCGCGCGCGCGGATCGAGGCCTATGCGCTCGAAGCCGCCACGATCCTCAAGGCCGACCGCAACGCCGCGATCCGGCGGCGGACGGAAGTGGTCACGCAGATCGATGCGCGCGCGCGATCGCTGCACTCGGGCATCTCGGGCCGCAGCGTGCGGATGCCTGAGGATGTGCTGTTCGAGGCCAGCCTGGCCGCGCGCTGCAATGGGCGCAGCGTCGGGACCACGATCAATTTCTTCTCGTCCGGGATGTCCTGCGGCGGCGCGATCATCCTGACGCGACAAGGCATCGGCTACCAGATTCGCGTCAACTGGCTCACGGGAGGGATCGAGGTTGCTCCGTTCAGCTCGCTCTGAGCGCCGACGTGGCGACGCCGGCTTCACGCTCATCGAGGTGCTTGTCGCGCTTGCGGTGATCGCCGTGGTGCTGACGGCGATCGGCTCGTTGGTGGCGGCGAGTGCCCGCGGCACCCGCTCGATCGATGCGCACCTGGCGCTGGTCGAGACCGCGCGCGCCATCGAGACCGGCTTGCCGTCGCGCGAGGACCTCAAGACCGGGAGTTTTTCAGGCGAGCTGGCCGGCCACCGCTGGCGCGTCGACGTGCAGCCGTTCGCGGCCAACGTCGACTCGCGCACGCCGTCGCAGTGGATACCGCTCACCGTCGTGATCCGGGTCCAGTCTCCGGCCGGCAGCGTTCTGCAGCTCGACACCGTGCGGCTGCGCCGGCGGCCGGAATGAACCGGCGACCGGCCCGCAGCGCGGCTTCCAATTCCGGCTTCACGATGATCGAAGCCCTGATCGCGACCGCCCTGATGGTTGCGATCCTGACGGCGCTGGCCACGGTCACGGCGCAATGGCTGCCGAACTGGAACCGCGGCTTTGCGCGGGTGCAGCGAAGCGAGCTGTTGTCGTTCGGCCTGGAGCGAATCGTCAGTGATCTTGCGGCCGCCGAATTCGTGCCGCCCCACAACAAGACCAAGGACCCGCTGTTCGACGGCGGTGAAATCTCGGTCACCTTCGTGCGATCCGCGCTCGGCCCCAATGCGCGGCCGGGCCTTGAAGTCATCAGGCTGGCGGAAGTCAGCGAGGGCAACGGCCTCACGATGGTCAGGCTGCGCGCGCCCTTCGTGCCGCTCGAACCGACGCTGCCGGTGAACCCGCAGCTCAAGTTCTTCGATCCGGTCATGCTGGTGCGGGCGCCGTACCGGATCACGTTCGCCTATGCCGGCCCGGACCGGGTCTGGAAGACCACGTGGCGCGAGTCCAACCAGCTTCCGCGCGCCGTGCGCATCCTCCTGCGCGACGCCGCGACCGACCAGACGCTGTCGGTGTCGACCGCCACCATGGTTCATGTCGTGGTCGGGGCGGAATGCGTCCGATCCAGGAACCCGCGCGACTGCAACAAGGTCCAGGCCGCTCCTCCCGCTTCGAATCTCTGAAACAGGCGACGATCGCAACCATGAACCCTCGGGCCCCAAGGATCAGCCGCCGCCGCGATCGCGATGGATTCATCGTGGTGGCGGTGCTCTGGATCCTGGCGGCGCTGGCGACGCTTGCATCGATCTACGCGGTCTACGTCTCCAACACGGCGGCTGCCGCGAGCGTCAACGACGACCGCATCCGGGCCGGGGCGCTGGTTTCGGCAGCCGTCGAGCTCACGGCCTTTCAGCTTACCCTCGGCAAGCCGGAAGAGCGGCGGCCGCGGGGAACCTTCACGTTCCGGATCGGCACCGGCAGCGTGGCTGTGGAATTCCGCTCCGAAGCCGCGCGCATTGACCTCAACGCCGCCCCCAAGGAACTCCTGGCCGGGCTGTTTGCCGCCCTCGGCGCCAGCCAGACCAACGCCGAAGCCTATGCCGAGCGCATCGTCGGGTGGCGCACGCTCGCGACCGGAGACGATCTGTCCGGCACCGAGTCCTCCGCCTACCGGACCGCCGGCATTCCCTATCGGCCGCGCCAGGGCCCGTTCGCCCACGTTTCCGAATTATGGCTGGTGATGGGGATTCCCCCGGTCATGGTCGAGCGGGCGCTGCCGTTCGTGACCGTGTTCAGCGGCCGGGCGGACGTCAGCCTCCTCGATGCCGAGCCGCAGGTCCTGGCCGCGCTGCCGGGAATGACGCCGGAACGGCTCGGCGCCATTTTGAGACAGCGCAACGGGGGTCGGCAGGATGGCGGCGGCGTGCTAGGAGGGGCGACTTCCGAAGCGCCAGCCGCTCCCGGCGACACCGCCAAAGCGACCCGGGTGAAGATCAGCATCGTGTTCGACAACGGCCGGCGTCTCAATGCGGCCGTGGTCATTCTGCTGCTCGAGGGCGCCGATGACCCGTATTATGTCTTGTCGTGGCGGGACGATGCCGATGGACCGATGGCGGACGATCCGCCCGTGGTGAGTTTGCGATGACGTTCCTGCAGACGGTCAAGGGGATCTGCTCGCGCTGGATCGATTGCGTAGCCGAGGCGCTGGTCGCCCTGGTGGCGCGGCTGTCGGCGCCGCGGGTCGTCGAGCTCGTGGAACGCGAGGGCGGCGGCTTTGCGGTCGGCGCCAACGCAGCCGGCGCTCCGTCCGCGAGCCTTCAGATCAAGGAGGGCAAGGAGTTCCGCCCGCTGCCGGCGGACGCGGGGGAGCCTCTCAAGGGCCGCCACGCCGAGATCATCCTGCGGCCGAACCGCTTCGTGTTCCGGCCGATCGAGCTGCCGCGGCAGGCCGCGGACTTCCTCGACGGCGTCGTCCGCTCCCAGATCGACCGCCTGACGCCCTGGGCCGCCAAGGACGCGGTGTTCGGCTGGATGAAGCCGGTCGAGATCGCGAAGGATCGCATCTCCGTGACCGTGGTGGCGACCGCGCGTGCGCTGGTGATGCCCTTCGTGCAGGCGGCCACCGGCCTCGGCGCCGATTCGATCTCGGTTTCGACGGTCGCCGACGGCAAGGAAGCCGGTTCCGGTCCGATCAAGGTGTTCGAGCAGAAGACGCGGCAAGCCATCGAGGCCGGCCGCATCCGCCGTGCCCTCGTCGCGGTGCTGGTGGTGGTCGGCCTCGCGGCCGCGATCGCGATCGGCGGCGCGTACATCATCGGCGACGACCTCGACACCCAGCTCAGCGACCTGACCCGCCGCGTCGCCGAGCGTCGCGCCGCGCTGCGGGCCGGGCGTGAGGGCGGCAGCGACACCGCCATGACCCGCCTGGAGCGCCGCAAGCACGAGGTGCCGTCGAGCGTGATCGTGATGGAAGCGCTGTCGGAGATTCTTCCCGATCATACCTTCGTCACGGAGCTGCGGGTTGAAGGCAACAAGCTGCAGCTCATCGGCTTCACGCGTGATGCGCCGTCGCTCATCCGGCTGATCGAGCAGTCGCAGCACTTCACGCGTGCCACGTTCTTTGCGCCGACGACGCGCTCGCCGTCCGATCCGGGCGAGCGTTTTCACATCGAGGCGCGCATCGAGCCGGTCTACAGGCCACGCACATGACCCTCGAACACCTGATCAGCCGTTACCTCACGCGCTCGCCGCTGGTCGCGACCAGTTGCTACGTCGCGCTGGTCTTGGTCCTGGTGTTCACCACCTGGGTTTCGATCGTGGGCATCGTCGAGCGGCAGGCCGCCGTCGCGGCCGCCGGCGTGGTGCTCGAACAGCTCGGCGGACGCCGGACCGCGCCCACCGGCGCCGATCCAACCACCGGTCCCGTTCCCACGGGTTCGGCATTCCTCGAAGGCCAGACGGTCACCATCGCGGGCGCGGCGCTGATGCAGCGGGTGGTCGGCGCGGTGCGCAAGGTCGGCGGCAATGTGCTCTCCTCGCAGGTGGCGATCGAAGGGTCCCAAGCCAAGACCGGGCTCGTGAGCGTGGTCCTGAGCTGCGAGGTGGGGCAGCCGGAACTCCAGCAACTGCTCTATGACCTCGAGGCCGGGATGCCGTTCCTGTTCGTGGATCAGATGGTGGCGCAGTCGCCGCAGGGTTTCACGGGCCTCGACGGCGGAAAAATGCGCATTCTGCTCGGGGTATCCGGTCAGTGGGACGGCGCGCAGTAGGGCCGCTTGACAAGGCCCGGGGCGACGGCGAACATCTTTCGATAAACGCCGCGCATCGTCGCGCAGGAACGCGGTTGGGGTCATTCGCATGCAATACGCCACACGGTTCGTCGCCGCCGCCATAGCGGCCATGCTGCTGGCGCCGTCCGCCGGCTCGGCCGCCTCTCTCGACACCGGCGTGACCGTCCGAAAGCCGGTCCGCGTCGTCGTTGCCGTCTCGCTGCGCGCCGGCATCGCCGCCTTCAACCGCGAGGATTACGCCACCGCCGCCAGGATTTTCCGGGTGCTGGCGGAGCGCGGCGACGCCCAGGCGCAGGCCTATCTCGGATTCATGTATCAGACCGGCAAGGGCGTGCCGCAGCACCATATCGTGTCGGCGAAATGGTATCACCGCGCCGCCAAGCAAGGGCATCCGGCCGCGCAGCAGGCCCTCGGGCTCCTGTTCGACAAGGGCCTGGGCGTCCCCGAGGACGATGTCCTCGCCCATAAGTGGATCAACCTCGCGACCTCCAAGGCCTCGGCGCGAGAACGCGAGCACTGGGCGCGGATCCGCGACAACATCGCGACCAAGATGACGCCCGTCGAGATCGAGACGGCGGAGGAACTGGCGCACAAGTGGCGCCCGCGCCAGGAGCGTTGGTAGATCCTGCGGCGCGAGACGCGCGCCTTTCGCGCGCTCCTCGCCCCGAGCCCGGCGTCCGCGGCGCCGCGGAGCAGGCTGATCTACGGCTCCAGCTCCCGCAGCTTGTATCGCTGCAGCTTGCCGGTGGCGGTGCGCGGCAGATCCCGGCGCACGTCGATCCAGCGCGGATACTTCCATAGGCCGGCGTGGTCCTTGACGTGGATCTTGAGCGTCTCCAGCAGACCTGCGTCCGCCGCGTAGCCGTTCCTCAGAACGATGAAAGCCTTGGGCTTGACCAGCCCGTCGGCGTCCTTCTTGCCGATGACGGCGGCTTCGAGCACCGCCTCGTGCGAGACCAGCGCGGCCTCGACCTCGAACGGCGACACCCACATGCCGCTGACCTTGAACATGTCGTCGGTGCGCCCGCAGTAGTGATAATAGCCGTCGGCGTCGCGCAGGTACTTGTCGCCCGTATAGGTCCATTCGCCGACGAAGGTGCGGCGGCTCTTGGCGCGCTGGTTCCAGTAGCCTTCGCCGGCCGACGGACCGCGCACGATCAATTCGCCGAGCTCGCCCTCGGGCACGTCGCGGCCGCTCTCGTCCACGATCCTGATGTCGTAGCCGGGGACCGGTCGGCCGGTGGAACCGTAGCGCACGTCGCCCGGCCGGTTGCTGAGGAAGGTCTGGAACATCTCGGTCGAGCCGATGCCGTCGAGGACGTCGACCCCGGCGGCGGCGCGCCAGCGCTCGCCGAGATGGGCGGGCAGCGCCTCGCCGGCCGAGATGCAGAGCCGCAGCCGGTCGGAGCCGGCGCCGCGGCCCATGTCCTTGTGGGCGAGCATCGACGCATAGAGCGTCGGCACGCCGTAGAAGATCGTGGGGCGGTGCGCGCGCATGAGCGCGAACACGGCTTCGGGCGTCGGCCGCTGCGGCAGCAGCACGCTCGAAGCGCCGACCGACATCGGGAACGCCATGGCGTTGCCCAGGCCGTAGGAGAAGAACAGCTTCGCAGCCGAGAACACCACGTCGTCCGCGCGGATGCCGATCACGCCCTGGCCCATCAGACGGGCCGCGCACATCGGCGTGGTGTGCACGTGCTTGACGCCCTTGGGGTCGCCGGTCGAGCCCGACGTGTACATCCAGAATGCGACCTCGTCGGAGAGCGTTGCGGCCGTGACCGGCTCCGGCTGCTCGCGCGCGAGGATGTCCTCGAACAGATGCACGTCGCGGGCCGGGAAGGCGGCCTTGTCCTGCGTGCTCGCGCCGGTCAGCACGATGGTGTGCAGGCGCGGAACGCGCCCGAGGATCGGCAGGAGGTTGCGCGCAAGCGGCGCCGCGGCGACCAGCGCTGTGGCGCGGCTGTCGGCGAGGATATAGGCGTAGACCTCCGGCGTCAGCAGCGTGTTGAGCGGAATGACGACGACGCCGGCGCGCACCGCGCCCCAGAACGCCACCGGGTAATCGACGGTGTCGGGCAGGAGCAGCAGCAGCCGGTCTTCCGGGCGCAGCCCGAGCGTCTTCAGGGCGGCCGCGAATTGAAAGCTGCGCGACTGCAACTCGGCGTAGGTGAGCGAGCGCTCGGTGTCCGTGAATGCGATCTTGCCGCCGAGACCGCGCGCGACATTGCCGTCGATGAAGTCGGCGGCTGCATTGTAGGGCCGCCGCTGCAGGAGATCGTCGAGCATCGGGACGTTCTAAACCGCGATCACAGGCCGCGCAATTGGCGCGCGACCGCGCGCGCTCCGCCCGCTCAATAGGGCTGCGCCTCGTCGGGACGATCGACGCGACGCAGCGCCGGAAACAGCCAGAGCCACAACGCCATCGACAGGAAAACGGCGCAACCGCCAAGCGTGACCGCGCCGACGGCGCCGATCCAGGCCGCCATCAGGCCGGCGCGGAACGACCCGAGCTGGCCCGAGCAGCCGATGAAGAACGAGTTGACGCCGGCGACCCGTCCGCGCATCTCGTCGGGCGTGGTGATCTGCACGATGGTCTGGCGCACGACCGAGCTCAGGATGTCGCCGCAACCGAGCACCAGAAGCGCTGCAATGGACAGCGCAACGTTGCTCGACAGGCCGAAAACGATGGTGCCGAGACCGTAGAGCGCGAAGCCCACGTAGAGGATGACGCCGCCGTTCCGGCGCACGGGAAAGCGCGCCAGCACGACCGCGGTCAGGAGCGCGCCGACCGCCGGCGTGCTGCGCAGGATGCCGGCGCCCCAGGGTCCGATCTGGAGAATGTCGCGGGCGTAGATCGGCAGCAGCGCGGTCACGCCGCCGAACAGCGTGGCGATCAGATCGAGCGACATGGCGCCGAGGACGGTCTGGCAGCGCCAGATGAACCGGAAGCCGGCCACGAGCGAGTCCCAGGTGATCTTCGGCCGCTCGGCCGGCACCGGCGGATTGGGCAGCATGAAGCTCGCGACCGCAGCAGCCAGGATGAGCAGCGTGCAGACCGCGTAGTCGAAGTCCGGCCCGAAAATGTAGAGCAGGCCGCCGAGCGAGGGTCCGAGCAGCATGGACAGCCGTCCGGCGGAGACGTGGGCGGCGACCGCCTTGCCCAGCATCGCGCGCGGCGCCATGACCGGCACCAGCGACTGCATGACCGGCTGCTCGAAGGTCCGCGCCATCGCGTTGACGAATAGCAGGACGTAGATCGCGGCCAGCGGCGGCGTGGGCAGGAGCGACACCGCCACCATTCCGAGGTTGGCGCACAATTCGACCGCAAGGCACACCCGCATGACGTGGCGGCGGTTGTAGCGGTCGGCCGCCTGGCCGGCGATCAGCATCAGGAGGAGCGGCGGCATGAATTGCACGAAGCCGATCAACCCGAGATGCAGCGCGCTGTCGGTCAGCTCATAGACCTGATAGGCGGCCGCAATCGCCAGCATCTGGTTGGAGGTGTTGGAGCTGACGCGCGTGATGAACAGAAGCGCGAAGGAGCGCACCCGGAAGATCGAGCCCGACGGATCGACCGGCAAATCCGCGATGCGCGTGGTCTCGGCACTGTCCTTGCGCGGTTCATCCACGGTTCGTCATCTCGCACGCTGCGACGGCTGCACCTCGTCGGGACGATCGACGCGCCGCAGCGCCGGAAACAGCCACGACCACAATACCACCGTCGCCAGCACCGCCACGCCGCCGAACACGACCGAGCCCACCGCGCCGATGCCCTCCGCCATGACGCCGGCCCGGAACGCTCCGAGCTGGCCCGCGGATCCGTAGAATAGCGAGTTGACGGCAAAGACCCGTCCGCGCATCTCGTCGGGCGTCGTCACCTGGATCAAGGTCTGGCGTACGACGGTGCTGAGCATGTCCCCGATCCCGCTTGCCATCAACGCCACGATCGAAAGCGCGACAACATTCGAGAAGCCGAAAGCGATCGCGCCGACGCCGTGCAGCGCGAAGCCGAAGAACAACCAGGCGCCGCCGTGATGTCTGACCGGAAAGCGCGACAGGATCGCCGCCGCGATCAGGGCGCCCAGCGCGGGCGCGCTGCGCAGGACGCCGGCGCCCCAGGCGCCGATGTCGAGGATGTCGCGAGCGTAGATCGGAAACAGCGCGCTCACGGTGCCGAACAGCGCCGCCGCGAACTCGAACAGCATCGCACCCAGGATGGTCTCGCATCGCCAGATGAAGCGGAATCCGGCCAGCACGCTGTCGAGGCTGATATCCTCATGCCGGGTCGGCGTTCCCGGATCCGGCAGCATGAGGGTGGCAACCATGGCGGCCAGCACCAGCGCCGCGCAGACGCCGTAATCGAACACCGGGCCGAACACATAGAGCACGCCGCCGAGCGAGGGCCCGATCAGCACGGACAGGTGGCGGGCCGACACATGCGCGGCGATCGCCCGGTTGAGGATGGGCCGCGGCGCCATCGCGGGCAGCAGCGCCTGCATCAACGGCTGCTCGAAGGTGCGCGCCGCCATGCTCAGGAAGACGAGGATGTAGATCGCCGGCAGCGGCGGGGCGGGCAGCGCGGCGACCAGCATCAGCCCGGCCGTCGACACGAAGGCAACCGCATAGGAGCAGCGCAATACGAAACGGCGGTTGTAGCGGTCGACGATCTGTCCGGCCGGCACCATGAGCAGCACCGGCGCGAGAAACTGTGCGAGGCCGATCAGGCCGAGCTGGAGCGCGCTGTTGGTGATCTCGTAGACATGCCAGCCGACCACCACCGACAGCATCTGGAAGGCGGTGGTGGACGCGACCCGCGTGGTGAACAGCAGGGTGAAGGAGCGCACCCGGAACAGCGGCGTATTCGCATCGATCACCGTGTCGATCGGAGTGCTAACGGCGGCGGCCTTGTCGGGTTGCGGACCGCCGGCGCTCATCTTGCACTCCTGTCGACGCGGCTCAAGGCTGCTCCACTGCGGGGTTGGACGATTGCAAGGCACTGCCGTTGTTGTGGCGCACCGACAGCGCCGCGAACTCTGTGGGCTCCCTCCCCCCACCGCCCGTCGAAGACGGGCGTGAACGCCCTGACGCCGGGGGAGGGTTGGGGAGAGGGGTAGATGCGGACCCGATTGAACTTGTGGCACCCTCCTCCCTGTCCCTCCCCCGCAAGGGGGGAGGGAACGCCGTGGCGCTAGCCTTCGTCACCTGCGCCACGGCGCTATTCACCCTGCGCGATCGGATTGTGCAGCCGGCCGATGTTCTCGATCTCGACCGTGAGATCCTGGCCGGGCTTGAGGAAAATCCCGCGCGGCCGTCCGTTTCCTGACGGCGAGCCGGTGGCGATGACGTCGCCCGGCCGCAATGTGAACTTGGCCGAGAGGTAGGCGATCTGTTCGGCGATGGTGAAATGCATGAAGGCGGTGGTCGAATCCTGCATCAGCTCCTGGCTGACCCACTGCTTGAGGGTGAGGTTGTAGACGTCGCCGACCTGCCGCGCCGGGACGATCCACGGCCCCATCGGCGCGCCGGTGTCGAAGCTCTTGCCGGAGAGGAAATCGGTCTTGACGTTCCAGTCCGAGCGGTTGCCCTGGTCGCGCAGGCTGAGATCGTTGAGGATGGTGTAGCCGGCGACATGATCCATCGCGCGCTCGACCGCGATGTTGCGGCCGGGCTTGCCGATCACCACGGCGAGCTCCGCCTCCCAATCGACCTGCTGCGAATAGGCCGGCAGCTTGATCGTCGCTTCGGGACCGATGACCGCGTGCGCGGCGAGCTTGATGAAGAACAGCGGCTTGACCTTGGTCTTATCCGGTGGCTCGCGGCCGGACATTTCCTTCATGTGGTCGATGTAGTTGGCGAAGGCGCAGAAGATTGCGTCGGGATAGAGGATCGGCGCCAGCAGCCGCACCGAGGCGAGCGGGCGCGCGATCGCGGCGAGACCATTTCCAGCGCCCGCCGCGTGCTTGTCGGCGAGCGCGCCGAGCACCGGCTCGGCCTCGGACCAGTGGGCGAGAATCTCCTTGGTGGAACCGGCCGGGAAGGCGGAGCCCTGGCCGGTGGCCGCGAGCGCGGCGCCGACCGGAAGCACCGCATCGCCGACCTTGATGGCGGGTCGGGCGGCTTCACCTTCGGCGAAGTTCAGGAGCGCGAAATCGGTCATGCTGATCCTTGAGCAGGCGCGTGCGACATTCGGTTCCCTGCCGAAAGCCGCGGCGGTCTTGTGCCCCCGCACCTCGTTTCGTACCGTCGGCCGGTCTTGTCAACGTCAACCGCAGGCGGTTTCAGGTGCAGAGAGCGATTCCGATCTTTGCCATGCTGGCGATGCTGGCCGGCGCCGGTTCCGCGGCAGCCGACGACTACTATCGCGGCAAGACGATCCGCCTGATCGTGCCGTCGGACGTCGGCGGCGGCTACGATTCCTACGGCCGCACCTTCGCGCAGCACTACCGCAGGCATATTCCGGGCGAGCCGGCGATCGTGGTGCAGAACATGCCGGGCGGCGGCGGCCTGCAATCGGCCAACTGGCTGTACAACGTCGCGCCGAAGGACGGACTCGTCATCGGCCTGATGCAGCGCGGCGTGCCGTTCTACCCGTATCTCGGCGACAAGAACGCGCTGTTCGTGCCGACCCGTTTCAACTGGCTCGGCAGCTTCGCCGCCGAGACCGGCGCCACCTCGATCTGGCACGCGTCGAAGGCGCGCACGATCCAGGACGCCTTGCGCGACACCGTTCTGCTCGGCGGCAGCGGCCCCAATGACAGCGAAACCTATACCAACCTGATGAACAACACGATCGGGACCAAATTCCGCCTGGTGTCGGGCTATCGCGCCAACTCGGCCGTGCTGCTCGCGATGGAGCGCGGCGAGGTCGAGGGCGTGACCGGCTCGTGGTCGTCCATGAAGGCCGAGCGGCCCACCTGGGTGCGCGACAAGCTGGTCCGCGTGCTGGTGCAGATCGGCAAGACCCGGCAGCCCGACCTTGCCGACGTTCCGCTGATCATGGAGCTCGTCAACAAGGACGAGGATCGGGCGATGTGGAACGTGATGCTGGCGATGGCGACCGTCGGCCGCCCGGTCGGCGCGCCGCCCGGAATCGCGACCGAGCATGCCACGACGCTCCGCGACGCATTTGCCGCGACCATGAAGGACCCGGTATTCGTCGCCGAGATGGAGCGCACCAGCCGCGAGCTGGCGCCCGAGAGCGGCGAAACCATGCAGCGGTCGCTGGAAGAGGTCGCCGCGGTGCCGCCCGAGACGCTGACCAAGCTCATCGGCTATACGCGCAAGAGCGAGGCCGGCACCGGGCGATGACGCGCCACAGAGCGTCTACGCCGCCACGGTTGCCGACAACCGGTGCGCAAGCGCGGTCGTCTTCAGCACTGCCGCCATGGCGAGGCGTTCGTCGCGGGTGAGCGAGACGTAGGGCGGGTAGGGCTCGCCCGCCGGCACGCCGATCAGATCCATGGCTGCCTTCATGGCGGGCGCCAGCCCGCGATGCATCCATCTCGCCGGGAACAGCGCGAACTGGAGCTGCACCGCGGCGGCGCGTTCGTAGTCCTTCGCCACGAAAGCATCGATGACCTGGCGCGCGATCTCACAGGCCGGCGGCGGCATGGTTGCGCCCGAGCCGCCGAGTGCCAGGCTGGCGAGCAGCATCTGCATGGTCGTGAAGTAGCGGGCGTGGCCGGCGTGATCGATTTCGACGATCAGGCGCGAGACGCGGGCGAGGTCGCGCGAGCTTTCCTTGATGAGCTGCACGCGCGGGAGCTGCGCCAGCGCGATGGTGGCGGCGACGGACACGTCGGCGCCCGGTCCGGGATTGAGATAGAGCGTGATCGGAAGTGACGTTTCCTTCGACACCGCCTCGAAATAGGCGACGAGATCGGCGTCGGTCGGCGGCCCGGCGAACGGGCGAAGCGGCGCCAGGAGCTGCACGGCGGCGGCGCCATGGCGTTCGGCATCGTGCGCGAGCGCGATCGCGGTCTTGAACGACGCGTGCGAGATGCCGACCATCACCGGCACGCGGCCGTCGACGAATTCGATCGTGCGGTGGATGAGAGCCTTGCGTTCTTCGAGACTGAGATAGGTGTATTCCTGGGTCTCGACGCCGGCGGCGACCACCATGGTGGCGGCGCAATCCCCCACGACGTAGTCGATCTGACGGCGCAGCGAAGGCTCGTCGACGTTCAGGTCGGCCGTGAACGGCGTCAGCGGCGCCACGATCAGTCCGGGTGTCCTGGCTGGCATCCTGCTGTCCTGGCGCCGAACTGATTACTCGATCCCGGCCGCCTTGAGATATTGCAGATCGACGAACCGGTCCGCGGGCGGAGCCGGTTTCGCAATGGCGCCCACGTCGGCCATGAGCGCCAAGACCCGGCGCATGGCGGCGAGGTCCAGCTCACCCTGCTTGGGCAGGATGTTCTTGCCGGGCTCGAGATAGGGCGCGTAGATCTGCCGCGCGATCTCGGGGGCCATGCCGCCGCTGTCGACCAGCAGCTTGACCACCTCGTCGCGGTTCTTCGGGTCGTTCATGAAGCGGTAGGACGCCGCCATGGCGCGCACGAACCGCACCAGCGTGTCCTTGTTCTTCTCGCCCCAGGCGCGCCGGACCATGTCGACATTGAAGATGAGGTCGGCGCCGGCCTCGTGAGCGAATCCGAGGCGCGGGAAGCCCTGCTTGATCGCTTCGAGGTCCTCCGGCTGTCCCATCGGCACGGCGGCGCATTCGCCCGAGCGCAGGCACTCGTAGCGGGCGGGCGTGCCGATCACGGTCTTGGCCTTGTAGTCGCCCTCCTTGATGCCCTTGGCCGCGAGCAGCCGCACCGTCGACAGCGTGATGGTGTCGCCGGCGGTCGAAAGCGCGAGCGTCTTGCCCTTGAGGTCGGCATAGGTCTTGATCTCGGGCCGCACGATCAGGCTGTAGACCGGGTTGGCGGTCTGGCTGATGAAGGCGACCGCCTCGGAGCCCTTCAGCACCGCCTGGATCAGGTAGGGCGTGGCGTTCTTGCCGGCATCGATCTCGCCCGCGTCGAGCGCGGCGACGATCCGGTCGGTGCCGCCCGGGATCGGGACCACGACCAGGTTGATCCCTTCGCGGCGGAAGTAGTCCTTGCGCTGGGCGATGTTGAGCGGCAGCGAGGAGAGGCCGGTGGTCCCGGCGGCATTCTGCCCGTAGCGCAGCGTGACGAGCTCCTGCGCGTGGGCGGGAGACAGGGCGAGGGTCCCCATGAGGGCACCGACAAAGGCTAGAGATCGATAGTTCATGGTTCTCCCCGGTCGCGCTGTGGCGTTGAGAAATCGCTGTTCGGCGACGGGAGAATACGATGGATCGCGGGCCCCGTCACCGGGGCGGGCATGTGCGCGCCGCCGGGCTTCATGGTGCTTTCAGCCGGGTCGCCGGGGGGCGGCGCGTCTGGTGGGACAAGCGCGCGATGTCGGCCGCGTGATTGCGGAAATAATGCCGCAGCCAGAAGGCGAATGAATTCGGCCGCCGTTTGATGCGCCGGCCGACGTCGCCGACGCTCAGAAACTCCACCTTCTCGACTTCGGCGGGATCGGGCCGCACCGGCGAGCGCAGCGCGCCAAAATAGACATAGACGAACTCGTTCTCCTGCATGCCGTGGTCGAGATCGGCCTGGTAGCGGCTGAAGAACCCGAACGAGAGCGTGCTCGCGACGCCGAGTTCTTCGTCGAGCCTGCGCTGCGCCGCCGCCACCGTGCGCTCGCCCGGACGCGGGTGCCCGCAGCAGGAATTCGCCCACAGCCCGCCCGAGTGATATTTGCGAGCACTTCTCCGCTGCAGGAGAATCCGCCCGCGGTCGTCCACCACGAAGATCGAGAACGCGCGGTGCAGCAGCCCCGCCCGGTGCACCGCATCCTTGCCGGCAGCGCCGACGGCGCGGTTGTTCTCGTCGACCAGGATCAGTTGTTCATCGGCCATGCGTCCCCACGATCGGCGTGTCGGGGCATTATCGCTGATTCGAGGCGAATCGACCGGGTCGGCCGCTCGACGCTTGGCGTTGGTGACGTGAGCCAAGGGCCGGGGCCGATACTTGGCGGCCCCCGGAAAATGTCCTAGGGTGAAGGCTTAATCAAAAGATTGCGGGCGAGGAGGAAACGATGGAATCCCACCCACGGGCCACGCTGCTGGGTCTTGCCGCGCTGTTGGGCTGCTGTTTGGCGCCGGTCGCGGCCGGGGCGCAGCCTTCCACCTCGGGCCAGCCGATCCGGTTCATTGTGACGCACGCGGCGGGCGGTCTGCCGGACACGGTCGCGCGCATCGTCGGCCGGCGCCTGCAAGAGCGGCTTGGACAGACGGTCGTGGTCGAGAACCGCGCCGGCGCCAACGGCGGCATCGCGGTTGCGGCGCTCACGAGTGCGCCGGCTGACGGGCTGACCTTCGTGGTGACCGACGGCGCGATCCTGTCGATCAGCCCGCAGGTCTACAGCAAGCTTCCCTACGATCCGAAGGATGTCGCTCCGGCCGCGTTCCTGGCCCAGGCGCCGCTCTTTCTCGCGGTGCACCCGAAGGTGCCGGTCGCAACCATGAAGGAGTTCATCGACTATGTGAAAGCGCGGCCCGGCCAGCTCAATTATGGATCGTCGGGCGCCGGCAGCATTCACCATATCTCGATGGAGGGACTCAAGGACGCGATGCACCTGAGCATGAGCCATGTCCCGTTCAAGGGCACCGGGGAATCGGTGCCGGCGCTGCTCGGCGGCCATGTCGAGGTGTTGTTCTCCGCCTATCCCTCGCTCAGCGGGGCGGCCGGCACCAACCGCATCAAGCTGCTGGCGACCAATGGCGAAAAGCGCTCGTCCTTCGCGCCCGACCTGCCCGCGATTTCCGAGTTCATCCCGGGGTTCAACTTCGCGCCGATCGTGGGAATCTATGCGCGCGTCGGCACCTCGGCCGCGGTCATGCAGAAGATCGCGGCGCAGGCGACCGCGATCGTCAACGAGCCCGATGTGATCAAGCAGCTCGCCGTGGTGGGCGTGGAGCCTGCCGGCGGCGGACCGGAGGAGTTCGGACGGGCGCTCAAGGGCGAGATCGAGCGTGTCGCCAAGGTAGTCAAGGCCGCCGACATCAAGCTCGATTGACGAGCTAGAGCATTTTCAGGAAAAGTGGAATCCGGTTTTCCGTCGAAAATGCGACCAACGCAAGAGTCCTAGAGCACGTTCAGTTTCAACGAAACTGAATGTGTTCTAGCGCCTGATGCGGTCGAGATTGGCCGTCATGCGGCCGATCGCGCGGGCAAACGCCGCGAGATCCTCGCGGGCGACCCCGACGCAGGCCTCCTCGTTGATGGCGCGCGCCAGCAGCAGCATCTGAGGGCGCATGCGCCTGGCCTTCGGCGTCAGTCGCACCTTGGTCACGCGCTTGTCCTCGACGCTGCGCAGGCGCCGGATCAGCCCGGCCTTCTCCATGCCGCGCAGCGCGATGACCGTGGTCGGCTCCATCATGCCGACGCGCGTGGAAAGCTCGCGCTGCGACAGGCCGTCCTCGGTCCAGAGCACGCGCAGGAAATACCACTGGCCGCGCGTCACTCCGTAAGGCGCGATGCGCCTCTCCAGGAGGCGCTGAAACGCGCGGTGGGCGTCGCGCACGAGGTAGCCCGCGCTCTCGACCGGCGGATAATCGGGCTCGCCGGTCGCGGCCTGCGGACGCCTGTTGCGGGGGCGGCGGGTCGCGGGAGAGCTTTTCTGTGGCGCCATTTTCCAGCCTGCGGCCTTCGCACCGGCGTTGACAAGGCCCAATTCGCAACGGTAATATTACTTAGATATCTATGCAATACCGTGCGGGCCCAAGCCGGTGCAAGGGTCGCAAGCGGGTCGACTTGAATTTTGCACAGGCCGCGGGTGACGCATCCGCGCCGGATCGTGGAGCTTCGAAACCATGCAAAAGCATCTCGCGAAGGAAAAGGCGCTCGGGACCAAGACCGGGAAAGCGGGCGCCGCGGCGCCTGCGGCTAAGGCGGCGGCCAAGACGGCGGACAAGGGCGAGCCCGCCCACCATGCGCGCGACCTGCGGATGGCGCTCGCCTGGCTCGACCAGCAGGGCGACCTGATCACGACCGACAAGGAGGTCGATCCGGACCTCGAAGTCACCGGCCTGCAGAAGCACATGGATGGCGGCTGCCCGGTCATGTTCAACAACGTCAAGGGCAAGCCCAACCACCGCGTCATCACCAACCTGTTCGGCGACATGAACGTCATCAACAAGATGTTCGGCTGGTCGTCGGACGCCGAGCGCGTGCGCAAGCTCGCGGGCGCGCTGCGCAAGCCGCTCAAGCCGGAGATCATCGAACAGAGCGAGGCGCCGGTTCAGCAGCACGTCATCCTCAAGCCCAAGGACGTGAACAAATGGGTGGTGCCGATCCGGCACACGACCTACGAGCCCGAGCTCACCGTCGGCTCCGGCATCCGCTGCATCAGCTTCGACCAGTTCGATGGCGGCACCGACCTCGGCTACAACCGCATGAACTTCCGCTGGGGCAATGTCGGCACCTTCCAGATCTCGCCCGGCTCGCACATGTGGCAGGTGGCGAACAAATACTACAAGGACGACAAGCCGATCCCGATGACCATGTGCTTCGGGGTGCCGCCGGCCTGCACGCTGATGGCGGGCGCGGGTTTCGACTATGCGGTACTGCCGATGGGCTGCGACGAGATCGGCATCGCGGGCGCGGTGCAGGGCTCGCCGGTCCGCATGGTGAAGTGCCGCACCGTCGACGCCTATACGCTGGCCGACGCCGAGCTGGTGCTTGAAGGCTACGTGCACCCGCGCGACCGCCGCTTCGAGACCAAGGAGTCGGAGGATGCCGGGGTGCAGGGCCGCTACCATTTCCACCCGGAATGGGCGGGCTACATGGGCAAGGCCTACAAGGCGCCGACCTTCCACGTCACCGCGGTGACGATGCGCGACCCCAAGACCAAGCCGATCATCTTCGCGCTCGGCGTGCACACGCTTGACGATCACAACATCGATACGTCGGTGCGCGAGGCCGCGATCTACGAGCTGTGCGAGCGGCTGCAACCGGGCATCGTGCAGAACGTGGTGATCCCGTACTGCATGACCGACTGGGGCGGCTGCATTATCCAGGTGAAAAAGCGCCACCAGATCGACGAAGGCTGGCAGCGCAACTTCATGGGCGCGGCGCTCTCCTGCTCGCAGGGCATGCGGCTGGTGATCGCGGTGAGCGAGGACGTCGATCCCTATTCCATGGATGACGTCATGTGGTGCCTGACCACGCGGGTGAACCCGCGCGCCGACATCCTCAATCCGATCCCGGGCGGCCGCGGCCAGACCTTCATGCCGGCCGAGCGCATGACCGCGGGCGAGAAGCAGTGGACCGCCTCGAACACCAATTTCGAGGGCGGTATGGGCATCGATGCCACGGTGCCGTTCGGCTACGAAAGCGACTTCCTGCGGCCGGTCTATCCAATCGACAAGGTGAAACCCGAGGACTTCTTCACCGCGAAGGACATCGAGAACGCCAAGTCGCGCATGGTCGGCTGGGTGCACTCGCTGGCA
>JAXDOD010000191.1:0-7270 GCA_034669045.1 Alphaproteobacteria bacterium
TATTGCGCCCTACACCTATTTCGAGCTGCGCGACCTGCGGCGCAGAGGGCCGTCGGCGGCGTGAGTTCATCTCGTAGGGCGCAATAGCGAAGCGTATTGCGCCATTTCCTTGATCCTTGTGGCGATCGATCGCCCGGATGGGCTTGCATGCGGCGCAATACGCTTCGCTATTGCGCCCTACACCTATTTCGAGCTGCGCGACCTGCGGCGCAGAGGGCCGTCGGCGGCGTGAGTTCATCTCGTAGGGCGCAATAGCGAAGCGTATTGCGCCATTTTCCTTGATCCTTGTGGCGATCGGTCGCCCGGATGGGTTTGCATGCGGCGCAATACGCTTCGCTATTGCGCCCTACAGCACGACTACACCACGACAAGCTTTACCGCGCCGCCGCCATCGCCGCAAAGCCGCGCTCGAGGTCGCCGATCAGATCGTCGACATCCTCGAGCCCGATGTGGAAGCGCACCGTCGGCCCGCCCGGCGACCACGTCGTCGCCGTCCGCATGCCGGTGCAGTCGAACGGGATCACCAGGCTCTCATAGCCGCCCCACGATGCGCCGATGCCGAACAGCGTGAGCGCGTCGATGAAGGCATGCGCCGCGGCCGGCGCGACCGGCTTGAGCACGATGCTGAACAGCCCGCAGGCGCCCGTGAAGTCGCGCGCCCAGAGCGCATGCTGCGGATGGCCTGCGAGCGCGGGGTGCCACACCTGCGCGACCTCGGGCCGGCCTTCGAACCAGCGCGCGACCTTGAGGCCCGCGGCCTGGTGTTGCGCCAGGCGCACGCCCATGGTGCGCAAGCCGCGCAGGCCGAGATACATGTCGTCGGGCCCCACGCACAGGCCCATGGCCTGGACCGTGTCGATCAGCCGCGGCCAGCTCGCCGCGTTCGCCGACACGGTGCCGAGCATGAGGTCGGAGTGCCCGCCGATGTACTTGCTGCCGGATTGGATCGAGAGGTCGACGCCGTTGTCGAGCGCCCGGAAATAGAGCGGACTGGCCCAGGTGTTGTCCATCAGCACGAGCGCGCCGCGCGCGTGGGCGGCGGCCGCGATTGCCGGCACGTCCTGTACCTCGAAGGATAGCGAGCCCGGCGACTCCACATAGACCGCGCGGGTGTTCGGCTGCATCAGCGCCGCGATGCCGCCGCCGACCAGCGGATCGTAGTAGGTCGTGGCGACGCCGGCGCGCTTGAGCACGTTGTCGCAGAACGTCCGGGTCGGCAGGTATACGCTGTCGGTGACGAGCACGTGGTCGCCGGCTTGCAGGACCGACAAAAACGCCAGCGACGCCGCCGCCAGGCCCGACGGCAGCAGCGCGACGCCGGCGCATGCCGGCCCTTCGAGCGTGGCGACGGCGTCCGCCAGCGCCTCCGACGTGGGGGTGCCGCGGCGGCCATACTGGTAGCGGCCGCGCTGGGCGAGATAGTCTTCAGCCGAGCGATATAGAACCGTCGAGGCATGATAAACCGGCGGATTGACGTAGCCGTGATGCGAAAACGGATCGCGGCCGGCGGTCACGAAGCGCGTCGCGGGCTTGAATGGCGGCTGCGCCGGGTCGCGCTCGCTCTTCTTGCTCATAACTGGCCCTCTGGTGAGCGGCAGAACCGTTTGCTTCTGCTTAGGAATTGTGCAGCCTGCAGGTCGCTGCGCATTTACGGCGTCATCCTGCGTCACCGTCAACCCCTTGACCGCCGGGCGCGATCGTTCTGAGATGACGGCGATCAGAGCGGACCACGCCCGGCGCGTGCTTGCGGAGAAAATCGCTCGCAATCCCATTGAAACGCCGTTCGAAAGTGCCGCGAGACTTGCGCAAGGACTCGAGTTCAGGAACCCACACGGGTAGTAGAGGCTCCATCATGAAACGCGGGATATTCATGCTCGGCGTGGCATTGGCCGCCGGCATCGTCGCCGAGGCCGCCATCGCCCAGACGCTCAAGACGGTGAAGGACCGCGGCGCGCTCATTTGCGGCGTGAGCCAGGGACTGCCGGGGTTCTCCACGCCCGACGACAAGGGGAACTGGACCGGGCTCGACGTCGATCTCTGTCGCGCGGTCGCGGCGGCGATCTTCAACGATCCCGCCAAGGTGAAGTATTCGCCGCTCTCGGCCAAGGACCGCTTCGAGCCGCTCAAGTCGGGCGAGATCGACGTGCTCTCCCGCAACACCACCTGGATGCTCTCGCGCGACGTCTTGTTCAACTTCGCCGGCGTGACCTATTACGACGGCCAGGGCTTCATGGTGCGCAAGGCGCTGAAGGTCAATTCGGCGCTCGAGCTCAACGGCGCCTCGGTCTGCACCCAGACCGGCACCACCACCGAGCTCAATCTTGCCGACTATTTCCGCACCAACAGCATGAAATACGAAGTGATCGCGTTCGCGACCGCCGACGAGATGGTCAAGGCCTATGAGACCGGCCGCTGCGACGTGTTCACCACCGACATGTCGCAGCTCTACTCCGAGAAGCTCAAGCTCGCCAACGCCAACGACCATGTGATCCTGCCCGAGGTCATTTCCAAGGAGCCGCTCGGACCGCTCGTGCGCCACGGCGACGACCAATGGCTCGACGTGATCAAATGGGTGCACTTCGCCATGCTCAATGCCGAGGAGCTGGGCGTCTCGTCGAAGAACATCGACGAGGCGGTGAAATCGACGGTCCCGGAAATCAGGCGGCTTGTCGGCACCGAGGGCAATTACGGCGAGCAGCTCGGCCTCGGCAAGGACTGGGTGGTGCGCATCGTCAAGCACGTGGGCAACTACGGCGAATCGTTCGAGCGCAATGTCGGGACCGGCTCCAAGCTCGGCATCAGCCGCGGCATCAACCGGCTCTGGACCAAGGGCGGCATTCAATATGCGCCGCCGATCCGGTGAGCGGGTGGACGGGCCGCCGCGCGTCGCGTTCTACAATAATCCCAGAATCCGCAGCGCGCTCTATCAGCTCCTGCTGCTGGCCGCGCTGGCGTGGCTCGCCTACGAATTCGCGCTCAACGCCCGCGCCAATCTCGCCGCCCGCGGCTTTTCCTCGGGCTTCGGCTTCCTCGGCAACACCGCGGGGTTCGGGGTCAGCCAGTCGCTGATCCCTTACAGCGAGACCGACACTTACGGCCGGGTGTTCTGGGTCGGTCTCCTCAATACGCTCCTGGTTGCGGGAGTGGGCATCGTGCTCGCGACATTGCTCGGTTTTGTCGTCGGCATTGCGCGGCTGTCGTCGAACTGGCTGGTGGCGCGGCTGGCCGGCGGCTATGTCGAGCTGATCCGCAATCTCCCGCTCCTATTCCAGATCCTGTTCTGGTATCTCGCCATCATCGGCACCATGCCGGGACCGCGCGAGAGCATCTCGATCCTGGGCATGTTTCTCAACAACCGCGGGATCATCGCGCCGCGGCCGATCTTCAGCGAGAACGCATGGATCATTGCGGCGGCGCTGGCGCTTGCGGTCCTGGCGACGCTGGCGTTGCGGGTTTGGGCGCGCCGCCGCCAGGATGCCACCGGTGCGCAGTTTCCGGTCGGGTGGGCGGGGCTCGCACTGATCCTGGGCCTGCCGCTCGTGGCTCTCATCGTGCTCGGCTTTCCGGTCGCGTTCGAGCGGCCGCAGTTGGAGAGGTTCAACATCGTCGGCGGCATCCGGCTCATTCCCGAATTCTTGGCGCTGCTGATCGCGCTCACCACCTACACCGCCGCGTTCATCGCCGAGATCGTGCGCGCGGGCATTCTGGCGGTCTCGCGCGGCCAGACCGAGGCCGCGCTCGCGCTCGGCTTCCGGCGCGGCCAGATGTTGCGCCTGATCATCGTGCCGCAGGCCATGCGGGTGATCGTGCCGCCGCTGACCAACCAGTATCTCAACCTGACCAAGAATTCTTCGCTCGCGGTCGCCATCGGCTATCCCGACCTGTTTGCGCTCTTTGCCGGCACGACGCTCAACCAGACCCACCAGGCGATAGAGATCATCGCCATCACCATGGCGGTCTATCTCTCGATCTCGCTGCTCACGAGCCTCGCGATGAACTGGTACAACACCCGCCTGCGGCTGATCGAGCGCTGAGGCCGCGATGGACCCGCAAGCGGCCTTCGTCCGTCATGAGCTCGCCGCAGCGCTGGAGCCGCCGCGAATGAGCGCCGGCGTGCCCGCCTGGCTGCATCAGCGGCTGTTCGGCAGCGTGTTCAATACGGTTCTCACAGGCGTCAGCGCCGTCTTTCTGGTCACCATCGTCTGGCCGACGCTGCGGTTCCTGGTGATCGACGCGGTCTGGACCGGGGAGAGCCGCGACGCCTGCCTGCCGGAGCTGGTCGGCCGCGCGGTCGGCGCCTGCTGGCCGTTCATCGGCGCCAAGTTCAGCCAGTTCATGTATGGCTTCTATCCCGCCGCGGAGCACTGGCGGGTGAACCTGACCTATGCCATCGGCGCGGCGCTGCTCGCACCGCTGCTCATCCCGCGCGTGCCCTACAAGGCCGCCAACGCGATCGCCTTCTTCGGACTGTTTCCCGTGGTCGGCTTCTTCCTCCTGGTCGGCGGCGTGTTCGGGCTGCCGCATGTCGAGACCCGCCAGTGGGGCGGCCTCCTGGTGACGCTGGTGATCTCGTTTACCGGCATCATCGGCTCGCTGCCGCTCGGCATCCTGCTCGCGCTCGGGCGGCGGTCCGACCTGCCGCTGGTGCGGACGCTCTCGGTCGTGTTCATCGAGTTCTGGCGTGGCGTGCCGCTGATCACGGTGCTGTTCTTTGCGACCTACATGCTGCCGTTCCTGCTGCCGGGCGACTGGATGGTCGACCCGCTGCTGCGCGTCCTGATCGGGGTCGTCCTGTTCGCCGCCGCCTATCTGGCCGAGGTGGTGCGCGGCGGCTTGCAGGCGGTGCCGCGCGGGCAATACGAAGGCGCGATGGCGCTGGGGCTCGGCTATTGGCGCAGGACCGGTTTCGTGATCCTGCCGCAGGCGCTCAAGCTCGTCATTCCGGGCATCGTCAATTCCTTCATCGCGCTGTTCAAGGACACGACGCTGGTCCTGATCGTGGCGATTTTCGATCTGCTCGGCCAGTTGCGTGCCGCCTTCTCCGATCCGAACTGGGCGACGCCGGGCACGCTGTTCACCGGCTTTGCCTTTGGAGGGCTCGTGTATTTCACCTTTTGCTTCGCCATGGCGCGCTACGCGCTCTATACCGAGCGGCGGCTCAACACCGGCTTGGCGCGCTGAGCAGAATCATGAGCACCGACGCACGCAACCCGGCCGGGAACCCACCCTCGCGCAGCGGCACGCCCGCGATGCGCACCACCCGCAACGAGGTCGCGGTCGACATCGCAGGCCTGAACAAGTGGTTCGGCCGCTTTCACGTGCTGCGCGATATCAACCTGAAGGTCATGCGCGGGGAGCGCATCGTCATCTGCGGCCCCTCGGGCGGCGGCAAGTCGTCGCTGCTCCGCTGCATCAACCGCATCGAAGACTGGCAGCAGGGCCGCGTCACCGTCGACGGCGTGGAACTGACCGAGGACCTCAAGACCATCGACGAGGTGCGCCGCGAGGTCGGCATGGTGTTTCAGCATTTCAACCTGTTTCCGCATCTCACCGTGCTGCAGAACTGCACGCTGGCGCCGATCTGGGTGCGCGGCATGCCGCGCCAGGAGGCGGAGGCGGTCGGGCGCCATTTCCTCGCGCGCGTTCGCATCCCGGAGCAGGCCGACAAATATCCGGGCCAGCTTTCCGGCGGCCAGCAGCAGCGGGTCGCGATCGCGCGCGCGCTCTGCATGCAGCCGAAGATCATGCTGTTCGACGAGCCGACCTCCGCGCTCGATCCGGAAATGGTCAAGGAGGTGCTCGACACCATGATGGAGCTGGTGAGGGACGGCATGACCATGCTGGTGGTGAGCCACGAGATGGGCTTTGCGCGCCAGGCGGCGAGCCGCATGGTGCTGATGGATGCGGGCCAGATCATCGAGGTCAACGAGCCGAAGGCGTTCTTCGAGCACCCGCAGCACGAGCGCACAAAATTGTTCCTGAGCCAGATTTTGCATTGAGCGCGCTTGCGATTATTGTCGCGGCGGGCCGCGCCCAAGCGCGCGTGAAGGGGACAGGTGAATGGCGGGGGGATTGACCAATGAACAGCGCGTCGCCGCGCTCGGCGACCTGCGGGAGTTCCTCAAGATCGCGGAGGAGATCGACACGCTGGAGGTCGTCAAGGATGTCGATCCCGACCTGGAACTGGGCGCGCTCTACGAGCTGAGCCTGCGCTACGACTACCCGCCGGTGCTGCTGTTCGAAAACATCAAGGGCTTCGACCCGAGCTTCCGCGTCGTCACCAACGTGCGCGCCTCGCGTGTGCTGATCCGCGATCTCGGCATGGACATGGTGAAGTCGCTGCGCGCGGGCAACCGGCGCGGCGAGGGGCCGCGCTCGATCCCGCCGGTCGTCGTCAACGACGGTCCCGTGTTCGAGAACCAGATGACCGGCGACCAGGTCAACGTCCGCGCTTTTCCGGCGCCGCGCTGGCATGGCCTTGACGGCGGGCCCTATATCGGGACCGAGTGCCTCGTCATCACCAAGGACCCCGACAGCGACTGGGTCAATGTCGGCACCTATCGCGTGCAGGTGCAGGACGAGAAGACCGTGTCGGTCTTCATCGAGCCCGGCAAGCACGGCGACATCATCCGCCGCAAATACTGGGCGCGCGGGCAAGCCTGCCCGATGATCGTCTGCGTCGGACAGGCTCCGGTGCTCGGCAACGTGGCCCGCGTGCAGACGGCGCCCGGCATCACCGAATACGCGCTCGCCGGCGGCCGGCTCGGGCGGCCGGTCGAGCTCGTGCGCGGACCGATCACCGGGATTCCCATGCCGGCCACCGCCGAGATCGCGCTCGAAGGCCATATGCCGCCACCCGAGGAGGAGACGCGCGCGGAAGGGCCGTTCGGCGAATGGCCGGGCTATTACGCCGACACGACGGTCGGCGAAGTGCCGCTGATGATCGTCAAGGCGGTCTATCATCGCGACAATCCGATCATGCTCGGCATGCCGCCGCTGAAGCCGCCAAACCATTACATGTCGCTGCCGCTCGGGGCGGCCGCGCTGTGGGACCAACTCGAGAGCGCGGGCATCCCGAACGTGAAGGGCGTGTGGTCGTTCGTGTTCGGCGGCGTCGCCGGGCCGTTCATCGTGATCGCCATCGAGCAGGCCTATATGGGCCATGCCAAGCAGACGCTGGTGGCCGCGAGCGGCTGCCGCGCCGGCGCCTATGGCGGCAAGTTCTATGTCGTCGTCGACCACGACGTCGACATCACCAAGCTGCAGGACG
>JAXDOD010000192.1:0-22936 GCA_034669045.1 Alphaproteobacteria bacterium
TCACACCCTTACTTTTCAGTGGCATCGTGCTCGCGCTGTCGGCGAGCACAGGGCAGGCAGCGCAGGTGAAGCGCGCGTTCGTCTCGGCGAACGGCAGTGACGCCAACGACTGCGCCCGTCTCACGCCATGCCGGACTTTGTCCGCGGCCATCGGCAATGCGGTTGCGGGCGGTGAGATCTTCGTGCTCGACCCGGCCGGATACGGCCCGGTGGTCATCACGAAGGCGATCAGCATCTTCAATGACGGCATTGGGTCGGCCGGCATCCTGGTGCCGTCGGGCGCCAACGGCATCACGATCAACGCCGGTCCAGCCGACGAGATCAACTTGCGCGGCTTCATTATCGAAGGGGCCGGCATCGGCGCGACCGGAATCGTGTTCAACAGCGGAAAGTCGCTGACCATCGAGAACAGCGTGATCCGCAATCTGACGGACTACGGCATCAGCTTTCTTCCGACCGCGGCCAGCACGCTCAACGTATCGAACACCTATATCGCCAACAACGGCGACACGGGAATCTGCCTTCTTCCGCTCGGCTCGGCTCCGGTGCAGGCCGTCTTCAATCGGGTCGAGCTGTACCGCAACGGCACGAGCGGTGTCATTGTGAGTGCGGCGTCGACTACGGGGAGTGTCACTGCCACTGCAATAGACAGTGTTTCCGCTTACAACGGCACCAATGGGTTCGCCGTACTCAGCGGCAATCAGGGCAGAGAAACTACCCGCACAATTGTCCCCGCCGTGGTCGCGGGAAGCGCACCCGCCAGCCTCACAATGCTTCGCTCCTTGGCTGCCAACAACGCGACCGGCCTCTTTGCAGATGGCCCAACCTCGGTCGTTCGGACCACCCAATCGGCCGTGGTCGGGAACACGACCGGCTGGGCGGTTTCAGGCGGGGGACTTGTCCTTAGCGCGGGGGACAACACCATCGAAGGCAATTTGAGCGGCGAGTCGGTGCCGTCAGCCTACAGCACGAAATAGGGTTGGCACGAAATGCTGGGCGGGCTCATTGACGAGATGATCATTGCGGATCTTGAAACTTGCGGCGCGAAGGCAGCTGCCGCATCGGCGAAAAAGCCCGAGGGAAAATCATGAAATTCGCAACCGTACTCGTCACCGTCGTCGTGCTTGCCCTGTGTCCGAACGCGGCGCAGGCGCTGGTGAAGCGCGCGTTCCTCTCGGCGAATGGCAGCGACGCCAGCGACTGCAGCCGGCCCACGCCGTGCCGGACATTGGCGGCGGCCGTCCTCAAGACCGTTGCGGGCGGCGAGATCTACGTCCTGGACCCCGCCGGATATGGCCCGGTGGTCATCACCAGCTCAATCAGCATCTTCAACGACGGGGTCGGGTCGGTCGGCATCCTGGTTCCGGCGGGCGGCACAGGCGTCACGATCAACGCGGGCCCTGCCGACAAGATCAGCCTGCGAGGCTTCATCATCGAAGGGGCCGGCGTCGGCGCGAATGGAATCGTATTCAACAGCGGGCAATCGCTGACGGTCGAGAACAGCGTGATCCGCAACCTTGTGGATTACGGCATCAATTTTCTTCCGACCGGGTCGAGCATGCTCGACATATCGAACACCTATGTCGGCAACAATGGCGACTCGGGAATCTGCCTTCGTCCGGTTGGCCCGGGCGCCGTGCGAGCCATTCTCAACCGGGTCGAACTCTACCGCAATGGCACGAACGGCATCGTCGTGGACGGGGTGAGTGTGGTCGGAACGCTCTGGGCCACGGCAGTCGACAGCATGTCTGCTTACAACGGTACCAATGGCTTTGCTGTGCTCGCGGCGACCGCGTCCTCGGATTTTTCATCCGCGATGGGCGCGGAGGGTTCCGGAGTCGCACCGATCAGCCTCACGCTGCTTCGCTCCGTGGCTGCCAGGAACGCGACAGGTCTGTTCTCGGAGGGCCCAGAGGCCACCCTTCGCGCGAGCCAATCGGCCGTCGTCGGGAATGCGATCGGCTGGGCGTCCTCCGGCGGCGGGCTTGTCCTCAGCGCCGCAGACAACACCATCGAAGGCAATGCGGCTGGCGAATCGGCGCCATCGAGCTACAGTACGAAGTAACCACTCGCACGACGACCGTCGACCGGCTTGGTCAGGAGATGTTCAGGGCTAAGAGCGACCCTGGCACGGGCCAAGGACTCACGTTACACCGGCGATGACCGATGGCCGATCACGTGACGCCCGCTCTCCTGTTCGACCTGCGCGGCAAACGCCTCTTCGTCGCCGGCCATCGCGGCATGGTGGGAGCCGCCCTGGTGCGCCGGCTCGCCGGCGAGGACTGCGAGATCGTCGCGGTCGGGCGCCGCGAACTCGACCTCGCCCGCCAGGCCGAGACCGAGCGCTGGCTTGCGAAGACCAGGCCCGACGCCGTCTTCATCGCGGCCGCGCGGGTCGGCGGCATCAAGGCCAACAGTACCTTGCCGCTGGATTTCATCGCCGAGAACCTGGCGATTGCTCAGAACGTCATCCTGGGCTCGCTCGCGGCGGGCGTGAAGAAGCTGATGTTCCTGGGCTCCTCCTGCATCTATCCGCGGCTTGCGCCGCAACCCATGGCGGAGGAGTGCCTGCTCACGGGGCCCCTCGAACCGACCAACGAGTGGTACGCCATCGCTAAAATCGCCGGCATCAAGCTTTGCGCCGCCTGCCGCGTCCAGCACGGCGCCGATTTCATTTCCGTGATGCCGACCAACCTCTACGGTCCGGGCGACAACTATCACCCTGAGCACAGCCACGTCCCGGCAGCGCTGATCCGTCGTTTCCATGAGGCGAAGGAGGCTGGCGAACCGACCGTGACCGTATGGGGCACGGGCACGCCCACGCGTGAGTTCCTGTTCTCGGAGGACCTCGCCGAAGCCTGCGTTTTCGTGATGAAGCACTATTCCGGTGTCGATTTCCTGAACATCGGGACCGGACAGGAGATCCGCATCCGCGATTTCGCCGAGCTTGTGCGCGAGGTGGTCGGCTATCGCGGCGAGCTCGTGTTCGATACCAGGCAGCCCGACGGCATGCCGAAGAAGATGCTCGACGTCTCCAAACTTACCGCGCTCGGCTGGCGGTCGAAGACCACGCTGCGCGAGGGACTTGCGGCGGCTTACGCCGATTTCCTCGCCGGCGCGGGGCGAGCTGGATGAAACGCGGCGCGAACAATCCCGGCTAAAACTTCCAGGCCGCGAGAAATGCGAGCGCCATCGCGGTGCCCAGGATCAGGCTGACGTTGTCTCTGAGCGCGAACCACAGCGGGTCGTCGTCGACGGCGTCACGGCCAACCAGGAGCCAGATGCGGCCGAGCCAGAGGAACAGAATGGCCGGCAGGCACCAGAGGATCAGCGGCCGGTGGTAGAAGTTCGTGGCGAAGGCCTCGTGGATGAGATAGAGGACCATGATCAGGACGGCGCCGGCGGCGGTCGCCAATCCCATCCCGAACAGCAACGGAGCGTCCTTGGCGATATAGCCGCGGCCGTCGACTCCATCGCGGCCAAGCGCCCCATTGCGCCCCACCTCGGTCTGGCGCTTTGCCAGCGACAAGGACAGGAACAGGGACATCGAGAACACCAGGAGCCAGGGCGAGGCCGGGACGTCGGCAAGCTGGATCCCGTACACCAGCCGCAGCGTGAACAGGACGGCCAGCAGGAATACGTCGAGGATCGGCACCCGCTTGAGTCGCAGCGAATAGGCGAGCGTCAGGGCCACATACACAAGCAGTGTCCAGATGGTGCCGCGATCGATGGCGAGCGCGAGCGCCAGGCTGAGCACCACGCCGAGCGGCACGACCGCGCGCGCCAACGCGATCGGCAGATCGCCGCGCGCCAGCGGACGTTCGCATTTCGACCAGTGCCGGCGGTCGTGCGGAAGATCCCAGATATCGTTGGCAAGATACGTCGAGGATGCGAGGACCCCGAGTGCGATGAAGCCGAGGAGGCACGATGTCCATGCCTCTATGCTTCCGCTCCTGCCGGCGAGCACCAGCGGAACGAAAATAAGCAGGTTTTTCGCCCATTGATAAATTCGAAGCGACTGGAGCAGGGCCAAAAGAACGGAGAGCGCACCTCTGCGACCAACAACATTTTCTTCCAACCGGCTAATGGTACTCTCCCTTACCTCAACTGCAGTGCGACACATCGCACGGCGATCGCCCTCGTGCGTCAGTTGCCTGTCTCGATCTTCGGATATTTAGGCTTCGGATATTTAGGCCTCGTGCTGCGATTCAGGCTAGCTTCAATATGGCAGATCGGCAACCGAAGAAGTGCAGTGCGGCACGTCGTAACTCGTTAAGAGACCACTAAGACAGGTTCATGGCGGCGAAATGCGTCCATGCGCCGCGTGAGCAAGTGTGGCGCCGCCGTCACAGCGCGATTTCCCATCGTGCGACATGAATGTGCGTTCACTTGCGCGTAAACAATCGCCACGCGGCCGCATCCGCAACCTCACGAGCATGGGATGATGCTGCGCCGGCCGCAGTCGTTTGCGGTTAGCACCCCCCGATCGGCTGGATCGGACCGCGACGGCCGTCGAGCTTGAAAGCAAAATAGGTGCGTGACGAGGTCGGCCCGCTGCGCGTCTCGAAGCTGCCGACAGGTTCCACGCTGGCGAATTGCGCGGCGAGCCGCGCGGCCGCGCCGCAGCGGCTCACGAACAGAATCGGCTGCGGTGCCTGATCGGTCAGAGCGCGCGTGAGGTCGAAGTGATGGTCCGGCAGGCGTCCCCGACGCCAGGCCAGGACCTGCTCCGGCTGGTCGCGCCAGTAATAGACCAGCGATGCCTGGTCCTCCCGTGTGTCGCTGACGATTGTGTGGGCGCCGACCCGGCGGGCGAGGGCGCCGGCCTGCTCGCCAAGCGAACGCCAGCCCATCGTCCGGCGATAGATATCTCCATTGGCCAACCACGACACGTGGAGCCGCGTCGCAAGGGCGTCTCCGGCCAGAAAAATCCCCTGCGCCGCGAGCCCGATGCCGAGGCTTGCCGCCAGCCATTTCCAGGCGCCGCGGCGCACCAGGATCGCAACGGCGATCACCGTGCCTGAAATGAAGGCGGTTGCCGCCCAATTCGCGAGCGCACGCGTGACAAAACCCAGGCTCGTCACCAGCGCGAGCGGAGGAATCGCAAACGCGAGCATCAGGCGGTCCGCCCGGCTCATGTCCGGCGAGGCGATTCGAAAAATCGCGTAGGCGAGCACGGCAAACACCACAGGTCCGAACACGATGAACTGGGCGCCGATGAATTCGAGCCCGTTGAACGCGCTGAGCGTGATTCCGCTGCCCTGGATGTTGTCGCCGGTGTGCCTGAAGGTGGCGAGCCCGTTTTCAAGGTTCCACAGGACGTTCGGCGTGACCACCACCGCGGCGATCGCCAGCGCCACCCACAAAGACCGGCCGCGTACTAGGCGGCGGGCATCCGCATCGAACGAGGTCACAAGGGCGATGCCGAGAATGAAGTAGATCATGGCATACTTGGCCATGAGGCCTAGTCCGAGCGCGATGCCGAGCACGATGGCCCAGCGCGGGTCCTCGCCGGCCCAAAGCTTCACATAGGCGAGCAGCGCCAGCGCCCAAAAGAACAGCAGCGGCACGTCGGTCGAAATGATTCGCGCGGAGAACACCGCCCCGGTCGCAAGCCCGAGCGACAGCGCCGCATAGAAGGCCACCTGCACGCCATAGAGCTGCCGCGCCAGCGCGTAGACCAGTACACTGGTGCCGAAATAAAGGACGGGCGCCGGCGCCCGCACGCAGGCTTCGGAACTGCCGCAGACCCGTTCTGCGAGCGCAATGATCCAGGCCAGCATCGGGGGTTTGGAGAAATACCCGAATGCGGGTTCCCGCGACCAGGCCCAGTATTGCGCCTCGTCGAAGAACAGATCGACCACGGAAAACTTGAGCCCGATCAGGCGCACCAGGGTCAGCGCGGCAAGGATCGCGACTGCCAAGCCGAAGCCGGGCACGACCCGCGGCCGGCTCGTGGATTCTGACAGTGATACCATCGACTCGTCCAGAAAAACGGGCCGCAGATTGGACCAGCGCCGGCCGCGAGACAAGCACGCGGCCGGCGCTTTCGCGGCCCCGCCCGAACCGCCTAGGGGAACCCGGCCTCTCGTGCAAGGTATTGATAAAATATGGGTTTTTTTCAGCAGACCGGATTGGGTCGCCAGCCGCCTTACAGCGTGCTAGGACAGGGATGAAGCGGGCCAAGGCGACGTCACGGGAAACTTGAGTGATCATGGTGCAATCCGCGAAACACGGCGCGGACGGACTGTTGCGCGTGGGGGTGGTGGGCGTCGGCGTCATGGGCAGCAACCATGCGCGGGTGTTCGCGGACCTGCCGGGGGTCAAGCTCGTCGGCATTGCTGATCCTGACCGCAAGCAACGGGACTTCGTGGCGGGTGCGCTCGGCTGCGCCGGGTTCGCCGACGTCGGGCACCTGCTGGCGGTCGGGGTCGACGCGGTCACCATCGCGGCGCCAACCCATCTCCACCGCGATCTGGCCCTCACCTGCATGGAGCGGGGCATCCACGTGATGGTGGAAAAGCCGATCGCCTCCTCGGTGGAGGAGGGGCGTGCCATCATCGCCGCGGCGGCAGATGCCAAGCTCACCCTGATGGTCGGTCATGTGGAGCGATTCAATCCGGCGGTCGAGGCGATCAAGGACGCCATCCGCCAGGAGGACATCCTCTCGATCGCGATCACCCGGGTGGGGCCGTTCCCGCCCCGCATGTCGAACGTCGGCGTCGTGATCGATCTCGCCGTGCACGACATAGACCTGATCCGTTGGTTCACCGATTCCGAGATTGTCGAGGTGCAGCCGCAGCTTTCGAGCGCAATCGCCGAGCGCGAGGACATCGCGCTGCTGCAGTTCCGCACCGCGTCGGGCGTGCTCGCGCACATCAACACCAATTGGATCACGCCCTTCAAGGCGCGCAGCGTCACCGTGGCGACCCGCAACAAGTACGTCATGGGCGATCTGCTCACCCGCCAGGTCACCGAATGTTTCGGCTTCCAGCCCGACGGCAGCTATTCCATGCGGCACCTCTCGGTCGGCCATGCCGAGCCGTTGCGCGCTGAGCTGCAGGCTTTCGTGAGCGCGGTGCGCACCGGAAAACCGCCGGCGGTCACCGGCGAGGAAGGCGTGGCCGGGCTTGAAATCGCGATCCGCTGCCTGCAGAACAAGGCGGTGCCGGCCGCCGCGCCGCGCCGTGCGGGCCCGCGCCGGCTGACCGGCTGACCTCCGCGCGCCCTCCGGTCGATCTTGTAGCCACGATGAACAAGCCTGCGCGTCTCGATTCCACGCCCATCCCGTTCATCGACGTCGCCGCCCAGCGGCGCCGGCTGGGGCCGGCCGTCGACGACGCGATCGCGCGCGTGGTCGATCATTGCCAGTTCATCCTGGGGCCGGAGGTGCGGGCTGCGGAAGCCGAGCTCGCCGCCTTCTGCGGCGCCCGCCACGCGATCACCTGCGCGAGCGGAACCGACGCATTGCTGCTGCCGCTGATGGCGAAAGGCATCGGGCCTGGCGACGCGGTGGTCTGTCCGTCCTTCACGTTCTGTGCCAGCGCCGAGGTGGTGGCGCTCCTCGGCGCGACGCCGGTCTTCGGCGACGTCGACGAGGCGACGTTCAACCTCGACCCGCAAGGAATCGAGCGGGCGATCGCGACCGCGCGCAAACGGGGCTTGAGACCAAAGGCCGTCATGCCGGTCGACCTGTTCGGCCAGCCCGCCGACCATGCCGCCATTTCCGCTCTCGCCGCCGCGGAGAACCTGTTCGTGCTCGACGATGCCGCGCAGGCTTTCGGTGCGACCTACCGCAACCGTCGCATCGGCACGCTATGCGACGCGACCGCGACGAGCTTCTTCCCGGCAAAACCACTTGGCGTCTACGGCGACGGCGGTGCGGTGATGACCGACGACGACGATCTCGCCCAGGTCATGCGCAGCCTGCGCGTGCATGGGGAAGGCGTCGACAAATACGACTGCGTGCGCATCGGACTGAACGGGCGCTTCGACACCATCCAGGCAGCGGTGCTGCTCGAGAAGCTCAAGATCTTCCCCGAGGAGATCGCCGCGCGCGAGGCCATCGCGCGGCGCTATTCGGCGCGGCTCGCCGACGTCGCCACGGTTCCGCGCGTGAGCACGCTCGCGACCTCGGTCTGGGCGCAGTATACGATCAGGCTTGCGGCCGGCCGGCGCGACGGCCTTGCGGCCGACCTGAAGATGCAGGGCATCCCGACGGCGGTCTACTATGCCAAGCCGGTGCATCGCCAGGCTGCCTACAAAGCGTTCCCGGTGGCCGACGGCGGCCTGCCGGTGACCGATCGACTCGCCGCCGAGGTGATCAGCCTGCCGATGCACGCCTATCTCGACGAGCCGACGCAGGAGCGGATCGTCGAGGCAGTTCGGCGCGCGCTCGGGGCGTGAGCGCCGCATCGGAAAGCCTGATCCTGCGCTGGAGCATGGGGCGGCGCAGGACAGGCGGTCGTGTCATAGTCAATCGAGCCGAACCGATGGCCCAGTGGCGGTCTCGTTTGAACGGCAACAATGCCTGCCATTGCCCGGTGTGTTACTCACTCGATGAGTCGGGCCGCGTGAAGCCGATGCGGTGCATGAGCCATGAACACCCGTGAGCGCGGCCGATGATCGGACGCATCGCCACCGTCGGCGGCTTCACGCTTCTGTCCCGCATGACCGGCTTTGCCCGCGACATCGTTCTTGCCGCGGTGCTGGGCGCGGGACCGGTCGCCGACGCTTTTTTCGTCGCGCTGCGGCTACCCAATCATTTCCGCGCGATCTTTGCCGAAGGCGCTTTCAATGCCGCCTTCGTGCCGGCCTATGCGCGCATCCGCCAGCAGGGCGGGGCCGATCCGGCAAAGCTATTTGCCGATCAGATCTTCACGCTGCTCTTTGCAAGCCAGATCATTCTGCTCATGGCGGCGCTCGTCTTCACCCCCGGCGTGATCGCGCTGTTGGCGCCGGGCTTCGTCGCCGACCCGGGCCAGTTCGCGCTTGCGGTCGAGCTCACGCGTATCACGTTCCCCTATCTCCTGCTCGTTTCACTCGTGACGCTCTACGGTGGCATCCTCAACGCGCTCGGCCGTTTCGCCATCGCCGCCGCCGCGCCGATCCTGCTCAACCTGTCGATGATGGCGGCGCTCGCCTTCTACATCTACTTTCCGACCGCGGGCCACGCGGCGGCCTGGGGCGTGCTTGTCGCCGGCTGCCTTGAGGCGATAGTCGTCGCCGCCGATGCGCGCCGCCAGGGCGTGCTGCCGGCGTTGCGCCGTCCCCGGTTCGACCAGGAGCTGACGCTTTTCCTCAAGCGCTTCGGCCCGGCAACGCTGGGCTCCGCGGGAACGCAGATCGCGCTGTTCGCCGACACCATCATCGCGAGCTTTCTGGCGACCGGCGCGCTGTCGGCGCTCTATTATGCCGACCGCCTCAACCAGTTGCCGATCGGCGTCATCGGTATCGCGGCCGGTACCGTGCTGCTGCCCGAAATGGCGAGCCGCATCGCGGCCGGCGACGAGACCGGCGCGCGGCATGCGCAGAACCGCGCGGTCGAGCTCACCTTGCTTTTATCGGTCCCGTGCCTGGTCGCTTTCCTGATCGTGCCCGACCTGATCATGCGCGCGCTGTTCATGCGCGGCGCCTTCACCGCGGCGGACGCCGCCGCCGCCGCCGCAACGCTCACGGCTTATGGCATCGGGCTGCTGCCGTTCGTCCTCATGCGCAGCGTCACGGTGACGTTCCTCTCACGCGGCGACACCATGACGCCGGTCAAAGCGCTTGCGGTCGCGGTCGCGGTCAATGTCGCGCTCAAGATCGTGCTGATGGGCCCGCTCGCGCAAGTCGGACTTGCGTTTGCGACCTCGGCCGGGGCGTGGGTGAATTTCCTGCTGCTCGTCTGGCTCGCGCGCCGGGCCGGGCTGCTTGCCATCGATCAGCGGCTGATCCACGCGGCGGGCAGGCTGGCGCTTGCGGGCCTGGTCATGGCGCTCGCGCTTTGGCTCGCGCAGCGCCCGGTCGCGGCGCTGGTGTCGGGGTGGACATCGCTGCGCGACGAAACGGCGCTGGCGATCCTCGCCGCCACGGGCGCTGCCGTCTATGGCGGCCTGCTGGCGGCGCTGTTCGGCCGCGAATGGCTCTTGTTCCGCCGCAAGGCAATGGCGGGCCCGCGCCCGCCAGCCGGTTAGGGGATTCGAGACGGCGAACTTTTGCTCGCTGGCAGAAATCGTCGGATCGTGCGCGCTACGGAGCGCTGCGAGATTTGCGCTCGGACGGCACGACGTCCAGGTGCTGGCGTTCGCCTTTGCGCAGCGCATCAAGCGCAACCGAACGCCCGATCTTGTCGCTCACCAGCAGCCGGATCAGGTCATCGGCACCGGTGACCGCAACGCCGTCGAGCGTCACAATGATGTCGCCGGCCACGAGACCGGCGGCTGCGGCGGGACTGCCCGGCTCGATGGCGGCGACCATCACGCCGCTGTCCTGCGTCAGGCCGGCGGCATGGCGCAGCCGGCGCGGGATCGTCATCTGCTGCGCGGACACGCCGATATAGGCGCGCCGCACCCGCGCGTGGCGTACGAGTTCGCCGAGCACGAAATTCGCGGTGTTGGAGGCGACCGCGAAGCAGATCCCTTGCGCCCCCATGATCACCGCGGTGTTGATCCCGATGACCTCGCCGCGGGAGGACACCAGCGGGCCGCCGGAATTGCCCGGATTGAGCGCAGCATCGGTCTGGATCACGTCGTCGATCAGGCGGCCCGAGCGCGCGCGCAGCGAACGGCCGAGCGCGGATATGACTCCGGTGGTGACCGTCGACTCGAAGCCGAGCGGGTTGCCGATGGCGATGACGAGCTGTCCGCGCTTGAGGCGCTTGGAATCGCCGAGCGCAGCGGCAGGGAGTGTCGCTGGGCTGTCGACGCGCACGAGCGCGAGATCGGTATCGGGATCGTCGCCGACCACGCGCGCGCCCAGACTGCGGCCGTCAACGGTGGTGACGTTCACGCGGGAAGCCCCGCCCACCACGTGGCTGTTGGTGAGCACCAGGCCGTCGGGCGCGACGATCACGCCGGAGCCGGTGCCGCCGTGGCGGCGGTCGCCGGATGCCTTCACGTCGAGACGCACCACGGCCGGCCCGACCCGATCCACCACGTCGACGACGGCGCGGGAATAGGCGTCAAGCAGGGCCTGGTCACCGGCCGGAACCGGCGAATCGTCGATTATGGCTGCAACATCATCGAGCATAAGATGAATCCATGCGCACGCGTGCCCCCGCGAAGCCGGCAGGGCCGGGCCGCGCGCGCTCACGGGTTGTAGTCTGCGGGGCGTGACCACAGATATGGGGTCGCGAATCCGCAGGAAAAGGGCAAGGGCGCCGTTCACAAGCCCGCGAGCCGTAACTTCAAGGCGAGCATTTCCGGTATATCGGACCCACCTCCCGTTGAAAGGCATCCCATGCCAAGCTCGATCCGACCCTCGCCGCTCGCCCTCCTCATGCTGTTGGCGCTGGCCGGCTGCGGCGACAGCAAGCAGCAGAGCGCCGCACCGCCGCCTCCTACGGTGACCGTTGCCAAGCCAATCCAGCGCAGCATCGTCGATCAGGATGAATATGTCGGCCGCTTCGTGGCGGTCGACATGGTCGAGGTGCGGGGGCGGGTGTCCGGGTACCTGGAGAACGTGCATTTCAACGACGGCCAGATCGTCAAACAGGGCGATCTGTTGTTCACGATCGACAAGCGTCCGTTCCAGAACGCGCTGGCGCAGGCCAACGCCAATCTCGCGCAGTCAAAATCCAACCTCATTTTCACCGAGGCCGACAACGAGCGCGCCCAGAAGCTCCTGCGCGACAAGACGATCAGCGAGCAGGTCGCCGAGCAGCGCGCGCAGGCTTATCGCAATGCGCAGGCCTCGGTCGCGGCCAATGAAGCAATGGTCCGGCAGGCCGAACTCGACTTGGAATTCACCGAGCTTCGAGCTCCCGTCACGGGCCGCATCGGCGACCGGCGGGTGACGCCCGGCAACCTGGTCACCGGCGGGACCGGCGGAAACACCACGCTGCTCGCCTCGATCGTGTCGCGTGACCCGATCCGCCTGGAGTTCACCTTCGACGAGGCGTCCTATATCCGTTACGAGCGCGCCTCCTCGAGCGGCAAGGAGATGACCGGGCGCGAAGGGAGCGTCATCGTCGCGCTCAAGCTCATCGACGAGCCCGACTTCGCACACCGCGGCTACATGGACTTCGTCGACAACGTGATCGACCGCGCGTCGGGCACCATCCGGGGCCGCGCCGTATTCTCCAACTCCGACGGCCTGTTTACGCCCGGCATGTTCGCGCGCGTGCGCGTGCCCGGCTCGCCCGCCTATACGGCGCTGCTGGTGCCGGACGCTGCGATCGCCAGCGAACAGGCGCGCAAATACGTGCTCGTGGTCGATGCCGACAACACGGCGGTGCAGAAATACGTGACGCTTGGACAGGTCGTCGAAGGCATGCGCGTCATCAAATCCGGTCTGACGGTCGATGATCGCGTCATCGTCGACGGCCTGATGCGCGCGCGTCCAGGCGCCAAGGTCACGCCGCAGGAGGGCGGCGCAACTCCGCAGCCAAAGACCTCTCAGGCCAAGACGGACTGAGAAAGCCGGCAAATGCGCATCTCACATTTTTTCATCGATCGGCCGATCTTTGCCAGCGTGCTTTCGATCGTGTTCGTGATCCTGGGCGCGGTCGCATTCGCGCGCCTGCCGATCGCACAGTATCCGGAAATCGCGCCGCCGATCATCAACGTCTCGGGCCAATATCCCGGCGCCAGCGCGGACGTGGTCGCCTCGACCGTGGTGGCTCCGATCGAGGAGCAGATCAACGGCGTCGAGAACATGCTCTATGTGTCCTCGAACGCGACTGCGGATGGCCGCTTTGCCATCGCAGTCACCTTCGACATCGGCACCAATCTCGACATCGCCCAGGTGCAGGTGCAGAACCGCGTCGGCATTGCGCAGCCGCGGCTTCCCGCCGACGTGCGCAACATTGGCGTCACGGTCACCAAGAGCTCGCCCGACCTGATGATGGTCGTGCACTTGTTCTCCCCGGACAACAGCCGGGACACGCTGTTTATTTCGAACTTCGCGACCCTGGAGGTGAAGGATCCGCTCACGCGCATCGACGGCGTGGGCTCGCTTACCGTGTTCGGCGGCCGCGACTACTCGATGCGGGTGTGGCTCGACCCGGATCGCTTGCAGTCGCTGGGGCTGACGGCGGCCGACGTGACGCTCGCGCTGCAAGGTCAGAACGTGCAGGTCGCCTCCGGCGTGCTGAACCAGCCGCCGGTGGACCAGCCGGGCGCCTTCCAGATTGCGGTAAAAACGCTCGGGCGTCTCGCGAACGTGGAGGAATTCGGCAATATCACCATCAAGCAGACCCCCACGGCCGTGGTGCGGGTCAAGGACGTGGCGAAGATCGAGCTCGCCGCGCTGGACTATTCCACCAATTCCTATCTCGACCGCGATCCGGCTGTGGCGCTCGCGATCTTTCAGCGTCCCGGATCCAACGCGCTGGCCACCGCCAATGTCATCCGCAAGACAATGGCGCAGATTTCCGAGCGGTTTCCGTCCGGGATCAAGTACGCCATCGTCTATGACCCGACCCAGTTCATCGAGCAGTCGGTCCAGGAGGTCGAGAAGACCATCGGCGAGGCCATTCTGCTCGTCGTCCTGGTGATCATCCTGTTCCTGCAGACCTGGCGCGCCGCCATCATTCCGCTCGTCGCCATCCCGGTATCGTTGGTGGGGACGTTCTTCTTCATGGCGATATTCGGGTTCACCCTCAACAATCTCACGCTTTTCGGGCTCGTGCTCGCGGTCGGCATCGTCGTAGACGATGCGATCGTCGTGGTGGAGAACGTCGAGCGCAACATCGAGGCCGGACTTGCGCCGCGCGAGGCCGCCATCAAGAGCATGGACGAGGTCGGCTCGGCGCTGATCGCGATCGCGCTCGTCTTGTGCGCCGTATTCATCCCGTCGGCCTTCATCACCGGGATTTCCGGCCAGTTCTACCGGCAATTCGCGCTCACGATCGCGGGCGCCACCGTCATCTCGCTGATCGTGTCGCTGACGCTGTCGCCGGCGCTGGCGGCGCTCCTGCTCAAGCCGCACCAGAATCGCCCGCCCAGGGCCTGGGAGCGTCCGATCTGGATGTTCTTCGGCGGCTTCAACCGGGGTTTCGAGGCCCTGGCCAACGGCTACGGATGGCTCGCGGCGCGCGTGGTGCGCTTCGCCGTGCTCATGGTCCTCGTCTACGCGGGGATCCTCGCGTTCGGCCTCAACGAGTTCCGCAAGACGCCGGTGGGTTTCATCCCCGCGGTCGACCGCGGCTACCTGATCATCGTGACGCAGCTCCCGCCGGGCTCGGCGCTGGCGCGCACCGACGAGGTCAACCGCCGCGCCGTCGACATCGCGCTCGCGACGCCGGGCATTGCGCACGCGGTGAATTTCGTCGGGTTCTCCGGTGCGACGTTCACCAACGCGCCGAACTCCGGCGCGATCTTCGTGGTGCTCGATCCGTTCGACGAGCGCGCGCGCGATCCCGCCAAATCGGCCGGCGCCGTCACGGGCGAACTGTTCAAGCGGCTCGCTGACATCCAGGAAGCCCTGATCTTCGTGGTCGCGCCGCCGCCGGTGCAGGGCATCGGCAATGCGGGCGGGTTCCGCATGATCATCGAGGACCGCGCCGGCCGCGGCACCCAGGCGCTGCAGGGCGCGGTGACCGCCATGATGGGACGCGCGGCCGAGACCACCGGCGTCACCCAGGTGTTCTCGTTCTTCGAGACCTCGACCCCGCAGCTCTATCTCGATATCGACCGCACCAAGGCGCAGTTGCTCGGCATCAACACGCCCGATGTCTTCGCCGCCCTGCAGATCTATGTGGGCTCCGCCTACGTCAATGATTTCAATCTGTTCGGCCGCACCTACCGCGTGACCGCGCAGGCCGACAGCAGCCACCGGCTCGAGCCCCGGGATGTCCTCAACATCCGGGTGCGCAATTCGAGCGGCAATACGGTCCCGCTCGCGTCCTTCACGACCGTGACCGACATCACCGGTCCTTACCGCGTCCCGCGCTACAATCTCTATCCCTCGGCCGAGCTCGACGGCGCGAGCGCGCCCGGTTACTCGCTCGGCCAGGCGATCACCATCATGGAGAGGATTGCCGCGCAGACCTTGCCCGATGGCTTTAGCTACGAGTGGACGACGCTCGCCTACCAGCAGCTCCGCGCCGGCAATACCGCGATGTTCGCCTTCGGGCTCGCCGTGGTGTTCGTGTTCCTGGTGCTGGCGGCTCAGTATGAGAGCCTCACGCTGCCGGTGGCGGTGATCATGATCGTGCCGATGTGCCTCGTGGCCTCCATCGTCGGCGTGGTGCTGCGCGGCCAGGACAACAATATCCTCACCCAGGTCGGCTTCGTGGTGCTGATCGCGCTGGCGGCCAAGAACGCGATCCTGATCGTCGAGTTCGCCAGGCAGCTCGAGGACCGCGGGCGCGACCGGTGGTCGGCGGCGGTCGAGGCGGCGCGGCTGCGGCTGCGCCCGATCCTGATGACCTCGCTCGCCTTCATCTTCGGCGTGGTGCCGCTGGTCTGGGCCGTGGGTGCGGGGGCGGAGTTGCGCCAGACGCTGGGCACGGCGGTGTTCTCCGGCATGATCGGCGTCACGGTGTTCGGCCTGATCTTCACGCCGGCGTTCTACGTCATCAGCCGCTGGGTCGCCGAACGCACCAGCCGGCGTCACCCGGAACCGGCGGCGCCGCCCGCCCCGGCGGAATAGCGCAGCGCAGCCCGCCGTCATTCGCAGCGCTCGCCGCGTGGGAATGAGGCACATCCGCCGGCGAGGGCCGCAGTCTCATCCCGCCGGTCATGGTTGACGCTTCGGTGGCGGGACCGCCGACCGTCGGGTAGGATCGTCCCCGATGCGGCTCCGGCGGTCTGGAGAGTCAGTGCGATGATGTTTCGGAGTCTTCTCGCGAGCGCCTGTGCCGTGTGCTGTATCGCCTCGGTGCTGGTGCCGGTCGAGGCCTCCGCCAGGGTGGGGGGCGGTGGCTTGATGCGGGGACGCGGGCTGGTGCCCGCCGGTGCGGTCCTGCCCGGCTTGCGGCGTACCGTCCGTGCCCACCACGGGCATGTGCCTGTTGCGAGGGGCCCAGCCGTGGCCAACCTCAAACTGCTGCGCCGAAACCGGGTGCGGCGATTCCACCGCGCCTTTGGGCCCAACCTCCCGCGCGACGGCATCGGCGTCTATTACGGCTCGCCTGATTATTCCGGCGACCTCATCGGGAGCGCCGATCAGGACGCCGTCGTGCAGACCGTTGCCGATACGCCCTCGTTCCGGGACGGCGAGGGGGCGGGCCGCCGATGCGGTTGGCGCACGATCGTCGTCACGGCCGAAGCCGGTGGCGTACGGCCGGTCACGGTCTCAGCCTGCCGCAATCCGTGAGTTCAGGCGGTAGGGCGCAATCGCTTTATTGCGCCGCCTTAAGGCAAGCCGCGACCGCAGGCCGATCGTGGACGCCTAACCGCAGGCGCAATGCGCTTGGCTTGTTGCGCCCTAAGCAGGCGCAATGCGCTTGCTTATTGCGCCCTACGCACGCGTAAGGCGCTTGGCTTGTTGCGCCCTGCGGTTCGAGGCAGCCGCCCGCGCGACGCGTGCCGCTATTGAGCGCTTGGATCGCTGATGGTCCGATTGGCCACCAGGCGGTTCCAGATGAACAGGACCAGCACGGCACCGACCGTCGCGCCGATCAAGCCAGCGCCCTGATCCAGGCGGTACCACCCGATGGTCTGACCGATGAAGGTGGCGAGAAAGGCGCCACCGATGCCCAGCGCGGTCGTGAGAATGAATCCGGCCGGTTTGTTCGGACCGGGGGCGAGCCAACGAGCAATCATTCCGGCCACGAAGCCGATCAGGATGATCCAGAGGATGTGCACGGCTTGTCTCCCTTTCCTGTCCGCGCCAAACGTGTCGCCATCACTCACGCGCGGTCGTTTGTCTTTTCGTCCTCGCCCTCGTCTTCTTCCTGGTCGGGAATGCGGCCCTCGGGCGTGAGGTTGTCGACGCTGTCGGGCAGTTCCTCGCTCAGGTCCGCGACCAGTTTTTCGCGCGGCACGCCGCTCTCCCGGGCCAGCGCGTCGAGCGTCTCCACTCCGGCCGCCTTCTCAAGCTCGCCCGGAGAGATGGCCTTGTTGGGCCCGGTCTTGATCCAGGAATCGGCCACCTCGCCATAGCCGTTCTGCTGAAAGCGTTTGACCAGTTCGCCCAGTCCGCCGCTGACGATGGCGCCGCTTGCGGCACCCGCCGCGGCGCCGCCCATGCTGCCGCGCAGCCAGTCCATGAGGCCCCCGGTATCGTGTGCGGCTCCGCTCGGGACAGCTTCATTCCGGGAGGTCGTATTGGGGCCGGCCGGGCGCGCGGGAGCATTCTGGCCGAAGACGTTGCCCAAGGGGCCGCCGGCCTTGAAGGCTTTATAGGCGAGGAGCGCGAGCAGCCCCATGGTCAGGGGGGACATGCCGCTGCCGCTCTGACCGGAGGGCGTGGCCTGCCCTCTCGGGCCGTTATTCATGCCTCGCAGCACGTCCATAAGTCCCATCTTGGTCTCCTGGCTATCGGGGTCCGCACTACAACGTCCTGATGTGAATATGGTTGCGCTCATTATGCGCAGGCGTCTAGCGGCATGCGCAGGCGTCTAGCGGCGATTGGCACGCGCAGGCGTCTGGCGGAGACCGCCGAAAATCCAGGAACGCCCCCGCTCCCGGACGTGAAGATTGGCGCGCGCTTCATGCCTCAATTATGGGGTAACGTCCTGGTAGGGGTCAGCGCCCTGGATTGATCCCCGAATCCGTTGGAAGGCATCGCATGCCCCCGTCCAAATTCGGCATCGGCCAGGCCGTGACCCGCAAGGAGGACGACGCGCTCCTGCGCGGCGAGGGGCGCTATGTGGCCGATCACGCGCCGGCGGGCGCGTTCCAGGCGGTCGTGCTGCGCTCGCCTCATGCGCATGCACGCTTCCGCATTGAAGACGTCGCCGACGTGCGGGCGATGCCCGGCGTCGCGCTGGTCCTGACCGGCGCGGACACCGCGGATCTCGGCCATCTGCCCTGTCAGGGCGAGGTGCCCGACACCAGGATCGACGTTCCGCCCTATCCGATCCTCGCGCGCGACCAGGTGCGCCACGTCGGAGGCTATCGTGATGACGTTGCTCGCCTTCGTCTTCGGCGTGGTGCCGGCGGTGTGCGTGCCAGGCGCTCGGCACGCGGTGCTCTCCAGCATGATCGGCGTCACGGTGCTCCGCTTCACGCCGAAATTCTTTTTCATCTGGGACTTAGATGGGCCGTTCTTGTTTTTACACGCTATGGCTGCTAGCTTGCGTCGAGAAAATTGCCGAATGCACGCATTGGCAAAATATGGAACCGCGATATCGGAAAATTGTTGCTTGGCTTCAAGCCGGCGTCACGTCAGCCATCGCAATCATCGGCAGTGGCATGATTGCCCATCTAAAGAATTTGCAATTCGAAGCTAGTGCGGCAACATTTGCAGTCTTCTCGGTGGCTCTGGTCATGCTGAGATTTTCTGAAACCGCATCAATATATCTTCTAGACAACTGGGCTTGGCTCCGAAAATGGATCTTTGGTCGACACCATGTCGAGGGATTTTGGTTTGATGTCGTGCTGGAACCCTCTGAGACGCACACGTCCGGTCGTCAAGTTCGCGAATATAGTCTGATTGAATTCGTTCTTGCAGACGGCAGGTACTCCCTTGAAGGTACAATTTTTAACAAGGACTTGCGAAGGATTGGAACATTTACAACCACCTTTGCAAGCTACGCAGACAGAGATTTTAAACTCGAATATGCATATGATCGTCGGTCTGAATTTGATCGATTCGTGCACGGTACTGGTTTGGGAGATTATGTCTTTTCCTCAAATAAGCCCTACCCATTGCGCTCGACAGGAAAATTTTTTGATCCGCAACTTGACAAAGAAATCGTTGTGCGTGGAAATCGTATCTTAGACACTGAGGACATTGCAAAATTGAAGCGAGCAGCTCGTAAGCCCGATGGCCAGCTCGAGCGCCTGCAACTTGAATTGATCAAAAAATACGCACAGCTCGCCAGGGAGCTTTATCCGGAATATTCCGTTGCGGCTTCTTCGGGCACATTGCAGCCCACGACGGCCTGAAGTGTGGTTCGTTCGACTGCATCAGGCCGCGAATTCAAGTCTGGCAATGGCTTAAGAGGGCGTCATAATACTGGAGGCGTCCGTTAACCCCCTCATGAGCGCCTCGAACATATTCATTTTCGTCGTCATGATTGCGAATGAGGCAAGCTGCGGCGACCTCCAGAAGTCTGGAATGGGTTTTGTCTTCTTCAATGTTTGCTCGCAAGAACGGTGAGTACAATTTCTTAGGGTAATGGGCTGCAAATGCTTTCTCGACGGCAATATACTCTGGGATCAACATTGACTCATTGCCTATGCCTAGCACGCCCAGAGCATACAATAGTGAGCTAATGGAATCGGTTAGCAGATCGGCGAATCGCAATGTGAATGGTAGCGGCTTGATTTTTGATTTTTCGATACCGAGATCTGCAATAAGGTTTGCGAGAAGTTGGGGGTGAGATCGAAACGCCACGCCGTTTCGCAGCGAGCTGTGTTCATCCCATACTACAGGAACAAGAATGGAGCGAACATGCACATTGTTAATAAGCGCCAGCATTGCAAACAACACTTGTGAAAAATGATTTGTAACGACGGATTCCTGCATAGCCCACACACGCAATGACTCTCTGCTACTTGTCGCATAAAGAAAGAATGGATGCCCATCAATCTTGGCTTCGTCAAGGATGCTGCGACCTTGCATGATCGCATTACAGTCCTCCAACCGATCATCCGCTTTGGTTGCCGGTGCAAAGAAGTCATCAAAGAACCAAGTCTCTTTTGTTAAGTGAGGCGCAGACATTGTCCCCTCGTTCAGCGGATTATGAACAGTGTGAATTCAAAATCTGGCTCGGCTTTCGACTGAAGTTGTGCGCTCCCTTTGAGGTTGGTGAGGACATAGCAGACAGTAGGGGTAGTAGACAACGCGGTGCATGCCCTTCTTGACCGGTTTTGACACGGCAACAAGGGCCCCGACACCGCGCATCTGCGGCTTGACGACGACGGCGGTGTCACCGTGCTCACCGGCACGCAATCGACCGGGCAGGGCCATCACACGGCGTTCGCGCAGATCGTCGCCGAGCGGCTTTCGCTTTCGCCCGCGCAGGTGCGCGTCGTCCAGGGCGACACCGATGCGATCGCGACCGGCACCGGCACCGGCGGCTCGAGCTCGATCCCATGCGGCGGCGCATCGGTCGATGGCGCCGCGGCCAGGCTCGCCGACAACCTGAAGACGCTCGCCGCCGACGCGCTCGAAGCGGCAGCGGGCGATCTCGAACTCGCCGACGGCGCCGTGCGCGTCGCCGGCACCGACCGCGCGATCTCGTTCGCCGATCTCGCCCGCCGCCCGGATGCCGAGAACAAACGCGCGACCGAGGACGCCTTCACGCCCACGGCCGCGACCTATCCCAACGGCACCCACGTCGCCGAGGTCGAGATCGACCCCGACACCGGCGCCACGCGGGTCCTGAGCTACGTCGTGGTCGACGACTTCGGCGTGACGCTCAATCCGCTGCTGCTCGCCGGCCAGGTGCACGGCGGCGCCGTCCAGGGCATCGGCCAGGCGCTGATGGAGAACACGGTCTACGATGCCGACTCGGGCCAGCTTCTGAGCGCGAGCCTCATGGATTACGCGCTGCCGCGGGCCGACGACATTCCCGCCTTCACCTTCGAGACCCGCAACGTGCCCTGCCGCACCAATCCGCTGGGCGTGAAGGGGGCAGGGGAGGCGGGCGCCATCGGCTCCTGCCCGGCCGTGATGAACGCCATCCTCGACGCGCTTTGGCGCGCCCACCGCATCCGCCACCTGGACATGCCGGCGACGCCGCAGCGGGTGTGGGCCGCGATCGCGGAGGCGAAGCGGCTGCACACCATGTGATCTCAAGACAGGGTGATCTCAAGACAGAAGGCCCGCCGTGCTTGGCGGCACGGCGGGCCTGATCGTTCAGCCGCTTGCGCTTATTTCGTGACTTGGCCGCGGATTTCCCCGCCCGGCTTGGCGGCGGTGTGGACGTTGACATACCAGCGGCCGCCCATGAGGTCGCCCGCCTGGGCGTCGTTCAAGGTCGCCGTGCCCTTGGCGGGGCTGGCGAGGTTCGATGCCGTGTTGCCGATCAGAACGGCGACGCCGGCATTCTTGCCGACCTCGGCGGGGCCATGGAAATGCGCGGCGGTGGCGGGACCCGACAGTCCGGTGAACGTCACCGTCCAGGTCAGGCTCTTGGTGGCGGTATCGTAGCTCAGTTCCGCGGTTCCGGTGCCCGCGCTGTCGTTCGGCGGCACCTCGTCCTTGGCGTTCATGGCGGCCTTGAACGCCACCGTCTCGGCCCGGGCGATCGAGCCTGAACCCACAAGCGCGGCTAGCATCAATGCGGCGAATCCGCCGCGGATGATCATGGACGTCATCGTTTGTCCTCCCTTGGTGGCCCGGCGTCGGGACTGGATGGTTCCGAACGCCGACGCTCGTTAAGCCATGCCACGATAGCCCCTGCGATGGTGCGCTTGAAGAGGCCTCGTCGGCGGCAGCATAGTCCGCTCGCGGGTCGAGCGACAGCGGCGCCATGCAGACATGCGGCTTCCGGACGCGGCCGCGGCGTGCTCAAGTCGCCGCCCATGCCGCCCGACCGGTCCTCCACGAATCTGATCAAGGCCGTCCTGCTCAAGATCGCGTCGGCGTTCCTGTTCGCCGTCATGTCGGTGCTGGTGCGCTACCTGGGCGAGCGCTATCCGGTCGGCCAAGTGGTGTTCTACCGCTCGGCCTTCGCCGTCGTTCCGGTCGTCATCATCTATGCCTGGCGCGGCGAGCTGATAGCGGCGGTCCGCATCGGCCGGCCGTTGGGCCATCTCGGGCGCGGGCTCACGGCGGTCGGCGCCATGTTCTGCAACTTCTCGGCGCTCGCGCGCATCCCGGTCGTCGATGCGACCGCGATCTCCTTCGCCTCGCCGCTGATCACGGTCGGCATGTCGGCGATCTTCCTCAAGGAGCGGGTGCGCGTCTATCGCTGGTCGGCGGTGATCGCCGGCTTCCTCGGCGTGCTCGTCATGCTGGCGCCGCGGCTCGACCTGGGAAGCACCGCCGCCTCGACGGCCGGCGCGGTCGGGGCGCTGCTCGGGCTTGCGGGCGCGTTCTTTTCCGCGGGATCGACGATCCAGACGCGCGCGCTCACCACGAGCGAGACCACATCCTCGATCGTCCTCTATTTTTCGCTGACCTGCGCGCTTGCGGGTCTCTGCACCTGGCCGTTCGGCTGGGTCACGCCGAACTGGGGCGAATTGGCCGCGCTCGTCACCATCGGAATATTCGGAGGCCTCGCGCACCTCCTCCTGACCGAAAGCTATCGGCTGGTGTCCGCCTCGCTGGTCGCGCCTTTCGACTACACCTCGATGCTGTGGGCGCTGCTTCTGGGCTACCTGGTATTCAACGAGGTGCCGAGCAGTCTGGTCTTCATCGGCGCCGGCATCATCGCGGCCGCGGGCCTGTTCGTGATCTGGCGCGAGCGCCAGCTCGGGCTCGAACGGGCGCGCGCGCGCGCCGCCGAAGGGCCGCCGACGGGGGCCTGATTCTGTTTTGCGCGTGACCTTATCCGAAAACCGGTACCCACTTTTGGGGTCACGCGCTGTCAGAACGCCTTGAAGGTGATGATCGTGCGGGTGTCCTGGATGCCGGGGATCAGTTGCACCTTCTCGTTCACGAAGTGCCCGATGTCGGTGCCGTCGTCGACGTAGAACTTCACCAGCAGGTCGAATTCGCCGGCGGTCGA